>DAOULX010000050.1:0-13718 GCA_034414775.1 Dehalococcoidales bacterium
ACAAAATAGCCCATTAGCAGAAAAAGCGGAATTACAGCAAAGACGTACTCGCTCAATCTGGCCCAAGTGATAACAGCCAAACTTGATAACGCAGGCTGAAGACCCCCTATTAGGGCAACACCAATAGCGCCTAAAAGAAGCATGGCGATACCCACATGTATGCCTAGTAATACGATGAGTATCAGAAGAGCTAGTAGTATTAATCCAATCTCAGTTGGGCTCATGCTTTCATTCTCTACTTACTACGCAGTGAGATGAAACTGTGAACTAAATCCTTAATAAAGATCAATGCCAACATCACAATACCGATAGCTAATAATACTATCCAAGGGAAAAAAGGTATTAACAGTTTGTCAGACACAGCCCCGTTTAAAAAATACCTCTTGGCCAGCACGGCTACTTGCCAGAACATCACAGACATAAGACAGAAACCAGCAAACCACACCAGAATATTGATAATGGCAACAGTTTTTTGTGAGAATCGCTCAAGAAGAAAAGTGACTCTGATATGGCGTTTTTGAATTTGACAGTATGCCATTCCCCAGGTCATCGCGCAAATTAACAGAAAGCCAACAAGTTCGTAGACGCCTGTTATCGAGCGGACAAAAAAATACCGTGCCAAGACATCAGCTACCGTAAGCATCATCATGATAAACAAGACATAGGCGGCAACAATTGACATGCTGCGGCTAACTGAATTTAAGCCTGTTTCAATGCAATTCAATAATCTTTTCAAAAGTAATCTTACCTATTTATGCGAATTAAATATTCCTCCTCCGGCTTTTTATAAAGCAAAAGCCAAAAACTATTCCTTAAATTTTCTCAAGGCACTTATCTGGTAAAGTCTACTTCCAGGCTTCAGTTTGGAGTTGCTTCCACCTATTAAATATTACTTCTGCACGCTCTTGCGATAGACCCGATATTTCTACTGCGGCATTTAACCAGTCTGGAAACACGAGTTCATCTAAATCTTTTTGCCACTGGTCCCATTCCTCTGTCGTCGGCGTGACAATGGTACCACCCGCTGCAACAAAGGCGTCTTGTCCTTCCTTGGCATTAGCCAGGAATAGCTCTGTCAGCATGGGCAACATCTCCTCCGACACGTCAATCATTAACTTTTGAACATCAGGTGGCAATTCATTCCAGGCTTCTACATTCATAACGACAACGTCGCCAAAAGAACCAAAATTGCCAACCAAGCTATATTTTGCCACTTCCCACAACTTGTGGTCCTTAACTATAGACCAATTTGCAAACGCTACGTCAATTACTCCTCTGTCCATTGACATGTATATCTCAGGTGGAATCACGTGGACAGAAGCGCCGCCATAATGCTTAACAATTTCCTCTTTTCTGCCTAATGTCCCGCCAAATTTTAGACCGGCTATGTCACTTGGAACACGTATTTCCTTGTTACTCAATAACGTCGAGAGTGTAACGTTATAATCCATAAATATGAACTTGCACCAGCCTTCCCATTCCGCACGAACTTCTGGAAATTCCTCATAAAGCGTCATACAGGCTTTGCCAGCGGCAACTCCGCCTTCCACAGTCACAGGAAAGCCTGGGTCTAGAAAGGAGAGCATACCAGCAGTCAATGGAAAGCGAGCCTGCATAACGGAGGGTACAAAATTAGAAATGTCAGCAATTCTACCAGGGACGGCATCCAGGGTTTCAAACGCTTTAAATAAGACGCCGCCGGGATAGTATTCAAACTTTACCTTTCCCCCGCTACGCTCCGCAACTTGGTCTCCCCACCAAGTAAAAGCTGCAGCTGTTGGACTCTGAGGTGAAAAGTCCATAGCAAACTTAAGCAGAATAGGTTCAACTGCCGGTGGTGCTGGTGTTGGGGTTGGTGTTGGTGTTGGTGCCGGGGCTGGTGTTGGTGTAGTTGATTCTGCACAAGCTGTGAATGATAATACAATGAATAATACAATTATACAGAAAATGTAGCTACCGCTCGACTTAAGTAGATTCTTATTTTTCATTGTACCCTCCTATTATTTTGATAACAAATGTATGTAGTTGGAGGAAATGTGCTAATCAGGATCTACAATTAAGTGACACTTTAAGGGTTATTGAGCTTTGTTCTGCTTCCCTATTATGGCTTCTTCTTGTTGTTAATGTCCTATCTTTTACCTCCTTCCTTTTCTTATCATATTAGATGCCTGCCAGTATAAACATCATATACTTGGCAACTGTATTCAAAATAACAAGAATTATTCCGATGGTCGGAATATTATTCCCCATCTCATAAAAACGCGTCTATTATATAACATATTCCAGGGACAATGTCAACTCAGCCAGAGTCTGGCTCTTACTTGTCTTTGATGCCTTGACCAAAGCCAGGACCATGACCTTCTCCATGGTAGTCATATGACGTCTCCGGCCTATTCCAGACCAGGTGACCTGCCCCCAGAAGTGATACCACCTGTTAGCTCGTGATTATAGTTAAGACAGCTTCAGGAGCTGGTGGCCGTTTCTCATTCTGCTCGCGTTGCACGGCCTTTTATTACCTGAGTCAGAAGAATTCCTTGTCGACCGTTTTAAGCGGCACCAAAATCACGAAGCCGCTATCGGAGAAGGAGGCAGAGGATGATACAACCGGCTATCTACGAAATCGTCGAGACAAGGTATAATCCAAATCAAAAAACCACGCTCGACTTTAAAGGTACGCTTGAAGAAGCCAAAAACAAGGCGATGGCAATGGCGAGAGAAAACATCACTGTTCGTTACGCCGTATTTCGCGAGGGGAGCCCTGTAGCTGAATTCCAGGCGTATTACAGGACAACTGTTACCTGCCCTAAGTGCGGTGAAACAATTCCGATTGAGTAAAACCTAGAATTCGTGTCTGTAAAAGAACTGGAGTGTCGGGCAAAGGAGTAGCCAATGAACATGAAGTTACTCTACATCCTTCTCGTACTTGGTATAATCTTGGTTGGGGCAGGCTTGATACTAATTCTGCTGGTTTACTAGAGGTATTTGATAGAAACTCCTTGGACACGTCGTATGATTAGCTTACCGGGTATACCCGCCGAGAAGCACCTCTCAGAGCTTGTGGATTGAAATCGGGGATCACCCTTTTTCTGCTGTTGACTTTTCCGGAAACATTGATTAGACTTACAATTACTCTTAAGCAGGGATGATTTAATAGTCTGCCGTACCCTGTGTAAAGTCCTTGCGGAAATACGCCCTATATTAAAAAGTATCAGCAAGATATATAAGGAGGGCGAAGCATATGGAACGTGGAAGTAACAAATCGACTAAGACCATGGTGTCAGAAGAATCTCCCCGGATAATGACCAAGCCGCTTCCTCAAATACTGGATGAGATGGAGGCCAATATCAGGGCAGCTACCGAGGCAGCCAGGAGGGCTGAGGAAGCCGCTGGAGCTGCCCGAGAATCGGCTGGAGCAGCCACCAAAGCCTCCGGTGAAGCGGAAAAAAGGGCCGAAGAAGCCCGCCGGGCCGGAGAGACCGCGGCGGAAAGTGCTACCCGGGCCGCCGCCGAGGCCGCTACCAGGGCCGAGGAGACGGCCCGGGCGGCCAGGCAAGCCGCCGACGAAGCGGCAATAAAAGCTGAACAAGCCAATCAGGAGGCGCAAAGCTCTGCCGCTGCTTTCAGGGAGGCGGCTGATGAAGCCGCCCGCAGGGCTGAGGAAGCGAGCTCAGCGGCGCGGGAGTCTGCGGAATCGGCAACCGAATCCGCGGAGCAAGCCGCTCTCAGGGCGGAGCAGGCAGCTATTAAAGCTGAAGAAACAGCCAGAGAAGCCAAGTACGCGGCGGAGGAAGCGGCGGCTAAAGCCGATGAGATCGACCTATCGAATAAAGAAGCCGCTATGGCCGCTGTAAAAACCGCCGAGGAGGCGGCCGTCATGGCTGAGGCAGCCGCCAGGTCCGATATTGAGGAGCTCGAAAGGGCCATTGAGACGGCCAAAGCGGCGGGCAAGCAGGCGGAAAAGAGCGTTAAGGAAGCCAACGGGGCCGCCTCGGAAGCTTTAGTCAATCCGAGCCTGGAAACGGCCAGAAACGCTGATGAGACAGGTAGAGAGACAAAAAGGGTTGCTGCCGCAGCCTACCGGGCCGCCGATGATGTTCAACGAAAGGCAGAGCAGGCTGAGGCATCCGGTAACGCAGCCATCGAGGCAGCCAAAAAGATATCAGGGAAAATCGCGGAGTTAGTCGAGGATGCCGGGATAGATGCCAAAGAAGCGGCGGCGGCCGGCTTCAAAGTGGCTGAAGATGTTAGAAAGAAGGCCGGGTTGGCGGATATCGCCGGTGACGACGCTATCAGCGCCGCCAACCAGGCGGCGTTAAAAACAGCATCGGAGTCCGCCCAGCAAGCCGGAGTTACCGGTGTTGCTTCCACAGAAGCTGCTGGAGCGGCTATTCGAACGGCAGAAAAAGCCGCGCAACTGGCTGAAGAGAAGGCGGCGGCGGCCCAGGCAGCCGCCGCTGAAGCGTTGGCCAACCCGAGCGTTGAAACGGCCGAAGCGGCCGAACAACTCGCCCAAGAAGCCAGGAGGGCGGCTGCCGCCGCTTACCGGGCCGCCGAAGAAGCTCAGAGAAGAGCCGAACAGGCCGGGGCGGCTGGTAGTCAGGCTGTCGAAGCTGCGGGCAAAGTATCAGGTGAAATCGCTAAAAAGGCCGGTGAGGCGGGGAAAGGGGCCAAATCGGCAGCGGCCGCTGGATATGAGGCAGCTGAAGCTGCACGACAGAAAGCCGAAGCAGCGGATACCGCCGGTGATGAAGCTGTCAGCGCCGCCGCTCAGGCAATGATGAAAGTAACCCAGGATACTGCCCGGGAGGATGAAGCCACCAGCACGGCAGCCGCCGAGGCTGCCGGCAAAGCTATCCGTTCGGCTGAAAAAGCCGCGCAGCTTGCCGAAGAAAAGACGATGGCGGCGAAAGCCGCCGCCGCTGAAGCTTCGGCTAACCCGAGTATCGAAACGGCCAGGATAGCCGATGAAATAGGCAGGGAAGCCAGAAGAGCGGCCGCGGCCGCTTACCGGGCCGCCGAAGAAGCTCAGAGAAGAGCCGAACAGGCCGAAGCAGCCGGTATTAAAGCTATTGAGACCGGCGGCAAGGTATCGGGTGAAGCTGCTGAAAAGGTTGGGGAGGCAGGCGAAAAGGCAAAAAAGCTGGCCGCGGCAGGTTTCGAAGCCGCCGCGGATGCTCGAAAGAAGGCAGGTTCGGCCGATATCGCCGGTGACGAAGCTATTAGTTCCGCCAGTGTCGCTGCCAAGCTGGCTTACGATTCCGCCGGTGAAGCCCTGAAAAAAGCCGAGGAAGCCATGGCGACGGCCGCCGAAGCATTACCGTCAAAACTGGTAAGAAAAGTCCTTGCTTCCTGGGAATTTTTGCTCTTTATTATTCTTGTTCTGGTTTCATCCATTTTTGGGGCTGTGGCCATCAGCGTTGGTATCAGCGCATTTGGCGGATAAAAGTAATAGGCCGAAAATTGATCATATTGGTTATGTTTTAACGATATTAAAATATTCACGATAAAATGCTGTCAAGATGACAGTCTCTCGTATAGTGCAGTGTGAATTTATGAGAGGAGGGAAATGGAAAGTAAGGTTATCGTGCTTAACAAGGACGGGGAATGGCTAGAACTGAAGAACTGTTTTCTTGTGTGAAAAAATCCAAATGCCCGGCCCCATTTAAGTTTGAAACCATTGAGTCGCTTGGTGAAGGTCTCAGGCTATCCCTATTCCACTTTGGGGTCATCCCTGTTTCCTTATATTCACATTACCGTTATGATTTTTAATCTTCTTGAGATAGTAAATTCAAAGAACAATCTTACAAGTTTGTCAGCATTACGATTGGGAAATCATGAAACAACCCGGCAAGTGTCGTGCTTTCACCTATGGAAAAGGTCTCACCGGTAAATATGTTGACCCAATTCCGTGGTGCGTCCTGTGAAAGAAGTATGCGATCATCACCCCATACTTGTTTTCCAAATCGAGGCGTGTTTACCGCGGTTAGTCTTGTGAAGAACCTGGGAACGGCTACCAAAATCCATTTCTCCCCATAACGCCGGACAAAGGCACAAACACACTCTTTCCTGATACCTTCAACATTCAAGGGAATATAGTCGCCATTTTGAAAAAGCTCGTGATGAGTCCGGCGAACATTCAAAGCTTTATAAGTAATATATAGCTTGATCCGGCCATCCTTCCATGATGCCAGCATTTCGGTAATATGCTGATGTCCTTCGTTCGCCTCTTTTTGTATTAGGCTGTCAAGAAGTCTTTGGCGTTTTTCATAGTCAATCAGCCGGCGATTGTCCGGATCAACCAGGCTGAAGTCCCATAACTCCAGGCCCTGGTAAAAGTCTGGTACACCTGGCGATGCTATCTTTAACATTAACTGGGAGATGGAGTTCAACGCTCCATAATATGCTATCTTTTCCTGAAACTTCAGGAAATCTATGAGAAACTCATTTTCGGCAGAATCTCTCAAAATTGTATCTATGAAGTGGAGTAAGGAGTCTTCGTATTCCCGGTTAATTTCTATCCAACTGGTAATGGCCTTTGCCTCTCTAGCGGCTTTAATCATATAGGCTTTCAGCCGCTCTTTAAACTCGGGTACTTCGTCACTAGAAAGGGGCCAGGCGCCAACCATGGTCTGATAAAGGAGCATTTCTGTATTCGGCTCGGGAACCGGGAGCCTACCCAGCTTCCGTTTCTTTATTTCGTTGAATTTTTGCCATCGCATGAGATGTTCTCGCCACTCATCAGTGATTTCCGAGATAACACTGATTCGAGCCCGGACGTCTTCGCTGCGCTTGGTATCATGTGTAGACGTAGTATTAAGTGTTCGCGGCCAATTTCTCATTCTGTTTAGGTTCCATTTGTGAAAGTCTTCCGTGGTTAAACCGGTGGTATCGGGATTGCCGCCGACCTCGTTAAGAGAAGTCAGGCGGTGATAGTTATAAAGCGCCGTGTCCTCATATCCCTTAGCCATGATGGCGCCGGTGAGTTGCTGCCAACGCGCAACAAAATCTATCCGTTGTCTTTCTTCTTCCGGACTAAACTCAACAGGCAAATTCAACGTGAGCACTTGTTCCAGGAAGTCCAGCGCATCTTTCAGCATGGCAGCATGGTGCCTGGCCTCCCGAAAGGCATTTTCCAGATATTTTCTATCTTGAGGAGATATATTCCTGGTCTGGATGTATGTACGGTATACCGGCAGGCAGGCAGTCAATTCTACAAGTGCCTGGCTCTCTTCTTGTGAAGTCATTTCCCCCGATAGATGAGCCAGCCACTGCCCCAAAGCATCTATCTCACCGTGGAAAAGCTCCAGCATGACCTGTTTCTTTTTCTCGTAGACTATTTCACGAAAAGATTTCAGCGAATCAATGAACTGAGAATAAATATTGTTTAGGTCTTTAATACCCTCTCTATCCATAAAAAAGGTATTTAGCATATTGGAGTAGTCGTAGCCGGTGGTCCCAGAGACCGGCCAGTTTTTAGCAAGTTCCTCGTCTCCGGAGAGGATTTTCTCCACCGTTATAAAAAATGGCCTCTCTTTGTGTGTTTGAGAAGAGATATATTGCTGCAAACGCAGCAGATACTCTTGAGGATTATAAAGCCCGTCAATATGGTCGATACGCAGACCGGAGATCCTCCCTTCGGCGATGAGTCGAATAATTAAATTGTGGGTGGCCTCGAATACCTCCGGATCTTCTACCCTTATGCCAACCAGGTCACCGATATCAAAGAAACGCCGATAGGCCGGTACCTCGCCGTTTTGCTTCCCGAAATCCAACCAGCCTGTATCAAAGAAATCGGCATAGCGCGAATCCTTCCCATTTTCTGTCACATCCTGCCACCAGAGATTCTCCGGGCTTGCCGCCATGTGGTTGGGAACGATATCAAGAAGCCATCCCATGCCCTGCTTTCCCAGTTCTTCAGACAGGGCATTGAAGTTGGCATCGGTTCCAAGTTCAGGATTGAGGCTGGTCGGGTCAGTGACATCGTAACCATGGGTACTGCCCTTTCGTGCTTTCAGAATAGGTGATGCGTAGATATCCGAAATACCAAGGCGGTTGAGATAAGGTGCCAGCCCGAAGGCATCCTGAAAACGAAAACCTTGATGAAATTGTAATCTGTAAGTAGCTACCGGTACCCGCGCCTCACCGGTCATTTAGCAATCCTTATTTTCAGTTAATTCCCTCTACCGGCTAAGACGATCAGATTCTATTACTGCCTGCTAGCAGTCAGGCGCGCACTTCTCCATCCAGGCGATGAGGGTTGGGCCGAAATTGAAGCTCATCTAATCCTCCCTTTGAAAAAGCACGAATGATGTAGGTGCCAGGTTCAAGGAGATTTCACCGTTGGAATGTACTGTGCCGGGAATAGCCCCTCCATCCCCGAGCCATCGCACCTCGGTTGAGTCCAGTACTTTTTGCCATTTTCCTGCGGAAATCGGCTGACATATCCTGACCTTGTTATTGCTCAGATTATACATCATGATGATTTCATTGTCCCTTTGCCAGCGACGGATGTAGAGCGTCTTGTTGTTTTCATCTGCCCGGACTTCCATATTGTTCTTACTTAAGTTTGCAAGTACAACGTTACCCCTTCGCAGGCGGATAAGCTCGTGATAGAAATCATATAAGACCTTGTGTTGCTCTCTGGTATAAAGTCCGTGATCAAGCTTGGCCGCTAAAAACGTGGTTTCATCCTGGGGGTCAAATATTTCACCCTGCCAGTTGAAAGAGGCGAATTCGGCCTGTCTTCCCCGGCGCACCGCGTCGATAAGGGCCGGGTCAGAATGGCTGACGAAGTACGGGAAAGGAGCGGTTTCCCCGTATTCCTCCCCCATAAACAGAAGCGGCAGGAAGGGAGAAAGTATGACGATGCCGGCAGCCAGTTTTAAAGCTTCGAATGATACCAGCTGGCTTAATCGCTCTCCCCGGGCCCGGTTGCCTACGTGGTCGTGGTTCTGGGAAAAGACGACGAAGCGATAGGCTGGAATACCTTTGGATGAAGTGCCGTGTCGATGCTGGCGGTAAGGAGAATATTCTCCAGAATAGACGAAGCCTTCCTCGAAAGCCTTAGCGATCTGGCGTATGCCGCTGTAATCCTGGTAGTAGCCGCTCTTTTCACCGGTCAGCAGGACATGCAGGATGTGGTGAAAATCATCATTCCATTGGGCATCCAGCCCGTAACCTCCTGACCTCTGTGATTGGATCAGGCGAACATTGTTAGCAGCGCTTTCTCCGATAAGATATATCTTCCGTTTCAGTTCTTTCGCGCGACGATGTACCGGGGACGCCAATTCTTCTATAAATGTGTAAGCCGAAATATCCAATATGGCGTGCAGCGCGTCCAGCCGAAGAGCGTCGATATGAAACTCGGTAATCCAATAGAGGGCATTTTCGATAAAGAAACGGCGAACCTCATCGTTATGGGCCCCGTCGAAATTAAGAGCAGCACCCCAAGGAGTACGGTATCTGTCGGTGAAGTATGGCCCGAACTTCGCCAGGTGGTTCCCTTCAGGGCCGAGGTGATTGTAGACCACATCCATTACCACCGCCAAACCTGTCTTATGACAGGCATTCACCAGACGTTTCAGGCCTTCCGGACCGCCGTAGGAGTCCTGTACAGCGAAAGGATAGACACCATCATAGCCCCAGTTGCGGCTCCCCGGGAATTGGGCGACCGGCATAAGCTCTAAGGCGGTTATGCCTAGTTCCTTGAGCTTCTTAAGATGCTCCACTATAGCATCAAAGGTGCCTGTAGCTGTGAAAGTGGCGGCATGAATCTCGTAGATGATATACTTTTCAAGCGGTAGACCGTGCCAGTGGCGATCTTCCCAGGGAAAATCCGGATTCACTACCTGGGAAGGTCCATGAACCCCCCGGGGCTGAGATCTTGAGGCGGGGTCGGGATATTCTGACTCTCCATCCAGGCGAAAAAAGTAAAGACTTCCCATCGGTACATCTTCTGCAATTGTTTCGAAGTAACCATGTCCGCATTTTTTTAAAGGGATTAGCCGCTCATTTGGCTCAATAATATGTAACTCCAACCGCTCTGAAAACGGTGCCCAAACCAAAAACTGAGTTCTATCCCTTCCCAGATACGTGGCACCGATGGTTGTTGCTGTGTTCATGGCTGCTCTTCTTTCCTGGGTCTGTCCAATTATCTCAAGATATCTCGAAACACTGGCACTTGGCAAAGTTTTTGAAAAGTGCATCGAGCCGGTTGGGGATTCTATCGCCGGTATTGGTTATATTCTGCAACCAAGTTTCCAGCCAGGGGTCTTGTACCTCTTCATGTCTGCGGCTTGGTGTTTTGAAGAATCACCTTCAGGGTAATACTTCTTCGTACCAATTTCAACCTTTCACTTTGAAATGATAAAATTTATAGAAGAGTGAGGGAGGTGCGATATTTTGAAAATAGTACTGCTCAGATATGGTGGAAGTTGTATCTGTTGCGAGGATTGACAAGATGAGGCGGTGGAGAACTCCATAGTCGGCGCCGTGAATGTTGAAGCTGCTTGGAAACACTTTTCCCCGTATATGTAGCCCATGATAGTGCCGAAGTATGGGCCCATAGAAAGCAGTTCCACCTGGATGAACAGGGCAATCCGTTAGTAGTTGCAGGCGTTCCACCTGATTACTTCAGTGCCACGGGGCAACGGTGGGGGAATCCCATTTATAAGTGGGACATGATAAAACAAAGGGGTTATCGCTGGTGGATTGACCGTTTCCGCACTAACTTCACCTTGGTTGACATGGTACGTCTCGACCACTTCAGGGGATTCCAGGCTTACTGGGAGATTCCATCAACGGAACCGACGGCTGTGAATGGGAGATGGGTGAAGGGCCCAGCTGTAGCGTTATTCAACGCCGTAAAGGATGCTTTAGGGGATGTCCAGATGATAGCTGAAGATTTGGGCATTATCACCCCGGAAGTAGATAACCTGCGGGAGCAGTTAGGCATCACCGGAATGCGAATCCTGCAAATGGCCTTCGGGAATGATCCAAAGGCTCCAGAATATCGCCCATATAACCATATTACGAACTGTGCGGTGTATACGGCCACTCACGACCATAACACCACAGTTGGCTGATTTACCGCCGAGCCAGGGACGCAGACTACTCAGACAAAAGAGGAAGTGGAGAAGGAAAGAAAACACGCTTTAAAATATACAGGTACCAATGGTAGTGAGATACACTGGGATTTCATCCGTCTTGCCTTAAGCTCTGTAGCGAGTATTGCCGTATTCCCGCTGCAAGATGTACTTGGCCTGGGCACAGAAGCCCGCATGAACCTACCGGGAAAGAGCCAAGGTAACTGGGAATGGCGGTTCACCTCGGACGTGCTTACGCCTATGGTCACGGAGAGATTGAGAGAGCTTACGAGAGTCTATGACCATAGTCTGTCGAAGGATTAAAAACATTTGTTGATAATACTGGTTTGTAGTTTACATTCTAGTAAAAAGTGCACTGGGAGTCACTAAAGTCCAGAATGTTTAACCAAGGTCGAAATAGCTTGTTTTGCCGCCTCAGGTCACAATGCCCGCCTTTCCGAGACGCCTAATTTATGAGATACCTGCAATACCATCTTGCGTCTACGGGACGGGCTTAAGAGTTTCCCCATGAGGCTTCTTTGAGTATGGCATTATCCAGAGACAGGTCGGCTACCAGCTTCTTTAATCGGGAGTTCTCCTGCTCCGGCTCTTTGAGCCGGCGGGCCTGGTCTATTCTCATCCCGCCGTACTCTTTCCGCCACCGGTAGTAAGTGGAGTCGCTGACCCCGATTTTCTTGCTGACTACCGCTACGGTGGCTCCCTGGTTAAGCATGATTTCTGCTTCGCGAAGCTTGTTGATGATCTGTTCCGGCGTGTACCCTTTCTTGGCCATTTCTACTCCCTTCTACGAGATTATAACTGGTATCGTTTCTGGGGGGCACGCCATACCGGATAGAACTCAGAGGTAACTCCATGCGTACCAGGTCCGGTGGTACTTCAGAGACTAAGAGAGGGGAAGAGGTGATTGCTAGCGATGATAAAGTAAGCTAAAATATGGTCACCCACGTGCCACTCAATACCCTTTCCAGAGAATGGCCGATTTGACCGGACAGGTGGCCGATTTGCAGCGGGATCGTGGCCGTTTTCACCGGAATCGGCAACGGCAACAAAAAATCTACTCAAGATTATTTTATGGAGAGGAGTTGGTATCGGTAGATAAGATTCGGGATGACATTGCGAGACAATACGGGGAATACTCAATGTTGGCCGTCCATTATATCTGGGAAGATATTTTCTGGAAACAGAAGAGTGAGAAGATCGAGTAGCTAGAAAAGGAAACCCGATTATAGGAAGATAAACATCAATTGGGCAGAATGTAAAAAACAACGCCATTACTATTTTGTTGGAATGGGGCTTGACTTCGTTTTTATTCAGCTATACATTGAAGAAAGCATTACCATATTCTATGCAAGGCTATTAAATCAGAAAGCCAAATAATTAATAATAAAGGAGCTTTAAATGAGTCTCACACAAAAAGATTTTGAAATATTTGATAAATTTAACCTCAATATAACACCTATAGCTGTTAAATTCACATTCAAACATCCAGAGCAAATTGAACGGTTTAGTGGAAAAATGACTTTATGCGAAATGTTAAAAATGGCACAGGAAGGAAACACTTTTTATGCTGATAAAAACAACATTACTTGTGGGAGTTGGCAACTTGGGTTAGGAGATTCCTCACCGATTATGCAAAGTGGAGAATTTGCAGCTGCTTTAATGGTTTTCGAAGAACCTCGCTCCGGAAGCAGACTTTATCCACAGATCCCGAAAATACAAAAGGGTCTGATTAACTACATTACCTTTTCCCCGTTAAATAGGCTCTTTTTTGACCCAGATGTATTGATAATCTTCACTAACAATACCAGCCAGACACAGATATTACTCAGAGCCACGAGTTATAGAACGGCAGATGTATGGACGAGTAAATTTACAAACGTACTGGGGTGCTCATGGATTTTTGTATATCCATATTTAAGCGGGGAAGTGAATTATGGGATTATGGGTCTTAGCCACGGAATGGGGCGTAGGAAGTTATTTCCAGAAGGACTACAATTTGTATCTATACCTTATCTTTTGATGCCTTCCATTTTACAGGCATTACGGGATATGACTTGGGAACTTCCTTCATTTAAAGCGGATGGAGCAGAATTTTTTAATCGAACAAGAGAAGAGTTAGTTAAAGAGTTACCAAAACATATTGTATAATAACATACTTGATTCTGATAGTTATATATAAGAAGTAAAAAGTATATCACTGTATGAACTCTCGACCCAATTTCCTGAGTACGGCGAGTCCACCTTTTCTTCCTGCTTCGATTACATCCATTGGCACATAAAAATGAAAGGTGACAGGCTGATATTTAGAGCCTATCACCTTTAGAAGCAAAAATATGTGGATTTCTTATTAAATTGTAAAATGCCCCCCGATATTTTACTTGATTTTTATATCAAGAAGTTTGGAGAATTTCCATACCGCCCTTTTTATACTTTCTCCATCAGTATTTGGATTTTCTCGTACAAGTTCGATGTATGTCTTACCGTGAACGTAATGCTCGAACCACCATAGAGCGTGTTTTTCGGTGGCTGGGGTAGGATGGATAAAACGCACACCAAAGTCTAGTAAAATAGAAAGACGGAGGTGTCAGAGTGAAAGGGATTCGCCAGGGTAGG
>DAOULX010000051.1:0-19232 GCA_034414775.1 Dehalococcoidales bacterium
TGAATAACCCCCCAGCAAGCTGGGGGGCATCAGGGGTAAGGGAGTAGCCCCACCACCATGTCATCTAAAAGGCCGCTGTCATCCCCCCAGCAAAGCTGAGGGGTATTCAGCGGAGAACTTTATAAAAAATACGCCAATATGTTTGAACGCTTATTATTACAAACCGAATCGAAGTAATTTAGGTAATAGATAATATAAAAGGGAGGCAGATGGTGTGGACACCGGAATATTACAACATTTAACTTTAGATGTTTTACAAAGCATGTATAATCCTTTCGCTGGGAATATATATGACCCATCTTTTCTCCACCAACTGACAACTCGCAATATCTATAGCCATGTGGCTCTCCGTTTATTTAGAGATGGGCTATGGACTCCCCGTGAACCTTTGCGTGAAGAAAATACACAATATGCTGGAGACCTATTCCCTAAAGAAGATAAAAGCACTATTAGGAATATTATATGGAGATTTGTAGGGCTTGGCATCCTCACGCCTAGACAAATGATTGATGAAGATAACCAACTCTTTGAATTATCAATATACGGGGCACAAGTCTTGGCAACAGGCGAAGAAAGCCCATATGACCCTTACGGCTTTTTAAAGAATTTACATGATAATAGTCCCGCACTTGAATCCAATAGTTATCAATTCATTGAAGAATCCGTTTACTGCTTTCTATCACGTCATTTTCGTGCAAGTATGGTTATGCTTGGTTTGAGTTCCGAAAATGAAATACTAGCAACTATCGAACTATATCAAAGCAAATTAAACCCCGAAAAGAAGGTAAATTTTATACGTAAGTTGTCCTCTTGTAAAAGCCTCAAAGCACAATTTGATTTGTTGTATCAACAACTATACGAAATAAGAATGGATTTGCCCTCTGATATTAGAGAGCTTGATACATGGTTAAATGGAATATTCCAAGTCATACGAATGTCTCGTAATGATGCTGGGCATCCTATTGGGATTAATCCTACAAATGAAGATGTATTTTCCAATCTCTGTTTGCTCCGCACTTATGCCCGCAATCTATCCAAGTTAAAAGACCATTTAAAATAACATGCCCATAATTTGTTGAAGCCACTCCGATAAAGGAGGATATTTATTATGGCAAAACGAAAATTTGAAATGGGCGACAAAGTAGTCAGTAAAAGGGAGATAGAGAAAGAAGGTGTAGTTATTGACTTCCATAAAGAAACAGGCGAATATGAAATACGATTAGAAAACGGCTTAGTGCATTACGAAGCCCCTAGATGGTTAGTTAAAAAACAAGACAAATGAAAGTAAAGTGTTTTCAATACGTTTTCCTATTCTTTTTCGTTATAATACCAAGCCTTATATATACAATTGTCTCATGGCTGTTTATTCCATTAGGATGGTTGATACTACTTGTAATAGGCAGTAGACCAGTATTTAGTTACAAGGCGGCGATGATAGCTTATAAACTCAGTACTATATTTGTCCTTCTCATCATACCCGCTCTATTGTTTATATTTACATGGAAACCGTTAGGAATTATTATCTTTTTTTGGTTTGTAATTTATTTGTCTATTCGCATTTATTCGGGAGTGGATGAAAGAGAAAAGATAGTGATAGATGCCGTAAAGCATTTGGAATCGCTAGAGTTCCGAAGTGCCACAGTTAGGTACAATAAAGTAATTTTCCCGATAATGGTGCTATTGAGTATTGCCTCTCCATTGGTTGGTTACTATTTAGGCAATAATAAAGGACTATGGATTGGTGTCGCTATTTCTGCCGTTGCTTGGATTTTAAGTTCCTATGCAAAAGAAATTGTCGTAACTAAATGAAGTTTTGGTTAAACCAAATGTATATGTACACGGCTATTGCTTTCTACCCTTTTTCGTGCTATAACGGAGATGCTGAGAAAAGCATACGCACCGATGCGGGCACTTCATGTGCCCCCAAGCGGGAAATCGGTGCTTGCTTTTCTCAGCGGAAAAACAATGTGCCCACCCGTGAGGGGGCTTACTCATTGGACGGGCTTGAAGGGGTAGAAAACAGATGGGGAAGAAAATATCTGATACTAGAGTTAGGTGCCCTCAATGCGGCAAACCCAATAAGGTCATTAAAGCCGGATATGGCAACAGGTACTACTGTAAGAAGTGCAAGCGTATCTTCAGTTAAAGAGTTGCTTTGTGACAGGGATTCCAACAAAGGATTTCGCAATCTGACAATAGGTCTAAATGCAAACCGCTTTTACTATGAGCTTCCCATCCATACTGGCTATCCCTATCACCCCGATAACTTTTTAGCAACATCTTGTTGCATTTTCCTGTATGCCCGTGTGTTGTTCTCTCACATTCACATTTACCTCCAGACCTTGCCCATGCTCTTTCAACTAAATCGTCAGAAAATTAGTCAGCCATTTTTCCCCCCCTTATCTAACAAGTTAATTGAAGATAATTTAGATGATAGACCGAAATGCCCCAGAGGTCAAGAGGTTGAATTAGGAGGAACTATTGAATGATAAAGCCTACTAGATTTTGGCTTGCTATTACTGTCATATTTGGAGTTTTGTTAATATTTTCAGTTTACCAGACTATCGCTACAGGAGTTTCCCCCTTGCCAAAGAGAATTGTCATTGGTTCTATTAGTGGAGTTAGTACAGGTACTAGCGAGACAAGAGAGGATATAAACAATTTTGTTGAAGAATTCAATCACATAAATTTTATGGCGAATATATTTACTTCATGTACACTTACTATTTCTACAGGTGTGGCTTTTTATAGTTTTTTGGAATCTTGCAAACAAGTCCAAAACTGACTTTTAGGGCAGAAATGCCAGTTGCCCCATAAGTCTGTTAAAAAGGAGACTTTTAAGGCAAAGCCAAAGGGGGACTAAGGGGGATTTTGTTTACTTACTCACCGGTGAACTTGGGCGAGCGGCGGTAGCTCATGGAAGTGATGCCCTCATTCAGGTCCGCCGTCAGGGCGATGTCCCCGGAAATGGCCGCTTCCAGGAAAAGCGCCGCGCGCTGGTCGGCCTGGGCGCCGTAGTAGAGCAGGCCCTTGGCCAACTTCTGGGCCAGCGGCGGGCCGCCGGCCAGCTTCCCGGCAATCTCATCGACGAGGCCGTTGAATTTGGCCGGTTCGGCCGTGAAATTGACCAGGCCCCATTCGAGTGCCTTGTCCGCCATGACCGGGTCGGACAGCAGTATCATCTCTTTGGCCCTCGCCCAGCCTATCAGCCGGCCGATGCGCTGGGTGGCCCCGGCGCCGGGGATGATGCTCAGAGTCAGCTCCGGCAATCTCATCTGCGCCGCCGTGCTCATGATACGGATATCACAGGCGAGTGCCAGCTCCAGACCGCCGCCCATGGCCGGGCCGTTGATGGCGGCTACTACCGGTTTGGGAAATGTCTCGATGCGGGTAAATACTTCGTGAGGAGCCTCGCTGAAGGCCATGGCGGCGTCCGCCTCCCCGGCGGCGAAGGCGGCGAAATCGGCGCCGCCGCAGAAGTTGGCACCCGCCCCGGTAATGACGACGCAGCGGACATCGTTATCGGCCTCGAGCTCGCCGAGCGCCTTGTTTATCTCGATCATGAAGTCGGCGTTGAAGGCGTTGGCCCGGTTGGGCCGGTTAAGAATCAGCCTGGCGACGCAGGTCTCCCGGTTGATCTCCAGTTTGACGAACTCGTATTCGCCGGGGCCGTAGGAGTAAAACCCCTCCCCGGTCTTACGGCCCAGTTTGCCCTGCTTTACCAGCTTGGTCAGGACGGAGGAGACCTTATACCGGTCCTCCCTTTTATACTTCTTATAAAGCCTGTCCATTTCGTTGGTGATTTTGTCCAGGCCGGTGCTGTCGGCCATGCGCAGGATACCCCGCGGGTAGTTGAGGCCGAGCAACACGGCCGTGTCGATCTCTTCGCGGGTGGTGGCGCCCGTCTCGATGAGCTTGGCAGCCTCGTTGACGGCGGTGGCCAGCACGCGGATAGGGTCGAAAGCGAAGCCGGCGTTCATAGGTATCTCGTTGGTAGCCTCGCCGGACCAGTCGTAGTAGCCCTTGCCGGTCTTCTTGCCGTAGTTCTTCTCCTTGAACAACTTGGCCAGGATGGGGGCGGGGCCGTAGCTCTTGCCCATCGTTTCCCCGAAGTACTCCATGACGTGGAACTGAGTATCTATCGAGCCTCCACCAAGGGTGTCCTGGAGCTCTAGCATGCCCATCGGCATACCGAGCTTATACTTGATGGCCGAATCCACTTCGAAGGCGCTTTTAGCCTCGCCCTGGGCCAGCGCCCAGTCAGCCTCGTTGGACATATTGCAGAAAATACGGTTGGCGACAAAACCGGGAACGTCCTTAACGTGGACGACGGCCCGGCCCATGGCAATGGCGACTTTCTCAGCGATACCAATGGCTTCCTTACTGGTTTTCTCGCCATGGACGATCTCTAGCAGCGTCATCCGTGAAGGGGGATTGAAATAGTGCGTACCGACCACCATCTCCGGGCGCTTGGCCGCTGTGGACATCTCGGAGATGCTCAGCGACGAGGTATTGGTGGCGAAGACGCAGTCCTGCGGGCAGAGCGCCGTGACCTCTTTGAGGACGGACTTTTTCAAGTCCATAATCTCGGGCACGGCCTCGATGATGATATCGGCGTCCTTAACAGCCTCATTGATGTCGACCAGGAATTTCAGCCGGCTCATATAATCCTTCTTGGCAGCCTCCGTCAGGCGGCCCCGTCTTATCCTTCTATCATAGTTCGCCTCGATAATCTGTCGGCCTTGTTCCAGGAACTTCTCCTCAATATCCCTGACCTTGACGTTATAGTTGGCCTCGGCGGCCAGGGCGGCGATCTGGGCGCCCATACCCCCCGCCCCCAGCACCACCACGTTCTTTACATCTTTCATAAGTTCCGGCCCCTTTCGTTCCGGATCAATAAAAACGTCATTCCCGACCTGATCGGGAATCCAGAATCTTGACCCAACTTTTTCCCTGGATTCCCGCTTCCGCGGGAATGACGATTACTATTTCACTGGCTCGAAAGCGTAGTAAACCCGCTCACACACCTCGGTCTCCTTCTTGACATCCCGGGGATGGGAAGGCACATCGAAGATAACCATACGGACTTCATCTCCTTCTTTGAGCTCGCCCTCCTTGCAGTTCACGATACGTGTTATCTGGTGCCGGATAGGGCTGCCTTCCGGGTAGCTTATCCAGGCGAGGATAAGAGGCGGGGGGAATCCGGCTGGGGCGCCGGCCTGGGTCTCCGTAAAACATTCCACCTTGGCCTTCATCGGGAGATCTATCCACTCCAGGTTCTCGGACCAGCACTTATGGCAAATAACGCCGGGCGGGAAAGAAACATGCCCGCAGTCCTGACATTTGGTCGTGGTAAAGCGGCCCTGGCGCAGGTTATCGTAGAAGGGATAGATGCGGTTAAGCTCCGGGGCCTCCAAAGGCCACTGGTCCATCTCGGCGATATAAGCACCCTCTAAGGCAGGAGTTCCGACTATCTCAGACTTAACTAAATCAGCCATTATATCAAGCTCCTTAAAAAAGCCCAACGTTTTTCAGTCGACCGGCTCGGTGCCGTAGATGACGACAGTATGCTGAGCGCAGGTACCGCTGAGGTTATGGGCCAGACCTATCTTGGGGTCCTTGACCTGGTTAATAGCGCGGCCCTGGAGCTGCCGGCAGATCTCCAGCGACTGGCGGGCACCGGAAGCCCCGAATGGGTGACCGTGAGCGATGAGGCCGCCATCGGTGTTGATGGGCTTTTCGCCGTCAAGTTTAATGGCACCGGAGGCAACGAAGTCGCCGCCCTCACCTTTCTTACAGAAACCGAGCTCTTCGCACTCGATTATCTCAGAGATGGTGAAGCAGTCGTGCACCTGAGCGACGTCAATATCCTTGGGAGTGACTTTCGCGTTGGCATAAGCTATCTCGCCGGCCTTTTTCAGGTGGGGCCACTCGGCGAGCGTCTCGCCGGGCCAGCCGGCCGTCATGCTGTGGACGGCGTGCTGCCCTGTACCGCGAACGTAGACCGGCTTGCGGTCGGAGAGTTCCTTGGCCTTTTCCTCGGAGGCGATGAGTACTGCCGAGGCACCGTCGGAGAGCGGGCAGCAGTCGTAAAGGCTGAACGGAGCAGCGATAATACGGGCGCACATCGCCTCTTCCATATCGATCTGCTTCGGGAAGAAGTGGCTCTTGGGATTGGTATGGCCGTAGTCGTAGTTAGTGACGGAGATATAAGCCATCTGCTCCTTGGTCGTCCCATAGCGCTTCATGTGCATACGGGCGATCATGGCGAAGAACGGCGGCGGCACGCCCACGCCCATAGCGGAGTCCCAGTCGTGGTCATTAACCATGAGCTGGGTATAGTTGGTCTCCCAGCGCTGCGGCATGAAGACCTTTTCGCCACCAGCTACGAGAACGGCACTTGCGATACCACTCTCGATCAGGCCCTTGGCAAGGATGATGCCGGTGTTGGAGCCGGCGCAAAGTGTGTCTACCCGGGTACAGATGGCCGTCGGCTGAAGACCCAGCCGGTGCGCCACCAACGGGGCCGTGTTCAGGGCGTTGGAGTGGCGGCCGGCCATGGTGGTACACATTATCAGGCCATCGATGTCCAGGGGCTTGAGACTCGGGATGTCCTCGCGACAGGCCACCGCCGCCTCCTGAACCATGTCAAAAAGTGTCGCCTGGCGGTTGCCGAACTTGCTGACGCCCCCGCCGACGATCACGGCATTTTTCCTCTGTACCATATTGAACTTCTTCTTTGCCGTTTTGAATCGGACTGGAATCCCCACCCCACCACCAGACCATGTTAATCTTATCAAAAATTGAGTTGGCAAGTAAAGGAGAGAGCTATAGAGGTGGCATATGCATTTAACTCGCTGCAACGCCGTTCAATTTGACACTCACATTTAAAACCTACTAAGATAAAATGTCTGACGTTTATTTCTACGCTAATAAAAGGAGACACGCATGTCTAACGGCGACGAAAAAGTGGTCCTTTCCACGTTGTGGTCGGCCGGATGCGGTTCGCACGGCGGCTGCGGCTGCCAGATTTATGTAAAGGACGGCCAGGTTACCCGCGTGGAGGGAGACCCCAACCATCCCCAAAACCAAGGGCGGCTCTGTCCCAAGGGCCTGGCGATCCCTCAATACATGTACCATCCGGACCGTGTTCTGTACCCGTTAAAACGCGTCGGGGAACGCGGCGAGGGAAATTGGCAGCGTATCGGCTGGGATGAGGCCTACGATACTATTGAAACGAAATTAAAAGAAATCCGCGAGAAACATGGCGCCGAATCGGTCATCTTCTGCCAGGGTACCGGCCGCGATATCGGCGGGCCGATTACATTCCTGATGTACGCCTACGGCAGTCCCAACTGGGTGCAGGTGGGACTGGCTGGCCACGCTTGCTACACGCCACGCCTGGGAGCCATGTTCGCCACCCAGGGTTCCTACTGTGTCGCGGACTGCTCTCAATTCCTGGAAAAACGCTATAACTCACCGGAGTGGCAGCCTCCGAAGTACATCATCATCTGGGCACAGAATCCCATCGCCGGCTGTCATGACGGCTTCTTCGGCCACTGGGTCATCGACTGCATGCGCCGGGGTTCCAGATTAATTGTCATCGATCCACGCCACACCTGGTTTTCCAGTCGCGCCGACGTGCATCTACAGCTCCGCCCCGGCACCGACGGCGCCATCGCCCTGGGAATGCTCAACGTCATCATCAACGAAGGCATCTACGATAAAGATTTCGTCGAGAAGTGGTGCTACGGCTTCGACGAACTAAAGACGCGCGTCCAGGAGTATCCTCCGGAAAAGGTCGAGGAGATTAGCTGGGTCCCGGCGGACCTGCTCAGGAAGGCGGCCCGTCTATTCGCCAAGAACAAGCCCTCAGCCATCCAGTGGGGCGAGCCGGTGGACGCCATGCCGGCCGGCAGCGTCGTCGCCCAGGCCATCAACCACCTGTGGGCCATTACCGGCAACATCGATAATCCCGGCGGCAACGTCATCGCCCGCAACTCCCACGGCGTCACCACCTACCCCTTTTCCTCCGCCGAGCTTACCAAGCTTTACGGCGAAGAGCTCGTTAAAAAGCTCAACGAAAAGCGCATCGGCGCCAACGATTACCCCATGATCAAGAACTTCCGCGGCTGGGTGCAGCCGGATGTACTCCTCGAGCAGATGGAGACCGGTAATCCTTACCCGGTCAAGGCCGCCTGGATTCAGACCTCCAACATCATCGGCGGGCAGGCGGCCGACCCCAAACGCCATCTCGAAGCCATGAAAAAGCTGGACTTCATCGTCGTCGTCGACCTTTTCCAGAATCCCACCAGTATGGCGCTGGCGGATATTTTCCTCCCTGCCGTGAGCATCTGCGAAAAAGAGAGCTTCCGCTCCTGGTGGCAGCCCCTTGGGGTCTCGGTCAAGGCCATTGACGCCATAGGTGAGGGCAAATCGGACTGGGAGATCAACCTGGACCTGGCCAAGCGGCTGGCTACCACCCCGATTAAATACAATACCGTGCGTGAGCTCATTGACGACCGCCTCAAGGACGGCAAGACCGACTTCGAAAAGCTTAAGGCCAAGGGATGCTGGGAGTTCCCCCCGGAAGGCCACCCCACCCGTCCCTACCACCGCTACGAAAAAGGCTTGCTCCGCGCCGACGGCCAGCCCGGCTTCGATACGCCCACCGGCAAAGTCGAGCTTTATTCCAAGCGCTACGAGGAGTGGGGCCTCGACCCGCTACCCTACTACGAAGAACCGAAAGAAAGCCCGACGGCAACCCCCGATCTGGCTAAAGAATATCCACTCATCCTGACCACGGGCCGCCGCTCGCCGGTCTTTTTCCACTCGGAGCACCGCATGATACCATGGCTCCGCGAGCTAGATCCCGATCCGATGTGTGAGATTAATGACAAGACAGCCGAAGAGCTCGGCGTAAGTAACGGCGAATGGGTCTACATCGAAAATCCGCACGGTAAGATCAAGATGAAGGCCAAAATTACCCCCACGTCCCATCCCAAAGTTGTCACCGCTCCGCACGGCTGGTGGCTGCCGGAGACCGACGGCAAGGCGCCCAAACTTTTCAGCACCTGGGAACACAACATCAACAACCTCACCACTATGGGCAACCAGGGCAAGTCCGGCTTCGGCGGAACGGACTACCGCTCCAGCCTTTGCCGCGTCGTCAAAATCAGGGACTGAAAGGAGTAGCCATGCCCCGCAACGGCTTATTAGTAGAATACGATTACTGTACCGGGTGTCATGCCTGCGAGGTCGCCTGCAAGCAGGAGCACAACTACTCCGGCGGCGTCTGTGGCGTCAGGGTGGATGAGCTGGTAACGGTGGGCAACGACAAGGATGATGTCAACGTGTCCTTCGTGCCGATAATTACCCGGTTCTGTGACCTCTGCGCGGACCGGACTAAACGCGGCGAGACGACAGCCTGTGTCAAACACTGCCAGGCGATCTGCCTGCACTACAGCACGATTACCGAACTCGCTAAAACAATGGAAGAAAAGCCTCAGACGCTTATCTTCGCGCCGCTTTAGAACAGATAGAACAAACTGTCATTCCAGCGAAAGCTGGAATCCAGAGGGGTGGCCAGGAAGGGAAGTGCCCGGATTCCGGCCTGCGCCAGAATGATATCTTTCACATCGGGTTCTCGGCGATGCTGCGGTACCCCATGAACAGGCCCCGTAGCGCCTGCTGAATAATCTTCTCGACCGTTCACGGCTTTGTATCGAACTTCATCATGTTTTTACAGATTTCCGGCTGTGAATACATGCCGATGCCGTTCCCGCCCAGATTGAATACCTTCCCGTACTGCCCGGCTTGCGGTTGTTGGTGACCTCCTTAGCCCCTTCCGACGCCAGGCCGATGACGATAGCCCTCCCCACTCCCTGCCCGGACCCGGTCACCACGGCAACTTTTTCTTTTAATATGTCACCCATTGCTCTAACTCGACTCCTCTAGTATATCGACTCTAAAACTCTATCAGTATCATGAAGACAGGCCCGAAGATAACGGCCACCTTGCCGACCAGCTTGATAAGGATGTTCAATGACGGCCCGGCCGTATCCTTGAAGGGATCACCTACGGTATCGCCACAGACAGCCGCTTTATGAGGCTCGCCGCCCTTGCCGCCGTAAGCCCCCGCCTCGATGAATTTCTTGGCGTTATCCCAGGCACCGCCAGCATTGGCCATCAGCACCGCCATCAAGAACCCGGTCAACAACGATCCGGCCAGGAGACCGGCAACGCTTTTTGGCCCCAGCGTAAAGCCCAAAATAAGCGGCACGGCGATTACCAGCAGCCCGGGTAGCAGCATTGACTTCAAGGCCCGGTCCGTGGCGATGTTCACACAGCTGACGTAATCCGGTTTTGCCTCACCCTCCATCAATCCCTTGATTTCATGGAACTGACGCCGGACCTCGTTGACGATGGCAAAGCCTCCATCGCTAACGCCCCGCATAGCCAGGGCACTGAAAATGAAGGTCAACATACCCCCGATGAACAATCCGGCGATAACGCTAACGTTGGTCAGGCTGGCGATGCCACCCTCCATGTCGACGACCTCGAAATAGGTTGCCAGCCAGGCCAGTGCCGCCAGCGCCGCCGAAGCGATGGCGAAACCCTTACCCAGAGCCGCCGTGGTGTTCCCGACCGCGTCCAGAGCTTCGCAGCGCTCGCGAACTTCCTTGCCCAGCCCGGCCATCTCAGCGATACCAGCGGCGTTATCGGCGATGGGACCGTAGCAATCCATCGCCAGCAACATACCCAGGTTGATCAGCATACCCATGGCGGCAATGGCGATTCCCAACAAGCCCCCGAAGAGGAAAGCCAGTACCGTGGCCGCCGCTACAAGAATGACTGGTACTACGGTACTCATCATCCCGGTGGCGAAGCCATCGATAATGGTCACCGCCGAGCCGCTTTCCGATGCCTTGGCGAGTCGCTTGGTCGGGGAATGTTCGGCCGAGGTAAAGTATTCCGTCGATATTGATATCAGGAAACCGGCAATGAGACCGGAGATAAGCGCCCAGAAAAGGTCCAGCTGCCCTGTAAATGCCCTGATGATGAAGAAGGCCGCGATAATCATGAGGATATTTGATACATAGACACCGGTGTTCATAGCGCGATGGGCCCGGGCTACTTCCAGCTCGAAGTTGGTTACTTTCACATCCCTGGGCCTGACCGAGAGCGCCCCGATGATGGACGCCACGATGCCGGCCGCTGCCAGCAACAGAGGCATGAAAGTACCATCCCTCGTTCCCAGACTAATCATGCCCAGCACCATCGAGGCGGCGATGGCGGAAACATATGACTCGTAGAGGTCCGAGCCCATTCCGGCGACATCACCTACGTTATCGCCTACATTATCGGCAATAACAGCCGGATTACGGGGATCGTCTTCGGGGATGCCTTTTTCTATCTTTCCCACCAGGTCAGCGCCGACATCAGCGCTTTTGGTGAAGATGCCGCCGCCGGCCCGTAAGAACAATGCAACTGAAGACGCTCCAAAAGCAAAGCCCAGCCAGATATGAGAGTCTTCCCAGATAAAGGAAACGATTGCCAGGCCGAGTAGCCCTATTCCGACAACACTGAATCCCATCACGGCGCCACTGGAAAAGGCTATCCTCAATCCCTTGGCCCAGCTATTAATGGCGGCATGGGCGGTCCGGACATTGGCCTTGGTGGCGATATTCATCCCCAACCAGCCGGCCAGCGCCGAAGTGACGGTGCCAGCCAGATAAGCGACAGCTACGTACGGCTTGGGATCGATAAAGATGGCCAGCACGATGAAAACCACCACCGTGAATGCCGTGAGCGTCAGGAACTCCCGTCGCAGGAAGGCCATGGCTCCCTGACGTATCGCCGATGATATCGACTTCATCTTGGGATTGCCTTCACTCTGCCGCAGGATAGTTACCGCCAGAAAGCCCACGAACGCCAATCCGAGGACGGCACCCAGGATTATCAGTAACTTCAAAGCCCATTCGTCCATGGAAAATACCTCCGCAAAATGTTCTCCGCTTTCGGTGAAAAATAAAGGGGGTCTGAAAAACCTCCTTTATCGTCTAAAACAAGATGTTGGGCACTCCGGTCCTGTTCATAAACTTAAGGCAGTTTATCACACTTCAAATTTCCGGTCAATCAGCAAAAGCTTGGAAAGTTATCTCTTCTGGCTGAGAACGGCGATGATTTCCTTACCGTACTTATTGACCCTTCTCTCCCCCAGCCCCTTGATGGCGTAAAGCTCCCTGACCGTGGTCGGGTGTAACTTAACAATCTCCCTCAACCATGAGTTGCGCGCAATAATGAAGGGGGCCAAGTTCTCCTCGTTGGCCTTTTTTGCCCGCCACCTGGACAGAGAATCATAAAGCTCCTGCTCTCTTGTATCGAGCTCGGGTTCATCGGGCGGTCCGGCCGGTATCTCCTGGAGGGCCAGACCTTCATCTTCCGCCTCTGGTGGGAGGTCTCCTTGGGTTTCAGACCGCGCCAGGCCGGTTTCGAGGGCTTTCAGACGTATCGTCAGTGTCAGGTCACTGCGCGTCCTCTCCAACACCCCTCGCACCATATCGGTTGTACGACGCAACCCGCCGGTAATCGCATCGGGAAAGTCCATGGCGATAAGCATACTGTAGATATCATCCATCACCCTCAGGAGTTCCTCACCCCGGGTGAGATCACCCCGTCGCATGGCATCAAGCAGGTAGCGCCGCAACTCACCTACCGCTTCGCCGAGGCCGTTTAGATAGGCTGCGGTATCGATGGCCAGTTCTTCCGGTGAAGGCAGCGGCCTTCTCAACACCAGCGCCAGCGTAGCATGTGCCTCGGCGAGTTCTTTCTGGGCATCCCTGACGATGCCGGTACCGGTGAGTTCGGCACATTCTGCGATAACCTGTTCCGCTTCTTTCAACAGCCGGCGAGCATTCTGTAGTAATTCTTCCGCCGCAGCGAACTCACGGCGATGTACCGCCCGTATAGCGTGGCTGCTGGAACGGATAGAGTCGCGGCAGAGCGGCAGTACTTTCTCCCGGGCCTGGTCACGCGCCGCCAGGGCCCGCCAGGCCGATTCGGTAATTGCGTCTAGGTCAGGCAAGTTTCACCTCAGTTATGATATTGACTAGCTCGCGCGTGGCGCTTTCGACGTCCGCGGCACCCAGAACAGCACTGATAACGGCCGCCCCAATAGCCCCGTTCCGGATGACCTCGGCGATGTTCCCCTTATTAATACCACCAATAGCCACGATTGGCAAATCCACTGCCTTCTTCATCTCGGCTAATCTACCCGGACCCACCACCTCGGCGGAAGTTTTGGTATCGGTGGTGAACATCGAACCGGCGCCAAGGTAATCGGCGCCATCCGAGCGCGCCCGGACGGCCTCTTCCACCGTACGAACCGAAGCGCCCAGAATTTTATTGACCGGCAGAAGGCACCGGGCAGTGCTGACCGGCAGGTCATCCTGGCCGACATGAAGGCCATCGGCGTCTACCGCCAGGGTAACCTCAAGGCTGTCATTCACAATGAAAGGGGCACCCCGATGGTCGCAGACGTTTTTTATTTTTTCCGCCATCGAAAGGAACGCCCGGACATTTAGCTCCTTGGCGCGTAGCTGGATAGTTGATGTCCCGCCTTTTAGCGCTTGTTCAGTCAGCACCTCGGGGTCTCGCCCCCGAAGGAACTCCGTATCAATTATTACATATAAGCCAGCCAGCCGCGCCACTTTATCGCGCCGAAGAAACAGGGTAAGTAATTGCTTTTCAATATCGTAAAGAGAAAAACGCGCCGCCTTGTACGCATCGGTATCCAGTGGCATTGCAGCGGCCCTGGCGACTTCCTCCAAAACGCGGAGGGATTCCTGTACTCGCCGGGCGTTGGCCACGATAGACTCCGTTTGGCTTAACTCCTGCTCCTGCCGCGGCGCTTTCATGTCCTGCCCTACATCGCCAGCGGCGTCTCTCGCTGCGATCAGACGTTCCTCCAATTTAGGTGAATTGGTAAGTAAGGCATGGCGCATGTCTTTAAGCTGCCGGGTAAGGGATTTATCATTCAGGGAGAGGCGGGCAAACTCTTCGAGGACTCGCAGACCTTCGCCGGTACGGTTCTGGTTGGCGTCAATGATACGCAATGTCTCACGGGATGGTTCTTTCATGGCCTGCTCTTCCCGGTGGCAATTCTAACACAGGCCCAACGTCCGGTAAAGACGCCGTTATCAGGCCCCTTCCACGGCGTTCTCGATAAGCTCGATACGAGACGCCTCCCCTTTACCGTTCATCTCGATGGCGATGACGTCAATACGCCAGGATTCGGGCATGTCCAGATGGCTTTCTTCGTAACGGGCGGCCGCCATCCTGAGCCGGGCCATTTTGGATGGAGTGATCGATTCCTCGGGCCGGCCGAATGACGGGCCGGTCTTCGTCCTTACCTCGACGAATACCAGAGTGTCCGCCCGGCGGGCGACGATGTCGATCTCACCTTCGCGGCAGCGGAAGTTGGTCTCGATGATGTCGTAGCCGTTCCGGTAGAGGAAATCGCAGGCCAGCTTCTCCCCTATTGACCCGGTCTCGCGCCTGTTCATCCTTGATTATTCCCCGGTTCGACTCTCGGCTAATATTTCCCATACCGGCCTGAAGCTGCGACGGTGTAACGGGCACGGTCCGCGACGTCGCAGGCAGGCGAGATGCTCCCGGGTGCCGTATCCTTTATGTTTGGCGAATCCATAGCCGGGATACTGTTCATCCAGCTCAATAAGCATATGGTCCCTGGTTACTTTAGCGACTATCGAAGCGCAGGCGATGGAAAAACAGAAGGTGTCGCCATCGACGACGCCTTTCTGGGGCAGGTCTATTTCCGGGACCCGGAAAAAGTCCACCAGCATAAAGTCCGGTGCCGGATTGAGTTGCCTTACCGCAGCTACCATTGCCCGGCGTGTCGCCACGGCAACACCAACTGCATCGATTTCGTCATGCAACGTCATGCCGATGCCGGTAGTAATCGCTGCTTCTTTAATGTAGGCAAACAGGTTCTCCCGCTGTGCCGGACTGAGCAATTTGCTGTCTCTTACCCGGCCCCGCCACCGCTTTTTCAAGTCAGCCGGCATGATGACGGCGGCGGCCACCACCGGTCCGACCAGCGCTCCCCTCCCTACCTCATCCACCCCGGCAATAAAGTGGTAGCCTTGGGCACGGATGGCTCTTTCTTCGGAGAAGGACGGTCTGGCTCCCTTGATTACTCACCCCCTTTATCCCCCTCCCTGAAGGGAGGGGGAAACACTATTAAAAGAGGGGCTGCGCCCCTCTTAGACGCCCCGTTCTATCAACGCGGCAGCAGCTTACTGACTCGCTGCCAGATTATCCCGGCTATCTCATCTTTGCTTTTCTCAGCATCTATCACGAGCCAGCGTTCCGGCTCTTCTTTAGCCATCTTGAGGTAGCCTTTCCGGACGCGGCGGTGAAAGGCTGCTGCTTCTTTATGAAAGCGGTCGGCTTTTTCACCACCCTTCCTCGCCAGCCCGGACTCGCCGGACAGGTCCAGCAAGACGGTCAGGTCTGGTTTTAAACCGCCGGTCGCTACGCCGTTGACCGACTCAACAGTAGCCATGTCAATTCCCCGCCCATACCCCTGGTATGCCACCGAGGATTCTGCGTAACGGTCGCAGATAACCACCTTTCCTTTCGACAATGCCGGGCGGATAACTTCCTGGACATGCTGGGCCCGCGAAGCATTGAAGAGTAGCAACTCGGCTATCGGTGTTATTTCCATTTTCCCGGACCATTTCAGAAGGCGCATAATCCTCTCACCGATAGCCGTAACACCGGGCTCGTGGGTCAGCAAGACCGGCACCGCCAGCTTGACCAATTGTCGGTAAAGCCGCCGGGACTGGGTGCTCTTGCCACATCCCTCCACCCCCTCGAAAGTAATAAACAGGGCCAGGTTTACCTCCTGCCCGCCTACGAGCGCCGTCGCTCCTTGTATATCCTCACGCGCCGGTTGGGGTCACGGCCAGAGCTGTGCGATGTCAGGTCATTGCGCTGGGCGATGATATGCTGGAGGCGGCGGATATAGGCGCTCTGGGGACTGAGCTCCACCTCCTCCCGGCCGCCTTGCACCTTGGCCACGGCCTCCTGAGCCTCGTCGAGGGCGTCTTTAAATTTGACTTCTTTATCATCATCCGGGGGAGACAGCGTGCCCAGAAACTGCTTCATCTGAGGCGGTGTGTTGCTGCGTAAAACGTAGACCGGCAGTTGGGCGCTTTCGGCATCCTTCACTTTCTGGGGCCGGCGCCGGTAATAATGCTTCGAGGTGACCAGCATACTGGCATCCCGCAGATTATCCACGACGTCCACATCAACATTCAGGTCGCGGCCCATCTGCTGAAGCCGGCCTTTGTTCACGCCGTAGAGGAAAATCCGGTTGGTCTTGGTCTCCCTGGCCTTCTTTTTGCCTTTTCCGGGGGTCGATTTGAGGGTAGGAGTCGAGGCAGCCTTTTCCACCACTATCTTGCCGTTTTCGTTCAGCCAGCGTATCTCGGTCGGCGGCGCTGATTCGCGCAGCAGGACATCGATGGCCTCGCCGACATCCGGGTGAATGGCAACACGGTCCCGCTCCTGTATCTCGACGACGATGTCGAAAGTGGGTGGTGATTTCCTCTCCAGTATCGATTTCTGGGTACCCCTCCGCCGGGCTTCTTCATCGCCCAAAGTAACCGATTGTATCCCGCCGATAAGATCGGCCAGGGTGGGATTCATCATCAGGTTTTCCAGAGTATTACCGTGAGCCGTGCCGACCAGTTGGACGCCGCGTTCGGCGATGGTACGGGCGGCCATGGCTTCCAATTCCGTGCCAATCTCATCGATGACGATGACTTCCGGCATGTGGTTTTCCACGGCCTCAATCATCACCGAGTGCTGGAGGTTCGGTGTAGCTACCTGCATACGGCGGGCGTGGCCGATCGCCGGGTGAGGGATATCACCGTCCCCGGCAATCTCGTTGGAGGTATCGACGATAATGACTCGCTTGTCGGCGTCATCGGCCAGGACACGGGCGACCTCCCGCAGCATGGTCGTCTTGCCCACACCGGGCCGGCCCAGTAACAGCACACTCTTGCCGGACTGCACCAGGTCCTCGATAACCTTAATCGTACCAAAGACAGCCCGGCCTACCCGGCAGGTCAGCCCCACGATGCGACCGCGCCGGTTGCGAATAGCCGAGATACGATGCAAAGTACGCTCAATGCCGGCGCGGTTGTCCTCCCCGAAAGCGCCGATACGCGCCACGACGTAGTCGATATCTGTTTCTTCGACCTCCCGTTCGTCGAGTATCTCTTCACGCTTCGGAAAACGCGCCTCCGCCGCCCGTCCGAGATCGAGGACTACCTCCAGAAGCTCACTGGTGTCCTTTTGCTGGAGCAATGGTTTCTTGATACGAGGGGGCAGGATATCCAGCAAGGCATCCATGTCGTCGGTAATTACCTTTTGCACGGACTTATCCTTGATGGTCATCAGCGCTCTCCAGCAACGATATCCAGAAAATAGCGATGGAAGCGGAGGTCATCGGTCAGTTCGGGATGGAAAGCCGCTGCCAGCATCCGGCCCTGCCGGGCCGCTACGACGGTCCCATCGGCCAGCCGAGCCATGACTTCAACACTATCACGACATGCTTCGATCATGGGCGCCCGAATGAACACCCCCGGGAAAGGCTCCTCCCCGAGGACCGGTATTTCCAGCTCTGTCTCAAAGCTATCAATCTGCCGCCCGAAGGCATTGCGCCTAACCTTGATATCCATCAGGTCAAGGGATTTCGCCCCGTTGCCGGATATTTCCCGGGCCATTAGTATCATCCCGGCGCAGGTACCGAAGACCGTCATCCCGTCCGCCGCCATCCTGACGATCTGTTTCATTAATTCGTCGGCGGCAATAAGACGGCTGATGGTTGTGCTTTCCCCGCCGGGGATAATCAGCCCGTCGACTCCCCGCATCTCCTCAGGTAAGCGGATAGGGACAGCTTCAGTGTTCAACCGGTTGAGGATTGTAATATGCTCGGCGAAGTCCCCTTGGGAGGCAAGGACACCGATTTTCATAAGCTCATTCCCCGGCTTACCATCCCCTTTGGGCCAGCAGTTCTTCCGGGGGTATCTGCTTGACATCCAGCCCGGTCATGGCCAGACCCAGGTTCTTGGAGACCTCGGCGATGATGGCCGGGTCCTGGTAGTGTGTGGTAGCTTTAACGATGGCTTTTGCCCTGACCTCAGGATTATCGGACTTGAATATCCCCGAGCCGACGAAGACGCCTTCCGCCCCGAGCTGCATCATCAAGGCAGCATCTGCCGGGGTCGCAATACCACCGGCCGCGAAATTAACGACGGGCAGCTTACCTAGCTCTTTGACTGTCTTAACCAGGTCGTTAGGCACCCGGTATTCTTCCGCCAGCTCTTTTAAGTCTCTTTCCGACGCACTAACGACCCTCTGAATACCCTCGTTAACGGCCCGCATGTGCCGCACCGCTTCGACGATGTTTCCCGTGCCGGCCTCTCCCTTGGTCCTGATCATGGCCGCCCCTTCGTGGATACGTCTCAAGGCCTCACCAAGATCGCGGCAGCCACAAACAAACGGCACCTTAAAATCGTGCTTCCAGACATGGTATTTTTCATCGGCCGGAGTCAGAACCTCAGATTCATCGACGTAGTCTACACCCAGTGCCTCCAATGCCTGCGCCTCCACGAAATGGCCAATACGGCACTTGGCCATGACCGGTATGCTGACCGCCTTCATGATAGCTTCGATAACGGTGGGATCAGCCATTCGGGCCACTCCCCCGGCAGCGCGAATATCCGCCGGCACCCTTTCAAGGGCCATCACGGCACAGGCCCCGGCCTCCTCAGCGATTTTAGCGTGCTCGGTGGTGACCACATCCATAATAACGCCACCTTTGAGCATCTGGGCGAGTCCTGTCTTAACTTTCCAGGTACCAGTTTCCATCTCCGCCTCCTCAAGTTCCCTTGACTCGATATAATAATTTTACTACTGTTTACAGGGCATAGCAATAGAGCCTTACGCTGGTATCCCGTCACGCTCAGGCAGTTGCCTTCTTCCCGATACAACTTAACGAAGTTTGCTCGCGCCAAGTTGTTTGGTGGTTTTTCCCCGGTCGGATTGAGGGTTAACACCCCTTGCCGTATCCCAGGTGTACCCTATAGTTGACTCGGTCGTATTGACGTATCGGAACAGGAGGTGCCATAATGGTC
>DAOULX010000052.1:0-4564 GCA_034414775.1 Dehalococcoidales bacterium
GTTCTCTACCACGCCCAGGATGTTCTTGTCCATCTTCTGGGCCATCCTGACCGCTTTCCTGACCACCATGTTGGTCAGGTCCTGCGGCGTAAAGACAATGATAACCCCGGAAACGGGCAGGCTTTGCAGGACGGTTAGCGGGGCATCGGCTGTGCCCGGCGGCAGGTCCACCAGCAGGTAATCGAGCCGGCCCCAGAGTACTTCCTCCCAGAACTGCTTGATGGCCCGTCCGATGAGGGGACCACGCCAGATGACGGCCTCGTCTTCACCGGGAAGCAGCAGGTTAATTGACATAATCTGGATACCGGACCGTGATGGCACAGGTAATATCCCGTTGTCGCTGCCGCTGGGCCGTTCGGTGATGCCGAACATCTTGGGGATGCTCGGGCCGGTGATATCCGCGTCCAGTATACCGATCTCGTACCCCTGCCGCCGTAGCGCCACCGCGGTCAGGGCCGTGACCAGCGATTTCCCCACCCCGCCCTTGCCGCTCATTACGGCAATGGTATTCCCGACTTCGTTCAGTTCCTTTGGGGTACCGTCGGTGAATTCCACAGCAACTTCGCTGGTATCGTCAAGTTTTTTAACTGCCTGGCTGACGCTTTCCTTCAGCCGGCTCTGGATTTCCGGGTGTAGTGCTGTTGAGGACAGGGTAATAGAGGCCTTGCCCCGATCAACGGTGGCACGACGTACCAGGTTCAGGCTGGCCAGGCTGCGCATAGCGCCGGGGACGAGCACCTTATCCAGGGCATCCGTAATTTCTTGTTCGGTGGCCATGGGTCCTCCTAACTGTGGGGGAGTGTTTAAGCGGGTAATAGTTCACCTATTCCGGTTTCATGCCGCCGCGTCGTCGGCGTCTCCGGCCCGCCGAATCTGACGGTTCCATCGTTCCGATCGCCGGCAGATAGCAGGTCGGGCAGAGCTCAAGACTTTCCTCGGAAGCACCAGTGGCCTTTTCCGTCTCGCAGGGCCGGTCCCACTGGTGGCCGTGGCCGCAGTAGAACCTGCGGAATTCCGTTTCGTAGTTGCCTCCGGTGATCCTGATGGCCTTGCCGTTGAGGATAGCGTCGGCGACCTTCCGGCGGGCCGAGACGAGGATACGCTGAAATGTCGGCCGCGAGATGTTCATTTTTTCGGCCGCCGGCTCCTGTTCCATGCCTTCCAGGTCCTTCAACCTTAGTGCCTCGGCTTCTTCGACCGAAAGTTGGGCTTCCTCGAGGACCTTCATCGGGATGCCGGCCGGCTTGAAAAAGGTGACTCCCGGCATAAAGGCGACGCGCCGGCATTTAGTTGGTCTAGGTATGGCTAAACTCTTTCCCCCGGTAATATAATGAGCATATGCTCAATTTATATACTAGCATATGGATACCCGCTAAGTCAAAAAAGCGGGCTTTAGGATTCGGCCTTTTCAGTCCACCTCGGCAAGGGCCCTTATTCATCATCACTCCTGGCCTGGAGCAGGGCATCGATTTCATCCAGGTGCATTTTGCGGTGAATACCGCGGTTTAAGGCGAAAGGTTCCTGCAGAGCTTCGATCGCCGTTATCATTTCAGAAGGCAGTTCCTCCAGTTCTCTGTCAAGCGCCTCGGCGGTGATAATGGAAAGTTCGGCGGCTTTTCTGGGGGGAATAGCGAGTAATAAAGGAATTAACGTATCATTAACGATATCTTCAATGTATGGGCAGGGAGCCACCCCCTCTTTCTTCCATATTTTCAACATAACACGCCGGCGTTCGTCCCAGAAGGCCAGGTGAGCCAGGGCGGCGGCGACCGTCCAGCCTTCTTTATTGATAATAAGTTCCAACTCACGGTCGGAAATATTGTTGACCAGCCGGCGAAGACGTTCTCTTTCTTGAGTGTTTTCCACGATATAAGACCTTTCCATGGAAAAACCTCCGTCTTCTGAAGGGAATTTATTTCAGGCCGTATTTCCTGGCAACCGCCAGCAGGCCTGGCATGGCGCGCTCCAGCGTACGGTCATCAACGCAGTAGACCAGCCGGAAATACCCCGGTGTCCCGAAGGCCACCCCGGGTACTGCCAGGACATGATAATCTTGTTGGAGTTCGTGGATGAAGGCCACGTCATCCTCTATGGGAGTCCTGGGGAATATATAGAAGGCTCCCTGGGGCTTGTTCACCGTATACCCCATTTTCACGAGGTTGTTATAGATGAAGTCCCGATGGCGCTGGTACTCGGAGACGGGGATGGTTACATTCTGGATATTGCGTACCACGTTCTGCATAAAGGCCGGGGCATTGATGAAACCGAGAACACGCGTGCAGAAAACGAAACCCGCTATCATTTCATCATGGTGAGAGCTTTCCGGGTGCAGGGCAAGGTAGCCGATACGTTCACCGGGAATGGACAGGTCCTTAGAGTGCGAGGTTGCGATAATGCTGTGCCGGTGGAACTTCAGCGGCGAGGGAAAGGTAAGGCCATCGTAGATTATCTTTTTATAAGGCTCGTCACTGACGATGAATATATTATTCCCGTATTCAGCCTCTTTTTTCCGGAGAATCTCGCCCATCCGGTCCATCAGTGTTTCACTGTAGATCACCCCGGTGGGATTGTTCGGTGAGTTGATGATGACGGCCTTGGTTTTAGGGTTGATAACCTCCTCCAGTTTGTCCAGGCGGGGCATAAAATGCTCATCGGTAGGCACCAGCCTTACCACGCCGTTGTGGTTCTCTACGTAGTTGAAATAATCGACGAACCAGGGCAGAAAGAGTATCACTTCATCACCCGGGTCGAGGATGGTCTTAAGGGCGACGTTCATGGCTCCCGCCGCCCCTACCGTCATGATGATGTCATTTTCCGTGAGTTTGAAACCCGCTTCCCGGGATACCGCTTCGGCCACGGCGGCCCGGGTCTCCGGGTAGCCCGCATGCGCCATGTAGCCGTGCATCCCCGGATAGGGATTATCCGCCAGTCGCTTTATTTCGCGCTTGAACTCCGGCGGCGGTTCCATGGTCGGATTTCCGATGGAAAGGTCGATGACGTTCTCGGCACCATACTTCTTTTTCATCGCGGTGCCTTCGTCGAACATCCGCCGTATCCACGAGCCCAGCTCCATGCCATTTTTAACTCTTTCCGATACGGACACCTTCAATTTCCTTTCTGCCCATCTCGAAAGCGTTCAGGTTTACCTGGCGGATTCTCTCCGGCAATCGCCGGCTAATGCTTTCCTGCCAGGTCTTGATATCGAGCGGAGCGAATACAGAGAGACAACCCAGCATAAATATGTTCAGGGTACGAACGTTGCCGAGCTCCCGGGCGCGCCCGGTGCCGTTGACGAAATAGACCTGGTCTGTCCGGCGCCCGAGGGCAGCGGCAATCGATTCGTCGTCGGGGTAGGTCTCATGCCCCAGGCTGACGGAGTGGGGTGGCTGCTCGTAGGCGTTGATTATGGCAATGCCGCCGGGTCGGAGGTAGTGGCTCCAGCGGGCCGCCTCCAGCTTCTCGAAGGCGAGGAGCAGATCGACGGTCCCTTCCCTGATCAGGGGTGACCAGACCTTGGAGCCGATGCGCACGTGGCTGATGACGCTGCCACCACGCTGGGCCATGCCCAGTGTATCTGTTTTTTTAACATCAAAGCCGGCCGCCAAGGCCGCCTCGCCGATGATATCGCTGGCGAGGACGACGCCCTGCCCGCCAACCCCGGTTACCAGTGAATCGAGTTTTTCCATTTTTACTCTTATTCTAATGTCATTCTGAGGGAGTGTAACGACCGAAGAATCCCGGAGGGGGGTGAAAGCCCCTCCCCGAAACCGATATACTTCGCTTCACTCAGGATGACGTTGAGTTCCTATATTGAAATCGCCTTTTGCGGGCAGAGCTGTTCGCAAATCCCGCAGGCGTCCCCGGCGCAGAGGGCCGGCTCGATGAAGGCCTGGCCGTCGGTGGTCTGGATGGCCGCGCAGCCGAGGCGCAGGCAAACGCCGCATTGGTCGCATTTCTCTTTATCTATCTTCCTGGGATTGGCTCGCTCCCGCACCTGCATGGCACAGGCCCCCCGGACGATGACGGTGGAGACCTCCGGCCGCTCCAGCGAGTCCCGCAGTCCGGCCCGCAATTCCTTGATGTTGAAGGCATCAATAACCTTGACATCCTGAACACCGATGCCCTTCACCAGGGCCTCGATATCCACAGCGAACGTCTCCTCCCCCTGGGCGGAGACGCCGGTACCGGGGTGCTCCTGGTGGCCGGTCATGGCCGTGGTGCGGTTATCGAGTATCAGGACGGTAATACCGCCTTTGTTATAGACAGCGTCCACCAGGCCGGTGATACCCGAGTGCAGGAAGGTGGAATCGCCGATGACGGCCAACACCGGCGTCTTGATGCCGGCCTTTTCCATTCCCAGCGCCTGCCCGATGCCAGCGCCCATGCAGGCCGTCGTATCCAGGACGTTCATCGGCGGCAGGGCACCCAGTGTGTAGCAGCCGATGTCACCGGTGATGACCAGCTTCGGTTCCTGGGGCCCGGTTCTGCGCGGGTCCAGTAGCTTCGAGCGCTGCCCGAGCGTATTGAGGATGAAATAGATGCCGGTGTGGGGGCAGCCCGGGCA
>DAOULX010000053.1:0-20323 GCA_034414775.1 Dehalococcoidales bacterium
TTACCGGTTTATACGGTTTTCGGTTTTTAAAGGCATCAAAAATCGGGTATACTTTAAGCTAGTTGGACGGTGGCGGGGTAACAGGGGCGGTGGGGTAGCACGCGCTAGCGTGTGAGGTAACACGGGGGAAACTTTTTCTAGAAAGAGAACCTCCGATGATCTAACGAGGTGTGAATATGGGAAGCCGTGATTATCGGCACAGAGAAACCAAGAAACCAAAGAAAGATAGCAAGAAATTATCCCCGGCTACAATTATCAACGCGCCCCCACCTGTCGAGGTTGTCAAGAAGGGTAAAAAGCGGGAAGAGGAAGAGCAGTAGCCGGCGGCTGTATCGGTTAGCCGGGTAAGTCAGGAGCGACTTGTCAACGGTTCAATCAGCATCGCTGCGGGCGGTCGTCCGCGGGCGGGTGCAGGGGGTATTCTTCCGGGACTTTGTGCGGCGGCGTGCCTACCAGCTCAATTTGAAGGGGTATGTACGCAACTTACCTGACGGTGGGGTGGAGTTAGTGGCCGAGGGTGAAAGACCGGCGCTGGAGAAGCTGCTCGAGCATTTGAGGGAAGGGCCCCCGGCGGCCAGGGTGGAAGAGGTGGCTGAGGAGTGGGGGGATATCAAGGGGGAATTTTCCGGTTTTTCTGTAAGGTACTAGGCGGCTGATTCCAAATGCCGTCTCTTTTTTAGGCCCCGAGCTCAACTTTGGCGGACCTGATCAGGTCCAGGTACTCAACCTTCAGTCCCAGCTCGTCGGCGACCTCGCGGTCGACCTCGTAGGGTTCGCCGATGAACACCTTGTCGTATTCCTCAACATCGCCTTCGTATGGCTCTTCCCTGACGGAGAACTTCTGCCGGGCCTCGACGATACCGAGGTCGAATGGCAACGTAAAATAGAGGTCGGCCAGGACCTTATCGATGCCCAGGTTATACAGGCTATCCCAACCGCTTTCGTTTTCGCCCTGGTATTTACTGCTTGGCAGGAGGGAAAGTAAATTCCTGATGGAGAAACTGCCCGTACCGTTATAGGTCTTGAGAGGGGACACGGTGATCAAGTAGTCGCTGGAGAGGATGACGTTGGGTACCCAGAAGGTCGGCATGACGAAAGGCTTGGGCAGGGGATTGTCCACTTCAACGAAGATGCAGTCCTTGACGTCCAAGGTGAGTATCCGCGGGAAATTATAGCCGAGGGCCTGGTAGATAGAACGAGCGGGTACGCCACCCGGTGTTCCTTCGAGGAGGATAATATCGGCGTCGCTGACCCGGCGGATGCTGGATATGATAGCAGCCAGCATATCGGCGCTGGTGGTCACGGGGTAGGGTAACGGGTAGGAGGCGGCCGGTTTTATCAGGACACGCCGCGCCCGCGATACCACCGAGGGCACCTTGAAAACAAAATCAGCGGTTTCGTAGATCAACTGTTCCTCCTCAGGGAAACGTGCAGGCTCTTTACTTCGCCATTACCTTGAGGATGAGGTAACATGGCGGTTAACGTGCGTGAGAGCAGGTCTTCAAGTGCCGGGTCCGGGGGTATGCGGTCCCCGTTGATGACAACATCAACATCGGTCTTCACCGCCTGCGAAGCGGATATTTTTTCAATAAACTCCGCGATGCCGGATATATCTTCGTGGGAGAACTGGGGTACATCCAGGTTCAGCGTCTCGTCGGTGACGACGGCGAGCAATTGCCCGGAATCGGACACTAAATCATCACCCTGCCCGGCGCGGTGGACCTCAATTTTTGGGTAGCCACTGCTCTTGAATCCTTCCGTCAGTATGATATCGTAATCCCAGAGGATGAAGCTGGATATCTCCTGAGGATCGAAATAGTGGTCGACGCGACGGTAGACGGCCAGGTGGTCGAGGGAGTTGATAGCGGAAAGGGCGCTGCCGGCCTTGGTGAAACGCCAGGTGTCCTTGGCTGGTGTATCGATATCATCGGCGTGATGGGAGTGTTTGACGATAGCCACCCGGTGGCCGCGCCGCGTAAGCTCGGCGATGAGGCTTTCCAGCAGAGTCGTCTTGCCGGAGCTCGATTTGCCCACGATGGAGATGATCGTCCGCATATTGTATTTCCATGCGCCGAGATGGCGCTAAAGATTCACCTCTTCATTCCAGTCCAGCATGAGCGCTTGGACGGTCTCACCTTTTTGTATCGTTACGCCTTCGGGAATAACCACCAGCCCATTGGCCCGGCTCATAGAGGTCAGGATACCGGACCCCTGGGGGCCGGTGAGGCGGGCGTAGTAATGGCCGTTACGCTTGTCAATAATGGCGCGGTCGTAGAGGCGGCGGCCCTCTTTATTACGCAGGGTTTCCTCGGCGATAGCTTCTACGGCCGGCTTGGTGAGGCTGGCTTTGCCCATCATCTTGAGTAACGCCGGGCGAACAAAAAGCTCGAAACTGACCATGCAACTCACGGCGTTGCCGGGCAGGCCGAGGTGGGGTATGCTTTTTTGCCCCCCGTTTTTGTCCCGGCCTTGCATTTTACCGAAAGCCAGGGGCTTGCCCGGTTTAACCTTCACCTTCCAGAAGACTATCTGGCCGTCCCTGGCCAGGATATCTTTGACCATATCGTAATCGCCCATAGATACACCACCGGTGGTCAGGAGCATATCGGCATCTGCGGCTTCTTTCAGCTTGCTGACAAGCTCGGCCTCATCGTCATGGGCTATTCCCAGAACGCGCGGAATGCAGCCGTAGCGCTCCACCTGCCCGGCGATGCTGTACGCGTTGCTATCATAAATCTTACCTTCGGGCAGGGGTTCACCTAGCTCGACCAGCTCATTGCCGGTGGAAAGGACGGCAACCACCGGACGGCGGATGACGTTGACCTTGCTGAGTCCGAGCGAGGCCAACACGCCGATTTCCGCCGGCCGAATGACCGTACCCTTCTTAAGGACGATATCGCCTGCGGCGATGTCCTCGCCGGCGCGGCGGATGTTCTGGCCGGGCTGCGACTCACACATGATTCCCACCTGTCCAGGCGGGCTGTCCGGGGATAGGGCGCGCTGTTTTTCTTCGTCGGTGTTCTCGAACTGAACGACACTATCGGCGCCGGCCGGAATCGGGGCGCCGGTCATGATGCGGATGGTCGTACCGGTGGTGACCTCGCGGTTCGAAATGGAGCCGGCCATGACGGTATCGATGACGCGCAGGGACCGGGGTGAATCCGTGCTGGCGCCCTTCGTGTCCTCAGCGCGAACGGCGTAGCCGTCCATGGCGGAGTTGTCCAGCGGCGGCACATTGATACTTGATTTTACGTCACCGGCCAGGACCTGCCCCAGCGAGTCCAGAATAGGGACATCCTCGGGTTCCAGTACATTCACCGCCTGGAGAATCTTCTCCAGGGCTTCTTCAACGCTCAGCATTATATTACGGTGCCTCCCGCCACATTTGTTTAGCCCGGTCTAAATCTTCCTTCGTGTTGATATTAAAGAAACTGATGTGATCCGGGTCGAACCGGTTGATTTCTTCTTCCTCGATGTATCTGACCTTGACGTAGTCAAAAAGCTCCACGATTACCCTTTTACCCTGGTCGAATAAAGATTTAATGGCAGGTACGCAGTTCTTGGAATACACAGCATGGAGGGGTTCGAACCATTTACCGACCCGCGGTAGAATAAAGTCGAATCCATCGGAAGCCTCAATCATATATCGCAGCAGCGGCTCGTTTAAAAAGGGCATGTCCGCCGCCACAACAAGGTTATAAAATGAGCTCGATTTCACCAATCCGGTATAAATGCCACCCAGAGAGCCCATTCCGGGTAAAATATCCGTTTCTATTTTAACTAAATGGCCTGCTAATTGCGGAAAGGCTCTCTCTTTCGACGTTACTATAATTATCTCTTTATTCAGAGGTTCCAGGCAGGTGACTACCTTTTCTATTAGACTTGTGCTACCGACCTTTTCCGAAATTTTGTCATGCCCCAGGCGCAGGCTCTTTCCGCCAGCGAGGATAATTCCGCTTGTTTCCAAAATCTGCCTGTTTTTAAGAAACCTTACCCCTCTATATATAAGTGTACCATAGGGGGTCAATATTCTCTAGAGGCTAAGGGACTAATTTTTACCTTGAATTTCTGGTTGCTACGGTGATAAACGGAGTACTTCAAAAGGGGCGTATCAGGCGGGGACACTCCCAATCCGAGTTATTAATGGCCATGCCTTCGGGCAGATAAAACGAATACTATCGGCATTCGCTGGGAAAGCCGTGACCACTTTCATTGTGCCACTATGGGTTAGATGGCTTCCAGGCCTAGAGCGACGGCTTTAATACCATGATTTCCGGGCCGGTCGGGATCTCTCCGGGTTTGAACTCGATCTCGCTACCATCCACCAGGGTAACGTTGGTCTTGTTCTTAATGAACTCATCCACTACGGCGATAGGTAACATGGCCTTATCGGTCTTGAAGTGCATGGGTATGATGACGCGCGCCCTGACCTGATCGGCGACCTCTCCGGCCGTCCGAGCGTCGATGGTAAAATGGCCGCCTACCGGAAGGAGGAGTACGTGTGCTTTACCTACCTCGACCACCTGATTATCGGTGAGAAGGTGGCCGAGATCGCCGAAGTGACAGACCCTGATCCCGTCAATCTCGAAACAGAAGATGGTGTTGGTACCCAGCTCTTTGCCCCCGCTGGTGTCGTGTAGAGTATGGACGGCTTTGATCTTGATGCCATCGATTTCCGTAGATTCGCGGACAACCTGCGGGTTGCCTTTGACGGCGGCAGCGTTATTATGGTCACTATGGTCGTGGCTAACCGTAACGATGTCGGCGGTCTCCTCGATGGCGCCGTATTTAAGGGCATCGCTGGTTTCATAGGGATCAGTGATAATCCGGGTGCCGGAGCCAGACGTGATAAGAAAGCTGGCGTGGGCAAGATATTTAATCTTCATATAGTAGCCTCCTACGTATCTATTTCGCTATCGTGGTCAGGATAAATTCTAGTAAGGTTCGCACCGGTACCCCCGTACCACCCTTGACCAGGTATCCCTTCTCCTTGGTGCTGTAGTAAGTGCCGGCGATATCCAGGTGGACCCAGGGGGTCCCGTCGATGAACTCGGACAGGAACTTGGCGGCGGTAATGGCACCGCCGTAACGGTTGCCGATGTTCTTGATATCGGCAATGTCGCTCTTAAGCTGCTCCCGGTATTCGTCGTACATGGGTAACTGCCAGATGAATTCGCCTGTCTCCTGTGCGACGGCGAAAAGTTTATCCAGCATAGCCTGATTGTTGGTGAAGGCCCCGGTGCAGAGATCTCCCAGAGCGACGTGACAGGCACCGGTAAGCGTGGCAACATCGATAATGGCCTTGGCTTCCAGCTTTTTAGCGTAACTCAGGGCGTCCGCTAATATGAGCCGGCCCTCTGCATCCGTATTGAGGACCTCGATCGTCTTTCCGTTCATGGCGGAGATAATATCGCCGGGTTTCATGGCGGTGCCGCTGGGGAGGTTTTCGGTAGCGGGGACCAGGGCGGTGACGTTGATTTTAGGCTTGAGCAGGGCAAGGGCCGTAATGGTGGCCATGACCGAGGCACCCCCCGCCATATCCCCCTTCATCTCGTGCATGCCTTCCTGGGGCTTGATATCGATGCCGCCGGAATCGAAGGTAATGCCCTTGCCGACCAGGGCCAGGTCTACGTTAGTTTCGTCTTTCCCCTTGTAAGTGAGAATGATGAATTTCGGCGGTTGCTGGCTCCCCCGTGAGACGCCGAGCAGGCCACCCATGCCCAGCTCCTCCATCTTATCTTTATCGAGTACCTCTATTCCAAGCCCGTACTCCCCGGCTAGCTGCCGGGCGGCTTCGGCCATGTCCGTCGGTGTCATGAAATTGGCCGGCTCGTTGACCATGTCCCGGGCGCGGTTGGCGGCCTCGGCGATGATACGGCCGCGCTCGATGCCCCGGGCCAGCGCCGGCCGGCCGCGACCGGAAATCCTGAGCTCTTTGATTTCTCCGGCGTCGTCTTCCTGTTTGGTGATGTGCCGCCGGAAAGTGTAAAGCCCCAGCAGGGCGCCTTCGGTAATAGCTTGGGCAGCGGCCTCGATCCCGAGGCGGTGAACGTCAGCCCCCAGCACCATCGTGGCGATGGTTTCGACGTTTTTCCCGCGCAGGTAGCGGCAGGCCTCGGCGACGGTCCCCCGGATGCGGTTCAGGGTGAGTTCCTTTTTCTTGCCCAGCCCCATCACCAGGACCCGCCCGGCCGGTAGCCTGCCCGGGCTATGCAGGAGGGTTGTCTCGTTGAGCTTCCCTTTGATATCCCCCTGCCTGATGAGACGGGTAATGGCCCCATCCAGGGCTCTATCAATGTCAGCAGTGGTCCCTTCCGGGTGTCTTACCTTCTCGAAGTGGCTGACGACAAGAGCATCCGCCCTGAGACGGGCAAGATTGCTGGCAGCGGGTTTTATCTCCATACGGAGTCTCCTTTCATTCCTTCACTTCCCTGACGATTTCCTCCAGGGCGGGTTTAATATCGCGGGAGGTGTCCACGGTATAATGCCGGCGTTGTATTTTATCCACCGTGGGTTTAAGTTTACGGTAGACCGACCAGTCGGCGTCTGAAGTCGCCTTCCCAGATCCAGTCCTGGCCTCCAGGCGGCTTTTCACCAGGTCCGGCGGGGCGACGACGCGCACCAGTACCAGCCGGGCACCGGTGCGTTCGGCGATATCATAGAGGACCCGGCGGTGACGCTCGGAGAGGTTGGTAGCGTCCAGGATAACGGGCGTGCCCCTGCCGAGCAGGTCTTCTATCAGATGATGGATGGCCCGGAAGAGACTGGCGCTTTCCGCCGACGTATAGACCGGATTGGGAAACAGTTCACGCCGTAGAGTGTCACTCTCCAGGACGGGGTAAGACAGCCGCTTCGCCAGGCGCCGGCAGAAATGTGATTTTCCTGTACCGGGCAGGCCGCTGACGACGATAAAGGCCGGCCGCGCCTCCACGGGGGGGAGCCGGCCCACGACCCCGGCCAACCGCCGGGCATCAGCGTTGGACTGGGAGACCTCCATACCTAGATTATAGTCGGTTGGGCGGTTTTTGACCAATCGGTACGGGCTAAGTGCCGGCCTGCTTGGAGGCTATTTCTCCGGCCACCGGCAGCTTATACATCTGGCCCTGGTAGGCCTTGACCATAAGCACGATCCATAACACGAGCGTCAACAGCCAGACGATTATACCAAGTATCCAGCCGATCCAGGGAATGAACATTAGTATAATCTGGATGACGGTAATTGCGCCGAAAGTAACGATGGATTGCACGGCGTGGAAACGTACGAACTTATTATCCTTTTCTAGGAGGAGGAAGACCAAACCTGTCAACCAGCCCAGCACATAGCAGAGCAGGCCGGCGACATTTTCGTCCAGGCCGGTACTTGTCTTAGGATTTTCTGTTGGCATTTTTTAATACTCCTTTCAAGCTAAGTTTGACGAATTAGAATTGGTTCTCTCTTTCGTAGCCAGAGATGTATATCAACGATTCTAGATATCATCCAGGAACCGGTTGATGCCGAGAATCAGGAGCAGCAGGCTACCGGCTATTTCCGCCCACAGGATTAGCTGATTGGGCTCAATGACAACTACGGACCCGTTGATTTTAATGGAAATAAAGATATAGATGAAAGATACCGCCAATCCGATTACCAGCAGGTCTCCGACAATTCGCAGGAGCCGCCTTAATACGGATTGACCTCGCCCTAAAGGATATCTCATTAGTGGTACAGGCCGTTTTGCAGACATATTATTGGTTATACCGGGTCGTTGTCAAATATGAGTTCAGGGGGGAGCGGGGTCAGGCCGAGGCTTCGCCGTAGAAGGCTGCGCCGACCAGTCCGGGACCGGTATGGACCCCCATGACCGGTGTGAATTCGGTGACGAAGATGTCCCGGCAGTTGAACTTGGCCGTAATCCGTTGTTTCAGTTCTTTGGCCCGGGCTGGAGCATCGGCATGCATCACGGCGACATGCAACGGTTGGCTTGTCGCCGCCACCGGTTCCATGAGCTTGAGAATACGGCCTATAGCGCTTTTCATCGACCTGGGCAGGGCGACGGTATGGGCTTCGCTTTCGTTGAGCGTGAAGACAGGTTTGATACTGAGGATAGAGTTGACCAGGGCGGCGGCCTGGGGTACGCGCCCGCTCTTGACCAGGTATTGCAGGGTATCCAGAGCGGCGAATAATCTCACTTTTGACATAACATTACGAGCGGTCTCAATAACGTCGTTGAGTGGCTTGTCCGAAGAGGCCGTCTCGGCGGCCGCCAATGCCACCAGGCCTTGACCGGCGGCGGCGGTGGTGCATTCCATGACTTCGATTTTTATATTTGGGAACTCTTTCCTGGCGATATCCGCGGCAAGCCGCGCCGATTGAAACATGGCGCTAAACCGGGACGGTTCAGTGAGACAAAGTATATCGGAGGCACGCTGGCCGGCCCGGCGAAAGGCATCCAGGTAAGGTTCCGGGGAAGACGTAGAAGAGGTGGGCATTTTCCGGGCCTCACGCAACATTTTATAGAACTCCGAGGGTGATATATCGATGCCATCACGGTAGGTCCGGTCTTCGAAGACGAGTTGCACGGGCACTACTTCAATGCCCAATCGCTCCACACGTTCGGGCGGAACACAAGCAGTGGTATCCGTAACAACTATCGTCCGGGGCATCGATAATCAGTCCTCAGCATAAAAAGCCATGCCCACGGTCCCGGTGCCGCAGGCATAGCCCATGACCGGGCTGAACTCGGAGAGCCAGATCTCGATGCAATTGAACTCGGCTGAGACGCGCTCCTTGAGATTTTCGGCTTCCTCAAGGGCGTAAGCGTGAAACACGGCCATATGCACGGGGCGGGCGTCGACCTTGTCCTTAGCCATCTGAATGATACGCTCGATACCCTGAGCCCGGCTCCGCACCATGCTCGAAAAATGTACCGCTCCCTGAACCGTGAGGATGGGTCTGATGTTGAGCGCCGAACCGAGCTGAGAAGCTATCTTGGGTATACGCCCCGAGCGGTAAACGTGTCGAATGGTATCGAGTAAAACCAGTGAATGAATCCTGTCGCGGATGTATTCAGCGGCCTGCATCACCGCGGGGAGGTCCCGGTCTTCTTCGGCAGCCTGAGCAGCGGCCAGGGCAACCATCCCCTCCGAAGGGGTGGCGGATAGCGTGTCCATGACTTCGATAGTGGTCTGGGGCAATTCACGGCGGGCTATTTCCTTGGCATCGTTGGCAGCACTAAACATCATACTGAGCTTGTTAGAGACGGTCAGGCACAAGATACCTTCAGCCCTGCTGGCCGCAGCACGGAAAGCATTAAGGCAGTCTTCCGGGGAAGCCGCCGAGCTCTTGAAGCTGTCCGGGTCATCGAGGAACAGCTCATAGGCCTCAGAAGGTGTGATGTCCACCCAGTCTCTGTAGAGGCGACCGCCGGCATAAAAATTGATCGGGATAATCTCGATCTGGTATCGTTCGACCAGTTCTCGGTTGAGGCAGGCGATGCTATCGGTAACAATGGCGACCTTTTTCGTAAGCGTACCTCCCCGGGGAATATCAGGCGGCCTTTTTGGCCCGTAGACGGGGGACTTTTCTTAAAGCCCAGCGTATTGTCACATCGCGTCTGAGAAAACGTTCCAGGAGCGGCGGCACCAGGAGTACTCCCCACATCACAAAGATTAAACCGAGGAAATTTAAGGTGTTAAGCCGCCCGGTAGTGTAATAGACCACCAGGGTGAGTGTTGATAGTCCTGACGCTGCCATCAGGCCGATGCGTAGCCAGCGCTGCCGCAATCGAATAAAGGCGGCAATGGTCAGCGCCAGGGCTAGGAAGCTCAATCCGATCCAAGGTGCGAAGTAGTTGATACGCTCTATGCTGTAGGCGGTAAATTTCCCCGATGAGGAAACGGCGAGAAACCAGCCGATTATTATCGGCAAGGGTAGTAGCGCTAATGAACAAAAAATCCAGTCCTTCTTCGTCGTTTGGACGACGATTCGGAACAGCCACCAGAGAGCTAGAGGGAAATAGATAAGTAGTGTCAGGAGGGACCAGCCAGTGGGGAGATAAAGCAACGCCAGGCCAGCTGCGAGTACCGGCAGCATCGTGTACCCCAGCCAGGAAAATATCCAGGCCGGTTTGCCGTGCCACCAGGCGTACACCGTGGTAGCCAGGACGAGCAGCAGGACCAGAGTCAACCAGCCGGGGTAATGCCACCAGTTGAGGACAAATAGTAGTCCGAACAGCAGATGGGGCATCGACGCCAGGAGGACCTGCGTCCAGCTTCCCTGACTGTGGGCTTCGTAGATTTGTCGGGCTACCATTCTATTACTGCCCATTTGCCCGAGGCAAGTTCTGACGGCTTCCTCTTCGCTGAGGCCGGATTCGGTCAATTCTTCGAGCCTGTCCTCAATATGTGCCTCAAGCTCGCTTAGTACCTCAGGCTCTTCCGAGTCTGTCAGCTTGGCGTCGAACTTAATTTTCGTTAGATATTGAATGAGTTCCGGTGTCATTACCCGAACCTCTCACGGGCTCGCGGGCTCCGGTTGAAGGATTAGTCTCACTGCTTTCATAAAGTCCTGCCACTGGGTCTTTTCCATGGCAAGCTTGGCCCTGCCCTTGGCCGTGATATGATAGTACCGCCGGTTACGTCCGTTGGGGAGCATCTGCCAGTTTCCGTACACCAATCCTGCTTTTTCCAGGCGGTGTAAGGCGGGATAGAGAGTGCCTTCCTTGAACACGAAATAGCCTTCGCTGCGGGTTTCCAGCTCTTTCACGATCTGGTACCCGTACATCGGTTGTCGCTCCAGTAAGGAGAGAAGAAGATAGTTCGAACTGCCTTTTAGAATATCACGTTTCTCTATCACGCAGATCACCTCGTCTAACTTTGTACTTAGAGTCTCTATGTAAAAAATATAGTATCAAAGATGATGCGTCTTTGCAAGAGGAAACACCTAAATTTTTTCAGATTATTCGCTTGTGGCAGTATGGCTAAAATGCTATAGTACGGTTGAATAACCTCGGGGGAGTGCCGGAATTGGCAGACGGGCCAGACTTAGGATCTGGTGCAGCAATGCGTGGGGGTTCGAGTCCCCCCTTCCCCACCAAAGCGGACGATACCTGGAACCTTTTGCAGTCGCCGTCTATTCAAAGAAAAAATTTTCTCAATGACCTTCCCCTGGCTGTAATTAAGGACTTCACAATTGCAGCCCTGGCTCTCAGCAAAACGCTTAACATTCTCGCATCCGTCTGGACGCTCAATTATCACAGTAAGCTCTCCCTCTTCCATGCTTTCCAGGGCTTTTTTGGTTCTTACCACCGGAATCGGGCAACCAAGACCTCGGACATCAATTTCCTCAACCACTGGCATCTCCTTACTTACCGGGCGGCGTGAGGGTAAGACGATATTCCCCGGATACTTCCTCGACTTTAACGGAATACCCCTGACTCTGCGCCAGGCGCGATACATTCTCTTTGGAAGTAGCTGTTTCTATAAGCACGGTTAATACTTCTTTGGGGTTCTGCTCCATTGCTTTCTTGGTACGAACGACCGGTACAGGACAGGAAAAACCTCGAACATCAACTTCTACCATGTTAATATCCTCCTTTCACGTAGCAGACGCCACTCCACTCACACAGATAATCTTTAAACACAGATGAAAACTGGGTAATGACTTCCCTTACTTTGGTGGCCGGAGTTACATTGGCGTATTTCCCGGCCATACGGTTGGCTCTTGCAGCGATTATAGCTGCTTCATGCGGCTCCAACTCAGCGTAGGCAAGGGCTGACACTATTCCGGTAATCGTATCACCAGTGCCTCCTATCGGTTCCAGCATGGGTATGTCCGGCTGGGTAACCGTGGCTAATACTTCACCGTCTCTGATAATATAGTCTGTCGAACCCTTGACCAGTAATAGCCTGGCAGCTCCATGATTTTCGTATGCCGTCCTGGCTAGTTCGGGGGCATATGATACGTCTGTCTCGAACAGGTGCCTGGCGATATAGGCCGGGTGTGTAGCCTCAGGGTCGGCGAGAAACGCTATTTCGGTAGCATCAGGGGTAAAGATGTCAAATGCCTTGGCAAGTCCAGCGGCTTTAGCCGAGTACATGGATGCGGCATCTGCAATCATGACCGGCCGCTTCTCGCATTTCTCTATGGCCGTGCATAGCTGCCGTGTCTGAGACATATCGGGCAGCCAGTAGTGCACCGCCAGTACGTCCGGGGAAAGCTCGGCAATATTATCAATCAGGTGCTGGTATAGCTGGCGACTTCCTTTGCCTTCACCGATATCCCCCACAAGTAGGGCTTGGGGGGCATCAATACCAAGGTGGTTCGTGGTTGCCAGCGCGGCGCTTACCATAGCCCCGGTACCCTGTGTGCAAGGTATCTTTTTACTGTCTACCAGGAGATAATCGTCATCAAACGCAACCTCGCCCCTGATCAGAGGCATGTCTCTAACCGGGACCGTCCCCGTAATGAGCATCATCTCCCATCACCTCCTGAATACAGACTAAGGCATTCATCAAAAGCCCTGTCCAGATTCAAAGCACAAAGGGTAAAACCAAGGTCTTTCGGACGTTTTGCCTCATCAAGTTTTTTATCAATCAGTTCGGCATGCAGATAAGGGATGTCAGGACAACCCCCGCCCGATACATTGACGATGACTCCGCTGCTCTTTTCGTAGGTGATTTTCATGTTGCCGGCTTTAACCATTATCCAGTCACCAAAATCGGTCAACTTGACCACGTCAAGAAGGGGAGCTGTTTTGATTTTTATCGGGTCGATACTGATATAGAATATATCCTTTTCGTCAAGTGTTCTTTGAATGCCTGGTTGTTCGACGAGGTTTATTGCTACGGCTAGGTCGCACCCTTTGCGCAGTTCAGGCGGCGGCGCCACCAGCCTAACAATATAGCCAGCGGATTTGAGGGCCTTCTCGGCGAGCATGGCATGCTGCACTTCGTCGAAGAGCACCAGACCGCCACCCTCGAATTTCACTTTATTCTCTTTCTTAAGAAACGCCATACTTAATCACCTTCATGCTTTTTCTCTCATTAAAAAACCGATAGCTATACAGAAGGCCCAACCTATTACAACCGCTACTGGTCCCCATGTACCAACTCCCGTAGGGCTTGAAGCGGTGAGAAAATTGTGAGCCACGGCAGCTCCCGCAAGATAGCCCATAACCGTCACGGCTGCATCGGTATCGCCTTCTCCGGAAAGTACCAGGTTGCGCAGGGGGCAGCCACCGATTTGTGTGGCAGCCAAGCCGAGTAGCCCCATGCCAAAGAAGTTCCACAGGTGGTCGGTATGCGATACCGGCTGGTCAGCAAAGCCCCAATGATAAACCCCTTCGGCGCCGAGATTGCCGGCGATGTAGTTGGTAATTATCGCCGCAACAAAGAAAGCGCCGATACCACTTATAAGATAAAAGTCCTTAACCAGAAAGATATCACGCCAGGCGCCAACAGAGCATAACCGTGTCCGCTGCGCCATGAAACCTACCAAAAGGCCTATACCCAATCCGAGCGCTAGTGGTACGTACATGGAGCCAGGTCCGCTTTCGCTGGTGGTGATAAAACCGGGTTTGAAGATTGCCAGAAGCAGCAGCCCCACCATGATAAGCGGCAGTATCCAGCCCGCCACGGGACGCATTTTGACAGCCCTGCCCAGGTTAAATCCCTTCCGCAAGAAGAAAATCCCGACCAGTACCCCGAATATCATGCCAGCTAAAGCGGTAATCCCATTAAGGTCACCACCGGCCAGGCGTAAAAGCATCCTGATCGGGCAACCCAGAAACACAAGGGCACCAATCATAACGAGCATGCCAAGCACGAACCTGATAATCGGCGAAGCTCCGCCCCTCGGCCGCCATTCCCTGAAAGCAAACGCGGTAATAAACGCTCCCAGCGTGAAGCCCATAATCTCCGGACGAAGATATTGGACCACGGAAGCCTGGTGAATATTGATGGCACCAGCAATATCGCGCAGGAAACAGGCGACGCAGATGCCCATATTCGGCGGGTTACCCCAGTTCACAGCAAGGGCACCCAGAGCACCAAAGATGAGACCTGCCAGAATAATTCTTATTCTTGGCGTCCACAATTCTTTCAAGCCCTTTTCTCCTTTCTAATATTCAGATAACATGCTCCATCCTGAAGTCCAGAGAGTACTCAGCGCATCGCTACACCTCCTGTGACCAGCCGGAAAGGAGCATAACCTATTTGAGGTTGAGGAATGGCTGGAAATATCGTAGAATTACCGCAGAACATTATATTATAAATAATATCTTAGTACAACATAAATAATATCTTAGTTAATTGGAAACATATTGCCCTGGGTTAATGATTATGAACCTGGAATATCTAAAGACATATATAGAAGTAATCAAAGCGGGTAGCTTTTCAGAGGTTGCTAAGAAGTTGTCCATCAGTCAGCCTGCCGTATCATTTCAAATCCAGAAACTTGAGCAGGAGCTGGGTGTCCGCCTTATTGATCGTCGGCAGAAAAAGGTCGTAATGACTGAGGCTGGTGAACGAATGCTGATCTTTGCAGAACTATTTGATAAGGAGTACCAGACTTTGACACGTGATTTTGAACATCTCAGGGAAGGGGTTACCGGCAACCTCGTTATTGCTGCCAGTACTATGCCTGGAAATTTTATTCTTCCACCTATCTTGGGAGAGTTTAAAAGACAGCATCCGGCAGTAGATATTCAAGTGGAGGTCACTGACTCTTCCAGAGTCATTGAAATGGTTAAAAGCGGAGAATACGATATCGGCTTCTGTGGGGTATTTCCCGAAGATGAAGATTTGGAAGCTGCCAAGGTCGCTGAAGATGAAATCGTACTGATTGTCTTTCCAGAACATCCCTTTGCGGGGCGAAAAGCGGTATCTTTTATGGAAATAAGTGCTGAACCGTTAATATTTAGAGAACCTACTTCGGGAACTCAACGTAGTGCAGAAGCTCTTCTATTAAATGCTGGATTTGATTTGAGTAAATGCAAACCTACGCTAGTTTTAGGCACTACCGAGGCTGTAGTCACAGCGGTCGAAGGCAAATCAGGAATTGCGTTTGTTTCAAATCTGGCCACGAGAAAGAGTATAGCCCTTGGTTTTATTAAAGAAGTCAGAGTTGAAGGAGTAGCTCTCAAAAGAGATTTCCTCTACATCTATAAGAAACAACGAATCATATCTCGTTTACTTGAAGAATTCATCTCCTTCATTAGAACGAAATAACTACCTATACCAGATTCCTCTCTCCACATTGGAATATCTTGTGATCCTCCAAACACATAATTATAGCGCCTGCTAATTTGTCTTGTAGACCTCCCGATTTGGGAGGCTTTTGTTATTTTTCATTGTTCCACCCTATATCTGGAGAGGGGGTGATAAACGTGCTATTCTTGAAATTTTACCTTATGACTTTTTGTTGGATAGGGGCGAGGCTGCACAAAACCGAGTGTTGTTGGATTGACCTGCCCCCCGAAAAGGTATCCACAAGTTGTGTTAGACTTGTGAGTATTTGGACTTGCCCCCATTAGTATACCAACTATAGTGAGAATTTCATGGGTTTTCAAGTAATGACCTCCTGGGCTACCAAGTACTCCAATGGTGATAGATTATCCAGGGATCTATGGGGCCTCTCCTGATTGTAGTGTTGCTGCCATACCTCGACTTTCTCCCTGACATCCTCCAGAGACAGGAACCAGTTCTCATTCAGGCACTCCTGCCGGAAATGCCCGTTGAATGATTCCATTAGTGCGTTGTCAGTTGGCTTACCAGGCCGAATAAAATCCATCTCTACCCCATTCAGATACGCCCATTGATCGAGTATTTTCGAAGTAAACTCTGGGCCATTGTCCACGCGTATTTTCCCGGGAAATCCTCGTTTCATGGCCACGCTCATCAATACCTCGACCACTCGCCGTCCACCCAGACTGTGATCCACTTCTATCGCCAGACTCTCACGGGTAAAGTTATCCACTAACGTTAAGAGCTTGATCCGGCGCCCGTCGTACAACTCGTCACTCATGAAATCCATACTCCAGCTCTCATTGGCCTGTTTGGCATTAACTCTTTCAATGCGCCGGCAGGCCGTGACATGCCTCCTCGGTCGCTTGGGACGCATCAACAGCCCCTCCTGCTTGTACAATCGATATACTCTCTTGTGATTCACCCCCCAGCCCTCTCTTTGCAGTAAGACATGCAAACGACGGTAACCGTAACTCACCCTCGCCTGGGCCAGATCCCTGATTCTGATCCTTAAAGCCGCCTGCTCATCAGCAATACTCTTGTACCTATATATTTTTCGATTGCATTGAAGCACCTGGCATACGCGCCTCTGGCTTACTCGGTAAGATACCTCAAGCACCTCTCCATAGGTACGCTTCTGAGCAGGCTTCAAGGCTTTTTTCGCAGCACATCCTGAAGCATCTGCTTATCAAGGCTTAAATCGGCCACCAGCTGCTTTAATTTCCGGTTCTCCTCCTCCAGGACCCTCAGTCTCCTGACCTCAGCAACGCCCATCCCGGCGAACTTCTTCTTCCATCGATAAAATGTCTGCTCCGAAATACCCATCTTGCGGCAGATCTCGGAAACCGCCGTCCCCGATTCCGCCTGCCTCATGGTGAAGGCTACCTGCTCCGCTGTGTACCTTGAGCTTTTCATGGGATATCCTCCTTCTCAATGTTTGATTATCCCATAAAACTCTCACTCCAGGTGGACTACTTTCCGGGGAGCAGGTCACAGGGGTAGGCAATCACCTGATAAATAATATCTATTTATCTTGAATATATCTCTTAAGTTCTCTTAATCTTAAGTGTTCTTAACAACGCGGGCACTGAAACGCAAACCACTGGCCGTATCATATTCCCTCGCGAAGGCTTCCGGATATTGCTTCCTCATCTCATCAATATTTACCCTCTCCGCCTCGACCAAGAAGCTGCTGACCACCATCCCCGTAGCCCGCTTGGAGGTTGTTTTGTGCGGTGTTATTGTATTGATGGCACCTCCTCTGTCAAGCTCGCCGGGAACTATCGGGTCATACCTGGCCCCGTGGTCAGCGTAGACAACATCGGGCATCAGCCTTTCGGTGACGTAGGCGCCGCCAAGGACAGCTCCTCCTTCGTTATACACCTTGATAATATCACCATTTTCTATGCCTCTGGCTGCGGCATCCGCCGGGTTCATCCAGAATGGCTCATAGTTGTAGCCGTCCGGGCCGGTAACCTTACAGGTCGGCGCTTCCCTTGTCCAGGTAATATCATCGCACTGGGCGTGCACACGCCACCTCCCATGGTTGGACATAACCAGAAGGGGATACTTTTTCGCCCTTTCACTGGAGATTCTTTCGTCATGGCTCTCTCCATTCTCTATCCAGTGCGGTACCGGCGGCCTTTCTGCGTCGTCCGGAAAATGCTTGGCTAGGTTCTGAGAGTAAAACTCTATCTTGCCGGATGGTGTTTTCAGGGGATGATTATCGGGATCATCGTAGAACGGCTTCAATCCGGCTGGCTGTTTCTTCCAGTCAGGGTCAGTCGGGACGACAAAGTACCCCTTCTTTAAAAATTCCTCGTACGTAATCATATCCTGTACGTCCGAATTATCGAAGTTGAATTTTATCCATTCATCTACCGACTTTCCCCCGGTGTATATATCCAGCAGGCCTAACTTCTCGGCTACCATGCAGCCTATCTCGTAATCGCTTTTGGCCTCTCCTACCGGTTCGATGCACTTTTCTTCATGATAGATGCTGTAGAACTGCCCGTTGTGCACGTCCGTTCCGATATCATGCTGTTCGAATTTGGTGCTTACCGGAAGGATAATATCGGCAAAGAGACAATCATTCTCCATCCACGGGTGCTGCGCTATGATACATTCGATCTTTGGGCTTCTCAGCGCCTTGATATATGAATTGCTGTCGTTCCAGCAGGTTATCCAGCAGGGAGAATCGGTCCATATCATGTGCACCTCAGAGCAGCCCTCCACCGGGTAGGTGTATTTAACATACTGGTCTTCAACCTCGCCGGGGAAGGAGGTGTTACCCCACCATGTGATAGGAGGATTGAGAATGGCATCATGGATGAGGTCCTTGGGGATACATTGTTTCACATTCATCGGGACCGGCCTTAGCGCTTTCATGAACTCATCTTCTGATTGTGAATACTTGTCTCCCGCAGAAGGCCGGTTACTAACGATAGTAACGACATCGTAAGCCATAATGTGAGCCCTTGGGCGTACCACGCCCGGAGGCATGGGGTTTCCCGCCGGGGGGCCTCCCCATTCCAGCATTTTTACCTGATTGACTCCAGGCCGGCCCAGCCCCTGCATTGCCAGAAGGAACACCTCAAGCCGACCGTTCTCTGTTGAGTACGGACTCCTGATGCCGGCCCCGCCGTTGCCATGAGCTATGGATGTAACCTTGCATGCCCAGACCCTCGCCAGCGCTTTGATTGTCCATTCCGGGATGCCGCATTTGGGGGACGCCCACTCCGGCGTTTTGGGTACGCCGTCTTCTTTACCCAGCACATACTCCTCGAACTTCTCGTAGCCGTAGGTGTGGGTGGCAATGTATTCCTTATCGTAAGTCCCCTCGGTAATCCAGATATAGGCAATGGCAAGCTGTAGAGCAGCATCGGTGCCCGGTATTACCGGTATCCACTTGTCGGCGTGGATGGCTGCCCCGTAGTTAAGGTCGGGGCAGATATATATATTATTTATGCCCAGTCCGGTAAACCAGTAGCACAGGCGGCTGGCCATCTGGCCGTTGAATCCCCAGGGGGTCGTCTCCGGGTCGCACCCCCAGAAAAGAAGCATCTCGCTGTTCTCGGCAACGTCGGGCATTAGGTTGGTAGACGGCCCCATTATCCCGACGGCTTCCATTCCCCAGACATGCTTGGCACCCCACGACCAGCCTTCCCAGCTGTCCGGATTCCTCATCTGTAATGTGTAGCCACCAAGTATGGCCAAGAGCTTGTGAATCCAACCGTGGGCGGTGTGTACCGTCTTCGACTCTGCGTGCTCATCCCCCTGGGAGAGCACGGCCTCCGGCCCGTATTTTCCCCTTACCCTTTTCAGCTCGTTGACGATTATATCCAGAGCTTCATCCCAGGAAATCCTAACGTAGCCGCTTTTGCCCCGGTTCTCCGTGTTTCTCTCACTACCGGGGTTCCAGTCAACCCGCTTGAGGGGATAAAGAATCCGGTTGGGGGAGTAGACCCGCTTTTTATAGGCCAGGGCATAGGGGGATACAAGCGTTTTCAAGCCCGGCTCAAGGGTCCGCCCGCGTGCCTCCATCTTCCAAGGTTTGAAGTCCCTCGGGTCGTATTTCCAGTCATAGTTAAGCGGCCTTATCCTGAGCAACTTGCCGTTGCTGACATCAATCCTGCACGGATATCCATTAACCGGCCCCAGAAAGCTGAGCCCCTTGATAGATGATTGCTGCTGCCCGTTATTATTTCGTGATTTAGCTCTTTCTGACATTTATTATCTCCCTTTTCATGTATCTATGCATGGCCGGCCCCATGAAGTAGCCGGCTAACAATAATGATACCGCTCTTAAAGTCATAAACATACTTAGAACAGTCTCGGGAGTCGGAGGTTGGTATGCCGGAGAGCTATGGGGATGTATCTGATTACATTCCCATACCGCCATACTCTCTACGCGGGCAGCAACAGATGTAGACCCTTACTCCAATCTTCTTGCTGGCAACAGCAATGGTTTCACCCCGGCTCAGAAGTATTTCTGCTTCTCTTAGCTCGTGTTCTGTGGTATATCCTTTTTTTGGCCGATTATACCCCGTTTTATTAGCTTATAACTGGTATCGTTTTCGGGTGCGGGGTAGTTTATTCTGTTTTTTCGTAATTTGGTGCAAATAAGAAATCCAGATGTACAACCGTGCTATCGACCCTCTTATATATGGTAGGACCGTGAATCAAGCCCGGGGGAATATGGACAATCGTAGGGGTAGTGATAACGTGCTTTTCACCTTCCTCACCGACGTATAACTCAACTTCCGCTCCATAATCACCCCCGATATTCTTCTGGTCGCCTCCAAGGAAGCATATGAACTGGTGAGAAGCATGCTTATGCGGTTTGTCTATCATGACGTAGGGTTCCGAAACGTGTACATAAGCCAGTGTCAGATCGACTCCCTCATTAGCGCCTATAAAATGCAGCATCGGTACATTTGTCACGGGAGCTAATACAACCGGCGCTTTTTTGAAATATTTCCCGTATTTCCCTTCGGTCCCGCGTTTCCCGTCGATCCCGCGTGTTATTTCAGCTTTGTTTATTTCAGCCTCGTTTGTTTCATGAGTCATTTTGATATAGCCTCCTTTAACTATAATTGTT
>DAOULX010000054.1:0-15479 GCA_034414775.1 Dehalococcoidales bacterium
GAGGTGCGAATACTGACGATCAACCGTCGCCGGGACTATAACCAGGGCCTCAGAGACCTTGCCAATGCCGCCTGATTATCAGAAAGTGTTCGGTTTAAAAAGTGTCCCATTTCGCTGATTGACAACAGGCTTTTCCAAGGACATTTTTGGCTATTTGTTTGTTTCTATATTTCGTATATTCTTCAGTTGGTTTACCTACACTGTCTAGAAATCCAATAAATTTAAGGACCGCAAGTATTCTTATGTCATTTGAAGACTTGTATCCAGCAGCTTTTAGATATTCCTTGTTAATCTTAGGCGGTATACTAGCTGTCTGTATATGTTGCAGAAATTTCTTTAGTTTGTCTTGAACCTTTGCATATGGATAATCAGCCATTTTCCCCTCCTGGTTGTTTTATGTTAATTATAACACATCATTCAAGTCACTAATGGCATCTAATAATAAAGTAACAAACATCATAAAGATGCCAACTAAGAAACAAACAAAAAACCCCCGGCGCCCTTTTATCAGAACACCGGGGATTTATATTTAACTAATAACTAATAACTAATAACTATAAACTATAAGCTACTACAGTCCCGCCATTGCGATGATCTCCGGGACCTTTTTCTCCCAGCCTATCGCCATGATGTGCACGCCTTGGCACATCGGCTTGAGCTGCTTGATGAGATCGGCGCAGGCCTGGAGGCATACCTTTTCACGGTCTTCCTTCGGCGTGTCGGCAATCTTTTGAATCATGTCTTCCGGCACAAAGACGCCGGCGACGCTCTTGTTCATGTACCGGGCCATGGCGGCGGACTTGAGCGGGATGACGCCCACCATTACCGGCACCTTGTACTTTTCCGCCCGTTTCATGAAATAGCCGAAGTGGTCCGGCACGTAGACGGCCTGGGTCTGGATGAACCTGGCCCCCGCCGCCACTTTTCGTCCCAGCTTGGCTATCTGGAGCTCGAAGGAGGCGTCGGTGTCCGATTCCACCTTGACGACAGCCCCCGGGAAAAACCCGGTCTTGCCCTGGAGCTCGGTGCCGCTCATGTCGAAACCTTCATTTAAACGGCCAATGGCTTTCAATAGCGTCACCGAGTCCAGATCGTAGACTTGCTTGGCCTCCGGGTGGTCGCCCAGTGCGGGCAGATCACCCGTGATCGACAGGACGTTCTTAATGCCGAGCACCCAGGCGCTGAGGAGGTCGGACTGCAGGGCGATACGGTTGCGGTCCCGGCAGGTCATCTGGAAAATGGGCTCTAGCCCCTTGCGTACCAGAATGGAGGAGGTCGCCAGCGAGCCCAGGCGCATCACCGAGGACTGCTGGTCGGTCACATTGGCGGCGTCCACCTTGTCCTTGAGTAGCTCGGCGTTCTCCTCGACCTCGGTGACATCGGTCCCCTTCAGCGGGCCGACCTCGCAGGTTACGGCGAACTTGCCGGATTCCAGTTTCGATTGCAGGCTCACGATACTTTCACCTCCTGCTTGGATTCGAGAGCGAACTTCGAGGTGGCCAGCATCTCCGGCCGGGATGTCAGCTTGGCGTGGTCTAGGGCGCTGAGGTCGATGGACAGCTTATCGAGCTGCCCCTTGGCCTTAAGCCGGTCGTAGATAAGTTCCCAACCGCAAGGCTTGTCCGGCGAAAGCTCACACATTCCGCCGGCCGCCCCGCCGCAGGCCCCGCTGATGAGGCTCTTGGAGCAGGCGGTCAGGGGACAGATGCCGCCGGTATAGTCGAGCAGGCACTGCCCGCACTCGTAGCAGCGCTCGCTGCCTTTCCATTCGCCGCGGCTGCCGCCCAGGTTAACGGTATTGCAGGCGGGGTGGCAGACCTTGTTGACCGCCGCCGCCACGGACTGGACGCCGATGCCGCAGGTCATGACGAGGATGGAATCGGCCGCGGCCACCTGGTCTATCCTGCCCCGGAGGTCGGTCTTAACTAGGGCTTTTTCGCAGAGGAACACGCCCACCTTGGTGCCGGTAACGGTCTTGCCGGCCGCCGTCAGCTTCTGCTTCATCTCCTCAACCTGGTCCGGGCCACCGCTGCCGGAAGACTGGGCACACCCGTTGCAGCCCAGTATGAAGACGCTCTTCTCCTCGCCGATAAAGCCCAGTATCTCTTCGAACGGCTTTTGTTCCGATAAAATCATCTCTCCTCCTTAAAGCTACGCTACCCTGTACTGACCGAGGTCTCGACCTTTAGGCGTGACGACATGGATAGAGCAGGCCAAACACGGATCGAAAGAGCGGATAATGCGGACGATCTCGAAGGGGTTGGCCTCGTCCTTGATCTTGGTGCCGATGACAGCCTGCTCGATGGGCCCGTGCTGGCCTTTATCGTCCATCGGCCCGACGTTCCAGGTGGTAGGCACGACGCACTGGTAGTTGGCGATCTTTTTGTCCTTTATCTCTATCCAGTGTCCCAGGGCGCCCCGGGCGGCATCGGTCAGGCCCATGCCGGTGGACTCGTCGGGAATCTCGTACTCCACGTAGGTCGGTTCGCCCGGTTTGAGCTGGAGCGCCCAGCCCTCCAGTCTATCGGCGATGAACTTGGCGGAAAGCGCCCGCGCCAGGTGCCGGCCGAGAACGGAGAACAGGGCCGCCGGTGGGGCTTTCAGGGCTGCCAGCGAGTCTTCCACCAGCTTCTTCATCGTCGGGTCGCCTTTGGCGTAGGTCACGGCTACCCGGGCCAGCGGGCCTACCTCGTAGACCTCACCGTCGTAGCGGGGGGACTTTGTCCAGGAGTACGCGCCGGGCTTGCCGTACTGGGGCTTCGTGTCTCCGCTGGATGGGTGGCGGCCGGAGGTCGCGTCCTCATACCAGGAGTGTTTGACATACTCGGTTATCTTGTCCGTATCCAGGTCGCCCGGCTTGAGGTCGGCGGAGACGGTGCCCTGCTTGAAGAGCCTGGCCCGGGTGGTATAGTCCGGGCTGCTGCCGTCCTGGTCGAAGCTGCCATAGGCCAGCAGGTTCCGGCAACCCGCCCCGATTTCCGCATAGTCGAGGTAAGCGCCGGCTACCGCCAGCACGTCCGGGATATAGACGTTATCGATAAAGTCCTTGAGTATTTTGATTTTCCAGATATAGGCCATGATGTTATCGGCGGTGGGGACGCTGGTAACGCCGCCGGGAACGACGCCCACGCTATGCGGTATCTTGCCGCTGAAGATGGCCACCGCCTCGTGGCCGATGCGCCTTATTTCCAGGGCTTTAACATAGTGGGCGACAGCCTGCTGGTTGACCTCCGGCGGCAGGCGGTAATCGCCTTCGTAGCGGGGCAGGAAAGGCCCCAGGGCGCCGCGCTGGATGAAGTCCTTGACCGAGTTAAGCTGGGAGTCATTGCCTTCATAGCTCGCGACATCCGCGACGTTGACATAGTCGAGCGCCGTAAGGTGGTAGAAATGGAGGACGTGGTCCTGGGCGATGTGCGCCCCCTGGATGAGGTTGCGGATAATTCTGGCATTGTCCGGTATCTTATCGGCGATGCCGAAGGCGCTGTCCAGGTTGAGCGTGGCGGCGATGCCGTGCGACTGCGGGCAGACGCCGCAGATGCGCTGTGTGATTATCTGGGCGTCGCGTGGGTCGCGCCCCCGCAGGATAATCTCGAAGCCGCGGAAGAGGTTGCCTGTCGTCCGGGCGTCTTTGACCACGCCGTTCTCGACGGTACACTCGATTTTTAAGTGTCCCTCAATCCTGGTGACGGGATCAATGATGATTTTACCCATTACTTTTCCTCCTTGGACCAGTAGGCCCCGATAGTCGGCAGCTCCACATCGACGAGCTTCTCGTAGAATGGCGCCGTCTGGTCGGGGAACTCGGGCTGAGTGCAGCCGTTGCAGGGCGCCCCGGCGCCGATGACCCAGTTGGTGCCGCTGTTCCACCGCCGCAGCGGGCAGTCGGCATAGGTTATCGGGCCCTTGCAGCCGAGCTCGTAGAGGCAGCCTTCATCACCGAACTTCTTGGCGAACTTGCCCTCATCGAAGTAAGCGCGGCGGGGGCAGTTCTCGTGGATGAGCTTGCCGTAGAACGCCTTGGGCCGCAGCAGGTCATCGAGGTCTTCGGCCTTGGGAAGGCCGCCCAGGATGACGCCAGCCACCGTGCCGACGAACCAGTCCGGATGAGGGGGACAGCCCGGAATATTAATGAGAGGTTTATCGATGCCCTTGACCTTCAAGGCCTCCCTCACCGAGGTGCATTTAGTGGGGTTGGGAGACGCGGCGGGGATACCGCCGAAGGCGGCGCAGGTTCCCAGGGCGATGACCGCCAGAGAATCTTTAGCCAGCTCGGTCACCCGCTGCAACATGGTGACCGGCTTGCCTCCCCGCTCGCCGATGGCGCCGTAGACGGCAGTCTCATCCATGGAGACCGAGCCATCGACGACCAGGACATATTCGCCCTTTTGCTGGGCCGCCGTGTCCTCTAACGCCTGGATGGCCAAGTCCCCCGCGGCCGCCATAATGACCGGGTGGAACCTGAGGTTAATGTGCACGCCGGGGGCAATCTGGTCGATGAGCACATTCTTAATGGTGGGACTGGCCGAGTTCAGGAGGCTAACGGCGCAGCCGCTACAGCCTGCCGTTTGCAGGTAAACAACTGGAAGTTCCTTTACCATCAAGTCCAACTCCTTTCTTAGTCATCCTTTTACACACGCGCCAGCGTATTGAGTCAACGAATAACGGAAAAACGGAGGCAACATGCCAATCCGAGGTGTCTTGTACTACATCCGTGGTAATTATAGTACGTCGGCAGGGTATAAGTCCAGCCGGACATATCTGTCAGCGACTATTATCACATACGTCTCAGGTATGCAACCTGTAAAATAAGTTTAAATCTAGTGTTATGAGGTAAACGATGGTACAAATCACAGATACGGCCAGGGATAAATTCAAAGAAATACTCGACCAGAACAGCGGTAAATACCTGCGTATATTTATTCAGGGCATGGGCTGAGGGGGTCCCCGTATGGGGATGGCTCTGGACGAGCCGCAGGAGAATGAAAAACCTATCCAGGTGAATGGCATCGATGTACTGGTGGCGGATTTTGCCAGACCTTATATCGACGGCACCATTGTCGACTACATTCATGAACCCCACGGCGAGGGTTTTACCATTATCGGGGCCGGGGGGGCTTGCTAATTTGAGCTAAAACTGTTATCGCGAGGGCGGGAGCCCGTAGCAATCCGTTCGCCCATCCCCCTTAATCCCCCTTGGTGGAGTGGATGCAATTGGTTATTAGGAGCTATGATAGTTTGAATCTCAATTATTTTCCCATCAAATATTGCTTTCTCAACTAAAAGCCTTGTTAGCTCTTGTCTGCCTGAGAAGTCCAGTGTATCTAAACCCGAGTTAATCCTATCCGCGAAGCTTCTAATCTTGGCCTCCTGACTTTCGGTCAACTGCCTTTGAGCCAGTTGCCGATCAAGTATAGCCTTTCGTTTCTCTAATTCACCCTGTTCTTTTTGAATTAGTGCCATATCCTCATGCATCATGAAATCCGCATATAGACCTTTACGATAACCTTCTACCAGCCTCCTCTGTTCAACCGGTATTGCTTTTAACCTTGTCTGACAGAGTTGCAGTTCCCGCTGCAAGATTTCCTTTGTAATTGAATTATCATTATTGCGCTTATGGAGTTCCTGAATGAGAAAATCAGGGTCCCTGATGAGCTGGCAAATCGTATCCCAGACTGCAGACTCTATTGTGTCAGCCTTAACTTCAGGACACGGGCATGGCCGTGGCTCACCATTTGAGTCGAGAGGAACCCTATCAGGATTATACTGGCGATAGCAGCGATAATAAGGGATATTCCGAATTGCGTGCCCACCCATTCGTCCACCACATTGCGAGCAGTAAAGAAGCCCGGAAAGGAGATATTCTCTTTTGGTATTTCTCATGGACAGCTCGGCATTCCGATCCAGCTTTCTTTGTACAGCTTCAAATAATTCTATCGGCACAAGCGAAGGCACTTCTACCGTTATCCATTCTTCCCTAGGACGTAGAGCATGAGATGTCTTCTTATTTTTCATTGAAACTCGACGCCGTAACTTAGGCTCGATATGATGCTCTCTGAATTGATGCAGTTTCCCGACGTAAACTTCGTTTCTCAACATGACGCTAAGTGTACTGGCCCTCCACCTGTCTCCACCCTTTGGGGTTGGTATGTGCAAATGATTAAGTCTTTGGGCTAGCCCTTGAAGCGATAGGTTGTTATTGGCAAGAGTGTAATAAATCACTCTTAACGTCTGAGCTTTATCATGATCTTCCACCAAGGTAGACTTTTCTTTGTCATAGCGAAAGCCAAATGGTGGGACGCCGGCACTAATTACTTTACCCTGTTTGGCCTTCTCCCGGCTGCCTCTCACGGTACGCTCTCTTATTTTTTCCCTTTCATACTCAGCCACCAAGCCCCTCATATTGAAAAACATCCTATCCTCAGGTGATGTGCCCATATCCTGAGTAATGAACTCCTGTTTAATTCCTTGTTTTTCAAACTCCTCGGCTAAAATCATCTGGTGATAGAGTTTCCTCGATAGTCTATCCGGGTCATAAGCCAGCACTAAGTCCACTCTACCTTCCTTAACCGCTTGGCGAAGACGATTCAGAGCCGGTCTATCAAGCTCGGCTCCGCTATATCCATCATCAATGAAAGTATCTTTATCTCCGTCAAGTACGAGAGTCCAGCCTTTTTCAAGGCATCTGTTTTTCAACGCCTCAATCTGGCTTGGAATGCTGTATTTCTCAGCCTGTTTATCCGTACTAACTCGAACGTAATTTGCGGCTCTCACTTGTCCCCCTTTCTTCTCTGCTCTTTCTTGATTTTTTCTAATATAGCATCCTCAAGCCATTGTCCAAGGGTCTTTTTATGAATAACAGCAGCGATACGGGCTTGGTGAAGAATTTCGGGATCCATCCTTACACTGAGATTTGGCCTTATTCCTTCTCCTCTTGGCATGGTTCAATTGTATGATGTGTAGGACACAATGTCAATAGATCGGAAGGCCGAGTCAGTTATATTTGTATGAGCTAGTCGGATGATTGCAGACTCTTATAATAAAATTGAGTCAGATGAGAATTTTATAGGAAAGTTAGTAAAAAGGAATCCAACAAAAGCCTCTTTTGTGACTAACAACACATTTCAAGCTAATGTTGACCCTAAAGGTACTCCCCTTCAAGGGCCTTTCTGAGAGAATTGCAGGAAGTTACGTTCTCCTTCGAATTATTAAAAAGATAAATAACAATACGATTATTGCAAGGACTACACCTCCGATAATCCACCATAAAAAGTTCGATATTTCGGTCAGCAGGCCCCCCGCCGGTTCGGTCAGAGTCGGCTGCGGGGTCACCACGGCGAATTGCACGCTCCTGCCGTTGACATTGACGGTGTAAATGCCTTCCAGTTCTCTAGCCAGGGTAAACATTACAGTGGAGCGTTTACCCGCTTCGATTGATACCTCTTTAACCTCTTCCTGTTGCCCGTTTACCTCCATTATAACAGGACAATAGCCCGCGCTTCCTCCGCTATTCTCTATGATAGCGGTCACAACAACCTCAGTTAGCGGGGTGATTTCCTGAGAAGAGACCGATAAATCCTTTACGTTAAATCTGGCTGGTTCGGGCGTCATCTCGGCGACAATGCCCGCGGCTGGAGTCGTTGGTGTGTTTGTCGGTGGTACCTTTGATGGCTCGGGAGTAGTAGTGGTTGTGGGCACTGGGGTCGTCGTTTCAATCGGCGGGGCGGCGGGTAAGCGATCAAGGCAAAGGTCGTGAAATGGCTGAGGTCACCGCTGACGGTATGCTCAGACGGGTCAACGACGATATTTTCCAGGGCGACCCATTGGCTCGTCGACGTGTCGTAAAACGCGATGGCCAGGTCTGTTTCGTTGAAACCTGCCGACAGGTCATCGGGGTCGTAGATGAAGGTCACGGTTATTGGGGGGTCAAAAGTAGAGCTGGAAGGCTCCAAGGTGTACGCCAGGCCGATAACGTGAGAGTCCTCGGGCGGCGCCGGTGGGGGTGACATCTTGCGAATTCTTATCGTCGTAATTGGCTGGCCCATTTTATTCAGGGCCATGACGCCTTTCTTGATACTCAGCTGGATCATCTGGTCGTCGGAACTGGCGGTCGTATCCAGGACAATGGTACCCTGTTCGTTGATAACGTCGCCGATATAGTTGAGCCCACCGCCGCCACCGCTGCCACTTCCACTACCACCGTTGCTCCCGCCGCCATTACCCCCGTCATTACTACCAGGTTCGCCGATAGTATTGGTCCACGGGCCCTCTTTAGGCGCCGGGTTATACGGTCCAACGCCATCAAAATTCACGAAGGCCTGGTTTTCTATAGTGGTGCCATCCGCTAAGCCGGATACCGGGTCGACCGAAAGACAGACCCAGCCGATTTCATAGCCGCTTTCAGTGATAGGAGGTAGAAAGCCTGCCATTGGGTCGTCCGGTATTTCCATAGTCGCGGGATCAAGGGAGTGAAACGTCCAGCTCACATTGCCGGTATTCGTATCGAAAATCCCTTCAACATTAACAATCAGGTCCATATCCGGTCGCGTATCGATGTTGATATTGAAGTACTGGCAGGGCTCAAGCTCAACCGTCCAGCGCAGGAAACCGACCTCTTCGAATCTGAAGGTGTTCCGGTCAAAGTCGGTGTCCAGCTGGTCATTGACGAAGACATCGCAGGCCGGAGCAGTAGCGTCCTCCTTGTTCCAGAAGTCCACCTTGTAGTAGAAATGCTGGTCAGCTGGGACGAAATGCTGGCGTTCTGCCGGCGGCGTTCCTCCGGTATCAGAGCCGGTAGGGCCGTACTTGTCTTCCGGGGTAGAGGAGCCGACGGTCTTGATAATTTTTTGCGTGGCCTTCTTGAGTTGCTCGAATGCTTCACGGCAAGGTGGATCGGTATCTATGTTACCGGTGTACTTGGTTGGTTTCTCAATATATGCATCTGGAGGCGTGTGCATGAGTTCCCACCTGAAGCAATATATGACTTAGTGAGCCTGGAATATTTTGAATCCGAGCGCATGATAAACGAATTATTTACTACGGTATTTCCTCACTGTACTGGGGAGCACGTTGCCTTTAATAAATATTCCCCTTCGTATTCTTCTGTTTTGTATCTTGAGCCAACAATAAATTTCTCCACATCCTACCCTGAATTCAGTGATTTAGCTGATGACATCGTATCTTTCTTCCGCACAGGTGAAGGACCACAACCACATTTTCTATATGATGTGTTGCTGATGCATTCGGTTGGAGCTGGTACCCCTAGTAAAAGAATAGCCGCGATAGGTACGGAACCTTTGGATATTGATACAACAAGGAGTGATCTAGTAGCTCTTCCGAAGATCGTTTTAGATATATTGAGTTATTATGGATATGCTTCTGAGCTTCGTCATGCATGTAAGCGATTGGTTCAACTGCCCTTCTATGAAAAACCCTTTAATGATTATATTAAAGAACTGAAGAATAAAGGTCCGCTACGAAGTATTCATCATGCCAAATTTCTTATGGACAGAGAACAAGAAATATCCGCACGTTTACGTATTACTCAAACGTTAAACGAGATTCATGGCGAACTCGCGACAAATCTAGTTTCAAAATATGGTGATAACCCTACACTTTCTAAACCCATAAAAACTAGCACAAGTGGACGCTATTCATATGATGTTTTTGATGGATTCCGAAGCATTTTAACTGAGGCTGAACGATCCGTTTATGAAGTAATAGAGTTGGTCCGTCAAAGAGCAGACGCTCTCACTGATTTCCTAAGAGATTCATCTACAGCTGACACGACTAAATCCAATATTTCACTACAATACCGAATTTTATGGTTTACCATCATAATCACACTGGCAACTATAGCCTTGATTATTATGGGTTTGCTTCAGACTTTCCCTGAATTGTTCACATTATAGTCATACCAACATAAAAATCGACAGTATAAAAGCTTATCTGGAACCCAACATTCCTGACAATTGTTCAGATGCCGCTACAAATTAATATTATTTTTAACGAAGCTTGTGTTTATCTCCTACATTCACCCTCCAAGGCCAAAGAACTGAGGTGCCATCCATAGTCTGATTCACCAGTTCCTCAAGAACAACGCATGTTTTTGCCATTCCACTCACGTTTTTTCTGCGCAATCCTTCGATCAGCCCAAGTCCCACATCTCTAATACATGACTTTAGGAGTAGCATACCTTTTGGGGATAGGCCAACTGGCTTCACATCATACTGGGAAGCCAGAGACTTATACTCGGGAAAGCTACCAGGACAACGAGAAAGACAATCTCGAAAAGGAAAAACGGAACGACGCCTTTTATTATCTCTCCCGTCGGGATATTAAAGACTGTTTTAATGGCAAATAAATCAATCCCCATGGGGGGCGTGATTAATCCGATTTGTGTATTTACCAGGAACACGATCCCGAACCAGATAGGATCATAACCTAAGCCGGTAACCATGGGAACGAAGATGGGGACGGTTAAAAATGTAATTGTCAACGGATCAATGATACATCCCAATATAAGAAGGATAATATTAATGGCAACTATTACCATCCAGGGCGATAAAGACAGATTGGTGACCAAATCTCCCAGATACTTGGCAATGCTGGCGCTCCCGATTACGTAGGTGAAAATGGAAGCGGCTACCAGAATAAACAACACCATTGCATTAACCGTAGACGCTTCCATCAGCGACCTTCGGATGCCCTTCCACCCTAATTTGTAAAATACCATTGCAATAACCAGTGTTATTACGACTCCAACTCCGGCAGTCTCGGTCGGGGTAGCAATGCCGAAATAGATGGCCCCCAATATACAAACCATGATTACGACTACGGGCCAAATTTTCCTTAGAGAGAAAACTCGGTCCTTCCATCTCACACTATATGTAGGAGCGGCCAGCTGAGGTCGCCGCCAGCAAAGGAGAATGGAGGGTACGCTCAAAAACAATACCAGGAGTAGACCAGGTACTATCCCGGCCATAAACATTTTGCCCAGGGAAGTATTTGTCAAGACAGCATATATAATCATTGAAGCGCTGGGCGGGATAAGCGGCCCAAGCGCTCCTCCGGCAAGGAGTGCCCCCAAGCTAAAGCCTCGATTATACCCGGCTTTTTCGAACGCCGGCAGAGCGGCTTTGCCAACTACAATAATGCAGGCGGAACTGGTACCTATGGTAGCCGCCATTAAGGCCTCGCCGATGATGCCTGACACGATTAGTCCGCCGGGAATTCGTGAGAGCCATTTGGATGCCGCCAGAAAGAGGTCGTTACCTATATCAGTCTCGGCAATGATGGATCCCAGCAATACAAATAGTGGAAGAGGCGTCCAGGAAAAATTAAATAACATTTGGAAAGGTCCCCAGCCTATTTTGGGAAGGACGCCGGGCCCGAAAGCCCATAGCCCTACCACCATGGCAGCGAACCCCAGGGAGTAGGCTATCGGGATTCCCAACAGCATAAAAACAAATAATATGACGATGCATATTGCACTTAATATTGCTGGGTCCAAAGTCAGTTACTCCTCAATAAATACGTCATAACCAGATTACGGCCGAATATTAAGAGGTGCAATATCTTGAACATTTTCATACGGCGTATTTGGCTTAAATAAATATACATTGAGCAATTTCATTCGAGTCTACCCTTTTCTTGCTCCTGATTATCAAATCACTTGCTTCCTATTAGCTACTTCCTGTACTCAAGCTGATAGGACAGTTAAAAACTAAGTCGTGTTGACTATCTTGCCTGTCTTTTTGGTAACTGCACGTATTAGGGATACAATGCCGCGGAAAAGCTGGGAAAAAAGCACTAAACAGAGTAAACCCGATGTAATGGGTACTATCATTCGTATGGGGCCGATCGGCTCTCTCCAACTCGAAGTGCTCTTTTCGCCGATTGAGAACGCGTACATCGCATATTCCCAGCTATGCCAGGTGATGGTGACGATATATGTAAGCGCAACCAGTGGAACGACAATATTCAAGAGAATATCTTGCGCTGTCTTACTGAATCGGTTAGAGATGAAATCAACTCGCAGCTGTCGCCCCTGTCTTTGCAGATAGGCTATTGCAAGCATTACACAGGCTAATAAAAAGATGGTACTCAGTTCATATGAATAAGCTTCAGGGTCATGTATTACATACCGCATAAACACGCCGAAGGTGCTGAGGAATCCCATAATTAATATCAGAATGCCGGCCAATAATGCCGCATGAGTACTGATCCAATCTATCGCGTGGTCTATGGCCAATGCTATTATCTTAATAGCTCGCATAGAACAACTCCTCAGGCAATAAGCGTTTTGATGTATTGCTAAGGGTAATGTTTTCCGGATAAAAAGACAAGGTAGGTGTTGTTAGTTGATAATATCAGGTGATTGAACAACTTCAACACCTACCTTCAAATCTATCTATTTGTCCATTTTCAACGGCGAATCGCCGTGAATGGAGAAATGTCTGTGGTTATATTTATTATCTTAATTCTCGCTGTTAACTCTTTCGGCCAACTCTGCGAGTTCGATACCGAAGTCACCCATCTCTGCTAACACCGCATCATTAGAGGGCTTCAATTTTGCTACCCAGGCATCTCTCTCCGCTTGAGGCAAGTCATAAACAGTAACCCCCTGATCACGCAGCATCTGAGTAAACTCTTCGTAACCATTCATCATGATTTCATTGGCAATCTGCCGCGTATTCAAGGCTTCATCAATTAAAATATCTTGAATATCTTTCGGCAGGGAGTTATATGTGTCCAAGTTAATGCTTACGACAATACTACCGGGTATGCAATATGCCCTGGTCATATAATCAATCACATCGCTCAAGCCGAATACTACTGCCATATTGGGAACCGTTATGCAAGCATCTGCCACTCCCTTTTGCACAGACGTGTACGTATCGGTAAAAGGTATAGTGACGGGAGAGCCCCCCAGAGCTTCAATGAAAATTGACTGGGTGGGAGAAAAAGACGTCATTAACAGTCCTTTTAAATCAGCCATCGTTTCTATAGGTTTTTTAGTATATATTTCATTGCCACCGGTGGTAAAATTAAACAGCACCTTTTGGTTAAACTTCTCAGTAACAAAGGCATCATACATGCTCGTCAATTCTGCTTGGGCGGCCGCATCAGCTGCGGCATTTTTATAAATGAAAGGCAGCTCGGTGAATCGAGCATCGACGGTGCCATATATACCCGGTGCCCAGGCGGCTAATTCAACCGTCCCTAACCTTACGGAGTCAAGACTCTCTGTAAGGGCGATTAAAGATCCGCTATCATGATGCTCAATGATGTATTGCCCACCAGCACGCTCGTTAAACCTCTCTGCGAATCCGTTAAGAATTACTGAAGGCATATCCTGGGGTGGCCAGGCTCCGGCCAATCTTAATACTACAGCTACGGTTGTTTCGGTCGCTGTGGCGGTTTCGGTCGCTGTGGTGGTTTCGGCATCTGATGTACAGGATGTAGATACGATAAATAGCGAAACCAAGATCAGAATGGTTACTAATACGGCTAATTTTTTCATTTTGCTTTCTCCTTCTTTAAAAATTATTTTTAAAAGCGGTTTGTTCTCATTATTTTTTACTTCATTTCGTTTTCTCGCTTTTTGAAATGCTTGTATGTTACGTAGAGAAAAACCATTTTATAAATACCTTATGGAAAACCCCACCCAAATAATAATTTTGGGTTAGATGCTATCACCTTTTAACATGATTGTCAAGAAAGTTTCCCCAGCCTGATGTTGCCGTTCATAGTGGCTGTGATGAGCCTGTTCATATTCGCTTTCTGATCCGGCATCGCTACCTAGCTGCCGGAAATGTTCGAGCAACTAGAGGCCTCCCCCGGAATCACCTAGACACCGTGGCCGGAATCCATGTAGTCTCCGGTGTGGAGTGTCATGAAGTGAAATATCGGCTTGTTTATCTCGAGCATATTCAGCGGATTGTGCACTACCCCAGCCGGGATGAAAGCCAGGAAGCTCTTATTAACCACATTGCGCTCACCGTCAATGTACAGCTCGACGATGCCGCCGAGGTCAGTAGGGTCATCCCGGTTGGTACCCACAAAGGCGAGCACCTCGTCGTAGTCATGCGTATGGGGCTCTGGGCTGGACTTGTCTTCCTGGTCCATGGGCCAGAACCAGACGCATTCGACGACAAAGGCACCCTTGATGATCGAATCGTCCAAGTACATCATGGACGTTGTCCGGGTTGGGTCAAGCGAGCCGCCCCAATTCGGTCTAACCAAGTTTTTCTTAGGTTCGGTAACGATATACTTACCGTAGTGGAACTCGTTCATTTAGCGGTGTCTCCTTCCTGACAATAGAATACTTGGAGCTACCGGATTTATTAAGTCATTATGTATTCACCTGCCGGCATAAAAATCAACAGCACAATAGGTTTGGTGACTGTTTTAAATACAATCGGGCAGTGAGGAAACCCCTTCGGGATATAGACGACTGTGGAACTGTTGATGATATGTTTTTCTTCTTCCTCACCTAAACACAGCTCGACTTCTGCTCCGAAATCACATAGATTCATAGGGTTACCCGCGATAAAACATATGTATTCGTCATTAGGGTGGGTATGGGGCTTATCCAGCATCACAAAGGGTTTGTCAACGGCCGTCATGTGCATATGGCCTTGTCCGAAACCCCATTCCTTCCCTTCAATGCCGAAATTTTGTATGCCGGTGAGCTCGGGATGCATGTCGGCAAAGGTGCCTAAAGGTTCCCTTATTATATATTTCCCGTATTTCCCTTCGGTCCCGCGTTTCCCTTCAGCCCCGTGTAATCCTTTCATCACTAATATACCCTCCTTTAATAAAGATTGTTATTATTTCTCAAGCCACCAAGGTACCGAGCCTTTCTTAGATCAAGTAACGATGTATTTACCGTAGTGGAAATCGTTCATTTAGCGGTGTCTTCTTTCGAATAATAGAATGGCGGGAGCTACCGGATTTTTTAAGTCTGTAAGTATCCACCTGCCGGTACAACCGTCAACAAGAAAATAGGTTTTTTAACTGCCGTAAATATAATCGGGCAATGAGGTAAGCCCTTCGGGATGAAGATGATGGTAGAACTGTTGATGATATGTTTTTCCCCTTCCTCACCTAAAAACAGCTCGACTTCTGCTCCGAAATCCCCCAGGTCCATAGGGTTGCCCGCGATAAAGCACAAGTACTCATCATCGGGATGAGCATGAGACTTATTCAGCATCACAAAGGGTTTGTGAACGGCGGTCATTTGTATGTGGCATGGTCCTAAATCCCATTTCTCACCTTCAATACCGAAGCTCTGTACGCCCGTGAGTTCGGGATGCACGTCGGCAAAGGTGCCTAAAGGTTCCCTTATTATATATTTCCCGTATTTCCCTTCGGTCCCGCGTTTCCCGTCGATCCCGCGTGTTATTTCAGCTTTGTTTATTTCAGCCTCGTTTGTTTCATGAGTCATTTTGATATAGCCTCCTTTAACTATAATTGTT
>DAOULX010000055.1:0-1677 GCA_034414775.1 Dehalococcoidales bacterium
GTTCCAAGGCCTTGATAACATCGGCCATATTGACCATGGTGCTGGTTAACAGGGCGGAGAGCGCCAGGTAGTCCGGTTTTTCCTTGCGTACGGCCTCGATGATATCATCCGTTTCCACATTGTTGCCGATATCGACAACGGTGTAGCCCGCGCCACGCAGTAGGATGGTAACGATGTTCTTGCCGATGTCGTGCAGGTCTCCTTTAACCGTGGCAAAGACGACCTTTCCCTTACGTTCGATTCCGCACCCTTCCAGGTGGGGCGAAAGGATTTCCATGGCCGCCCCGACCGCTTCGGCGGAGGCGAGCATATCGGGAATATAATACTCTTCGTTTTCGTATTTCTCTCCCACCACGCTCATGGCGGCCGTAAGACCGTCATTAATGATATTAAGCGGCGGTATCCCCTCATCGAGGGACTGCTCAACCAGCTCGGTGACGCCCGGTTGTCCGGCGCAGCCCGATTCTATCCCTTCATCCTCCTGCGTCAGCCTCCCCTGGATAACGTTATCTTTAATTTGTGCAATAATATCGTCAGTCATAGGTTCTCCTCTCGGGTCAATCGATAATGCCCGGAATGTTCTCCAGCACCGTGGTACGTACTTCTTCGGGCAGGCGTACGTCATGGTTTTCCAGGATATCCTTGACCTTTACCCCTGCTTTTTGCCAGGTATTAAGGCTCCCTTCCGTCTCCCATTTCTCACGGCTGCGGCGGTCGCTGAGGAGCGGTTGATAGTGCTCCTTCCGCATGAACTGCCGCGTGTGCCTGGCCGTGACGAAGTTGCCGCCCGGCCCGACCTCCTTGATAAGGTCGTAAGCCAGCGTCTCGTCGTCCACGCGGATACCTTCCACCGCGCGCATGACCATCCCGAGTATCTCATTGTCGATGACGTATTTCTCATAGCAGACCGTCATGGCGAACTCCATCAGCCCGGCGGAATCGTGGATGAAATTGGAGCCGGCCAGGGCGCAGAGCAGGTTCGTTATCGCTGATTCATAACCGCTCTGGGCGTCCAGCGTCTTGGAGTCCGTCATACCCCCGGTAGCGTAATACGGCAGCCTGTAGTGCTGCGCCATCTGGGCCCCGGCGGCATTCAGCATTCCCATTTCAACGGAACCGGCGATGTATTTGAGGTCCCGCAAATCGGTGCTGGTAGCCACCGAACCGAAGACGACGGGCGTGCCGGGATTGACCGCCTGCGTCAGGATAACCCCCATCAGGGAATCAACGGTCTGTACCACTACATTAGCCGCCAGTGTTACCGGAGAGGTAGCGCCACAAAGCGGTTCGGACGGGCAAACCACCGGAACGCCGCTCCGCGCGGCCTGTACTACAAGATCACCGTAATGGGCATCGATGATGAGTGGACTGATAATACAGGTGATGAGGGAAATAATCGGCTTCTCCTTGAGGGTCTCCGGCGAGCCGGCAATCATTTCGGCTATTTTAATAACCTGCTCCATGCCCGCGGACGTATAGATGCCGCCCATGATATGCTTGGTGGTGTTATCCAGTCCGGCGAAGAACCGGTTAACGTCCACCTGCTCCAGCGGCAATTCGTTGGGGTAAGTGGGCAGCAGGAAAAGGTGAATATTATCGAGCTTGTCTACCAGTCCAGCGATGTTTTTCAGGTCCTGCAGATTAGCCGGACGGCGTTTACCAGAGAAGGGTTCATAG
>DAOULX010000056.1:0-5407 GCA_034414775.1 Dehalococcoidales bacterium
CTCTTCGCCCTCCAGCACCGTGGCCAGGAAAGCTCTGGCATCGGTACAGCCGACGGCCGGCAGATCAGGCTCTATACCGGGATGGGGCGGGTATCAAATGTATTCACCGAAGAAGCCCTCCGTCGTCTGACCGGACATATCGCCATCGGGCACAACCGTTACTCTACATCCGGCTCCAGCCGGGCCGCCAACGCCCAGCCAATTCTGGTGGGTAGCGATGGGGAAACCATCGCTGTCGCCCATAATGGTAATGTCGTTAACGCAGCCCATCTCTATGAGGAACTGATATCCGGGGGCTATCGTTTTCATGGCTCCACTGATTCCGAAGTTATTGCCACTCTTATTCTCTCCTCGCCGGGCAAGACCTGGGTGGACCGGATAAGGTATGCCATGCGACGTTTGCAGGGGGCTTACTCACTTGTCGTTATGACGTCGACCGAGCTTTACGCAGTCCGCGATCCCTTCGGTGTAAGGCCACTCTGCCTGGGTACGGTGGACGGGGGTTGGGTGGTGGCGTCGGAGACCTGTGCCCTGGACCATATCGGCGCAAATATCGTGAGGGAGATCGAGCCCGGTGAGGTCGTGGTCATCAATAAGAACGGCCTGGAGAGCTACCCGGGAGAATCTAGCCGAAAAGGCATCTGTATTTTCGAGTTCATCTACTTCGCGCGGCCGGACAGCATGATCAACGGGAAACTGCTTTACCCGGCCCGACAGGCCATGGGGATGGGACTGGCCAAAGAGTATCCCGTAGACGCCGACTTGGTGATGGGTGTCCCGGATTCGGCAACGGCGGCCGGCACGGGATACGCCCGTGAGTCTGGTATACCCGTCGTCGAAGGATTGATCAAGAACCGCTACATCGGTCGCACGTTCATCGAGCCGGACCAGCGTATTCGTGACCTGGGCGTCCAGCTCAAGTTCAATCCACTCCCTCAAGTGCTGGACGGCGAGCGTCTCGTCGTGGTTGACGATAGCATCGTCCGCGGCACGACGACACCCAGCGTGGTGAAGATATTACGCAAGGCTGGCGCTGCCGAGGTCCACATGCGTATCTGCGCCCCGCCCATCAAGTACCCTTGCTTTTTTGGTGTGGATATGGCGACGCGCCGTGAGCTTATCGCCGCGCAGAAGAGCATACCGGAGATTTGCGAGTATATCGGCGCCGATTCGCTGGGTTATCTCAGCATTGACGGGCTTATTGAGGCGGTGGACCTGCCCCGGGAAAATTTCTGCCTGGCCTGCTTTACCGGCGAATACCCGATACCGATCCAGCTGGAGATGGATAAACTCGCCCTGGAGACGATGGCCAGTGCCAGGGGCGAGTTTTGCGAAGGTGTGGGCGATAGGTAGCCGTCGGTGACCCCGATCTGTTTTTACAACCCCTTATTATCATTAAAATTTCCATTCAATAAACATGCCTATTGACAGGGCTCTCTTTTTGATATATAGTGTTTTCAGAACAGGTGTTCGCTATGCCTGGTTGTTCTGTGGGAGATGGCATGAAGAAGCTGTCCGAAAAACAGAAGCGCATCATCACTTTTATCGACCGCTTTTTAAACGACCGTGGCTATCCTCCCTCCATCCGCGATATCCAGTCCGGCTGCGACATCAGCTCTACCTCAGTGGTGGACTATAATCTCAGGATCCTCGAAGAGAGAGAATATATCTCTCGTCATGCCGATGTTTCCCGTGGCATCAAGCTCCTTAACCGTTCCTCGGTTTCCAACGCCGTAGTGGCGGTTCCGGTTATCGGCGTTATCGCCGCCGGCGAACCGATACCCGTGCCGACGCCGGACACTTGGGATGTTGCCGCTGTTTCAGAGACGATGGAGGTGCCTTCCGAGCTGACTAAAGGGCGAGGGAACGTTTACGCCCTGCGTGTCAAGGGTCTCTCTATGATAGACGCCCTGATTAACGACGGCGATGTTGTCCTGATGCAGCAAGTGAATACGGTGGAGAACGGCGAAATGGCGGCGGTCTGGCTCAAGGCGGAAAAAGAGGCTACTCTGAAGAAAGTGTATGCCGAGCCCGGCCGCATCCGGCTCCAACCGGCCAACACCCAGATGCAGGCCATCTATGCCGAGCCCGAAAATGTTGAGGTTCAAGGTAAGGTAGTGGCTGTCGTCAGGCAGGTGGGTTAGCCGATTTCACAATTCCAGTTGGCCGCATCGGGAAATAATCTTGTTGCCAACTGATTACATCCGTGCTATCTCTCATAGACCGGCGTGCACCAGTGCATGTACTTGGGGTAGTCGCCCCGGATAACCTTCACGTAAATTTCCTGTAATTTGGCCGTGATGGATCCAATCTCGCCGTTGCCGACGGGACGGCGGTCTATTTCGGCCACGGGTGTGACGTGAGCGGCCGTGCCCGTGAGAAAACACTCGTCGGCTGTGTATAATTCGCTCCGGTCGATGGCGCGGTGTATCGTTTCGATGCCCAGCTCTTTTTCGGCAAGTTCGATTACCGTATTGCGCGTAATGCCGATGAGGATATTGTTCTGGCTGGCCGGGGTCACCAGTTTGCCGTCGACTATCAGGAAAATGTTTTCGCCGCTGCCCTCGGAGATATGGCCGTCCGGTGACAACATGATGGCCTCGTCGAAGCCGTTGTTGACGGCCTCGGTCTTGGCCAGGGCGTTGTTGATGTAGATTCCGCAGGCCTTTATCTGCGGCGGGATTACGTTGTCTTCCGGCCGGTGCCAGGAGGAAACACAACAGCGGGCTTTATCCACATCGAGATAAGGCCCCCACGGAATTACGAACATAAAGAAATCGTCGTCAAGATTATGCAGCCTGACACCGAGTGCCTGGGAGCTTTTATATGCCACCGGCCGTATATACGAGTCCTCTTCGAAGCCGCATTTGGCTACCAGCTTCACGGTCTTGTCGCAAAGCTCATCAATTGTGTAGGGTAAGGTGATATTTAAAACTCGGCACCCGTTGGCGAGGCGCTCGTAGTGCTCCCGGAGCCGGAAGATGTACGTCTGCTTTTTATCGCTATTCCAGTTACCGCGGATCCCCTCGAAGATACCGGTTCCGTAATGAAAGGAGTTGGTCATAATCCCGATCTTGGCTTCCTCCAGCGGGATGATTTCATTTTGAAAAAAGGCGTATGACGGCATATTCAAGCCTCCTCTCCGATACCGTTCATTATAGCTTCTGTACCGATGGTAAAACAAGTGACAACCTATCTGGCGCTACGGGCATCGTGGTATAATACGGCGACAAGATGGACCAGAACGAATTGGAAAAACCCACCAATCAGCAGATACCGGATTGGGTTAAGCACAAACTCTTACCTATTTTGGGACTCATATTTGTCGGCACGATTTCGGTTGGTATCTTCATTTTTTATCAACAATACCCCGAGAAAATCAAGGATCTACAATCATATACCTACCTCGGGGCATTCGTTATCGGTCTAATCTTCAATGCGACGGTCGTCCTGCCGACCGGCGGCGCGGTTTTTCTGGTGGCCCTGGGTGCCAATATGCCTTTTCCCGGTCCGATCTTCGTGGGGCTAATAGGCGGCACGGGGGCAGCCATCGGCGAGATAATGGGTTATATAGCCGGACGCAGCGGGCGCAGCTTGCTGGCCAGAGGAAATCTATACCACCGGGTGGAGCGCTGGGTGATACGATGGGGTGGACTGACGGTGTTTGTTTGTTCGGTAGTCCCGTTTGTTTTCGACCTGGTTGGCATTGCGGCCGGGGCCTTGCGCTATCACTTCGGAAAGTTCCTGTTATACTGCTGGCTCGGCAGGATATTACTTTATGTTATCCTCGTGTCTCTGGCGGCTCTGGGCTGGAAAACAGTGGAGGCCTGGTTCTAGGCGTCGGGCCACTAACCCTCAGGACCAACAGCGCTCCGATGACGAAGTAGGCGATACAGATGACTAGCAGGAAATCATAGCCTGAATTCGGGCCGCGCTGGTTAAAAAAATCGATAGCTGGGCCGATAGCCCTCGCCAAAGCGCCTCCGCCGGCGGTGGCCATGTTGGCGATGCCCAAGTAGCGGGCCTCCTCCCCTTTCGGCACCAGGTCAGTGGCCAAGGCCCAGTTGGCGCTGTTGAAGGCTCCCATGGCCATGCCTATAAGGACGGCCGCCCACAACATCGGGTTGTATTCCTTGGTTAATGCTATGAGTACGATACCTGCCGCACCTAATATGCCCGCTGTAAAAGAGATAGGCCGGCGGCCGATTTTATCACAGAAATGACCGGCCGGCCAGACCGCTATTAACATCCCGACGACGGCGAATCCCATGAACTGAGCGGTGGCCCCGGCGGGATCGTCCACGCCAACAACGTCCTGGAGGAAATAAAAAGCGAATTGTTGGATGGTGGTGAAGGCCATATAAACAAGCAACCGGGAAGCCAGGAACCACAACATAGGCCGGTTGGAGGTGATATGCCTGGCGGTGTGGGCCAGCGTCGCCAGAAAAGATGAACGACGGTCCATGGAGCGGACAGGGGGGTCCTTAATGGCAACAATCGTATAGATTACGGCTCCAGCCAGGATGGCGGCCAGGATGAACAGTATCATCCAGAGCCAATGGCTGCCATCACCGGCGAAATACCGTTTGGTAAAAAGACTGGAGATGACGACTAATATCACCCCTCCGACGATTTCCAGAAGAGCTTTGATCCCTGAGGCCAGTCCCCGCCTGGATTCCGGTACCATATCCGGAATAAAGGCCTGGAATGGCCCCTGCGCCGTATTGCTGGCAAGCTGGAGTAGGCAGTAAAACACGAATATAACGGCAAATCCTGCGGAGATACCGAGCCCCGGAATCAAAAGGACGGTGAAAAGACCTCCCACCAGGATGAAAGGTCGGCGCCGTCCCCAGCTCGAACCGGAGCGGTCGCTGATGGCGCCGGCGATGGGTTGGAAGAGCATGGCCAGCAGCAACCCGGTAAGTGTCATCAAGCCTAGGTAGGTGTTCTTTTGCACCTCCGGCACGAAGTCCAGCAATCGAACGGGCAAAATGATACTGTGCAGACTCTGCCACAAGGCGGTAACGGCAAACCCGAGGAGGGTTATCTTGACATAATCACGACGGCGGAAAGGCGCGCTGCTTTCATTTAGCATGGTCACGACTTAGTTTACAGTACCCATCCGCATAAATAAAACCGATGATCGACCTGTAACCAAAAGTCAGCTATTTTCGTAGACGCGTATCCTTCTCATCCTCAGTATCAGGAAGACTTCGTTGCCCACCGCTAGATCCATTTCCTCGGAGATATAGGCGGGTATCTCCGCCATGAGGTTTTTCCCCGCGACATCGATCCATATCCGCACAGTATTAGCGGTTGGCCTGACGGCGGTTACGGTACCCTGGAAACCGTTGACGCTGAGGCGGGGGGGGCGGGTGCGGGAAACGTAGATATGGCGGGGTAGGAT
>DAOULX010000057.1:0-15958 GCA_034414775.1 Dehalococcoidales bacterium
CATAGGTATCCAGCAGCAGGAAACTGATATCTTCCTCGCTGACGGTACCATCGAAGTCAAACTGAACGGCGATTTTCATGCGGGGCTCTCGTTCCAATATATCGAAATTATGCTGACACGGTCAAGCCAGCCCCGCCATCTCCTCTGGACTACCGCATTCGCGGGAATAACATATTAGGTTGAAGCCGGCGTCGCCTCAGCCGCTTGGTCGACCTCCACGGCCTTGTTCATGGCTGCGATAGCTACTTCCATCTGACTGTCGTCCGGTTCGCCGGTGGTCAATGACTGCAATAATAGTCCCGGGGCCAGAAGTATTCTCACGAACCAGTTGTGCGTGTGCCGGGCGCTGAAATAGGTTATCTCGTACCCTATGGCGGCGATGACCGGGATAAGCACGATGCGTGACGTTATCATCAGCCAGAGGGCCGGCCGTCCCACGAGTGAAAAGACCACGATGGCGATGATCAGCACCGTGAACAGGAAGCTGGTTCCGCAGCGGACGTGGGCCGTGCTGTAGGCCCGGATAGCGTCCACCTCCATCGGCACGCCGGCCTCGTAGGCGTTGACTGTCTTATGCTCGGCGCCGTGATAGGTGAATACTCGCCGGATATCCGGCAACAGGGACATTATCTTCAGGTAGGCGATAAAGATAATCAGACGTATCACCCCTTCGATGATATTGAAGACGATGGAGCTGGTAATGTAATCGCCCACCAGACGGGTGAGAAAGAGGGGTGCCAGGAAGAACAGGGCCGCCACCAGTACCGCCGCCGAAGCCAGCATGAGGAAAATCGCCCCGCCACCGATCTCTTCCTCCTCCTCCTCGACCGCCACGTTGGCGGAAAAGAGCAGACTCTTGACGCCGAGCACCATCGCCTCGATGAGGACGATGACGCCGCGCACCAGGGGAAACCGTCTCATCCGGCCGGTGTAAATGGATGAAAGCGGCTTCACGTCCGTGCCGATCTGCCCGCCGGGACGGCGTACCGCCGTCACCACCGCACCGCGACCGCGTATCATCACCCCTTCGATGACCGCCTGGCCCCCGTAATAAAAAGGTTTCTTCTCCGCCATGCCGATTAAAGAAAAAGGGCCGAGGTATCGGCCCTGCTTCCCTGTTTAAATTCCCGTTTAGCTCTCGATCTTATAGCGCTTCTTGAACCGCTCGACGCGACCGGCAGTATCCATCATGCGCCGCTCGCCCGTGAAGAAAGGATGGCACTGGCTGCACACTTCGACCTTGAGCTGTTTACGGGTGGAACCCGTGGTAAAACGGTTGCCGCAGGCGCAGGTGACCTCGGCATCGGGGTAATATTCGGGGTGTATCTTCTCTTTCATTTCCTTTAGCTCGCTTCGATACTGACTTTACGGCGATTGTTGCTGGTGGCCTCGTATTTGACGATGCCGTTGACCATGGCATACAGGGTGTGGTCTTTCCCGATTCCCACGTTTTCACCGGCGTTGATGCGGGTGCCCCGCTGCCTGACCAGGATGGTACCGGCATTGACCATCTGCCCGGCGAACCTCTTGACTCCGAGCCGCTGGCTCTGGCTGTCCCGTCCATTGCGGCTGGTGCCGCCTCCCTTTTTATGCGCCATCTGTCTTTTCCTCTACGTCTTTCTCCTCGGCAACCGCCTCCGGTTTCGGCTCTTGAATTGCCTCCGGCTCCTCGATCACTTCCTTCGGTTCCACCGCCTCCAGCTTCGGCTCTGCGGCCTCGGGTTTCTCCTCGACCGCCGCTTTCTTGCGACGTCGTGTCTTTTTAGGCGGAGCGGGGGCTTCCTGTCCCGGCCCGAGTATATTGTCGATACTGAGGGTGGTGAAGTGCTGCCGGTGACCGTTCTTGCGGCGGTAGCGGACCTTGGCCTTGTATTTGAAGACAATGATCTTTTTACCGCGGCCGTTCTTTTTTACCGTGGCCAGTATCCTGGCACCTTCGATGATTGGCCTGCCGACGGTAACGTTTTCGCCTTCACCGAGGACGAGCACCCTGTCCAGTTCGACCTTGCCGCCTTCGGGAGTATCCAGCCGATCGACATCGAGAGACAAGCCCTCGGTCACTTTGTACTGTTTGCCGCCTGTTTCAACTATCGCGTAAATTTTAGGCCTCCAAATTAGATATTATACTAAATCCGAAGCTGAGAGTCAATCGCATTCATTCCGGCGTCCGCAGGATTACGCTTCTCGGGTAGAACCCGTAACGGTGGTAAAAGGCAATAGCTTCCTCATTCCCAGAGGCGACTTCAACCATGCGTTTTGTCACGGCCAGTACGTCCATCCATGCCAGCACCCTTTTCATAATCGCGTCTCCGATGCCGAGGCTTCGGTAATCGGCCTCAACATAGATGGAATCTATTTCTCCCTGGCCTGTTTCCGAGACGGTGCTCACGCAATACCCCACGAGCTTGTTGGTCTTTGTGTCCCTGGCGAGGTCGACACGTAAAGCGCCGTTGCGGCTCTTTTCCAGCAGGTGCTTTTTCCTACCTTCAAAGGTCATCCCGTAGTAGTGGTTGGCATGGTGTGGCGAGCGCTCCCGATGATCGTCGTTCAGCTTTTTCCAGAGGTCTCCGACCATGTCTAAGGTCCCGCTCGTCCGTGTCTACATACTCGATGTTGTCCATCCTAAAGCCTGTCCAATAGCTTCTGCCATTCCGTCGCCACTCTTTCCTTGAGCTTATCTAAGGTGCAGTCCGTATCAATGACGAAGTCCGCCTGCCGGATGCGTTCTTCATTGGATAGCTGGGAGCGCAGGCGTGCTACGGCTGCTTCCGGCGAAAAACCGGCCCTTCCGGCGAGCCGGTCCAGGGCCACTTCTTCAGGGACGACCGTTACCCAGATTTCATCGAACACTTCACCCCGCCCCGCTTCCAGAATGGCCGCTGCTTCCAGTACCACCACCCGGGCTCCTTGCTGGCGGTAATCTTCCAGCCTGTCGCTGGTCGTTTTATCTATCGCCGGGTGGGTGATGGCGTTCAACCGGGACAGCTTCTCCGGGTCGTTGAAAACGAGCCTTCCCAGCCTGGCCCGGTCGATCTCGCCGTCGTTGGCCAGAATATCCCGCCCGAACTCGCTGACCAGCCTCTCCCGGACCTCTTCCTGTTTGAGGACTTCGTGACCAACCTTGTCCAGGTCCATGGTCACCGCCCCCATCCCCGCCAGAATACCGGCTACGGTGCTCTTGCCGCTGCCGATACCGCCGGTAAGACCGATTACCTTCATGTTTCGTATTATAGGCGGTGAACGGGCGTCAGGCAAACGACCTCATCGTTCCCCGATGACCAGGTCGAACTCGAGTCGGTTGTTTCCCCTTAGCACCTCGATGACAGTCTCGTCGCCGGGGCTCAGGTTCTCCCCCAGGTAGGAGGTAAGTTCACCCATATCGCGTACCGGCTGACCGTCCAATGCCACGATGATATCGTCGGTACGGATACCGGCTGTCTGCGCCGGCCCGCCGCTATCGACACTGCCGACGGCGACGCCGTTGGCCGTTTCCAGGCCCCTCGATTGTGCTTCATCGGGGGTGAGGTTAGAGCCGCTGACACCTATCCAGGGATAGGCAAAAAAGCCATCGGCGATGACGGCGTCGGCCACCCGCTTCACCTTATTAGAGGCGACGGCGTAGTAAATACCGTCTCCTTCACTGGCGACAATCCTGGCGACAACGATGCCGACAATCTCCCCGGCGCCATTGGCCAGCGGGCCGCCGGAGTTTCCTGGGTTGACCGGGGCGTCAAACTGGAGGAGATTGGGTACCCAGTTGTCTTCGGTGCCATAGTTGGTAAAGCGGTTTACCTGACTGATGATACCGGCCGTCAGCGTCTCCCTGATGTCCATCGGACTGCCTATGGCGATTACTCCCTGGCCAATCTGAATCCGGGAGGAATCGGCCAGCAACGGCGGTTCTATGGCCGGGTCGCCACTCAATTCAAGTACGGCGACATCGCTGATCTGGCTGTATCCGGTCACGGTGGCGTCAAAGAGCTGGCCGTCATCGGTGACGACCACTATCGAGGAAAGGTCTTCGATAACGTGGTAAGCGGTCACCACGTGGCCCTCGTCGTCATAGATAAAACCGGAGCCGATGATCGTCTGCCCGTTGGTAATACGGACGGTTGCCGGGCCTACCTTCTGGTAGGCGGCGTTGGCATCGAACACAGCCCGGGACATCTCGGCTTCGGTAGCATCCAGCCGCCCGGCAAGGTCATTGACCTGGTCGGATACGCTGTTGGCTTCCGTCTCGACGTCCGCAATCCGGTCCTCCGTGTCATTAAGCTCACCACTCAGTGAGTCGATGTCATCACGCGTCCCGGTTAGCTGTGAATCCAGTGAGTCCAACCGGTCTCCGGTGTCCGCCGCCAGACCGGCCAGGTCATCGCTAACACCGCTAATGAGGTCGGTCTGTTCGACTTGATTGGCGGCCAAATCCCGGCTCAGCCTATCGATGCGCTGGTTGAGTGTGTAGGAGTAATATCCGGTGCCCCCGGCGATGATTAGCAGAAGCACCATGATGACTAAAACAACTTTATTGTTCATTATATCGTCCCCTGGAGAGTAAATATTACTTATCGACCCGGGTGAGTGTCAACGGGCAGGTCCGCCACACACCTTGCACATCCGGGGTCGCCAGCACGATGCCCCAGAGATCGCCGCTGCCACTGCGGGCGAAATGCCACCAGTGAGTGAACAGGCTGGGGATGCCCTTGGTGCGGAAAACAATCTCATCCATGGGCCCGAAGGTCTGCACCGCCAGGCCGGGCCATTCGGCTATTCCACCGGGGGCTTCGTCAATCTTGACGCTGACCTCCCGGCCCTGCCAGTCTATCTCCGCTTCGATGTTCCAGAGTTGATCCGCTCCGGGCAGGTGTGCCTGACCGCGAAAAGTTTCCATAGATAACCTCCGTCCTTCCAGCTATATATTGACATACTTTCATTTATCATTATACCAGTGTTGCAGCGGTATGGGCGGGAGACTTTCAGGGCTTCTGGGCCAGGATACTGGCGATGGCTTTCCCCCCGATGATGCCCTCCCGGTAGTGCAGGCAACGAAAATTACGAAACATGTCGAGGAGTTCGTTATGCTGCAATAGAAAGTCCGGATTGTGCGGCCGGCCGAACTGCGCTTGATCGACTGTAAACGTCTCGTAGATGATCATCCCGCCGGAACGGATACCATCCTTCATCTGCGGCACGAGCGAGCGCTGTAGATAGTTGAAGCAGATTATTACGTCATAGGCGTCTTTGCGGATATGGTGGCCTACCTCAAGGTCGGCGACACACATATCAACATGGACCCCGGCTTCCCGGGCGGCCGCCGACGCCCCGGCAACGGCTTCCTCCGACCGATCGATCCCTTCCACCGTATAGCTGCGCCCGGCCAGGTAGATGGCATTACGTCCATTCCCCGCCGCTACGTCCAGCACGCGCCCGACGGGTATCAGCCCGATACTTTCCACCAGGAAATCGGCCGGCTCGGAGCCGCCTTCATAATGGCTGGTCAATTTGATTTAGCCTCGTTTTGGAGCCCGGCCGGGATGGCAGGTCAGACAGGGCCCTCGAGTTTCTTCTTTATTTCGGTCAGCTGCTGAAGGTGGGACTTTTCCTCGGCAATGATTTCATTGACCATCGAGGTATAGCGCTGGGGCATGAGGTCCTTCATCTCGTAGTAGAAGAGTATAGAGTCCTTTTCGGCGCTGATACCAAGTTCCAGCGCCTGGATATCATTCTCTGCCCCGGTGGCCATCTCGCTGGTAATCATGTCGTCGGTAAAAACGGCGCTATCGACAAGCGCCTGGAAATATCCGGCGTACTCCTGGCTGGAAGTTTCCGGCGGTGGTTCACCACCGGCTTCGTCCAGCATTTCCTGGAAAATCTTCAGGTGCTGGCGTTCCATCTGTACCAGCCCCTCAAAGATATCCCTGGCCTGATCATTGTCGGTCGATTTTGCCATGATGTCGTAGAAGGTTATCCCCCTCCTTTCGATACCGATGGCCATGTTTATCAGCTCGTTCGCCGAGAAGACAATGGACATGTCAACCACCTCCGGGTGAAATCTTCAGTTCTAAATACTGAACTCCAAAACCACCCCCCCCCCAGCTTTGAATTATCAGGCCGGGATCTTTTCAGAATTCTGAATTCAGAGTTTATACTTCGACGAGTATATCCTCTCCCTCAACCCTGACGTTATACGTCCGGATGGGGCGGGGGGATTTAAAGAGTTTACCCACCGCCGTAACGGCTCCACTCCCATGCATCCAGCGGACGTTTTTCCCGTTCCGGACGTCGAACTGTGAGCCGTGGCGCGGGCATGTGACCACCGTCCCTTCGAGCTTTCCGGCCGACAGGTCGGCACCTAGGTGGGGGCAGCGGTTGCCAAGGGCATAATAATCATCCCCGACCCGGGCCAGCATGATTTCTTGGCCGTCCAAAATGACCTTTTTCAGACCGCCGGCCGGAAGCTCGCTGGCGGAACCAGCCTTGCGATATGTTCCCAAACACACCTCCAATCGAGCCAGAAATAACAGGCCATCTAACAGGGTTCATCACAGGATTAACAGTGAATTGCCTTCAAACAGGAACTGAAAACTGTCTGTTATTTCTCTTCTTTTTTAACAATATCGTCGAAGACGCCCACATGGTACTGTTCGTTACCCCGGATGCGCAGCAGCAGTTGCTTGAGGTCGGCGTCGTCAACCTCGGCGGCGGCTTCGCCGTAGACCTTGATGACCTCTTTCTCAATGGCGATGTCGTCTTTCAGCATATCAGCCGTTTTCGTTGAGAGTTTAACCTCGGTGTGTTCTATCCGCGGCCTGCCGCCGGAGTCGACGAGCTCTTCGGCGAGCCAGCCCAGGTGTTGCATCTCGTTGATAGCCTGGTCTTCGAGCTGCTTTTTAGCCTCCGCATTACGTGTCAGGTAGGACTGGAACATGTACTGGAGAATGACGGTATACTCGTGTTCGACGCCCCAGTTCAGCGTATTGGCGACTTTATCGCTGCGGTCCCCGCGAATATCTGTGAGGCCTTCCCTCTTTACCTTATCAACGAAGTGAACGAATTTGGCCTGGTGGGCCATCTCGTCAGCCATGATACGTTCCAGGAGACGTTTGATAGTAGGGTCATCGATCCTGGCGATATGCTCGCGGTACTGGTCGATGGCGCCCTTCTCCAGCCCGACATCATTGCCCATCCAATCAGGCACGGTCTTCCCAGTCATGTCCATCGTGCCCCGCGTCAGGCTGGGTTTGCCTCCCAACTCAACGATAGTTTCCGCCAGCCAGTCTAAATGGCGCATCTCGTCTCTGGCGATGGCCTCTATCTCGCAGGCCACTTCACCCTCACCCATACTATAGGCGTGGGTGAGGTACTGGATAATGGCGCCATGCTCATCCTGAAGGTCCAGGTTCAACAGCTCGATAATTTGTTCGTTATCCATTCGGTACCTCCATTCACGATTTCGAGTCTTTCAGGCCTCCAGCTTGACGAACTCACTTTTACTGGCCCCGCAGATGGGACAGACCCAATCTTCGGGGAGGTCTTCAAACGCCGTCCCCGGGGCAATGCCCCCCACCGAGTCCCCCAATTCTGGATCGTAAACATAACCACATACCGTACATTCATATTTGTCCATTTTGGTTGCTGCCTCCTCTGCTGGTGAAATAGTCGAGCACTATAGTATCTCTCCGACTAAGCCTTGTGATGATGATTATATGTTGGTGTGGTAGTTCGTTTACATCACCTCTTCTTCGCTGGCATCGACGGCCCGCTTGATTTCATCGCTCAGCAGTTGGGGCAGTCCTTCGATGTCCACCCGGAGGAATCCCCGGACAATGGCTGCGGTGGCCTCATCCCGCGTCAGTCCCCGCGCCATCAAGTAGACCACTTCTTCCTCGGCAATCTTGCCGACGGCGGCTTCGTGGGATAAATCGATACCGGCCAGGTTGCCTTTGAGCTCAGGAATGGCGTGAATTACGCCTGTTTCGCCGAGGATTAAGCCGCGGCACTCCAGGTGCCCTTTCACTTCCGGGGCGTTCCCCTCGAGGTAGCCTCTGGCCAGAATCGTGCCGCCGGTGGTGATGGCCCGGGAGATGACTTCCGCTCGGGCGCCCCTGGCATCCAGGAAGACCCGCGACCCGACGTCCAGCGACGATCCCCGGCCGGTTACCAATATACTGTTGAACCGGACGGTGGCGTTCTCGCCGATGCAGCGGGCGGTGGGGTACATCTGGAGCGACCGGACGGGCTTCATCAGGAGGTAGTTGCTCATGAAAAGGCCGTCCTCTTCGATGACGGCGGCGGAGCGGGGCCTTACGGCTGTCTCCGGGTTCCACGAGTGTATCATGGTGAAAGTGACCTTGGCACCCCGTTTGATATAAAACTCGGAAACCCCGAGGTGGAGTCCCGGCTCTTCGTTGGTGGCCGCGGTACACCCGGTGATGATGTGCAGCTCGGAATCTTCTTCCGCGATAATAATATTGTGAACGTTCTGGGACAGCTTCTCTTTGGCCAGGTAGAGGCAGGCCTGGATCGGGAAGATTGTCTTCTGACCGGGCAACGCCCGGATGAAATAACCGTTGTTCTGGTTAAGTTCGACGCTGGCGGTGTATTTGTCCTGGTCGACGGCCACCGCCCGCCACCAGTAATCGGTCATCCAGTCGTACTTCTCCAGGGCTTCGCTGACGGGCAATACTTCGATGCCTTCCTGTCTGACCGAGCTGTGCACGGGCGTGTTGTCCATCTGGATGAAAGTGCCGGAGCGTTGCCGGACGTCGTCCAGGGTAACACCCGCCTCCAGCATCCGCTCTTTGGTCCGGGATGGCAGGCGGGAAGGGTCCGCCTGATAGGGGTGTTCGGAGTCCGTTGTGACATATTCGGAAAGGTCGATGTCTTCGCCGAGGGCGGCCTGCTTGGTCGCCGCAGCCTGAGCCTTGTCCCGTATGTCGGGATTCTTCACGGGCCTATTCATCGTACGGTATTCTCCCCAGGTAGCAGCGGATGCACTCGTCGTAGCCCTTGTCACGGATGGTCGCCAGCATCTCGTGAGGATCACCCACACAACCGATGGTGCCATCGCACATGACATAGCCGGTGCGGGCATTGACGTAGTTCAGGATATAACCCGTGTGGGTAATGATGAGTCCCATGCAGTGCCGCTGCTGTATCGGGCAGTTTTTCTCCAGCAGTTCGTTGATGAGATCGCCGATAAGGGCGATGTTGACCAGGTCCACACCGGACTCCGGCTCGTCGAGCAGGGTCAACTCCGGCCGTTGGGCGAGTAGCTGCATCAACTCGGAACGTTTGATTTCACCGCCGGAAAAGCCGTAATTGATATCCCGCTCCAGGAAGTCCCCGAGGTCGGCCCTGGTAGCCAGCTTACCGATTTCTTCGGGACTGCCCCTTTCCCCGAGGCAGGCGGCTACCATATCGCGGGTCTTGACGCCGCGTACCACCGGTGGGTGCTGGAACGAAACACCGATCCCCAGGCGGGCCCTCTCGTCGACGGTCAGGCTGGTGATATCCTGCCCTTTGAAACTGATGCTGCCCGAGGTTACCCGGTATCTGGGCAGGCCCATGATGGCCATGAGTAAAGTGGTTTTTCCGGCGCCGTTCGGGCCAAAGAGTACGTGGGTCTCTCCGCTCTGGATGTTCAGGTTGATATCGTGGAGGATTTCCCGACCGTCCACAGTTACCGACAGGTTTTCGATCGTCAGCATATCATCCCCTGCTCTATTTAGCTGGGTTGCTTTTCAGATTAGCCGCCGTCAATGGAGGGATGCTCTTTCTCGACGAACCAGGCAGCCGGATTCTTGAGGAACTCGTAGTAGTCCAGGAGTACCCGGTGATGCTCCTTCTCTTGCACTGCCAATGCATCGTAGAACTGCTTCTCAGCGGCTACTTTGGTTTCGGCGCCGCGTCGCGTATAGAAGTCGTAGGTCATGTTTTCCATCTCCATGGCGGTCCGGATTGCTTCAATCTCGCTGGGGATGGACTTGGCATCCTTGTCCATACTATCGATAGCTTCAGCAAAGACGGTGCGCAGTCGCTGGCCGGCGTCAGGTTTATAAGTGGCATCCGTTGGCCAGCCTTTTTCGGCGCTGATAGTGTTGAAGATATTTTCAAAGACCTTCTTGTGGATATCCTCTTCTTCCGCCAATCTTTTCAGGAGATTTTTCCCCAGCTTATTGGAGCTGGCCTTACTGGCCTTCTGATAGAATTCCTTGCCATCGGTTTCCATCTGGATGGACGCCTGTAACGCTTTGGCGGTCAATTCTTGCTCGCTTGCCATAAAAGCCTCCTCTGATAGTTTATCACCAATATTTTATTCCGGGCGGCCTTGCTTGTATGTGATATAAGTACTATTTTGGTATTTGCCGCTATATTATAGCGTAATACCGGTCGAGTCGTCATCCCGGCCCGGCCCGGTTTCCTTGACATCGTCGTAATGCGAAAGATATATTGGAATATGGAAAGATATTTCCGAGAGATAGACTCGTATGGCCGATGAAAGAGTGGTTCTCTATTCAACACCGACCTGACCCTGGTGTCATAAGGCGAAAGAGTATCTTTCCGAGAAAAATGTTGCCTTCGTGGAACACAACGTCGCCCAGGACAAGCAGGCCGCCAAAGAAATGATCGAACGGACCCGGCAGTACGGTGTTCCGGTACTGATTATCGATGATAAGGACATCGTCATCGGCTTCGATTCCGCCAGGCTGGAAGAGCTGCTGTTTCACAAGGGTGGCTAAGCTCTGGTCTAAGGGGCGGTGGGTGGGATTAAATCCTGAGGAGTAATAGAGATGACCAGAAATATAGACCTCTCGGTCAATAACACGCCGGTCGACCTGGACTATTTTGTATCCGGGTATCTCGACCATGTTACCGGCGGTATCGTCGCCAGCCTGCATGACACCGGTGAAATCAAGCAGCTCAAGCTTACCATCGATGAAAAGGGAGATGTGCGCATAACACTCAATGGTGCCGACATACTGCTCAGCTATTTCCCCGTGGAAATTATCAGGAGCACTATCATGGGCATGGTGGCGCCGTTAAAAGGTGTGGAAGGGACGGTCAACCAGCTGGAGCTGAGCATCGAGAGATAACCTCAAGAGCTACGTGGTCTCGCAGAGCTTGATGTCCCCCCGGACGCCGATGTTCTCCCCGACGATAATGATAACGCCCCTGATGCCAGGCACGCCCCGGGCGAACTCCAGGCCGTTGTTGATATCCTCCGCTTGACTCACCCTGTTGGCGATAGCGGTCGCGGCCGCATCGGCCAGGGTGGCTGAAGGGGCCACCACCACCACGGCATCGGCCCGGCCGTAGCTTAGGGAATGCCCCACCGTACCGGAAGAGGTGCAAATCCCCATCGGAGTATCCCTCGGCTCGATTTGCAGTCCTAGCTTACCTGTCAATGGAGAGTCCCCGGCGAAGATACCGATGGTGCGCCGGTGCTTCACTTTAAGAAAAATGTCCCCGCCATTTTCCACGATGACCTCCGGAGAGAAAGCCAGCAGTTCCCGGCCTACGCACTCCGCCAAAGCCCCGGCCACGGCGGCCATCGGACCGACATCAGCAGAACGCCCGGCTTCAGCCATCCGCCTAATGATGGCCGGGGCGCTGGCCGGTACTTCCAGCGGCTCCAGTGATGACTGAAACGCCGGGTCTTTTTCGATGTAGCGTTCCAATTGCTGGCGGTACTTGCGCACCAGCCGCCGGGCCTTGCGCTCCAGGTCGGTGGTGGCGCGGATGTAAAGGTCGGTTTCCTTCTCCGTGACGGTAAAGTGTACCAGGTCTTTACCTTCGATCCAGCGTCGATAGGTCCGCGGCTGATAGGAATCACTTTTCATTGTTGAATTGTCATCCTGAGCGAAGCGAAGGATATCGGTGGGGTGAAGTGGTATTTTTTTCAGTGATTTGCGGCTGAGGGTAAGACAACCTTGCCTTAATCCTCTCCCACCGGGGCAGAGGGGAATTAGAAATGGACTTCCATCGCCCGGGGTGGACAGGCGGGAATGCACATGCCGCAGGCGATGCATTTCTTGTTATCGAAAAGAACCTCGCGGGTCTTCGGGTCGGTGCGGAAGGCACCGGTCGGGCAGACGGTGATACAGGCGCCGCAGCTCGTGCAACGCTCGTCGTTACGGATAACGTCCTGGCCCAAGGATTGTATTTTGACCCCGGCCTTGATGAGGAAGTCGATGCCTTTATCGTACTCTCGGCGGTCGCCTTTCAGCTCCAGGACCAGCAGCCCCTCCTCCTCCGGTGTAATGGAGGCCTTGAGAATGTTGAATTCCAGGTCGTAGTCCTTGACCAGACGGTAAACGATGGGCCGCTCGACCAGGCGCCGGGGAAACCGCATCACAATCCTTTTAGTTACAGCCATTTTGACTCACCTCTATTCAAAGGGGCGCTCGCGGAGCGGCCGGAAAGTAATGCCGGATTCAATTCCCGGCAGCGGTTGCACCGGCTCGGTGAGGAGGAACTGGCCGGATTCGATCCACTCCTTGAGGATGTTGGCAATTTCCAGCGCCCGGGGATAGCTCGAACGGGAGGCCGTCGGCACATCTTTCCCCTTTATCTTTATTTTACCGCTTTTCAGGTCGGCGTAGCTAACCTCGGCTACAACATTGGGTTTGAGCTGGGGAAATGCCTCTGAATAATCGACGACCGGCGCCAGGATATCGGCGTCGGTGATTGTGGTACCGCGGAGGATTTCTTCATCGAGTACCGGGATGGGTACGCCGATACCCACCGTCAGGCTGCAGCCATATCCAAGGACACTCGTTCCCATCAGCCAGTGCGGGCTCATCTGTTTCAGGTCGCCGATGACGGCTAAAGTGGCGCCTCCCTCCCGCGGCACGCCTTTCTCGTTGCGGGGCACGTCCGGGTTGTGCTGGGTGCCGTGCCAGGTGACGTAGCCGGTGCCCCCGCCTAGGAATATTCTCGTACCGATGCCGATAGTCCGGTAGTAGGGATCATTGAACAGCGGCGAAAGCTGCCCCGCCGAGCAGTAGTTGGCGTTGCCCAGGTTCGGCTTTAAGACGCCCATGTAAGTGTAAAGGGTCCTGTCCGAGAGGTTCACGGCCACATTGTAGTTCTGGTAGGCGTTGCGGATGTTGAAGAGGGTAGCCTGGTTGAGGTCTTTAATGTTGATGAGGGTCTCCAGGCGTTTCCGCGGGTAGCAGTCCGTGCCGTAGGCCGTGGCGCTCAGCCGGACGTCATTACCCGCCACCAGCTCCTCGATAACATGGCCGCCGCCGTAGATAAACTCGCCGGGGTGCACGCGGTTGCGGGGGTCATCGTCCGGCAGGGCGTTGGCCCCCAGGAAAAGGTCGACGGCCGCCACGCCGGTATAGGCCGGGACGTCATTTAGGTAGACGCGTCCGCCCCCGAACTTGATACGCGGCTTGGTGTGTCCGGTGTTGAAGTAAATGCCGGACGAGCACATGATACCGAACGTGCCGGTGGTAACGACATCGACTTCCCGGGCGGCCTGCGTAACGCCTTTCTTCCGGGCGACCTCGATGATCTCCTCGGCGTTACAGACAACGGCCCGGCCGGCCTTTATCTTCTCATTGATCTCCGCGATTGTCTTGGACATGTAAGCATTCCTGAACAAACAGCAGGATTTACATAAGATTGTAGCAGAAATAAAGGAGGGAGGCAAGGGGGGAGGACTGAAATCCCACTTATTCCCCCTTTACAAGGGGGAGACGGGAAAAGGGGAAACAAGGATAGCTTCTCCCTTTTTAAAGGGAGACTGGAGAGGGATTTTTAGGCCAGACAGGCGAAGGCTGAAGTCCAGAGAAGATACGGAAGATTAACGCTTAATTAATATCATGTAAGATAATTAGCTAGAAATCCCCGTGCGCCTTTTAGCATGTTTGATACATCTTGAGTTTTATACTCATCAAACTTACCGTGGTCAGCGTTGTTGCGTATTTCATTCCACACTTGAATTTGTTTCTGCTGAAGTGGGTTATATATTCTTTTAGCAGTAAGTTTTTGATTAAGCGAACTTAAATCTTCTCTAGTCTTTACAGTAATACCATTTTTTGTGCATATCCGTCTGAGACCATCTTCAAGCACAGCACCTACTAGAGAAGCAGTAGGGTCTTTGTATCCCTCATCTAATAGATATTCGGCCATTTCTAAAAAATCGGAAAATACACTCGCAGACACTAGCGATTCGATTCTTTGCAGGCATCCACCTTCGATGTCTTCTTTCGCTGCTTTAAGAATCGCCAGCCCACGTTCGGAGTCAAAATACCAACTTCCTTTACACTTTTCTTTATATTCTTGATAATGTACTCCATTATCCCCGAAAACCGATTCAAGGAGAGCTAAAGAACTAGTACGCCATTGCTGGAACAGCGCGGTACCCACAGCATCTCCTGAATAAACGTTGCCTGCTGGTCGATGCCGTGTACTCAAAACTCGTTCACCCATATTAATAAGACTGGATAATCGCCCCAATATTCTGTCTGTTGTCATAATGTTATAATTTAACATAAAGAGCTGAGGCTTTCAACCGCCCTCTTTCTGCCTCCTGCCCGCACACCTCCCAACAAAATATATTCCCCCCTTGTGATGAAAATGTAAATAATAGCCTCGCAACGATGTTGACAAAGGATCCCCCCTGTGCTATCCTTATATTTGCATATGACGAAGGCAAAGACATAGAAAGATTTTCTGGTGGTCAAAACCGGACAAGGCAGGGTCTGGTGGTAAAGCCGCCAGACCTTTTCATTTGCCTTCCGCACCTTAACAACTGAATATAGAAGGGTCTAATATCAAACCTGAAGCAGGTCAAGCGTTAAGGGCATACGGTGGATGCCTTGGCATCAAGGGCCGAAGAAGGGCGTGGCAAGACTGCGAAAAGCCCCGGCGAGCTGTCTAGCAAGCCTAGCCGGGGATTCCCGAATGGGGCAACCCGGTTCCGTAAAACGGGATCACCGCCGGCTGAACACATAGGCCGGCAGGAGGTAAGCGGGGGAAGTGAAACATCTCAGTACCCCGAGGAAAAGAGATTATTCCCTGAGTAGTGGCGAACGAAAGGGGACAAGCCCAAACCCGGTAAACCTAACGGTCCAGGGCCTATGTTTGCCGGGTGTTGTAAGGCAGGTAGGACCGAACCTGGAATAGGTCAAGGAGTTATCAACCCGACCCTAGTTGAAGGTCCCTGGAAAGGACCACCACAGAAGGTGAGAGTCCTGTAAACGAAAGGGGTAGGCTCCTTATCTGTCCTTGAGTACCACGGGACACGAGGAATCTTGTGGGAAGCTGCCCAGCCCACTGGGTAAGGCTAAATACCCTTGATGACCGATAGTGAACTAGTACCGTGAGGGAAAGGTGAAAAGCACCCCGGGAGGGGAGTGAAATAGTACCTGAAACCGTATGCTTACAAGCAGTTAGAGGGGGCTTCGGCCCCTGATAGCGTGCCTATTGAAGAATGAGCCGGTGAGTTAATCTGCGTGGCCGGTTAAGCAACTGGCGTTGCGGAGCCATAGCGAAAGCGAGTCTTAATAGGGCGTACATGGTCGCGTGGATTAGACCCGAAGCCGGGTGAGCTACCCATGGCCAGGGTGAAGCCCCGATAGAATCGGGGTGGAGGCCCGAACCGCTCAACGTTGCAAAGTTGTCGGAGGAGCTGTGGGTAGAGGTGAAATGCCAAACGAACCCGGGGATAGCTGGTTCTCCCCGAAATGCATTGAGGTGCAGCCTCAGGTGTTAGTTAATGGCGGTAGGGCTCTGGATGGACTAGGGGGAGAGGATCTTACCAAATCCAACCAAACCACGAATTCCATTAACCGAGAACCTGGGAGTGAGACTGCGGGGGATAAGCCCCGTAGTCGAGAGGGAAACAGCCCAGACCATCAGCTAAGGTCCCCAAGAGCAGGCTAAGTGGGAAAGGAAGTGAAATTGCAGAGACAGCCAGGAGGTTGGCTTAGAAGCAGCCATCCTT
>DAOULX010000058.1:0-25145 GCA_034414775.1 Dehalococcoidales bacterium
TAGGCAGCGCTGTTATGGGGATGGGGATCTTTCTGCTCTCCCGCATGACAACGCAGACCTCATATGGTACCGCCGTGGTGAACATTGTCATCACCGGAATGGGACTGGGGGTGACCATGCCGCTTTACGTCATTGCCGTGCAGAACGCTGTCCCCTATAGTATCTTGGGGGTGGCTACTTCATCTACGGCCTTCTTCCGCTCAATAGGTGGCTCGGTGGGACTGGCAGTACTCGGCTCGGTGATGAACAACCGCTTTGCCTCAGAGCTTACCAGCCAGCTACCCGATGCCGTAAAGGCGATGATACCGCCGGCCCAGCTTGATGCCCTGGCGAAGAACCCTCAGGCCCTGATGAGCCCGGAGGCGCAGGCCCAGTTACAGGGATTCTTGGGACAAGCGAGCCCACAGAGTGGAGAACTCTTTCAGCAAATCCTGCAGGTACTGCGGGAGTCGTTGAGTTCGGCGCTCTCCCTGGTGTTCCTGGTTGCCTTGTTCGTGGTGGTCATTGCCTTCGTGGTTAACTTTTTCATCAAGGAAATCCCGCTACGCAAGCAGCACACTATTACCCGCCCACCTTCAGTTTAACTCGGACATGAGCCTTAACTCGCTAACACGTGCATCACTCCGGCGGAGTATCCGGGTCATGCGGATTAGCCGAGGCGCATGGTACAAACTCCTGAGCTTCTTACAATGCGGGCTGTACTTTCCTCGGCTTTGTTCAATTACCCTCCATCCAACAAATATACAAAATATATATAAAGTAATCTATTGGTATTTATTGAACTTGGATACGTTTACTTTTATTCATTATTAAGCAAGTTCGAGACCTGCGTTACCTACCAATGCTGGAAGGCCGACCCTATCGGAAGTTTTTAAATGAATCATGGCATCAAGACACTAGGCCTATCGACACCCTGGTTTTCATATCTCGAAAAGAAAAGATAGCAATTAGGATGTGTTAATTAAAATCTGCTATTGTTCTTTCTTGGCTTTCTATCAATGACTCCTGACAATATCTATCCCCAGACCTCCGCCATAATGCTAGGATAATCCTTCCCGCGAACTTTTACTGGGTACGTCTTATGTAATTCAAATTTTCTCACCGGAGTTTCCAGCCAGATGTGAGACAGTCATGAGACGCCGGGGGGGCTTCGCCCCCTATTTATTCATCAAATAGTTACAAATCTTCCTCAGTTATTTATGCTTTATTTCTTCCGCCAATTTTAACCTTAAACAAGGCCTGGAGGCGGGAGTTATTCTTCACGAATCTTAATATCGTAAAGTCCCTAAAAATTGTTACTTCTTTGTAACTATTCAGCGATGCGGCGTGACCGATTTGTGAGTCTATCATTTTAAATTTTTTGAGAGGATGTTGAAAAGTCCCGCTCTAAACGTAAATGAAGAAGACTATTGGACTTTCGATTCCATTAATTATTACCGTCTGGCTGGTTGCCGGCCCGGCTGGACCGGTTAACGTTGTAGCCTACAGTTCAACTTGGCTATCGGGATTACGGTATTCCGGGGTTACGATACAGGACCGGCCTGATGAGCCTGTCAGTAATGAGGACATTGAATGCTCCGACAGCGCCGATGCAATCCCGGTAGACGTATCAATTTTTAAATACTACGTATCGCCAGCCGCCGATGCGATTCAAGACCTTTCAATCAAGGTCAGCAGCATTGAGGCAGCCTATCGAATGGCGGTCCAATGGGTGTACGTATCTGATAGAACCTTGCATAACGCTGATGACAAGTGGCTGACCCCACGGGAGTTTCTGGCCGGTTCGCCCGATTACCAAAGTAACCCGGTGGGGGGTCAGCCGGTCAGCGACTGCGAGGAACAGGCAAGCACGCTTGTATCTTTACTTCGCGCTCGGGAAATCAGGCCCGATAAGGTTCGGGGGGTTCTCGGAAAAGTATCGTTGAATGGGCAACCGACCGGGCATGTCTGGGTCGAGATATACGGTAACGGACAGTGGCAAGTGCTCGATCCCACCTGCGGCCCTTACTGGGACAACCTGTCTGAGCAACTGGTCCCGAGAAAGGGGCTGCCGTTTGACTATTATTCAGACCATACCTATCCGGTTCTCGATACGTGGGCATACTTTAATGACGTTTATCAGATGAATCTGACCGACCTTTCCGGCTGCTATCCGGATTCCTGGCATTAGGAGTAGACGGGTCGGGGAGGACACCGATCAATTACTCTTATATTAATGCCTTCCAGACCAAAGTGGGCATTCTGTCTTATCAACCTCAGCAATTTATCTAACCAGGCAGCATCGTCTTCGTCGATTGAATACATCACCCGGTCGACGATCTGGCGCGCTACCGGCAAGAGCTGCGCCAGAATCTCGCGCCCCTTATCCGTAAGAGTAACATTAACGATTTTCCTGTTACGTTGGCTGCGTTCCGATGTAACAAGCCCGGCTTTCTTCATACGCCTGATCAGAGTCGTGACATTGTGATGTTCGGTTTGCGTCCATTCATCTATTTCGGAGGGAGTCATCATGCTACCATTACGGTCCATCACCTGCAGTACCACCAAATGGATGGTTGAAAAACCTGCCTCGCGATGCAGATAGGCGGCTACATATTTAAGTACCTCAAGCGCTGTCTGCGTGAATAATATGAAGGTCCTCAATACGGCATCCAGCTCGTTGTTCGCGTCTATGTCGATCGATGTCATCCTTCTGGTTGCCATCTCACCCCTTAGTTTGATTTATATGGATCTATGTACATAGCTTATATGCCTGGAATTCTATATCCTTCCCCATATAGCTTAATGTCCATCCCGCCCGTTTTTCAGACAAAAGGAGAAAAAATAGCCTCGCATGTCCTGATACCTGTTCTGGCAAATTAGACGTGACCTCAACGAACGAAATACCAACTATAACGTCGCTCTCGAGACGGTCAGATTGTACTCATACCTGGCGTTATACTGGAGAGATTGCAATAAGTGGAGAAAAGTTAAGATAAGTGAGGTTGACAACTCATATATGTAGTAGTACTATAGTCCTGCTGTAATTAAAGTGTCAAAATAATTAAAACCAATACTTCAGTCATGTTGTGACTCGCTTGTCAATTAGTGGGTGGGCCACGATTAATAGTTACAATGAAGTTATTCTGGTATTGGGCAAGATTTTGACCGTATAAAACATCATTACCTCTATTTTTCACGCTGATGCAAGTGGTCGTTATTGAGAAAAGGGGGACGGGATGAGAAGTAAATATTTATACCCGCTGGTAATCCTGGCTTTGCTGGTCAGTGCCATTCCTTCGGTGATGCCGGCCCTGGCTGAAGACGCCGAAATGTACCGTTTAGCCCCTTTAAACCCTAAGTTTGAGGAATTCTTCGAAAATCCATCCGAATCTAACTTTGGCTACGTTCCTCCGTCTATAAATCTGGATCATCTCCGGGACATCCCCGTGCCAAAGATGAGCCTGTTGGAGGCCCTCCCCAGTGCATGGGACTGGAGAGACCATGACGGGGTGACACCGGTAAAAAACCAGAATTCGTGTGGTACCTGCTGGGCCTTTGGAACGACATCCGTCCTGGAATCGGCCGTTCTGCTTGATGAGGGTACCGAGTATGATTTTTCCGAGCAGAGCGTGGTTTTGTCCACTGACCGCTCCTGGGTCTATCTCTTTGACGGCCCCAATGACCCATGTATGGGCAGTGGGAATACCATCAAAGCCAGCGAGGTCTTCATCAGGAAGGGCGCCGTCCTGGAGTCCTGTAACCCTTATAATACCGATACCTTGCATTGTGATGGTAGCTGTGCCGAAGATAGCTGCCCGCCGGTCAAGAAGGTCACCGGTTACCGGTACGTAGCGGGTTCCCCAGACCAGATCGACGCGATAAAACAGGCGGTATACAGCAGACCTGTTACAGCGTCTTTTTACTGGGACGAATCCGGAGAATCCGTTGACCCAACCTACGGCGCTGTTTATATATACCCGAATACCGGAGAGACAAACCACCTTGTCTCGATTATAGGCTGGAATGACGACATCCCCCACCCGGGTAATTCCGAGGCCGGGGCCTGGCTTGTCAAGAACAGCTGGGGCACGGATTATGATTGGGGAGACGGCACCGGCACCTATGATGGCTATTTCTGGCTGGCCTACGATTCAAGCGGCCTTACCGAGGTAGCCTATCTGGAGTACGCGGACCCAAATCCCAATGAGAAGCTCTACTACTGGGACGAGGCAGGCATTATAGACTTCGTTGGCATTGACACTACATCGCTATGGATGGCGAGCGTTTTCACCCCGGAGCAAGACGGTTACCTTACACACGTGGACTTCTGGACCACAAGACCTGATGCCCAGTATGAAATCTATGTCTATGATGACGGCAACCCGGCCAATGGATTGCAAAACCAGCTTGCCACGCAGTCGGGCACCTGCGCCGAGGCCGGCTACTACTCCATACCGCTGGTCGCCCACGTGACCATGACCAATGGCCAGGAGTTCACTGTTGCCGTTAAAATGACGACGCTAGATTATAAATATCCTATACCGGTCGAATATGCTATCTCTGGTGTCTGTAATCCGCCCATACAATCCGATGTATGCTTCCTGAGCGCCGAAGGCGATGCCTGGGCAGATGCAGCAGAGCTACTTGGCGGTTTGAATGTCTGTCTGCGGGCCAGGATAACATCCGAAGGCTCCATCTCCGGCTATGTTTTCGATGAAAACGAGCAGACCCCGATCGAAGGTGCCACGGTAAGCGCCATTGATATTGCAGAATATCCGCCACAGCTATGGTCGCCGGACGGCCAGGCTACCACCAATGCTTCCGGCTATTACAGCATCACCGGACTGCCGGCTGGAGACTATACCGTGGCGGCCGTCGCCCCCGGCTACGAACGAGTCTACTACGATGGCCACACTATATTCAGGGCCGTCAACCCGGTAACGGTGACAGGAGGACAGGATACCGTCAATACCAGCTTTTGGCTCGGCCCCGGTGGTACCATCTCCGGCACCGTAACCGACGAGGACACCTCGCAGCCGATATCCAATTTAAGTGTTTCCGCCGGCCCTTGGGGTGTCCTCGGCGTTTCCTGCGTCACCCTTACCGATGCCAATGGCGATTACACCTTGGACGGCCTGACTTACGACCAATACGTGGTCTCGGCACCCCTGGTGGCCGCCAACGGCAGCGGCGATGACAGCTACATCCTCGAGTACTGGCAGGAAAAGCTTTTCCTGGGGGGTGACCCCATCACTGTGGCCGATGGCGTTAATCCCACTGGCAAAGACCTGACACTGGAAGTCGGCGGCACCATATCCGGCCATATCCAAAATGAAACCGGCGACCCCATTCCGATGGCTACGGTATTCGCCATCGAATATAGCTCCGCAACCGGCAACTGGGCAATATGGGGCCTCGGCATAACCGATACGGACGGCGATTACAAGACCACGGGCCTCCCCGCCGGGGAATACGCCATCCGGGTCCAACGTGCTCACGGCTACGCCCTCGAATGGTGGGAAGATACCTTTTACAACTATGCCGCCAAGCCTGTCCCTGTCAGCGTAAATCAGGATACCCCCAACATCAACTTCGTCCTGGAGCCGGGCGGCTCCATATCCGGGCACGTCTCAGCGACGGACGGCGGCGCCCCGGTCCAGGGGGGCCTAGTTCAGGTAATCATGCATGATACTATATTTGGCAATTGGCAACAGGTAAATTCGGCATACACCGACGAACATGGCGACTATACCGTCCCCAGCATACCCACCGGACATTACGCCGTCCGCGTAATCGCGGCTAACTTTACCAGTGAATGGTACGGCGGCTACTACCGGGAAGACGTGGTAGCCCTTGAAGTAAACGCGCCCGGTGATACCCCAGACATCGACTTCTCCCTGGAGCCGGGCGGCTCAATATCCGGATATGTCGAGGACAGTCTGCATAACCCTATTGGTAGTCTCCACATCTATGCCGAAGACGGTTCAAATGGTCGATGGATAGGAGGCGTTAACACCGGCCCCGATGGCCATTACACCCTGGACGGCCTGCCCGCCGGCAACTACAGAGTAAGGGCCTGTGCCTCCTGTTCCGGCCTAAGCTACGCAGATGAGTGGTATGACGATGTCTATAACCGTAACGATGCTACGCTCGTACCCGTGGCGATACATGATGAAACCACGGGCGTCGACTTTTCCATGGAACCAGGCGGCTCCATATCCGGACAGGTCTCCGCGACAAACGGCGGCGCCCCGGTTCAGGGGGCCCAGATCCAGGTATTCATATATGGCAGTATATTTGATGAATGGCAACAGCTGGGCTGGGCACAGACCGAGGCGGACGGCCACTACAGCACCTCGAACCTGCCTACCGGGCAGTACGCGGTCCGCATCTTCGCGGCCGGCTTTACCAGCGAATGGTATAACGGCGGCTACTACCGGGAAGACGCGGCAACGGTTAATGTGACCGCTCCCGATGATACCCCGGACATCGATTTCTCCCTGGAGCCGGGCGGCTCGATATCCGGTCATGTCGAGGACGACTCCGGTAACCCCATCGTTAATCTGAATATCAACGCTATAGATGATTCAAATGGTCTATGGACAGGAGGTATCAATACCGGCGCCGATGGTAACTACCTCCTGGACGGTCTGCCCGCCGGAAACTACAGGGTAAGGGCCTGTGCCTCCTGTTCTGGCTTGAACTATGTAGACGAGTGGTATGACGATGCCCCCTCCTGGGAAGATGCCACGGCCTTAACCGTTTTCGCGCCAGGAAATACCCCCAATATCAACTTCGTCCTGGACGCGTTCGGTACCATATCCGGGCACGTCTATGCAACTGACGGCGGCGTCCCCATCCAGGGAGCCGATGTAAGTGTAGTCACATATAGTACCACACCTGGCGCCTGGGAGCATATGGGTTTGGACCAGACTGACGCAGACGGCTATTATAAAATTTCGAACTTGCCCACCGGACAGTACGGCATCCGTGTCAGCGCGGATGACTTTGCCAACGAGTGGTATGACGGCACCTACTACTGGGATGATGCAACGCCTGTTGACGTGACCGCGCCCGGTGATACTACAGGCGTCGACTTCTCCCTGGAGCCGGGCGGATCAATATCCGGACAGGTTAAGGACGGTTTCGATAGCCCCATTGTCAATCTCCTGATTCTGGCTACCGATAATTCGACCGGCAAAGGGACAGGGGGTATTTTTACCGATGCTGATGGCAACTACCTCCTAGACGGTCTGCCCGCCGGCAGCTACAAGGTACTGACCTGTGCCTCCTGTTCTGGCCTGAACTACGTAGACGAGTGGTATGACAATACCACCTCCTGGGAAGACGCCACGATTATAGCTGTTACCGCGAACGAGGACACCCCGAATGTAGACTTCGTCCTTTTACCGGCTGAGGTCTGGGTGGATGATGACTATAACCCCTCCACTCTTGACTGGGGCTATTATAGATTTGCCAACATACAGGAAGGCATCGACGCCGTCGGCGAACGCGGCACGGTAAATGTACATGATGGCACCTATGTTGGGTTGGTAACGGTGACCAAGAGCGTCACAATTATGTCGGTTAACGGTAATGGTGTCACTAAGGTTGTATCAGATACTGCCGGATCTGTTTTTAAGCTTCAGGCCGATATTGTGAATATAACTGGATTCTCCATTACCGCAAACGCGACGGACAATAGAGGGATATTTTTTAACGGGGCAAACGACTGTAACATCTCTGATTGTATTATCACTGGATTTGATACAGGCATCCTGTTATCAGATTCTGATAACAACAGGCTGGAGAACAACGTTATACAGGATAATGAGCATGGTATTGTAATTTCTAACAGTGATAGTAACAGGATTTCAGGAAACGATATCCTTAACAATCTCAGTCCGACTGAATCCGGTATTCATTTGGATAGCACTTCCACTAATAATATCATTCACTTTAATAATATCGTCGGCAATTTGCCTCACGGTGTATTTAACGAAAACATCAGTGAGAATGTCAGCACCAGGAATAACTGGTGGGGGGATGCCACGGGGCCCGGTGGCGCCGGCCCGGGCACCGGTGATAACGTAACCGCATACGTTGACTATGACCCCTGGCTGAGGGTGCCGGTCGGGGCCTGCACATCGGAAACCGTAACCGATTCTGGCACCATTGACGCCACCGAGGAGGCCGATACCGAGGTGGTGGTGACCGGGAACGTGACGGTTACGGTTTCGGAATATGCCGATAACCCGGGCGCCAGCTTCGGTGATGATATCGGTAAATACATCGATATCCACATCGACGATAGCGACAATGTTACCGAAATCGAGATAAGGCTCTACTACACCAATGCTGAAATCACCGGAAGATCCGAATCGTCACTCAAGCTTCACTGGTGGGACAGCTTGATCCTAGGCTGGGTGGAATGCTCAGACACCGGCGTTAACACTACAGACGTTAATAATTACAGCGGCTATATCTGGGCCAGGATTACAAAAGACACCAAGCCATCCCTGGATGACCTGAGAGGGACTCCCTTTGGTGCCACAGCGGCGAAAAAGAAATCCGGCGGTAGCGGTGGTGGCGGCGGTGGTGGCGGCGGCGGCGGTGGGCTCAACTATATCGGCGACGTTATCAGCGAACAGGGCATCATTGTCGTAAATACGACCGCCAGTTCCGACGACCAGATGGTTCGTCTGAGTATCAAGAAAGGCGGCACCGCCCTGAATAAAATGGGCCAACCAATTACGACGATAAGAATTCGCAAGATGTCAGGTCCACCAGAGCCGCCCGAGGACTCTCACATTATCGGCCTGGCCTACACCTTGGAACCATCCGGCTCTACTTTCGACCCCCCAATAATCGCGACCTTCTTCTACGACACCGATGACCTGCCGGCAGGTTTCAACGAAGCAGACTTGGCCATCGCGTTTTACGACATGTCGACAAGCCAATGGGTCGCCCTGGAAAATATCACCGTTGACCCGTCTGAATATACTGTCAGCGGTGACCTCAACCATTTCACGACCTTTGCCTTAATCGCTTACCCACCGCCCCCACCCCCGCTGGCCCCGACAACGACCCCGGCATTCACGCCAACCCCTACGCCCACCCCCACCGCCGCGCCGGCACCCACTCCAACGCCGGCGCCTACACCGGAGGCCGCGCCGGCCAGCTTTATGGTTGCTGATCTATCCGTCACTCCGTCCGAGACGGCGCCAATGGGCGAGGTCACCATAACGGCCATCATCGAAAATACCGGAGGGTGTGCCGGCAGCTGTCCGGTGGTCATGGAGGTAAACGGGCAACAGGAAGCAGCCGAAGAAATATCGATCCAGGCGGGCGAACGTGCCACCATGACCTTCACCCTAGCTAAAGAGCTGGAGGGGACTTACACGGTCAACATCAATGGCCGGAGCTTGCAATTCTCCGTGGTGGCACCGCAACCGGTCCTGACCGAACCGGTAGCCGGCATCCAGACCAAGACGTCGTACTTTATTTGGTGGATCATCGGGGGCATCGTTGTTGTTATTATTTTCGCCGGCTTATATTTCTTTGTAATCAGAAGGAGAACCCGGGTCTCAGAGTCAACCGGAAAGTAAATCGAGACCTTTTAACACAATTTAGATTTCCTAATGGCTGTCAAGCCTTAATTAATTGACCTCCTCGCTTTTCTCGGTTATTCTTACTTGGGGACGGTCATATTCAAACAGTCTGAGGAGCATAAGCTGCCTCGTTTGTACTCTTGGATGCCGTCCCCCCATTTATTCTCTGATGTCTAGTGGCTTTAGCTGTGGACGCCTTGCGACGGCGTCTGTTGCGTTTAATCGCTTCTGGCACCTGATAGGCAGACAGGATTAGTTTGTTGGCGTCTTCCCGGCTGATCGGGTTACCCTCAACATCACGCAGTTTGTAAGGTCTATTTTCCCGGAGCACCGACAGCACCCGTGCCCCCATATGACTCATAACAGCTCCCATGGCCTGCCTATGGTTTTTCCCATGAAGCACCATTTCCAGATAGTAAACGTTGGCAAGTTGGGGATCACAGCGACGCCCGATTTGACTTGACTGAAAAAGGGCCCATTTCAGAGTAGCGGGCCCCGCTTTAGTCATTCTGAGTCCTTTAGCTTCAGACTCAGAAGATTGTTTGGCTGCGGGAACGACTCCGGTGTAATTTGCGAAGGCCGCCTGGCTCCGGAACCGCGCCGGATCTCCAACCGTCGCCAGAAAAATGGGCGCAGTATGTTCGCCCACGCCCGGTATGGACCGTAGATTGTCGGATGGGTGGAGTTCCAGATACAGCTGTTCCAGACGTTCAGCGATGGCATCGGATTCAGCTTCCAGCATCGCCAGCATGCGGAATTCGCGGGATATCTCGTCCTGGAGGGCGGCGAAGAAATTATCATCGACGGTCCCTGCCGACCACGCGAGATCATAGACGGTGGCCGCGTCTTGACAAGCAAGATACACCCCGCGGCTTTCCGAGGTATCAGCTTTGCCGTGGCGTCTTTCCTTGCTTAAAAAGATATGGAGAGCTCTTTCACTAGCTCGAACTATGGCCATCGGATTCAGCCTGGAACACAAGAAAGCCCTGGCATGGGCGGACCATGGGTCAGAGAAGGTTCGCCGAAGACCAGGCAGAAAACCATCAATGATAGACCCGATCCTAGTCTTTTGTGCCTTAAAAGTGCTTTCCAGGCGCTTCCTTTGCCGGGCAAGCCGCTGCATGGCGTAGATCTTAGCCGGCGGAAGGTAAACCACTTCCAGCTCTCGGTATCGACAAATGGCATCTTGGCTAGAGTGAGGGCGTCAATCTTGTCACTTTTAGAGGAACGACGAAGATACTTTCGTAGAGCCACTACCTTTCGTGCCTGTACTCTGACCAAGCGACAATCGGGATGTCGTGCCCTGAGATAAATTGCCACCTGGAGCCATGCCAATCCCGTGGGCTCAAATACAATGATAGGATTGGCTCCTTCCCTAAATATACGCTCCTCCAGCTTGGCAAGTCCTTGTGAGGAGGTTATGAAGGTGAACCCATCACATGGCTGTGCCCCCTCGTCCAGGCATCGAACTTTGTGCTCACCTCCACTGGCAAGGTCGATACCCACGCTCTTGATCGTCCGGTCTCACTCCTTTTGACTGTATTCGGGGTTCCACTTCAGCCGGATTCCCTATTTCCCATGCTTGTCACACAATGCGGGGCTATCCTACGATACTCCAATTTCCTAAAGCGGGCCTCTCGAAGGGACCGGCATGCAATCTAATCGACGGGGCAGCTTGTGGCTCCCCAGCGAATTGTGCACCTCACCGGAACCCGTCGGCTTATCTTACCCGTTTAAGGTGCAAGCGTGCCAGATTCAACCTTTAATATACAAGCGAATTGTTTAATCAGACGCACCGATTAAGGTTAATACAACGCCCTCATCAGTGTCTGGGCTGTATCTAGTGGCTCAGTTTTTAAACCCCGCCGCCAATAGGTGTCCCACAAGGCCGGAGGGTCTTTATACCTCATCCTAAAACTTGCTTATACTGAAAAGGAGAATGCCTAGTCCTAAAACTATCAGGGTAGCAGGGCAGGGCAAAGGGAGACCCTTCAATGGATTGGGACGACGTGCGAACATCAATGCGGCATTAAAAAAAAGTAATATAGCGGCTATTATTAGAAGTATTTGAGAAGCAAGTAGCATTTTCGCCCCCCTACTTACAGTCTGCTTGAAGTATCCAATAAGCCAAGAGTCCTGTCAATATGGTAACAAGCTCTCATTTATCGATGGAGAGGCAGCAAACAAATTGTCCGAAATGCCAAGGCAAGTAAACAATATCCAGATTGTAAACTTTAAGTCACTTTAACTCATCTTGTGATACCTATGTCAAACGAGAAAATGTCTTAGGTATATCCTTTGGAGGTTGGCTGACAAGTCGTTACGCATTATCCTTTCCAAACCGGCTCAACAAGATTGTGCTTTTGTCGCCAACCTGTACCGTGATGCCGGTGGGGTTATCGTTCTATATCTATGGGTCTCCTACTATGTTGCCTCTTCGTTATTTTACGAAACGCATGTTTTTCTGGCTGTTTGAGGATTCTGTGAAAAGGGGTGAGCCCAGCCGGACGTGGGTGGAAGAGTGGATAGATAATATGTATATAGCTTCACGGTGCTTGAAAATGAGGCGTCCTTTCAATCCCCCAATCTTGAAAGATCAGGAATTATAGAGTATCAAAGTACCCGCAATCTATTTAGTCGGTGAAAACGAAAAATTATACTCAGCTCAGAAAGCCGTGCAGCGTCTGAATCAGGTAGCACCTCATATCAAAACAGAGACTATTCCCAATGCTGGTCACGACTTAGCAATTATGCAGGCGGAAATGGTGAACAGGAAAATCTTGGATTTTCTAAAATAATCGTGATGCACTGCTTTTTCGAAACTTGACCAATCTTATACACAAATAAACAGAGATCCGGATAATTGTTCATCCTGAAACAATACTTACACCCTCTTTGTTGTTCGAATTCTCATAGTACAAGACGATGAAATTAATTGACGTTTGTCAAAAGGTAACAACATAGTAAATTGTGAAATGAAAAAGAATCCAGAGTGTATTACTTGAAAGCATTGCTGGAAAGGGATAAAATCAGAGTGTCGGTTCGACTAGTGACTTGACACCCTGATTCTTTCAAAACTCCCCAAAATGGGGTGGCCTTCTGAATCAAGTAGGCCGTGCAGGTCTCGAACCTGCGACACCCTGATTAAAAGCAAGGTGCTCTACCAATTATCCCAAATGTTTCCTTTATTAAAATAGTCAAAACGACCCTTTCATTTAACCGATGGCCTTCCTGATCTATATCATTCGTGAGCCGATGGAAGAGCTTTGACTAATATACACAATATTGCTTCAAGGTTTTCCACAACTAGTCTTGGAGAGGGGACCAAGGGGTGAGGCTCAAATGCCAACCTAATTCAAGCAGAACCTCAAATGCAGTGAATGATATTTATGTAGATTCGTCTGGTTTTATTGGGAACAATGACAGTAACAATTACGCTACAATTCAGGAGATATCAGAAGAAATAATGAGAATACTAGAATATGGAAGAGTTGATTGCCTGTAACATCGTCTGCTTTATGTTGCGATGAACCGCAATCTACGCTATTATGTAAGTGTTAGCACTCTCACCAGGAGAGTGCTAACGAACGTAAGGCGACAGGCTCTTCATCACGAAAGGAGGATTGATATGGCAGCTAAACTGCAACCACTGGCTGACCGAGTCCTGGTAAAACCCACCGAGAAAGAGGAAATGACAAAGTCCGGGATTTACCTGCCGGATACGGCCAAGGAAAAGCCCCAGGAAGGAGAGGTCCTGGCTGTGGGACCCGGGAAAATGTCCGATGACGGCAAGCGCGTTCCATTGGATGTTAAGGTCGGCGATAAGGTCATCTACGCCAAATACGGCGGCACGGAAATCAAGGTGGATGACGAAGAGCTGATGATTCTGCGCGAGAGCGATATTCTGGCGAAGAAGTAAATATCAAGGGAAGCAAGGAGGAAGAAAATGGCAAAACAGGTAATTTTCGGCGAAGATGTCAGACACTCCCTGAAGAAAGGGATCGACGCTCTGGCAGATGCAGTGAAGGTCACCCTGGGCCCCAAGGGCCATACCGTGGCGCTGGACAAGAAGTGGGGGGCGCCCTCCGTCATCGATGACGGTGTTACCATCGCCAAGGAGATCGAGCTGCCCGACCCGTTCGAGAACATGGGCGTTCAGCTCGTCAAAGAAGCCGCCAGCAAGACCAATGATGCTTGTGGCGATGGCACGACCACTTCAACTATCCTGGCGCACGCTATCATATCCGGCGGTTTCAAGAACGTGGCCGCCGGTGCCGATGCCCTTTCTCTTAAGAAGGGTATTCAAAAGGCTACCGCCGCCCTCGTCGAGGAGCTCAAAAAGGCCTCCACCGAGGTCAAGGACAAGGAGCAGATCGCCCAGGTCGGCACCATCACCGCCAAAGACCCCGAGATCGGCAACCTGCTCGCCGAGGTCATGGAAAAGGTCGGCAAGGACGGCGTTATTACCGTCGAAGAGTCCAAGGGCACCCAGTACGAGGTCGAGTACGTCGAGGGTATGCAGTTCGACCGCGGCTACATCAGCCCTTATTTCGTCACCAATGCCGAGCGCATGGAAACGGTCATCGAAGACCCCTATATCCTTATTACCGATAAGAAAGTCTCCGCCGTCTCCGATCTCCTGCCCGCGCTGGAGAAAATACTTCAGGTGTCCAAGAACCTCCTCATCGTCGCCGAGGACATCGACGGCGAAGCCCTGGCCACCCTGGTGGTCAACAAGCTGCGCGGCACCATCAACGTCCTGGCCGTCAAGGCCCCCGGTTTCGGCGACCGCCGCAAGGCCATGCTGGAAGATATGGCCATCCTCACCGGCGGCAAGGTCATCTCCGAGGAGGTCGGCCGCAAGCTTGATTCCGTCACCGTGGAAGACCTCGGCCGCGCTCGCCGCGTCACGTCGGACAAGGATAATACCACCATCGTCGAGGGTAAAGGGTCCGAGGAAGACATCAAAGGCCGGATCAAGCAGATCAAGGCCCAGATAGAGGAGACCACCTCTGACTTCGACAGGGAGAAGCTCCAGGAGCGGCAGGCCAAGCTGGTAGGCGGCGTGGCCGTCATCAAAGTCGGTGCTTCCACCGAGGTCGAGCTCAAGGAAAAGAAGCACCGCGTCGAGGACGCCCTTTCGGCGACCCGGGCTGCCGTCGAGGAAGGTATCCTGCCCGGCGGCGGTGTCGCCCTGCTCAACTCCCTGCCGGTGCTCGATAAACTTAATCTGACCGGTGACGAGGAAACGGGTGTTGATATCGTCAGGAAAAGCGTTACCGAGCCCCTGCGCTGGATCGCCTCCAATGCCGGCAAGGACGGCTCCGTCATCATCGATACCGTCAAGAAAAGCGCCAAGGGTGTCGGCTATGATGCCGAGCAAGACGATTTCGGTAATATGGTCGAGAAGGGCATTATCGACCCGACCAAGGTCGTCAGGACCGGCCTGGAGAATGCCGCCAGCATCGCCGTAATGGTCCTGGTTACCGAGTCCCTGGTGTCCGATATCCCTGAGAAGGAAAAGACGCCGGCCATGCCCGGAGGCGGCGGCATGGGCGGCATGGACTACGGCATGTAAGCCAAATCTCGGGGAGGAGTGGAAATCCCCGCCCCCGAGACCCTTCGTTTCACTCAGGGTGACAGCAATGCAGGTGAATGGCCGCGGTCTACGGACCGCGGCTTTCTTTTGTACCGTAGCCGGTCGGAAAGAGTCGAGCCGCGCCGGGCTTCACGGTGCCGAGATATCGAGGGCCTGGCTTGTATCGGGTAGCAACCCCGGGGCTGTCGCGGTCAGTGTATATTCAAGGCCTGCCAGGTCGATAGAGAGGTCTTTAAACTCGGCCACTCCTCCAAGCACGTCTGCGGCGACCAGCGACGTCGTACCGGACAGGATGGCTCCGGGGGCGCCCGAGCCCGGCGTAATCGATAGGGTTATTAACTCTCTCGCGCTTTTAACCACGTTCCCGTAAGCGTCTACAACCGCTACCTTGGGCTGGGTGTCAAAGGGTATCCCGGCCGTAGTTCCCTGGGGCTGAACGGTGAATTCAAGCTGCGCCGGGGTGGCGGTCGAAACGACGAAGAATTGGCTGGACGCCGGTTCAAGAGAGCCGCTTGTCGCCGTGAGGCGGTAGCCGGGAATGGCCTTGTCAGCCGAGATGTCCGTAAAGCGTGCCATGGTTTCGACTACGGGGACAGTAAGTGTGCCGTGGATGGCCACCGGGCTGGTATGGGTTTCAAGTTCGCCGTACATATTAGGATCAGTGCTCTTGACGGTAATGGAGATGGTCGCTGCAATAGTCACCGAGCCTTCGTAATCGGTTACCATATTCCCATAATGGTCCTGGACGGTCACCACCGGTTGTGGCGTTAGAGGGGATCCCGCAATTCCTCCCGAGGGCGCTGTGATGAAGGCAAGCTGGGCCGGTGGGCCGGGAGTAATAGAAAAGGGTTCACTGGTCGCCGGTTCCAGTGTCCGGCTGGTAGCTGTGAGAGTAAAGGTGCCCGCTTTTTTAAAGGATAGGGACTTAAAAACTGCGGCGCCGTTCTCCGATATTATTGTGGTCCCACCGAACAGCTGGGCTTCCGCGGAACCATTGACCGCGGTGACCTTCAGCTCTATCAGACCTTTGTAACCGGTCACTATATTCCCCTCGGCATCTACGAACGCCACCACCGGTTGTGTTTCGAAGTCAGAGTCGGCCGTCGCTCCTGCAGGTTGTGTGATGAACGCAAGTTTTACCGCCGGGCTCGGAGTGGAAGGCGATGCTACCGGCGAGCTCGCTTCTGATCCACAGCCGGCTGCGAAGATCATTACTCCCGCCAGCAGTAAGGGTAGACTACATGCCATCAGTTTCTTTACATTCAAGTCCATTTCCCCTATTTTTTTATATTATACTTAATCATGCTATATTGCCAGCCAGAGCCCGGTTCTGGAGTTGGTTTATCCGGTTTTATCCCTGCCGCCAAGGTGCTAGAATAGGGTTGGAAAAAGACGATGAAAACCACCCTGCCGGCCACCCGATGCGGGGATACTGTTTTCCGCTGGGGCGAGAAGACCTATATCATGGGCGTTGTCAACATGAGCCCGGACTCATTTTCCGGGGACGGCCTCGGTGACGATGTCGAGGCCGCCGTGGCCCAGGCCCGGCGCATGGTCGCCGAGGGGGCCGATATCATCGATGTCGGTGGGGAGTCCACTCGCCCTGGTACTCAGCCCACCGGCCGGGAAGATATCGATGAAGAGTTACGGCTGGTTATCCCGGTCATCGAGCGGCTGGCCGCGGAATTTACGGTGCCCGTCAGCATCGATAGCTACAAGGTTGACGTCGCCAGAAGGGCGCTGGAAGCTGGTGCCAGTATTATCAATGATATCTGGGGTCTAAAGCGTGACCCGGCCCTGGCGGACCTGGCCGCTGAAACCGGGGCGCCGCTCATCCTCATGGCCAACGAACGTGACGCCCCCCCGAAGGTGGGCATTCTAGCCAAAGTCCTTTTTGACCTGATAGAGGGTATCCGCATCGCCGAGGCGGCCGGGGTGCCCCCGGAAAATATTATCATCGATCCCGGCATCGGATTCGGCAAGACCCTGGAGCAGAACCTGGAGCTGGTCAATCGTCTGGCCGAGTTGAAGCAACTGGGCAAGTCTATTTTGCTGGGCACATCACGCAAGTCGATGATTGGCTCGGTGCTGGACCTGCCGCCGGATCGTCGGCTCGAAGGCAATCTGGCGGTCACGGCTATCGGCATCGCCAACGGCGCGGATATGGTACGGGTTCACGATGTCTGGCAGACGGTGTTAGTCTGCCGCATGAGCGACGCAATAATCAGGAGGGGGTCTATCGGTGACTGAGCTGGTAACGGTCTACCTGGGTCTTGGCTCCAACCTCGGCAATCGCGAGGATAATTTGGAAATGGCCCTGAAACTGCTGGGCCAGCGGATGAAGGTCGGTAAAATATCGTCCATCTACGATACTGCCCCTTTGGGAAATATTGATCAACCACGGTACCTAAACATCGCCTGCCAGGTTTTCACGCGGCTATCCCCGGAAGGACTGCTGGCCCTGGCCAAGGGAATCGAGAACAAGATGGGCCGGCACGGGCGCTCCGGCGAACCCCGACCCATCGATATTGATATCCTCCTCTACGGTGATGTCGTCATGGATACCCCGGACCTCAAGATACCGCACCCGAATATCGCCGACCGGGAGTTCGTACTGGTACCGCTGGCCGAGATAGCCCCGGACGTTGTTCACCCGGTGACCAAAAAGAAGGTCAAAGCGATGCGGGCGGCTATCAAAGAGAAGCAAGGTGTCTTCAAGTGGGAGTCGGAGTGATGTACGAGATTGCCGTTGAAAGATTTTTTGACGCGGCGCACTACCTGCGGGGATATAAGGGCAAGTGCGAGGCGGTACACGGGCACCGCTACCGGGTGGTGGTGAGAATAAAGGCGGTGGGATTAAATGACATCGGCCTGGCCTATGACTTCATCGATTTAAAGAGGCACCTTGATGAAATCCTGGCGCGGTTCGACCATACCTGTTTGAACGAGGTGCCTCCGTTCGATGATATAAATCCCTCGGCGGAGAACCTTGCCACCACCATTTTCAACGAGCTCAAGACAAAACTGGCTGCTGAGCCCATAACCATCGAGGCGGTCGAGGCCTGGGAGACCCCCCACCAGGGCGTTATTTACCGGCCGGATTAGGTCATCATGTGTATTGCGAGCTGTCCCGACGAAGTCGGGAGGCGTGGCAATCTCCTCTATCGACCTTATTAACTTACCGATTTTTCCTTTTACCACCCGCAGGAGATTGCCATGGTCGCGGAGTTTACCCTGAGCTTAGCCGAAGGGCTCTATCACAATGACAGTATCCAGCCTTGCACGCTCAGTAGCTTTGCGGTAAAATAGGGGCAGTTTTTCTGTCGAGGTGGACTCCGGCGATGATTAACCGTCCTGTCCTGGTCTTAAACCAGAGCTACGAGCCGCTTACGGTATGCCGTGCCCGCCGTGCCGTTGTACTCCTCTTTCAGGGCAAGGCCGAGATGCTGGAAAACGGCGTCGGCGCCATCCATACCATCAGCACCACGGTCGAACTGCCATCCGTCATCCGCCTGGCGCGGATGATCAAACGCCCACGCCGCCTGAGAAAGATGACCCGCTACGAAATATTCAACCGGGACAGGTATACATGCCAGTACTGCGGCGATCAGAACCGCCACCTGACGCTCGACCATGTGATACCGCGGTTCCGGGGCGGCCAGCATACCTGGGAAAACGTCGTCAGCGCCTGTGTCGCCTGCAACCGTCGTAAGGCCGGGCGTACCCCCAGGGAAGCCAATATGAAGCTCGTCCGGCAGCCAGGCCCGCCGTCAGGCGGCCCCTTTTTTACGCTGCCATACCACTATTTGAGCCGTCACGACGAGTGGCGTAAATACCTGCCGCGGTAGACCTTCTCAGTAGGAAACATCCGCCAGGGGCAGCTCGACGATAGCCTCGGTATCTAGCTCCACCATCACTGTTCCCTTGAGGGGATTGTTCCCCGTAACCGTAGCTTCACCCATGCGCGTCGAAACCCTCTGGCCCACCTTGGGCATTTTCTCCTTCATGGCGCGGTACTGCTCGCCCTCGTAGGCCAGGCAGCACATCAGGCGGCCGCAGGCGCCGGAGATCTTCATCGGATTAAGGGGCAGGTCCTGCTCCTTGGCCATCTTGATGGAGACCGGTGTGAACTCGGTCAGGAACGAAGTGCAGCAAAGCTGGCGACCGCAGCGCCCGAAGCTCCCCAACAGCTTGGCCTCGTCGCGGCTGCCCACCTGCCGCAGCTCCACGCGTACCTTGAACTTGCCGGTAAGACGTCGGACCAGCTCGCGGAAGTCCACCCGCTCCTCGGCGCTGAAGAGGAACGTCAGGCGGCTGCTGTCCAGGTTGTATTCCGCCGAGAGCAGCTTCATGGGCAGTTGCAGCTCGGCGATCATCTTGCCGCACTCGATTAAGGCTTCTTCGGATTTTTCCTCTAGCTCCTCCGCTTTGGCGATGTCCTCCGGCTCCGCCTTGTGGAGTACCGGACTGAGTCGCTCCATTGAGTCGGCGGAAACCACCTGACCGGGGGCAATCACCACGTGGCCCAACTCCACCCCACGGCTGGTTCTGACCACGGCGTAGTCTCCGGCCTGTAACTCTATGTCACCGGCATCGAAATAGTAAATTTTGCCGGCTTTTTTAAAACGTATTCCGGTAACGTTAGCCATCTTCCCCACCTCCTTCTGTTCTGGGTAAATCGAGCATCAGTACCTCGAGGGCCAACCTCGGGTTGACGTTCTGCCGCAGCTGCTCGGCGGCGGATTGTATGCTCGTAATAACATCTTTAATCCGTTCCAGCCGGTACCGCCCGGCCAGCCTCGCCAGTTCGTTCCGGCGATCGGTATTGGTAATCGCATCATAGCAGCCCAGTTTGACCAGCATCAAATCCCGCCAGTAATCAAGCCAGAGGTCCAGTATATCATAAACAGCGCTGCGTTTTTGACTGAATCCGGCGGCAAGCTGGGACACGTAAGCGAAGCGTTTTTCGGGATCGCCCCGGACAACCTCAACAAGCTGGTCGAGTTGCTCGCGGCGCGCCTGAAGTAAACCTTCGTCGGTGCTGGCCGTGACGGCCCATCCCAGCCGGCCGTGGGATAGTCCGGCCAGCAGGCGGGCCCTCTCCGTAGGGACGCCCCACATTTCTTCCAGGGCGGTGGTTTCGGCGGGGACGGGCAGGGGCGCGACCTCCAGGCGCTGGCAACGCGAGACCACTGTGGCCGGAAGCAGCCGGTCATTAGTTGTCAACAGGACAAATGTTTCGTCGGCGACAGGCTCCTCGAGAGTCTTCAGCAGGCGGTTGGCCGCCCCGATGGAAAGCCGTTCCGCGCCATTGATGATGAAGACCTTGCGCCGGCCCTCGAAGGGCGGCAGACTGGCCTGGCGTTGTAAATCTTCTATCTGCTGGACGACGATTGATTTCTTTTCGGTGTCCTCTTCGGTCTGGAGCAGCCGGATGACCTGGATATCGGCGTGATTGCCGGCGGCGATTTTCCGGCAGGAGGTGCACTCCAGGCAGGGACGTTTCGCTGATTCGCAGTTGAGCGCCTGGGCCAGGTTCACGGCCAGCGTCATTTTACCGGCGTGCTCGGGCCCGACGAAAAGGTAAGCGTGGGCCAGGGTGTCTGATTTCAGGCTTTGTTCCAGCAGGGAGACCGCCCGTGTCTGTCCAATTACCTGCCACATGGAAAGTCTCCTCGTCAATCGATATCGCAACGCATCAGGTCGGCCACGGTCTCGCGGCGGCGGACGAGGCGGGACTTTCCTTCCTTGACGAAGACCACGGCCGGGCGCAGATTGCTGTTATAGTTGCTGGAAAGTGGAATGGTATAGGCGCCGTTGCCGGCTATCGCCAGGATATCACCGGCACGAGGCTCAGGTAAACCTGTCTCCCTGATGAGTATGTCCCCGGACTCGCAGTACTTACCGGAGACGGTGACCTGGTCGGCTTCTTCAGCCGTGGCCCGGTTGGCCAGCAGGGATTCCTGCCGGGCGCCGTATAACGGCTGGCGGATGTTGTCCCCCATGCCCCCGTCCACAGAGACGTAGCGCCGTATGCCGGGGATATCTTTGATTACGCCCACCCGGTACAGAGCTACCCCCGCCCGGGCGACGATAGCCCGGCCCGGCTCGATGATCAGCCGGGGTAAGGCCAGCCCCAGGCGCTGGCATTGTGTCTCAATTTCGCCGGTGACGGCTTCGGCGAAGGCGGCGACGGTCGGTGGTATCGCCTCGGGCGTGTACCGGACCCCGTAACCCCCGCCGATACTGAGCACCTTAGTCTCGAAGCCGTGCCGCTTTTTTATATCCGCGGCGTAGTCCAGCACCACGCGTATGGACTGCAAATAGGGCTCTACCTCGAGGATGCCGGAGCCGAGATGAAAATGCAGGCCTTGCAGATCCAGTCCGGGGGATGCCAGGGCTCCGGCTACAGCCTGATCCCAGGTGGACCGCGTTAATCCGAACTTGGAGTCCACCGTACCGGTCGTATTATAGGCGTGGGTGTGCGGATCGATGCCCGGTGAAAGGCGCAACAAGATATCGATTCGCCGGTTTCCGATTATTCCCCGTAGCATTTCCAGCTCGTCGAGGTTGTCCACCACCAGGTGGCCGATACCGCTGTTTATGGCCAGTTCCAGCTCCGCGGCGGACTTGTTGTTGCCGGCGAAAGAGATCTTGTCGATAGGGAAGCCGACCGACCGCGCTATCTCCAGCTCCCCGCCGGAAACGACATCCAGCCCGAGGCCTTCTTCCATAACCAGGCTCAATATCGCTCGGCCGGTAAACGCCTTGCAGGCATAAAGGACCTCCACCCCCGGATGATACCTTCCAAATTGTTCCCGGAACTCCCGGCACCGTCCACGCAGGTCGGTCTCATCGTAAACATAGAGCGGCGTGCCGAACTCATCGGCCAGCACCACCATATCGCACCCGCCGACTATTAAGTGGTCTTCCGCATTGACCTCGGCGGTCGATGGGAACATCTCCAGTTTCGCTACGTTCACTCTGGTAGTCATCATCCCACCTTCATAGTAACAGCGCCCGTTGGTGAAGTCAATCGATGACCGAATGCCTTCCTTGTCCTGAAGTGCCGTCAAGTGTAAAATGGATACGTACCCCCCGTTTGCGTCAGGATACCTTCGATTTCCATGGACAAGGACCAGAAAGATTACCAAGACATAGAGTCAGCCCGTGCCCCGCGCCGGAGTGGATTGCGGCTTCCGCGGACATTTGTCTCGATGGGGAATCCCATCTATCGGCTGTACTATGCCTCCATGACGGGCCACTGGGCCTCTATGAGCATGCAGATGGTGGCCCGTTCGCTGCTTGTCTACCGGATAACCGGTTCCGGCGCCATCCTGGGTCTGGCGTCCCTGGCCGCGGCCATACCCATGATTATATTCTCGCTCCCGGCCGGGGTAATCGCCGATCGTTTTCAGAAAAGGACCATATTGATATGGGGGCAGGCGGCTTCGGCGGTGGTTTCTGTGGCGGTGGCGCTGTGCCTGATTTTCGGGTACCTGGGCCCCGCCAATCCCGGTTCCTGGTGGATACTCATCGTTGCCGCCGTCGTTCAGGCCAGCATCGTGGGTATTATCCTGCCCTCCCGCCAGTCTATTATCCCGGAGATAGTCAGTGAAAAGCACCTGATGAACGCCATCTCCCTCAATAACATGGGGAATAATACCTTCAGGATAATGGCTCCGGCCATCACGGGCGTTCTCATCGATAATTTCGGTTTCTATGTTGTCTATCTCGTTATCTCGGGGCTATATATCATTTCAACCATTTGCGTCATACTGGTGCCCCCCACCCGCGGCCCGGCCACAGTCCCGGTGATCGGTGATACCCTCAAGGACATCCTGGAGGGGTGGCGTTATATCCGGCGTGAAAAGGCGGTATTTTTTGTGCTGCTCTTCACCGTGCTGGCAACTGTCCTCGGCCTCCCGCATGCCCATCTCCTGCCCATGTTTACCGAAGGTATTTTCAACGTGGATGCCACCGAAATGGGTTTGCTGATTACCGTCTCCGGCATAGGCGCTATCGTGGCCTCCCTGACACTAGCATCCCTTTCCAATAAGAAACGAGGCCTGATTATGGTTTTGAGTGGCCTCCTGATGGGCCTGGCGCTGGTGGTATTCTCCTTTTCGGAACAATGGTTCCTCTCCATGGGAGTCATCTTCCTGGTAGGGATGGGGAACAGCGGCCAGATAGCATTAGGAAACTCCCTGATCCAGTACAATTCAGATCCTGCCTACCGGGGCCGGGTGATGAGCTTCTTCATGATGGGTTTCGGTTTCGGTAGTCTGGGGGCTTTCCTGGCCGGTGTACTGGCGGAACAGGTGGGGGTGCAATGGGCGGTGGGTTCTATGGCTATAGTGCTGGTAGTTATTGCCCTCTGGATGCTGGCTTTCACACCCCGTTTACGCCGGCTGGACTAGGTCATCACTTAATTGACAGGACACGCAGCAAAACCTTAAGATTTATTATTCACCGTCTTCGAAAGGTCGGTTGATTGTACGAGAAAGCGACCCTGGATAACGGCCTGCGGTTGATTACCGCCGCTATGCCGCACACACGCTCGGTCTCCATCGGCTTCTTCATTGGTACGGGTTCCCGTTACGAGACCGATGCTCAGGCTGGCGTTTCTCACTTTATCGAGCATGTCTGTTTCAAGGGGACTGCTAGACGCCCCACCTCCGCGGATATCTGCACGGTCATCGAAGGAGTCGGTGGTATGCTTAATGCCGGCACCGACAAAGAGCTGACTATCTACTGGTGCAAGGTAGCCCAGCCGCATTTTGCCAGCGCCCTCGACGTGATAACCGATATTCTGCTTAACGCCACCTTCGAACCGGCCGAGATCGAAAAGGAGCGTCAGGTCATCATCGAAGAGATCAACATGTCCCTGGATTCCCCGACGCAGCGGGTTTCCATGATCATTGATGAGCTTATCTGGCCGGGGCACGCCCTGGGTCGTGACATCGCCGGCAGCCGGGAAACCGTCACGGCGATTACCCGGGAGATGATGCTCGATTACTTGGCCAGGCAATATCAGCCGGGTAATGCCGTCCTCTCGATAGCCGGTGATATCCAGCATGATGAGGTGCTGGAGCAGGTCAGAAAGGCGACGGCCCCCTGGAGATCAGGTAGATCACGCATAACCTATCCTCCTTACCGGGAAGGACCGGGCCGCCGCGTTTCCGTTGAGAAGCGTGATACCGAGCAGACCCAGTTCTGCCTGGCCTTACCTGGAATATCCCTTTCCGATCCCCGTCGTTTCGCTCTTGACCTCCTCAACGTTATCCTCGGAGAAGGCATGAGCAGCCGCCTGTTTACCGAGATCCGCGATCGGCTGGGTCTGGCTTATGGTATCCAGAGCTACGCCGAGCACTTCCTGGATACCGGCACCATGACCGTCGCTGCCGGGGTGGACGCCAGGAACCTCGATGTCGCCATCCGGGCCGTCCTGGAAGAGCTAGGCCGTCTGAAAACTGAAGCTGTGCCGGAAGCAGAAATGTCCAAGGCCAAAGAGCTGTTCAAAGGCCGTATCCTGCTGCGCATGGAGGACAGCCGTAATGTATCGGGATGGCTGGGTGGGCAGGAGATTCTCACCGGTGAGATACTTACTGTCGATGACGTTGTTAGCAAAGTCGAAGCTATTGCACCCGACGAGATGCGGGTACTGGCGGCTGACATGTTTACCGGGGATAAGCTGCGGCTGGCCGTGGTTGGTCCCATCGATCCCGACCAGCCCCTGGAGGACTTACTTAAGCTGTAGCTGATATCATCATTCTGAGGGAGCGTAGCGACCGAAGAATCTCGTTTTCAAGGGTACGTTATCCCTCGCGGAGTTTATCCTGAGGTAAAACCGAAGGGCTCAGGATGACAAATAAAGATGGAGTTTATTTATGAACGATTACTATGTTTACATTATGACAAATACCTCCGGAATGCTCTATACAGGCGTAACG
>DAOULX010000059.1:0-49835 GCA_034414775.1 Dehalococcoidales bacterium
GGCATGTTCGGTGGGCTACTCACGGCGGCGTCACTTCCCACAACGCGCATCCCCATATCGACTGTAAATCGGAGATAGCCCTGGTACATAACGGCATCATCGATAATTACCAAAACCTCCGTCGTCAGCTTGAAGGCCGGCACAATTTCAGCTCGGAGACCGATACAGAGGTTATCTGCCATCTCATGGAGGATAATCTGGCCAAAGGTGCTTCGTTACAGGGAGCCCTGCTCGGGGCTATCGCGAGGCTGGAAGGCTCTTACGCACTGGTGGCGATATCGAACCGGGAGCCAGAAAAGATTGTTGCGGCCAAGAACGAGAGCCCGCTGGTGATAGGAGCGGGAGAGCTGGGATACTTTGTCGCCAGTGATATCATCTCCCTCCTCGGACGGGTTGATAGCGTTACGCCTCTTGAGGACGGCGAAGCGGCTGTCATCACTCGAGAGGGCATCAAAATCATTGACGGATCGGGGAAAGAAGTCGAAAAAGAACCCCAGGCGGTAACCTGGGAGTGGCTGGCTCCATCTTTAGACGGCCATAAACATTACATGATAAAGGAGATTTTTGAAGAGCCGGATGCTATCGAAACCGCCCTCCGCCAGGACGATGGTATGATAATGGAACTTGCCCTCGAGGTATTGAGGGCGAAACAGGTAGCCATTATCGCCTGTGGCACGTCGAGGCATGCCGCCCTCATCGGGAGGTACCTCTTCTCCAACCTGGCCAAGAAGTTCTGTGAAGTGGTGATGGGTTCCGAATTCGAGTATTTCGCTAACTCAATTGATAGCAACACCGTGGTGATCGCCATTTCCCAGAGCGGCGAAACGGCCGATGTCATCGCCGGCGTAAAAATGGCCAAAGCGCGGGGCGCCAGAATAATATCGATGGTCAATGTACCCGGCTCTACGCTCACCCGGATGAGTGACGGGGTTATGTACCTAAACTGTGGGCCGGAACTGTGCGTCGCGGCAACAAAATCGTTCATTGCCCAACTAGTATTGTTCTACCAGTTGACCTTTGCCATGCTCAATCAGCTCGATAAAGGTAGGGAGCGCATCCGAGATATCGCCAACCTGATCAGGGAGAACCTGAACAATAACGGTACCAAAGTGAAGAAGCTGGGGAAAGAAATAATCGAGAGCCGGGATTTCTATTTCCTGGCACGTGGCATCAACTTTGCCACCGCTCTCGAGGGCGCCCTCAAGCTCAAAGAAATTTCTTACATACACGCCGAGGGCATGCCGGCCGGTGAGTTAAAACACGGTACACTGGCATTGATGGAAAAAGGCACCCCGGTTCTGACCGTCTGTCCCAATGATTACACCTACAACGATACCCTATCAAACGCCATGGAAACCAAGGCCAGGGGAGCCTTTATTATTGGGCTCTCCGACAGAAACAATGAAATCTTCGATGAATGGATTAACATACCCAAGGTCGATGAAGTGTTCTATCCACTGGTGAGTGTCGTGCCGCTGCAACTGCTGGCCTATTATACCGCGGTTGCCCGGGGAAAGGACCCCGACCGGCCACGCAACCTGGCCAAATCTGTAACGGTAAAGTAGGAGACTGGATATTTTAAACGCTAGTCCAGGAGAGGAGACAACCAGCTTAATGCAGGGATGGTATGTAGCAAAAACCAAACCCGGCCGGGAAAAGAGCGTCGAGCTATATATTTCGGAGAAATGGGGACTCGATATCTTCCTGCCGGTCATTCGCCGGCCCAGGGGAAAGAAAGCGGGAATAGAACCTCTGTTCCCGACCTATCTCTTCTGTCTTTTCAACGGCCACAATGACGTCTGGCCGGATATACGTTGGGTTCCGGGACTGTGTTACTTTCTCGGAGCTGGTGGAGAACTTGTTCCGGTTTCCCAGGAAATTATTACTCAACTAAAAGAGCGGACAGCCTGGTGGAACAATGGTGGATTCGAACCCAATTTCATATTTGGAGAGCCAGTAAAAATTACCGGAGGTCCCCTGGAGGGACTTGAAGGTATTTTTAAGAAGTACCTGCCCGCCCGCCAACGCTGCCAGGTATTACTGCAAATTATCGGCCGGCAGAACGAGGTCGAACTCCCGGTGGAGGTTATCCAAAGCCAGACGAACCATCGCGGATTAGTGCTGGCAACTTAAAAGTGTATGAGAACTTTGACTAGTAGTAATTTGGAGGTAAATCCGATAAAATAGCTTAACTCCGGGCATCGGAGAAATAAATAGCAATGGACCAACGTCAATCAAGTATAACCAAGCAGCTAAAAGCCCTGTGGCGCTTCAAGTGGATGATAATCCTCGTGGCGCTGGTGGCCGGCGGGACAGCCCTTATATCCACTGGGCGGGAACCGCCTGTTTACACCGCAACGGTAACCATGATGATTGAGAGTAATCCTAGTCTAGCTTCACTTCCCACCGGATCAGAGCCGTACGCCCAGGGTATCATCAGTCAGATGGAGATTATGAGAAGCCGCGAGGTAATCGAGCGTGCTATTACACAGCTCGAGCCAGGCTTAGCAGAAAATCCCGACCAGCTTGAAACGGAAGTCGCCAGGCTCAGGGCTAGCACTACCGTTCGACAATTTGCCGAATCTAACCTCGTAGGGCTTAGTGTCAGTTCCGTGAACCCGGTCACCGCCCAGCAACAAGCTTATGCGGTAGCGAATGCCTATATATATCATGTCCAAGAAGTCACTCAAGAGGCTATCGAAACGGTCATAACCAATACCACTCAGCGAATGCGCGATTTAATGACGCGGGAGATTGACCTCTCCAACAATCCGCAGCTAACCCGGCTGGCAGCCCAATTCGATACCGCCATACCAGCCCTTCAGTCCGCACTAATCCAACTCCAGCAAATGGAACACGGAATCGCCGCTCCGTCCGCTGATGACGCCGGTACGGTATTAACAAGCTCCCAGCTGGATATCATATTACGGCAGATGACAGAGGTTACGGACGAAGCCAATCAAATAACTACCCTCACCACCCAACTCCGCCTCGTCTCGAAAGAGAGTGACTTTGCTGTCCGTACCGCTAATATCGCCATCATCGAGAGCCGTATGCGTGCTTTGAACACCAAACTGGAAAGCCTGACATCTGAGGTTCACGGGGTAGAATCCGTAGAGATTGAACCTGGCGTTCAGGCGGAACTACAAACTGTTCGAGAACATCTCCAGATAGCCAGTGCCACCGGTGGGGCAATTTTGGGACAGGTCGTTTCTCTTTATTCTGTCCAGAGTCAGTACCGGCAGGCCGAGACCGCCGAGACGCCCAACGCCGCTCAGATCGCCCTCTATGAAGAATCGGATGAAAATACGCTAAATCGTATCATCGAGCACACCAACCTCATGGCGGTTTCGCTGGAAACAGCTTCCGACCAGGTCCAACAAATAATACCCCGACCGGGCACCCTTACCAAATGGCGACTACAGGCACTGGAGAAAAGGACAGCTACGGTAATCACAATGTTGCAGGACATATCGAGCCAGTTGCTGCCGTCCTCCCCCGACCAAGTTATTCTCTTAGACCAAGGTGAAATCGCCTCTCTAGAGATCCGCGGGCAAACAGTGTCACTCACTATGAGTTCACTCATTTCCGAATTGCGAACAGCGCGATCGGAGGGGACTTCCCTGGAGGTTTCAACCGGAATAATTGGTGTTCAGGATCTGGTTAATGAGGCCAATGGAGCTATCGGTAATCTGGGTAACGATATCACCCGCCTCTCTGAAGAAGAAAGCAGCAGCTTGAGCTACACCGCTCTTGACCAACTGCGCCAGGAGCTGCAATATACTCTTCTGGGTTTGGAGGACAGCGCCAACAGCCGCATAGTAGACAGCGCTATCGCGGCCGAGGCTTCGGACATCTTTACAAAATATAGAGGTACCATATTGGCCACATTAGCCGGCCTCTTCATCGCTGGTCTGGCCGCCATGACCCTGCAGTATTTCGATCGCACGGCCAGGGAAGCCGGACAGGTGGAGGAATATACCGGGCTCCCCCTGCTGGCCCAGATAGCCAAGGTCAAATATAGTGATAATCCCGGCGGTCCACCTTCGGTACTGACCGAGCGGATGTACCAATGCCTGGAGGCCTTCCGTTTACTCCGTACCAACCTGACTTCCGATTCCACAAGGGGCCAGGTCTTACTGGTGACCAGCGCTTCTGAAAAAGAAGGTAAGACAACCATCGCCGCCAACCTGGCACGCGTGGTGGCGTTACAAGGCCGACGGGTCCTTCTCATCGATGGCAATCTACGCAAACCCGGTCTCGCCGAGGCATTCGGCATGAAAGCCGAGGAGGGATTATCCGAATTCCTCAGAGGCACCCAGGAACCGTGGGACTATATTACCCAGGTGGATGGTGTGGATATCATTCCTTCCGGTATGGCTTCGATAACATCGGCGGAGATGCTCTCCTCGCCACGCATGAAGACGCTCCTGCAAAACGCCAAGGAGATGTTCGAAGTCGTTATCCTGGATAGTGCCCCCGTGATGGGTTGTGCCGATACCAGGATACTGGCCAGGGAAGTAGATAATGTGGTAATGGTAATAAAGACGGACTCTTCGAGTCTGGACTTGGTGAAGGCCAGCATGACTGCTTTAGAGGGCATGGGGGCACGCCTAGCTGGCTTCGTACTGAACAAAGTCCAACCCAAAGAATGCAAATTCCTTTCCCCACCGCGTATCAAGGACAAACAGCAGGAAGAAATCGACATAGAATCGCCAGCCAACGTCGCCTAGTTATTGTATCCTTGTTTTTCATCGTGGCAGGTCTTATGTTTGATATAATAGGTCGGTCGGGGTGAGTCTCGGTCGTACAAATAGAAAAGGTACCGCCTGGGCAATCGTGGCCCTGGTTTTATGGACCGCGGTCCTCATCGCCTTGATGATAATGCCGCTCGCTGAAAACCCTATCCCACACACCGGTATCTGGCGGTACTGGGACAAGATGGCCCACATCGTTTTATTCGGCGTGACCGGTTTTATCGGTGTCTATGGCGCCAGATTTTTCAGCCGGTTCGGTTCGCGATTGACTTTCGGGCTGTTCTTCAGTCTGTTCCTGGCTTTTGGAACCGAGTTTGCCCAAAGGATGATCAACTACCGTAGCGGTGATTTCTACGATCTTATGGCCGACCTGCTGGGGATCTTTGGGGTCTTATTTGTCTATGTGGTGGCTTACATGAACGAAGGTATCCGATCGCGCTTGAAGCTGTAGTCCTGTTAGAGAAGGTAGCCGGATACCGTTATGTCTAGCCATCTCCGCTGGAATGAACGGTTAATTCCATCAAGCTCAAAGCTAAATATGCCCCGGTCAACCGCTGGTCGTGCTATCTTCAGGTTCACCCGATGGTGACTCGAAGTTTAGTTCAGCCCCATCCACGGCAATATCATGCTTGCTGGTCCGCAGAGCGCGCAGGAAAGCACCAACGATATCGGGATCGAACCGCAGGCCGGCATCATCTGTAACCTGCCGTACCGCCTCACTGACGTTTTGCGCCGAAGCCACTGTTAGTGTATCGAAGGCATCGGCGACGGCCAAGATTCTCGCCCCGAGGGGAATCCTCTCACCGCCAGTACCGGTGGTACTTCCAATGCCATCCCATCTTTCGAAACGGTTTAGAACGAAAACCAGTGCCGGTGCCAGGAACGGAATAGTGGAGAGTGTCTTCCACATCTGATTGAAGCGCACCCTGAGGGCGATAGCTTCTTCCAGAGTCGATACTACCCCTTGCTCAACCGTTACATGAGGAGACAATACCAGTCCCAGGTCTTTCAATAATGCGGCGTGATGGAGCGCCTGCCGATCGGCATTGGAAAGATTGAGCTCGCTGGCAGTCATTAGTGTATAATTAATGACACGCTCGGCGTTGTCGGCACCAAACACGTAACCCACTCGCATCGACCGGGCGATTTCCCGGCAAATGTTCATTATGGCCTCGGTGGTTGAGAGCTGCTCTTCTTCCCTTTGCAGTAGTTGTTCCTGCTGAATCTCAAGCTGACTGCCCAGATCGTCAGTCAGGAACAACGAGCGGTTACACAGTACACCAAGTTCCTGGACTTTACCACGAAGCCTCTCCAGAGATTCTTGCAAGGATTGCTGTTCGCACTCGCCCTGAATTGTTCTGAGTTCAGCCCAGGCCTCCTTACGGCTGATTTCCGCCGCCAGCTTTAGAGCGTTTACCTCCTGCACCTGGCTGTGCCACCGTTTTGGAATGGTTAGAGTGTAAACGGTGCCTTTTTGCCTTGAACTGGCAACGTTTAGTTTGCCACCCATCCCCAGTAATAAGAGTTTGGCCGGGTACAAATCCCTTCCGGGATTGTTGCGAAGTTCGTCCGGCTGTCCCTGGAGCAGGACCGAAAGTGCCTGTGAAGACAAAGAATGGCCCTGGTTGGAAAGGGTTATGATAATAATTTCGTCATTTATCTCGGTAGCACTTATCGAAAGCTTGCTTTCAGGAGGCGCTATCGCAAGCTCGGCCCTGATTACGTAAAGTAGCGCCTGTGTCAGGCTCCTCCTGTCCGCCAGAAACCGTCCGACACTTTCGGTCCGGATAGTGTCGAGGCGGATTTTTCGTTGTTCTACCAGCTTCATTACCTGACGAAAAATCCAATTAAGCGTCTCAGTGATGTCTACCTCTTCAAAGCTGGCCCCGGAGGCGAGCTGTTCGGCCCAATTTAAACCACTGATGGCATCGACCGTCTGTTCCAATCGAGTTACAGACTCGTCGAGTTTCTTTCGAAAATCGGGTTTCCTCAACCGGGATTCACGGTGGTTCTCCGTTTTCAGGAGACTCTTCAAATCGGCAAGGGGAGTATTAAGTTCGTCGAGGAGAAAATTTAACCACGCCAGCATCCCGTGCATAGTCCTCAGTTCTTCGTGCTGGACATAGGAGCCGGTTCGGTTGGCCATCGTCATGGCCGGGTCAATATGCCTGGCCGGCAGGTCGAAATAACAGATATTTCCCGGGAGGTGTTTCAGATACTCCATTTGCTCGGCGGCGGCATCGTTCACCTCCAGGTAATGATAGAAGGTACGTTTCTGGTTGGCGACGACGGCGATGCGAAGGCTCATAATCGGGCTCTGCTCCTCGGCGCCCCCGGGGCTTTCGTAAGCGATATAGCCCCTCCTAAGATGTTCACCAGCGTACAGGGCCTTAATACGGCGGTTGAAATCGGCAATGACCCTTCGACAAAGGTTCCTGGCTTTATAAGGTGTTGTCATCACCATGAACTTATCACCACCGAGATGGGCCACCAGGTCGTCCGGGCTTCCAAATAGACGTACCGCCTCGTTGATAATATTGCCGAGGAGCCGTATGGTACGATCGCCTTGCGCGAAACCGTATACCCGGTTGAAGGCCTTGAGGTCGTCCATTGCGATGTACACCGCGGCAAAGGTCTTGTTCTGCTCGATTAGACCGGCCAGCTCCCGGTTCACCTGATCCTGGTTGGCCAGTCCCGTAAATGGATCGGTGTTCTCGGCTCGTTCTTTTTGTTTCAAAAAAGCCAGCACTACCGCGACCACCTTGGGAGGATCGAAGGGTTTGGCAATATAATGATTGGCATCATAAATTTCCCGGGTCGTACGTCCTTTTTTATGGTTTCTGGAGCCAATGGCGATTACCGGCGTAAAACTCGTCGGTGGGAACTCTTTAAGCTTACGGTAAGCCTCAGTCAAATCGATATCCGGAAGGGCCGTATCCAAAATTATTATATCGGGCCTGACCGTATAAGCCCGCTCCAAAGCTTCGGCACCCCTCATGGTTGAGACGACATTCAGGTTGGCATGGAGCAGATTGACTTCGAGGATATGCAGCAATTCGGGATCGGAATTGGCTACCAGGACCGTCCCTGCTTTCTGGAGTGTGACTTTATGATAGTCCCTGGTCACATCCTTCACGCTCTTATATCAAAATTCTTTTGGGGAACATATAAATATACAATAAATATAATAGTACCAAGTAGTTAGATTGATGTTTGATGTCAGTAGGAAATTGGTAAGAAACAACTCCTTTTTCCGCGTGTTCCAGCGGCCCTGCGCCTAAACCCTTTTAAACTCAAGAAGACAGAAAATGTGTAGAAAGTATTACAAAATAAAAAAATATTAACTTGTTTTGTTGACCTTGGCATTTCACTTGTTCTAGAATGGTACCGCTTGTGATTAAAGTGTGACAAAGTATGAAATTGGTGGGAAAAGGTAGGAAAAGTCAAATTGACATTTACTAATTATCATAATAAGCTGGAAAAGGGTTAAAAAAGAAGTAAGAATTCTAACCAAATGCCATCAGTTCTTAATGCGAGCCGGGCCGGGAGGCGTTAACCAAGGAGGTCTAGCCAATGCGGGAAAAGGTGCTGCTGATCGAAGATGACGCTGAGTTTTGCAGCCTGACCAAGACATGGCTAACCAATGCCGGCTACGATGTCCTCACCGCTGAAGACGGGGTTGAGGGAATGCGCCGCCTGTTCAGCAGTCGGCCCAACCTCGTTTTACTGGACGCCAATATTCCCAAGATGGACGGTTGGGAAGTCTGTCGCCGTATCCGGGACATGAGCGATATACCCGTCCTGATGGTCACCGTTAACAATCAGAAGGCCGACCGCCTGAGGGGTTTCGACCTCGGCGCCGATGACTATATTACCAAGCCGGTTGACTTTCACGAGCTGATTGCCCGGATGCAGGCGGTTCTCAGACGCATCAATTCAACGATCCAGGAGGACGGCCCCAGCACTTTCAGCAATGGCGAAATAGAAATAGAGTGGCGGAGCCACCAGGTAACCGTTCGGGGGCAGCGCGTCAAACTATCCCCAATCGAGTTCCGCATCCTGGTTACTCTGGTCAAGAATCGCGGCTGGATCGTAACACACGAGCAGCTCCTCGAGAAGGCCTGGGGGCCGAACTACGTCGGGGACAAGTCCTTTGTAAAACTGTATATCAGCTATCTACGCCAGAAAATCGAAGAGAATCCGCACAATCCACGGTTTATTCTTACCGAACGCGGCGTCGGGTATTATTTCGCGACGAACCATGACGAAGAACCGGGCCACGTAGGAGGCTAGCGCGCCGATGACTCAAGAACACCCGTCTCACGACTATTTTACGCATGACAGTGCCTCACGCGATAAGGGCCTGCCGGCATGGCAAGACCGGGCCACCTTCGATTGGCTGGGTTTATCGCCAACCGAAAATAACGTCCCGGATACCCGGCAAGGACCGTCCCGCCTTCGTGTTTACTCTGACAAAGATGGACTGCCAGTTACCTATGACACCGCCACCCACAAGAAAATGGAACAGGCCAAGGCCGACGCCATTTCCGTCCTGTCACATGAGCTATTGTCACCGCTGACACTAATAAAAGGCTATACCGCCACCCTGCTGGAACTGAAGAACGCGATTACCGAAGAACAGCAGGAAAGGTACCTCCGTGGCATCGAGACCGCCAGCAACCGTCTGGTCCGTCTGCTGGAAAACCTGCGCGATATTAACCGCCTCGAGGAGACCAACAGTCTGGCCACCCATCCGATCAATCTCTACGACCTGCTTCGGTCGACAGCCGCCGAAATCCAGGAGCAGACAACCAAGCATATAATCAAGCTCCAGCCATCGGCGCGTCTGCCACTGGTCAGGCTCGATTCCGAAAAGATCGTCCAGGTGCTGAACAATCTCCTGACAAATGCCATCAAGTATTCACCGCAGGGCGGCGACATAGAAGTCGGCGTCATGCATGTGCAGGATGAAGTGGAGCTGGAGAGCCTATTCGCCGGTGCGCCCGATATTCGATTACCCTCCCTGATTGTGAGCGTCGCCGATAGCGGCATCGGCCTGCCCGAGACCGAGCTGGACTTGATTTTCGAGAAGTTCTACCGGGTCAGCGGTGAACCAACCCGCGGCGTCGCCGGCGCCGGTCTGGGCCTTTATATCTGCAAGATGATCGTTGAAGCACATAGCGGCCGCATCTGGGCCGGGAACCGCATACAGGGCGGCGCGGTCTTCAGTTTCTCCGTCCCCATCAACTAAACGGCTACTCATACCTACCAGTATCCATTTGTCATCACTTGTTTTTTCCGCATTGGGTGCTGGCACCAATCCACTTTGAGGATTCGCTTTATTGTTCCTGAAAGTGTGGAAAGTTATGCTTTGTCAAGGACAGTATCAACTACTCACGAAACGGTATAAAAAGAAATAAAGGTTTATGCACCGCGGGCAGATATTCAAAGAGGGTGATCCGAATGGCGCTCCGCCACTCCAGATGCTCACCGTGGCCGAGGTGGCGCACTTATTACAGGTTCATCCCAATACCGTCCGGTTGTGGAGTCGCATTGGCGTTCTGAAGGCCTACCGTATCGGTAAACGGCGGGATTACCGTTTCAATCCCGCTGATATCCAGACTTTCCTGCAAAGGGACGAAAATCCAAAAAACTCGTCGGAGTCTGGAACAGGATAAGTACCGGGGATTAGCTCAAAGCCCAGACCTTTATTCCTGTCGAATCTCTAGTTGTGGCGTGGGAGAGTCCTGATATCCTTGGCAACAAGCCCCTTGGTACCCAGTCCCACACGGTAAACCAACTTTTGTCCTTGGCGCAGAGAATTAAACTTAACGCCGTTAAGCTCACTATAATGGAAAAATATATCCCGGCCGCCATTACTGGAAACAAATCCGAAACCGCGGTCACCTACTACGAGTCGGATAACTCCGGTTGTCATTTTTGCCCTCCTTCCAGTATGGGCGTGTCCTGGATATATTGGATCACCAGCTATTATCTAGCGAAAAAGCCGGAACATGCGTGTCAGCAGACGGCCGATGCCGCGCTTTTTAACATCCGGCGTAGCGGAAATCCGGTTTCTCTTTTTCCAGAGTATGAGTCCAACGCCGGTAGCGAAAGCCGGATCGTTCAGGGTTTCCGAGACCCCATTCAGGCTGGCCGGCCGGCCGATCCTGACCGGCATTCTCGTGATTTGTTCTCCAAGCTCGGCGATACCGGGTAGGTTGGCGCCGCCGCCGGTAATAACCAGACCGGACGGTATCAGCTTCTGATAATCGGTCTGGGGTAGCTCCAACATGATAAGGCGTAGCATCTCCTCGATGCGAATGCTGATAATCTCGGACAGGTCGCTGTAAGATATGCTGTGACCATCGCCTGTGATGGAGATTTCCTCATCTCGATCACCATCCTCCCCGGGGGTGACATCGCCATACCTTTTCTTCATCTCCTCGGCCAGCTCGAAGGAAATCCCCAGGCCGACCGATATGTCCCGGGTAACCTGATAGCCGGCCACCGGCAGCACCGAGGTATGATAGATCGTATTATCCTTGAATAAGGCCAGGTCCGTAGTACCGCCGCCCATGTCCGCCAGCAACACGCCTTCCAGTCTCTCATCCGGCTCCAGCACCGCTTCGGCGCTGGCCAGCGGCTCCATGATGAGGTCATCAACATCGACACCGATGGAACGGATGCATTTGGTCAGGTTCTTAACGGAGGTCATGGCCGCGGTGATGATGTGGGTCTCTACGTCCAGCCGGAAACCGTGCATCCCGATGGGATCTCTCACGCCGGTCTGCCCGTCGATGGTGTAATGGCGGGGGATGAAATGGAGCAGCCTTTGTTCACCGGGTATATCGATGCTGCGGGCCACATCCAGGACCCGCTTGAGATCGCTGGTATTGACCACCTGGTTGTTACGTGTGATGGAAACGGTGCCCCGGTTGTTTACAGAGGTGATATGCCGTCCGGTAACGCCGACATAGGCTGACTCCAACCGACGGCCAGCGGTATGTTCGGCCATTCTTACCGAGCGGCGGATGGATTCCTTGGCCTCGTCGATGTTTACCACGAGACCTTTGTGAAGACCATTAGATGGGGTAATACCGACTCCCACCACTCTAAGACCTTCATTATCGAGGACTTCAGCCATGACGGTGCAGACCTTCGTCGTTCCCACGTCGATGGCGGCGATCCTGTCCTTTTTCATTTCGCCCTCCTCTGCGGCACTTCGGCCGCAAACAGACAGGTTATTACATATTCTTTTTATTGACTTCTTGAAGTTATTTCTTGGCGCCGTTACCGTTCTCACGGTAGCGGATGTTCCACTTGTTGCAGAGAGAAGCAATGTGCTCTTTCATAGTGGGATCTGCGGTGTTGTTGAGTTCAGCGAGGAAGCCGTGAAGTAACTCACCGCCGGTCATGATATCGCCGGGATCAGCGGGCCCGGGCAGGTTGATGTAAACGATTTCCGTCATCAGTTTCTGGTACTCGATTGCGGTCGCCATCAGGTTTTAACCTCCTTTACTCTGACACCAGGTGGCGGACACCTGGGCAATACTTAAACAATCGTATAACGTTCCAAACGTATGCACAATTATTGTCCTTTCTGTTTCTAATTTGTCCTGAACAGTTCCATAGCGAATATCCGTGAATACCATTTAATAAATATGCCTCTTTATATTGCAATAACCCTCTATATGGCATATAATGAAAAACAACCGAGCGAGGTCCGACTTTGGTCAACGAAGGACGCAAACATCTGCCGCCGTACGTCTCCTACCGGACCTTCCACAACTTCGTGGACAGACTCCAACAGCACCTACCTTCCCGTATCGACCGCAGTTACTGGGGCGACATTCTGTCCGGCAGCAACGGCACCCAGCTCATGGCTGCTTTGAGATTCCTGGGGCTTATTGATGCCAATGGCAAGCCATTGGAGAGGTTAAAATCCCTGGTAAACGCGAGGGGGGAGCAGCGTTCCGATCTTTTGAGAAACATGGCCTCTGACGCCTTCGATTTCGTCTTTAACAGCCACCTCGACCTAGAAAGCGCCACCTACGCCCAGCTTCAGGAGATCTTTCACAGTACGTTTCAACTTACCGAAGATGTCAGCCGTAAATGCGTTAAGTTCTTTATCGCCCTTTCCGGCGAGGCCGGCGTGCCACTTTCCCCTTTTATAACCCGGCGAACCCGATCTGCTCCCGGCATCAAGTCCCCGGGCAGGAAAATGTCCAGAAGGACAAACAGGAATGGAATAGTGCCACAAGAAGTTAGCGAAATACCGGCAAGATCCGGGTGGCACACGATGCTGCTTGAAAAGTTCCCTAACTTCGATCCGTCGTGGAACGACGATATCAAGGAAAAATGGTTCGCCGCCTTCGACGAGCTTCTTAGGAAGGGCCCTCCGTAGGATCATCAATTCGGGAATTCCCGGGCCATACCAGCGACACTACCGTGACAATAGCCAGGACCCCGGCTACCACCGCCAGAGAAAGCAGCGCGGGCACCTCGATGAAACGAGAGAACACCATCTTCAGTCCCAGGAAGCCGAGTATCACGGAAAGCCCGTATTGTAAATAGACCAGCCGGCGGGTTGCGTGGGCCAGCACGAAGTATAAGGAACGCAGCCCCAGTATGGCGAAGATATTGGACGTATACACGATGAACGGGTCCCTGCTTATCGCCAGAACTGCCGGTATGGAATCCACGGCAAAGACGACATCGGTGGTCTCGACCACCACCAGCACCAGGAGAAGCAACGTGGCGGTACGTTTTCCATTGACGCGGGTGAAAAAACCGCCCTCATGATAGTCGTTACTGAGCGGTACGAACCGGCAGAAAAGCCGGAAGATGGGGTTGCTCTCCGGACGGAACTTCATCTCTTTCTGCATGGACAGCCTGATAGCGGTATAGATAAGAAAGGCCCCGAACAGGTAAATAACCCACTCGAAGGTCTCCAGAATGGCCAGCCCGAAAGCAATAAATATGCCGCGCATGATCAGGGCGCCTATAATCCCCCAGAAGAGGACTTTGTACTGATATTTATCCGGTACGCAGAAGTAGCCGAAGATCAGAAGAAAAATAAACAGGTTATCAACGCTGAGTGTTTCTTCGATCAGGTAACCGGTCAAGAACTTGATGGCGTAATCATGCCCGAGACGCAAGTAGATCAGCACATCGAAGATAAGGGCCAGCGAGATCCAGAGGCTGCACCATGTCAGCGCCTCTTTGAATTTTATCTCGCGGCTATGGCGATGAAAGACGCCCAGATCAAGCACCAGAACGACCGGTACCAGCACACCGAAGACAATCCACAGGACCCGCTCTTCAGGCATCGGCGGTAACCAGTCCCCCGTCTTGTTTCAAACGGCTGCGGAGTTGGCCGCAGCCGGCTTCGATATCACGCCCCCTCGACTGGCGTAATGTCGCGTTGATTTTAAGCTGCCTTAGCCGGCTGGCAAAGTTCGCCATAAGCCGCTGGGGCGGCGGCCGGAAAGACCCGTCCGGAGACTCATTGGCGGGAATCAGGTTAACATGGCAATTCAGGCCGTGAAGCAGGCCGGCCAGCGACCGCGCCTGGTCGGGCGAATCGTTCACGTCCTTGAAAATCACATATTCGAAGCTTACCCGGCGACCCGTAGTCTGGTAATATTCCCGGCAGGCGGGGATGAGCTTCTCCAAAGGGTATTTACGGTTTAAAGGAACCAGTTTGTCCCGTAGTTTATTATCGGCGGCGTGGAGGGACACCGCCAGGCCCACCTGGAGGTTTTCCCGGCCCAGGCGGACTATCTGGGGTACCAGACCAGCCGTGGAAACGGTCATATTCCTGGCACCCAGGCCGAAACCATCCGGCGAGTTTAAAACACGTATCGCTTTCATTAATGCATCATAGTTGGCCAGGGGCTCGCCCATGCCCATGAAGACGATGTTATTCAATCGGTCAGCGCCACCGTCGCGTAGATAGCGGGCGAAATAGAGGACCTGGTCGATTATCTCTTCCGGGGCCATATCCCTCTCGAATCCCTGCTGCCCGGTGGCGCAAAACGGGCACCCGATAGCGCAACCGATCTGAGTGGAAACACAAACGGAGGTCCGCCGACCCCTACCCTTCTCCCCATAGTACATCAGGGCGGCCTCCACCGTTCGGCCGTCCGTCAGGGTGAAAAGCGCCTTAGCGGTACCATCCCGCCCGGTGGTGGTGTGCGCTGCTATCAGGCTGTGCAGAAGTGTCTCCTCCGCCAATCGTTTCCGGAAGGACGCCGGCAGGTCGGTCATCTCTTCGAAAGAAAATGCCAAACCGTGGTAGAGCCAGCTTCTGAGCTGCTTGGCCCGGTAAACCGGTTCGCCCAACCCGACCACCAACTCCTCCAACCGGGCAAAACTCATCCCGCCGATGCAGGCAGGTGAAATCTTCATATTTATGTCAATCCCGGAAGTCATTTCCCGAGATAATTATACCTTATGGGACATTACTGCGAACAGTCTATGAATACGGCCTCGGAAAATGACGTTACTGGACTTTCCGCCGGTTTTGGCCTTTCTTCCAGCCCAGTGTAGTCAGAAAATCGCCGATGCCGACCTCACGGTGGTTGTCGTGACGTAGAGAAAGATCCGGGTTGACGCGGTACCTTACCCCCCTCCCATCCCTCTTTTTACTGATATAACCAGCGCCATAAAGGTCCGCGATCAGCTTACGTATAGCTCGCTCGGTGATACCCAGCCTGGTTCCGAGTTCGAGGGCCGTTATCCGGGGATTCTTAGCAATAAGGCTGAGGACAGCGGCATGTCTGGTAATGAACGTCCATTCCGGCATCGTCGGCTCTCCTTAAAAATTTTCTTATTTTTCCAGTTCTCGGTATTGACAGTTACTTGGAATGATGATATTATTCATGTTAGATTAATTCATGTTTGAATACGCATGTTTGTTTAATATCTTTATAACACATAATTCACGCAAATGCAAGTGCCCGGCTGGATTTTTTATAGACTTTTTCGGCGGTCAAGAGTATACTTTTGGAGTTAGCAGAAGCCATTAGCAGTATGATAGTATATTGGATAATTACAGGGTATGAGGGGGACGAAAATGGTATCTAAAGACGTCGGCAAGCAACCGGAACGCGAGCGCGGCGAAGGCGCCAAAATAATGAGCAAGCCCCTCCCTCAGATACTCGACGAGATGGATGCAAACATCCGCGCAGCAGCCGAAGCGGCCAGAAAGGCCGAGGAGGCCGCCCGGGCCGCCAAACAGGCCGCCGGGGACGCTACCAAGGCATCCTCGATGGCCGAAAAACGCGCGGAGGATGCCCGCCAGGCCGGTCAGGTGGCCGCAGAGACTGCCACCCGGGCCGCAGCTGAAGCCGCCACCAAGGCCGAGGAGACCGCACAGGCTGCTCGATCAGCCGCCGAGGAAGCCGCCAGAAAGGCCGAGGAGGCCGATACCGGAGCCCGGGCCGCTGCGGAGGCCTTCCGCCAGACGGCCGAGGAAGCCGCTACCAAAGCCGAAGAATCCAGCGACGCTGCCAGGGCCGCTGCTGAAACTGCCGCCAAGTCCGCCCAGACGGCCGCGACCGAGGCCACTAGGAGGGCAGAAGAGGCTGCTCGGCTGGCCAAAGAGGCCGGTGAAGCCGCTACTTCCGCTGCTGAACAGGCTACCAGCAAAGCTGAAGAGGCTGCCGAGGCTGCCAGGATCGCCGCCGAGGAGGCTTCTCTGGAAGCGACACGTAGAGCTGAAGAGGCCGCCAGACTAGCCCAAGAGGTCGGTGAAACCGCTACTCAAGCCGCTCAGGAGGCCGCCAGCCGGGCCGATGAAGCCGCCGAAGCCGCTAAACAGGCCGCCGAGGAAGCCATGAGGATCGCCCAGGAGGCGGCGCGTGAAGCCAAGGAAGCCGCCGAAGAGGCCACCCGGAAAGCGGAGGAAATCGATCTGGCCGCCAGGGCAGCCGCCGCGGCTGCCGAAAGGGCGGCCGAAGAGACCGCCGCCCGGGCCCAGGAAATAGCCATGCTGGCAACCCAGGCCCTTCAAGAGGCTATGGAGGCCGCCAACACTGCCAGCAAACAGGCCGAGGAAGACGCTAAAAAAGCCCGCAGCGCCCGCAACGAACTGGCCAAATCCCTGACCGCAGATACGGCTATTCATTCCGAACAAGCCGGCCGACAAGCTAAAAGGTCCGCGGCCGGCGCCTTCCAGGCCGCCGATGCCGTCCAGATAAAGTCCCAGGTAGCCGACAACGCCGGCGACAGCGCCATCGAAGCAGCCACCGGTGTTTCCGGACTGCTGGCCGAAAGGACCGACGAGGCAGGGCATGAAGCCAAAGATGCCGCCGCCCGAGGTGTCTCGATCGCCGACAAAATACGTCAAAAGGCTGTTCAAGCCGACCTTTCCGGAGACGAAGCCATCGAGGCCGCTTCGCAGGCACTCCACCAGATAGTCAAACGCGCCGAGGAGCTGGCCAGAGCCGCTGAAGCTGCCGCCGAAGCCGCCAGGTTAGCCTCACACGAGGCGGAAAGCTCTGCCGAAACCGCGATGCACGCTGCTGGTGAGGAGGCTGCCAAGAGGGCCGAACAGGCCGAGGAAGCGGCCAAGCAGGCCGGACTCCGCGCCGAAGAGGCCGCCCGGGCCGCCCGGGAAGCCGCCGAGGCCACCATGAAGGCCGCCGGTGCCGAAGCTGCCCGGCGTGCTGAGGAAGCCGAAAAAGTGGCCGAGCAGGCCGGAACCCGTGCTGAAGAAGCCGCCCGGTCAGCCAAGGAGGCTGCCGAGACTGCCATCAAGGCCGTCGGTGAAGAGACCGCCAAGAAGGCCGAAGAAGCTAAACAAGCCGCCCAGGAATCGGCTAAACGGGCTGAAGAGGTCTCTCAGGCTGCCAGGGCAGCTTCCGAAGAAACTAAACAGGTTGCACAAAAGGCCGCCGCCCAGGCCCAGGAAATCGCCCAGAAGGCCAGTGTCGCCGCGGAAACGGCTACTAAAGCCGCCGAGGAAGCAGTAGAAAAGGCAAGCCAGGCTATTCCAACTGCCCTCGTCAGGAAGGTACTCGCTTCATGGGAGTTCATCCTGTTCCTGGTGATCGCCATGCTGGCGGCCGTATTCGGCTCAGTGGCTATGAGCGTGGGCCTTGGCCTCCTGGCGCCATAGTATTGCCACAAATAAGCGCCGCACTGGATTGAAAGGACCGCCGGGAAAGGTGGGATTGGCCAGATTCCGGAATCCGGCTGTCAGATCCGCGCCGGCAGGGATACAAACTTACGGAGAGAGAAGTTAAAATGGAAAAAACACCCAAGCAACCTGTAGAGGAAAATCCCAAGGAAATGGATGAAGCATTACCCGCGATAATGACCAAGCCATTACCCGTTATCCTCGACGAGCTCGAAAGCTATATCAGGCGCGTCGAGGAAGCGGTAAGACAGGCACGCTCCGCCGCCGCCGATTCCCGCCAGGCTGCCGATGAGGCGAGAGAAGCCGGCGAGAAAGCGGCCGCGGCCGCCAAACAGGCCGCCGAGACCGCCGTCGCTGAAGTTCGAAAGGAAGCTGCTCGCGCCGCCGATGCCCTCGGCGGCCGCATTAACGAGCTATCAGAACGATTGGACAACCTCGAGGATAAGGTGAAACAGGAAGTCATCGCTCTCGATGAAGCTTTCCTATCCTTGAAGGACCGGCATGTCGAGCAGTCACCCTATTTCCAGGGTTAAATTGTTCAACTGAATCTATAAAAACGAAATTCGACGGCTTCCCCTTAGGAGCGCGCACTGACGGGCTGATATTTGAAGGGGCTATACCTCTTTACATTCCGTGTCCTGTTTTGTCAACGTCACAGGCCTTCAGAAACACTTTTATACTTAGACAAGGCCGTTATGGTATAATTGTGGTCGAATTTTCCGAAAACCCCCAGGGAGGAAGTTGAAGAGTATCAAAGTCTGGCTCCTGGAAACACGCCCTCAATTTTTAACCCTCTCTGTTGTACTCGCCTTTCTCGGCGCGGCCATCGCCCGGCACGACGTTCATTTGATTTTGTGGCAGGCAATCCTGGCCGGACTCGGATTGGTTTTTACGCATGCCAGCGTGAACATCCTCAACGACTATTTCGATTTCCGGTCCGGCGTTGACCAGGCGGCGCGTCGGACGCCCTTTAGCGGTGGCAGCGGCATTCTTCCCGCCAATCTGCTCACGCCGACCCAGGTACTGTGGATGGGCATTATCTTCCTGGTGTTGGCCGTGCCCATCGGCATTTTCTTCATCATCGAACGGGGCTGGCAACTCTTGCCCCTGTTGCTGGTAGCCGCCTTTTTCATTGTTCTCTACAGCCCATTCATCCTCAAACGCCCCTGGCCGGAGTGGGTGGCCGGGGCCGGACTCGGCACCCTGCCCATCCTCGGCATGTACTTCTCACAGGCGGGGGCTTATACCGTTCACGCTCTCATCGCCGGGATCCCCTCCGGCTTCCTGGTCCATAATTTACTACTGCTCAACGAATTCCCGGATGCCGACGCCGACATACTGGCCAACCGGAAGACCCTGCCCATTACTATCGGGAAGAAGAGGGCCGCCGGAATTTACGCGGCGGTGAACATCGCCGTGTACCTCTGGATTATCGGCTGGGTCGCCGCCGGCACCCTGCCCATCTGGACGCTACTGGCCCTGGCGACTATCCCGCTTTCCATCCGGGGGATTGTTGGCGCTTTCCACCACGATGATCCCGCCAAACTCGCCAAGGGTATGGCGGCCAATGTCACAAGTGTTTTACTGACACAAGTCCTGATAGGGATTGGCTACATCCTGGCCTAAGCTTTCTGATCCATGGACGACCACCAGCGATCACGAGCACCCGCGCCGCTACACGGCATGTTTACAGCGGTACCCCCGCGCTACGACCTGATTAACCACATTATTACGCTGGGGATGGACACCCATTGGCGCTATCTGGCGACCCAGGCCTGCCTGCAAGGAGAGCCACAACGTGTTCTGGACCTCGCCTGCGGCACCGGCGACCTGACTATCGGCATCGCCCGTCAGGGAAAGAAGGAAGTCCATATTACCGGGCTGGACTATAGTCCGCCGATGCTGGAGAGGGCGAGGAAAAAAGCGGCCGAGGCGGGAGTTCAGGACCAGGTCGAGTTCATCGAGGGGGACGCGACACGGCTGCCGTTCCCGGAAGACTATTTCGATTGCGTGGGTATTTCCTTCGCCTTCCGCAACCTGACCTGGAAAAATCCACTATGTCAGCCCCACCTCGCCGAGGTACTCCGGGTACTGCGTCCGGGCGGCCGCTACGTCATCGTCGAGTCCAGCCAGCCGCGAAACGGACTGGTCCAGGCGTTTTTCCACCTCTATCTGCGTTTTTTCGTGCGGCCGGCAGGCATTCTGCTCTCCGGTGAAAAGGGTGCCTACCGTTATCTGGCGGAGTCCGCGGCTAATTATTTTTCTCCAACACAGGTACGCGAGCTTTTACTCGGGGCGGGATTCCATGAGGTAAGCTACCGGCCACTCTTTTTCGGCGCGTCTGGCATACACATCGCACGCTGCTAGCTTCAGACCTGGTGCTCGATGCAGTACTCTCGCAATGCGTTGAGGGCGGCGAAAAAGTCCCGCATCATCACACTCACCGGGTACATCCCCTTTTCGGTAACTTTCAGTACACCGTCCCTGGAGACCAAGCCGAAGGTTCGGAAAAAAGCCAGCTCTGTTCGGAGCTTGGTGGCAGCCCCATCGCCGAAACGTTTTTGTAAGGCCGCCAAATCCAGCTCCATGCCGAAAAGCTTGGTCAGAAGATAGTAGCGCAGGTTTTCCTTTGTTGAGAGATGACGACGCCCGATGATAGGCAATCGTCCCGCAGCGGTCATCTCGTGGTAGCGGTCGAGGGAGAACGAATTGGCGTAAAAATCCCCGGCCACGATGCTGACCGACCCAGCGCCAATACCGACATAATCATCATATTCTATGATATATTCGTCTATCATATGCTCGCCGCGGGAAAAACACCAGGCGGTGGAAGCGGTATAGCCGCCGTGATAGAGCTCGTCCATGATAACTTTGTAGAATCGTCGCTCATGTGAGTTATCGACGCGGTTGAACCGGCGTTCCAGGGCATCTTTCTTATGAGGCGAAGCCATTAGCGGGTAGAAGGTAGCCTGGTCTATGCCGAGCTCCTTAAACGCCGCCACATCAGCGGTGAACTGCTCGATGGTCTGCCCGGGGAAATTGAAAACAAAGTCCACGTTCAGCGTATTAAACCGGCCCTGCGCCGCGAGCAATCGCGCCTTGACCTCGTCAGCCGGGCCGTTGATCCGCCCCATCGTCTTAAGGACCGGCTCCTCGAAGCTTTGAACACCTATCGAGAGCCGGTTGATGCCGATATCCTGGAGTATGACGATATTCTCCGGCGTCAACTCCCGCGGCGTCGTCTCCAGGGATACCTGGTTAATGAGGAACCGTTCCCTCAAGTAACCGATGAATCCAGCCAGTTCGCCCGTCAGCACCGTCGGTGTGCCGCCCCCGAAGTAAGCGCTGGAAAACTGGAAGCCCCGCTGAGCATACAGGTCTACTTCTTTCTTCAGGTCGGCGAAATAGCGACGCGCCAGGTCTTCATCGAACAGGTAGCGGTTGAAGCAGCAGAAAGGGCACAGGGAGCGGCAGAAAGGTATATGCACGTATAGTGAAATACCGACACCGCCCCCCAGCCCGTCCCCCTGTAATGTATGGTCGGCAATATCCGGGCTGAGGCGGCGGAACTTGCGCCCTTCACGTCGCGTCACGAAGCTGACTAACTCCGGTATCATACCGTAAAAAATGATAGCACAGTCTTTGAGGTCATTGCGAAACCGACGATAACTATAGAAGTTCACTCCATTGATGCGATAGATAGAGTTAACCGGCTGTTATCTGAGACTTTCCTCAAGATCTTGCCGGCCGGTCATTCCGGATGTTGTATCCAGGAACTCTTTGAGAGAGGTACTCTGGTCGCGCAGCGTCTTCAGGTCGGCCCCGATGGGGCTGACCGATGTCGGACTATCGGCATAGGCCCCGTAGAAGGCGAAATAGGCCTGGTTCAGCTTCCTGATGTTATAGCCGTTCTCGGCCAGGAACTGCCGCTGCTCTTCCATATACTGCTCGGCCCGGTCTATTTCACCGGCGGCTAAATAAGCATCGACGGCCAGCCTCGTCTCCCGCATTACGCGGTTAAAGTTAAACCCGATCTCTGGCTCCGGCGGCGGAGCGATTGTCGAAGCTCCGGGATAGTACTTCTCGTAGACAGCGGCACCGATTTCTTTGGCCACGATATTAACCACCGTCTCGTTCATCGTAGCGATATCATAATCCGGACGGATGCCGATTCTATCCAGAACATAGAGAAACCCCAGTGGCGCAAAGGCCAGGTAGTGGTGCAGCCATTCATGAGCGATGGAATCGATGGTGAACCGGAGACTAGCGTCATTGGTGATAAAACTCGGATAGGTGGCCATGCCCCCCAACGATACCACCAGCGAGGAATATCCGAGGCTGTCCACCTGCACCTCGATAGACTCCATCTCTTCCCGGCTCATTTCCTGTAGCAGGTTGACTCGTTTAATGTTTTCAATGCGGTCCCGCGGTGAAACTACCAAGAGATGAGGGGGGTTTTCCAGAACGACGGCGATGGGCGGGAAGGCGAAGGTCCATCCAGTATATTTTTCGAACGGATTCCTGATTCCCGCCTCAGAAAGGGATTCCTGTATCTCGGTCTTCAGTAGCTCGACGACTTCTTCAGCCTGTTCGGTGGTATCCTCCCGCAGCGATCTAAGTTCGTCCTGCATGGAAGCCAAATCAAAGGCTGACGTGCCATCAGCCCCGTTTATGGTCGCCTGTAAGCTACGTATCCGCTCGATGTCTTTAAAATAGGCGAATATGAATTCGTTGTTGTCGGAGGCCTCATTTCCGCTGAAGAAATCGCCCACCACAACCCCCAGGGCATCGACCTCCCAGGCGAAGAGGTGGAACTGGTACGGCTCGGCAATTGCGTTGACCTGGCTATCGAAATCTTCACCGCGGTCACAGCCGACCGTCGTGGTAAGCAATAGAGAAATTACCGCCAGAAGCGGTAAGACAACCTTGAAAAGACACATGATATACCAACGCGTGGCCTAGGCCGCCATCTTCTCCCTGACGCGGGATACGATCCGCGAGAGAGTCTCGCCGGTCTTTTCGGCGATGGTGACATCGGCGTAGTGGTCGTGCGGCGTCGGTGTCAGGTTCATGATAACCAGTCGGGCACCGCCCCGCTTGGCGATGACCGGCATCTGGGCCGCCGGATAGACCACCAGCGACGAGCCGGCCGCCAGGAACAGGTCGCAGCCCGCTGACCGGTGTTCGGCCTCACGGGTCTCTCTTTCCGGCATGGCCTGCCCGAAAGCGACCGTCGCCGGTTTTAATACTCCGTTGCAACTGCCGCAGCGTGGCACCTTTTCCCCGGAGAGCATCTTATCGTGGGCGTAGGCCCGCGGGTACCTCTGCCGGCAATCGAGGCAATCGATCCACTGCATGGTACCGTGGATTTCCAGCATTTTCTCCTCCGGTACGCCGGCTTTCTGGTGCAGGCCATCGGTGTTCTGGGTGATAACGCAATCCAGCTTGCCCATCTCGTGAAGTTCCGCCACAGCTTTGTGGCCGCTGTTAGGCTGGGCCTCCCGGATCGTTTCCCACATCATTTTATGCATCCGCCAGTACTTCTCGCGGATGTCTTCATAGCGCATGAAATTCGGCAGGTTCAATTCGGACGGGTCGAACTTGTCCCAGACGCCGCCCGGACTGCGGAAGTCCGGTACGCCGGACTCGGTGCTGAATCCAGCCCCGGTGAAAACCACTATCTTTTGGGCGTCAATAATAAAATCAGCCACGGTTTCGATATTATCCACTAATTGCCTCCGCTAACCCCCTCCCTTTGGAGGGAAGACTAAATTCTCAACACTCCCGCCGTACCGCTTTCGCCAGGTCCCAGGCGTACTCGTAAAGGTGCAGTCCCTTACTGATGGCCACCAGTTCGCCGTCCTCGGTATCTATTTCACCGGCGATGTACTCCTTGAGAAGTTGAATGGCCGCCATATTTGAAGGGAAGCCGGCCCACAGGTCCCAGGACCGGAAATAGACAACAAATTTGAGTTTACCGTTACGGACCCGGGTGTCTATCATCCGCAGGCATGGCGGATCGGACAGATAGATAGACTTATCGTCACCAACCGCCATGAAAGCCTGGTTGGTATTGAATCCGTCCGTCCGGTACATCCTGATAACCTCGTCGATCTGCTTCTCCAGGTACTGCCCGTAGGTGTACTGCTCGCCCTCTTTGCGGTACCCTGTCATGATGTATGGCAGGTATTCTTCGACGTACTCCATGGTGCTGGGGGGCGGTATGCCCGGTGGGACATCCGCTATTAATGGTCGCGAGTCAGGATAACTCACCTGGACTACCGCCAGGTCAAGCTCTTTTCGTTTCTGGCCGGCGTAGCTCCCCCGTTCGATAACGTACTCATGCCCTTCATCCAGCGTCTTGCACAGGCAAAGAAACCATGCCTCAGAAAGGTCCCTGGCCTCGATGACAGTTATCTCCATGGCTAGCGTTTGCCCCTCACCACGGCAAAAAACCTGTCCTGGTACTCCTCGAAGACCCCCCAGTGGTTTAGTTCGCGCTCAAGCTCGTCGGCCCCAACTTCACCGCGGGCGACCTGCTGGAACATCTCCTCGATCCGGTAGCGCGCCCCGACAGGGACGCCACCGTGGCTCATGCCGAGAAAACCCCGCGAGCCGAGCTGCGCTACATTGCTCGGGATGGACCGTGTGGTAATCTCAAAAATGAACTTCAACAATGATACATCCCAGAGGTCATCCTGGCCCCGGATGATAGACGCCAGAGGGTCTCCTTTCTTGTCTATTTCTTTGTTGAGCCGTTCCACCACGGCCGGCCAGGCGTCCGAGACAATATTCAAGCCTTTGGGCTCGTTCTTGTAGGTATAGAAAAGGCCGGGGGCATCAGCGCCCGTCATCCGCAGCAATGTCTCGAAGTATCGGCGGGCGTCGGCACTGAATCCTTCCAGATTGGCGAGATAATAGGGTGTCACGATTTTCGGCCTTTCGGCGATGACCCTGCCCTCCCGGATCACTGTCTCACTGGCGGCGCCATCGAGCTCGGCGTAGGTCGGCTCCGTTACCAGGTAGTAATAGATATTCGTTATACCAAAGGTATCCAGATGCTGCCGGGGATGTCTGAGTATCTCGGTGCGCCGGGCGGCATCTTCAACCCTTTCGCTGTCTGCATCCATATCTCACATTCCAGCTGTCATTCTGAAGGAGCCCTTCGGCTTCGCTCAGGGTAAATTCCGCGACTGAAGAATCTCGGGGCCTGGGTTGGGCTAATAATTCCCCACTCCAATATCCTTCACTTCGCTCAGGATAACATTTCATGTCATTTTATCGCCGCCAGCTCCTGCTTGTATTCGTCGAGCAGGTTCAGGTACTGCGCCTCCAGTTGCGCCTGAACCCGCTGCCATTCTTCGAGGAACTGCGGCTGTTTTTCCACGTCGATGTTTACGCGGGCGTTTACGCCGGTCTGCTGCTGGACGGCCTGTTGTATCTTGGCATCGAACTCGGCCTTAAGAGATTCGTAGGCTTCCTTCTTTTGCTTGGCGCCCTCCTGAACGTAGTGGTCGAGGACACGTCGCATCTTGCTCAGGACGTTTTCCACGGCCACCTTATCGTTCTTCAGGACTTTCAGCCCCTCCATGGCCTTCTTGTTGTTCCGGCGGGCGACATCGTTGCGCGGGAGGCCGATATTCCGGACCAGGATATCATTGACCGCTCCGGCGATGACGTTTCTGGCAGAAGCATCATACTTGCCGACTTCACTGAGAAGGTCAATGTCATCTCTTAAATACCGGGCCGCCAGCTTTTCACCTTCTGGCCCGTATTTCCACTTTAGCCGCTCTTCGGCGGTAGGCTCGCCAATCTCCGCCAGTTTTTCACGGGCAATATCGGCGGCGCTTTTTATCTCGCCCATACCAGGTCCCTCCGGCTTTGCAGATAAAATCATCAATCTCAATTATATTATACTACAATACTATGGAAGCATAAATACAGATGAGATTATATGGGTGAGGAGGACGAAATGAGATCGGGTCCCTAACCCACCTGCTCCCGGATATAGTCGATCGACTTCTGGACCTCTCGCGCCGATTTATTGAGCAAGTCCTTCTCTTCGGGTGTCAGTGGGTATTCAATGATTTCCTTGATACCCCCCTCCCCGAGCGCCGACGCCCCGATGATGCTGACCTTCATCACGGCGCGGAACCCCGGCCGTCGCCCTGCTTGACGAGCCAGTACTCCAGGCCGTCGGCCAACGCTAGCCAGCTGGCTTCGATAATGTTGGTCGAGCCGCCGACCGTCCGCCACAGGTCACTGCCGTCGCTGGACTCGATAAGGACGCGTACCTGGGATTCCGTCCCGACGCTCTCTTCCAAGATGCGTACCTTGTAATCGACTAGCTTGACCTGTGCCAGCGAAGGATAAAATTGGAGAAGCGCTTTGCGCAGGGCCAGATCCAGGGCGTTGACGGGGCCGTCGCCTTCCGCTACCGTGTGAATAATATCATCGCCCACTTTGACCTTGACCATGGCCTCGGAAAGCATCTCGCTCGACTTTTTCCTCGTCGAAGGACGCCGGCGGGACTCGACGACCACCATGAAATCGACCAGGTCGAAGGGAGCTTTATAGCCTGGGAGGAGGCGGTGCATTAGCAATTCTAACGACGCTTCGGCGTTTTCGTATTGAAAGCCTTGGCTTTCCAGGTGCTTCACCTGTTCGCGGAGCCTTTCCGTATCTTTCTCTCTACCCTTGAGGTCGATACCGAGTTCCTTCGCCTTGAAAATAATATTGCGCTTACCGGAAAGCTCGGAAACGACCATGCTCTGCTTGTTACCCACCAGCTCCGGTTTGATGTGCTGATAGGCTAAAGGCCACTTGGCCAAACCGGCCACGTGATAACCCGCCTTATGGCTGAAGGCGCTAGTTCCAACGTACGGCACATAGGGAGACGGCGGCAGGTTGGCCACCTCACTAATATAATGGGCAATATCGGTCACACTGGCCAGCTGCTCATCGGTAACACAGTTGATACCCATTTTTAACTTCAACGACGGGATAATCGCGCATAAATCTGCATTGCCGGTACGCTCTCCGTAACCGTTTATCGTGCCCTGGACATGAACGGCACCTGCCTTGACAGCCGCCAGAGTTCCCGCCAGTGCCAGACCGCCGTCGTTGTGGGTATGGATACCTACCGGCACACTGGTGGCATTTACAACGGCCTTGACAGCTTCAGTAATTTCATCGGGGAGGGTACCGCCGTTGGTATCGCAAAGCACCAGGCAACCGGCGCCAGCTTCCGCAGCCACTTCCAGCGTTTTCAAGGCATACTTCGAGTTGGATTTGTAGCCATCAAAGAAGTGTTCGGCATCGAAGAACACATCAATCCCCTTCGACTTTAAATAGCGTATGGAATCTGATATCATTTTCAAGTTCTCTTCGACGGTAGTGTCAAGGACGCGAACAACCTGCAAATCCGAGCTTTTAGCGACGATAGTAGCGATTTTTACACTGGCGTTAACCACCATAATGAGATTTTCGTCATCGTCGGCGTTCTTATTAACCCGACGGGTACTACAGAACGCTGAAATTTTAGCGTTTTTCAGCGGTAGTGTTTTCACTTCCCGGTAGAATTGAGCATCCTTGGGATTGGAGCCCGGCCAGCCACCTTCTATGTAATGGATACCGAGTTCATCGAGTTTTTGAGTGATATGCAGCTTATCCGCCAGAGAGAATGATATTCCTTCGCTCTGGGCACCATCACGCAGTGTGGAGTCATATAATTCTACCGATTTCATCGTCTCAGCCTGCCACTTTCCCCGCAATTACCTCACCCATCTGCTTCGTCCCCACCTTTTTCATACCTTCACTCATTATATCATAGGTACGGTAGCCGCCATTCAGAACCGCCTCGACGGCGCTCTCTACGGCCGCCGCCTCTTTTTCCAGCGCGAACGAATAGCGCAGCATCATGGCCGCACTAAGGATGATGGCGATGGGATTGGCCATGTCCAGGCCGGCCCGCCGCGGGGCGCTGCCATGGATAGGCTCGTAAAGGCCAAAGATACGGACACCCGCTCGCGGCACCCCCGCCAGACTGGCCGAAGGCAGCATGCCCATTGAACCAGCCAGCATTGATGCTTCGTCAGTAAGGATGTCCCCGAAAGTGTTTTCCGTTACCAGGACGTCCAGGTACTTGGGATTCTGGATAATACGCATGGAACAGGCGTCCACCAGCATATGCTCCAGGGAGACGTCCGGATAGTCCTTCGAGACCTCGATGGCTACCTGCCGCCAGAGACGCGAGGACTCCAGCACATTGGCCTTGTCCACCGATACAAGTTTCTTCTGGCGCATCCTGGCCAGCTCTAAGCCGACCCGAACGATACGATCGATTTCCTGCTCGGAGTAGGCCATGGAATCTACGGCGCGGCGCCCCCGGGAGGTCGTCCAGCGCCGTTTGGGCTTCCCGAAGTAAAGCCCGCCGGTCAGCTCGCGCACGAAGACGAAGTCCACCCCTTCGATCACCGGAGGCTTGAGGTTGGTCGAATCCACCAGCACGGGATGGACCTTGACCGGGCGTAGATTGGCGAACAGCCCCAGGGACTGGCGCATCTGGAGCAGACCGTCCTCTGGGCGGACCTTGGCCAGCGGGTCGTCCCACTTCGGACCTCCGACTGCCCCCAGCAGGACAGCATCGCTCTTTTTACATAGCTCTAGTGTTTCCTCAGATACCGCGACGCCTTCGGCGTCGATAGCCGCCCCGCCGATATGCCTTTCATTAAAGTTGAACCGGTGGCCGTATTTTTCCCCGACCGTTTGCAGGACCCTGACGGCCTCGGCGGTTACCTCCGGGCCGACGCCATCGCCGGGCAGGACTACCAGGTTAAAATTCACGTTGGTTCCTTTCTCAAGTCGTATTTACGTTAACGTCTCGCGTCCGCCAGTCTCTTCTTCGTATATTCGATCAATCCCCCGGTGGCAATAAGCTCAGCCATAAAATCGGGGTAAGGTTCGGCGGCGAACCGCCGGCCGCTGGAAACGTTGGTAATCTCTCCCCTGGCCAGGTCGACCTCCAGGACATCGCCGTCGTTGGTGTAATCCGCAGCGGTGGCGCTCTCGAGCAGCGGCAGCCCGATATTGATGGCGTTGCGGAAAAAGATACGGGCGAAGCTCTTGGCGATGACGCAGGAGATACCGGCTGCTTTGATGGCCAGCGGGGCATGCTCGCGCGACGAGCCGCAGCCGAAGTTGGTGTTGGCCACGATGATATCATCCGGCTGCACTTTCTTCACGAAATCGGTGTCAATGTCTTCCATGCAGTGCCCGGCCAGCTGGTCGGGATCGGACACGTTGAGGTAGCGGGCCGGGATAATGGCGTCCGTATCTAAATTAGCGCCGTATTTATGGACCTTACCTTTGAGTTTCATGTTGTTTCTCCTTTTCCCGTCTCCTCTCCCCACCGGGGGAGAGGACTAAGGTAAGGGGGTTATACCTCCACCAGCTTCGCCTCCCAGTCTTTTACCCGCTTGGGTTTCCCGGCCCTGTCCGACTCTATCTCGTGTCCCTCGGCCTGGAGCTTTTCCGCCTGGTCGGCCACACCGCCCGGATACTTCTCGTTGAGTTCACCTTTTCCTTTCAGCGTCCTCCAGTATGGAGTGATATCTGGCTTACCTTCGGCAGCGTCTTCCGCGGCCGCCCGGGCCGCTATACCGGCGAAGATACCGGTGGTTATCGGTCAGCCGAAGCTGGCGTTGTACCTCTTGGCCATGATTTCCCGTATCTGATTAATCGTGATCAGGCGGCCGGCCGGCACCATCCGCATGATGGCATCGACCTCTAGCGGCGCCGGTATGACCACCGTACCGGTGCCCCATCGCTGGCTCATCTTCTCGTTGACCTCTACCACCCTGGGAAGACCTTGTTTCTCCCCGGTTTCCACCAGCTTTTCCCGCCAGGTCTTGCGCATCTTGACCATATTCCACTTCCTTTATGCGTTGCGGTACACCGCCTCGTATTCATACCATGCCAGCAGGTTTTTGACCGAAGTGTGAACCTCGGAAAAATCGTTATCCTTCATAAACTCCGCGAGTTCGGGTATGGTATTTATGCCGTAATTGGAGCCGATTACCTTGGCGATTCTGGCCGCCATCCCCGGGAAAAGGATATCGGAGTAGAAAAAATAACCCCCGGGTCTGATGACCCTTTTTATCTCCTTCAGTACGTCCCACAGCCCGGGGATATGATGCAGAACTCCGAAAGACAATATTATATCCAGGTCCCTGTCAGGAAACGGCAGGCTGGTAGCATCATCGACAAGAAAGCGAAGGTTGGCTATACCCTCGGTATCCGACTCCGCCACTTTAATTTGCTCCGGGTCGACATCAAGCCCGGTTACATCCCATTGATACTTCCCGGCTACATGTTTACTGAGGGCACCGCAGCCGCAGCCCACTTCCAGAAACCTCTGCTTCCCCTTTACATCCATAAGGCTAAAAAGTCTTTCGGCGCGGTTGATAGTCTGCTGATAATGTTTCTCGGTGTTGATAAAGAGCTTTTCAAGCTTCCCCATTTTCATGATCAACACCTCCCCTCCCCTGCCACATATCCCTACCCCATTACCTCATCCGGACCGACAATCTTACCGGCCACAGCGCTGGCAGCGGCCACGGCCGGATTGGATAGGTATACTTCCGACCCGGGGCTGCCCATTCTCCCCAGGAAGTTGCGGTTGGTGGTGGAGACGGCCCGCTCTCCATCCGCCAGGACGCCCATATGCCCACCCAGGCACGGTCCGCAGGTAGGCGTGCTGACAACCGCCCCGGCCTTGACGAATATCTCAATCAATCCTTCCGTTAGGGCCTCCAGGTAGACCTGCTGGCTGCCCGGTATGATGATACAACGCACCCGGGGATTAACCTTGTTCTTTCTGAAAATCTGGGCGGCCTGCCGCATGTCGTCGATGCGCCCGTTGGTACACGAGCCGATAACTGCCTGGTCGACCTCAATATCACCTGCCTGGCTGACAGGCCGGGCGTTGGCCGGGGAATGCGGCAGTGAGACCTGCGGCTCGATATTCGTTACGTCGAACTCGATAACGCGGGCATATCCGCCTTCAGGATCAGGCTCGTAGACCAGGTAGCGCTGCCTGGCCTTGGACTTGATATACAGTTGGGTCTTGTTATCGACGTGGAAGAGCCCGGCCTTGCCACCTGCCTCGATGGCCATATTAGCCATCGTAAAACGCCCGTCCATAGGGAGCTCATCGACAGCCTCTCCGGTGAATTCCATCGCCGCGTAAAGGGCGCCATCAACGCCGATTTGCCCGATGGTGTAAAGTATCAAATCCTTACCCCCCACCCATTTACCGAGGCTGCCGTGGTAGACAAACCTGATGGTCGGCGGCACCTTCATCCAGATATCACCGGTCGCCATAGCTGCCGCGATGTCTGTGGAACCCATCCCCGTGGCGAATGCCCCCAGGGCGCCATAGGTACAGGTATGGGAATCCGCCCCGATGACAACGTCCCCGGGAAGGACCAGACCCTGCTCTGGTAACAAGACGTGCTCGATGCCCATCTGACCCACGTCATAGTAAAGGATGCCCTGTTCGCGGCTGAACTCCCGCATCAGTTTTACCTGCTCGGCGGAAGCGATATCCTTGTTGGGCACGAAGTGGTCCGCCACCATAACGATTTTCGCCGGGTCAAAGACCTTTTCAACCCCAAGCTTCCGGAACTCCCGGATGGCGATTGGCGCGGTAACGTCGTTGGAGAGGACCATATCCACCTTGACGTTAATGAACTCGCCCGGGCTGACCTCTTTCAAACCGGCATGAGTGGCCATTATCTTTTCAGATATATTCAAGGTAGTTTTTCCTCTCTGTCATACGCAAGGTAATTAATTATACCCCATTTATCGGGCGAATGGGGAATGAACAGTATCCCCAGGGTCAACACGGTCGCTACACCTGAGATGATATAGAGGCCAGCCCCGGCGGCCAGACCGATGGCGGCTACCGCCCAGATGGTCGCCGCTGTGGTCAGTCCCACTACCTCCCCGCCAGTACGGTGCAGGATGACGCCGGCGCCGATGAAGCCAATGCCAGTCACGATTCCCGCAGCGATGCGGGCCGGGTCGCTGTTGGGAAATCCATACATAGAGACTACGGTAAACAATGCGGCGCCGGTACAGATCAGGATATGTGTCCTCAGCCCGGCCTCTTTTCCGGACCTCTGCCGCTGGAAACCGATGATAGCCCCCAAGGCGGTGGCCAATACCAGCCTTAGGACCATCTCGACCTCATTCCCCATTTCCGTTACTCCGCACGGTTATTTTCCCCTGGCCGCAACCAGCCGGTTAAGGGCGTTAATATAGGCCTTGGCGCTGGAAACAATGATATCCGTATCGGCCCCGCGCCCGGTATAAGATACCCCGTCACTCTCGATCCTTATGAGTACCTCACCGATGGCGTCGATGCCTTCCGTCACCGATTTCACGGCAAACTCGGTGAGTGAGTTGGGCACCTTGACACAGAAGTTAATGGCCTTATAGACGGCGTCGACCGGCCCTGTCCCCAGCGCGGCCCCCTCAACGGGTTTACTACCCGGCCCGATGAGCCGGACACCCGCCATAGGCAGACCCTGGTCGCCGCAGGTCACCTGGACGCGGTCAAGGTGATACGCCTCGGAGATAGTCCGCTGCTCCTCGGCCACCAATGACTCTATATCGCGGTCGGTGACATGCTTTTTCTTGTCCGCCAGCTCTTTGAAGGCGGAAAAAGCCCGGTTCAGGTCTTCATCACCGAGGGTATATCCCAGCTCGGCCAGCCTCTGCTTGAAGGCATGGCGGCCACTGAGTTTCCCCAGCACCAGGCTGCTGGAGGGAACACCGACCGTCTTGGGATCGATAATCTCGTAGGTAATCGGCATCTTGATAATGCCATCCTGGTGTATACCCGACTCGTGGCTGAAGGCGTTGGCCCCGACGATGGCCTTATTGGGCTGTACCATAAATCCGGTGAGTTCGCTGACCATGCGGCTGCTCCGGTAAATCTGGGTGGAGTCAATCCCGGTCGACAGATTAAAAAAGTCGCTCCGGGTCTTGATGGCCATGACTATCTCTTCCAGCGAGGCATTGCCGGCCCTTTCGCCGATGCCGTTAACAGTGCATTCCACCTGGCGCGCCCCCCGCCGCACCGCTTCCAGGCTGTTGGCGACCGCCAGGCCCAGGTCGTTATGGCAGTGCACGCTGATGACGGCCTTATCGATGTTTTTCACATTCTTGAGAATGCCTTCGATCAGTCCGCCGAACTCTCCGGGAATGGCGTAGCCCACCGTGTCCGGGATATTGACCGTTGTGGCCCCGGCATCGATAACGCCTTCCAGTATCTGGTAAAGGTACTGCGGCTCGGTGCGGCTGGCGTCCATAGGCGAAAACTCGATGTCGCTGGTATACTGGCTGCCCCGGGCCACGCTGTCACAGGCCATCTTCATAATCTCGTCGCGGCTCTTCTTCAACTGGTGGACGAGATGTATATCCGAGGCCGAGAGAAAAATGTGAATGCGCGGGTGAGCCGCTTCTTTCACCGCCTCCCAGGCCCGGTCAATGGCGTTGAAATTGGCGTGCGTCAGAGCGCAGACGCCGGATTTTCTGACTTCACGGGAAATGTGGCTGACCGCCTCGAAGTCCCCGGGGCTGCTGGCCGGAAAGCCGGCCTCGATGAAGTCCACACCCAGCCTTTCCAGGGCGCGCGCTATTTCCAGTTTTTCCTGAACGTTGAGGGTGCCACCGGCGGCCTGCTCGCCGTCACGCAGGGTGGTGTCAAAGATAATAACCTTATTCATGTATATGTTCCTCCTCAGGGGAATTAATCAGGGATGCTACCGTTTACCCCCTCTCTATAATCAGAGAGGGGCCGGTAAGGATGAGATTAATTCGGCCTGGTTCAGAACATCTCGAGTACGACATGGTTATTCGGATATATTATACTACGTAGATACGTTTTTGTCTATATCTATGGCTTGGGAATATGACCTAACAGTTTACCTACCGTTATTCTTACATCTTCTGCCATTCTCCGGACATCATCCAACCCGATTTCAATTTCATAGAAATTTTTGTGCAAAGAGTTTGCATGAAGGTATACATCATAAATATCTTTATCCTCAAGATTCTTCGCTACTTCTTTCATAAAATCGCCTATTTCCCAATGCCTATCGAGACTGATACCATGACTCAAAGCTAATGCTTTTGCCGCTTCGGCCAAGCTTCCCCATAATAACTCACTAGCTTTCCCGGTATCTTCTTTATCAAGATACTTTGAAGCATTTTGTAAATAGTGCAGACTTTGTGCAGTATATTTTTCGACGCGCTTGAGAGGTTCCAACATCCGATATCCTTATCGTGGAAATGAATATTGCATGACCTCGCCGGTAGATGCATCAATGTCAATGCTCGCTATTTGTTGTACAACTATACCAACGTCAACTTTCACATTCCAACTTCCATTTTTTTTCTCGGCACTGATTGGACGCAAGAAACCATAATATTGCTTGAGAAACGTAGTAGCTACCTTTGTAGCTTCAGCGGCCGATCTAACTTCACTAGCCATATTCCTCTCCTTTTGCCCTCAATTGTTGGCCGGCCCTGATACCACCTAGTTTCCTTCCCTCCCCGCGGTCCCCCGCGCCGTCCGGGCATCGGCTTTGGCCTCTTCTTTGGGACGGAGTTCCCGTGTAGCCTTGCCGGCCAGCCACATCTCTGAGTTACCCATCTCCGCCAGTTCCTTGCCGAGGAGCTGTTTATAGTCTGGCCGCCCGGTAGACTCGATGACGCGGCGGGTCTCGGTCCCGTTAGCCACTCTTTCATAGAGCTCTTTAAAGACCGGCATTACTGCCTTCTTGAACTTCGGTTTCCAGTCCAGTGCACCCCGCTGTGCCGTAGCTGAGCAGTTGGCGTACATCCAGTCCATGCCGTTTTCGGCCACCAGCCGGATGAGGCTCTCGGTGAGTTCTTCCACGGTCTCGTTGAAGGCTTCGCTGGGGCTGTGGCCATGCTTGCGCAGCGTATCATATTGCGCCTCCATGATGCCGGCCAGCGCCCCCATTAAAACCCCCCGCTCCCCGACCAGGTCGCTGAAGACTTCGTTCTCGAAGGTCGTCGGAAAGAGGTACCCGGATCCCACGGCGATACCCAACGCCAAGCAGCGTTCCCTGGCCCTCCCCGTGGCATCCTGGAACACGGCGAAGCTGGAGTTGATGCCCGCCCCGGAAAGAAAGTTCCGCCTCAGTGACGTTCCCGAGCCCTTGGGCGCCACCATGATAACATCGATATTCTTGGGCGGGATGATTTTAGTCTGGTCTTTATAAACGATTGAGAAGCCATGCGAGAAGTAGAGGGCATCCCCGGCCTTGAGGTCTTTCTTGATCGTCGGCCAGATCTGCTTCTGGGCGGCGTCGGCAACCAGCATCTCGATGATGGTGCCCCGTTTCGCTGCTTCATCGATCTCGAACAGGTCGACGCCGGGTTGCCACCCGTCGGCCACCGCCCGGTCCCAGTCCCGTATGAAGTCTTTGCTCTGCCCGATAATGACATTGAAGCCGTTGTCCTTCATATTAAGCGACTGCCCCGGCCCCTGGACGCCGTAGCCGATAACGGCGATGGTCTCGTTCTTGAGAACCTCACGGGCCTTCTCCATGGGGAACTCGCTCCTCATGATGACCTCTTCTTTTACTCCGCCGAAATCGATGATTGCCATTTCTCTCTCCTCTGTCCTTAATTACTTTGTAACGTCGTTCTTAGCGGCCTTGCCCTCGTCCGCAACCGAGCCGATGTTGCCGCGAACCATGGCGATGCGACCGGTCCGGGCAATCTCCTTGATGCCGAACCCCCGCAGCAGCTTGAGCATCGAATCTATCTTGTCTTCGTCGCCGGTAATCTCGATGGTCAGCGATTCCGAGGCCACGTCGACAATGTTGGCCCGGAAGATGTCGGCGATCTCTATTATCTCGCTCCGGGTAGCCGAGTTGGCCTTAACCTTCACCAGGGCCAACTCGCGTATCGTCAATTTTTCTGCACTTACATCAGAGACCCTGACGACATCAACGAGCTTGTCAAGCTGCTTTCTGACCTGCTCGACCGTAGCTGATGTGCCGTTGACGGTTATACTCACCCGCGAAAGGTGCGGTACCTCGCTGTGCCCGACGGCGATGCTGTCGATGTTGAAACTGCGCCTCCGGAAAAGGCTCACCATCCGGTTGAGGACGCCAGGTCTGTCCTGGACAATGGCGACTAGGGAGTGCTTAGTCGTGGCCATACGGACACCTCCTTCTTGGGCGCTTCGATAAACTCGCCGACGGCGGCCCCCGGCGGGACCATCGGAAATACATTCTCCTCCGGCTCTATCCTGAAATCGATTAGATACGGACCATCGCAGGCCATCGCCTGCTCGATCGCCGGAGTTACCTCTTCCCGGTCGGTTACCCTTGTTCCCGGTATACAGTACGCCTCGGCAACCTTGACGAAGTCCGGGCAAGACAGCGGCGTGGCGGTGTAGCGGCGTTCGTAGAAAAGCTCCTGCCACTGGCGGACCATGCCGAGGTAACCATTGTTCAGCACGGCTATCTTCACGGCGATGTTATCCTGGACCAAAGTAGCCAGCTCCTGGATGGTCATCTGCAGACTGCCGTCCCCGTCGATGCACCAGACGGTCTTATCGGGGCGCCCGACCTTGGCGCCCATCGAAGCCGGCAATCCGAAGCCCATCGTCCCCAAACCGCCGGATGTTATAAAATCACCGGGAGAGTGGAAGGTGTAATGTTGGGCCGTCCACATCTGGTGTTGCCCCACTCCCGTCACCACTACGGCGTCACCGCCGGTGGCCTCATACAGCTTCTGGATGACGTACTGCGGCAGCAGCGCCGTACCATTCCTGATATCGGTCATCGGGTACTGTTGGCGCCAATCGTCGAGCTGGTTCAGCCAGTCGATATGTTGCTGACGCTCGATTGTCTTCAGCATCGCCTGGAGCACCACCTTAACATCGCCGACTATCGGAACATCGACGTGGACGTTCTTGCCGATCTCCGCCGGGTCGAGGTCGATATGAATAATTTTAGCGTGTGGAGCGAAGGCGCTGATTTTACCCGTAATCCGGTCATCGAACCTCATACCGATGGCGATAAGAAGGTCGGTGCTGTCCAAGGCTTTATTGGCATACCCGGAGCCGTGCATTCCGGCCATCCCGTAGCTGAGAACATGGTTCCCCGGGAAACAGCCGATGCCCAGCAGCGTCGTGATAATCGGTATCTGGGCTGCCTCGGCGAACTGTTTCAGCTCTTCACTACCGCCAGAGATAATAACGCCCCGGCCGGCGATGATAAGCGGCCGCTCCGCCTCATTTATCAACCTGGCGGCGTGCTTGAGTTGTGTGGGATGCCCGCGCGTCGGAATCTTATAGCCGGGAAGGTTGACTTTCTCCGGGTAGACAAACTCCGCCTGGTCGAGCTGAACGTCCCGGGGCAGGTCAATGAGGACCGGCCCGGGCCGTCCCGTACGGGCGATATGAAACGCCTCCTTCATCACGCTGGCCATACTGGCGGCATCGGTGGCCACGTAGCTATGTTTGGTTATCGGTAAGGTAATGCCGGTAATATCGATCTCCTGAAAAGCGTCTTTACTAATGAACTGCCGGGCAACCTGGCCGGTGAAAGCGACAATTGGTACCGAGTCCATATGGGCGTTAGCGATGCCGGTAACCAGGTTAGTCGCACCGGGACCGGAGGTAGCCACGCAGACACCAACCTTCCCTGTCGCCCGGGCATACCCGTCGGCGGCATGGGCCGCTCCCTGCTCGTGGCGAACCAGGATATGGCGCAGCTGCGGGTACTGGTGCAGTGTATCGTAAAATGGCAGTATGTAACCGCCGGGAAAGCCGAACATCACCTCGACTCCCTCGGCGATCAAACTCTCGCAGATAATCTGGGAACCGGTCTTTTTCATCGAAGCCCCACCCTTCCTTTAAAATCTCCTTCTCGAACGCTATGATATATCATTACCGGAACACGGCTCCCGTGCTGGCCGAAGACACCCGCTCGGCATAGCGGACCAGGTAGCCTGTCTTGACCCGCGGCTCGAAATCGGGTAGCCCGGCCAGGCGGTCGGAAATTTCTTTTTCACTCAACTCCACGTCCAGCTTGTTGTTCGGTATATCGATGTTTATGATGTCGCCTTCCCTAACGGCGGCAATAGGGCCCCCCGCCGCAGCCTCCGGGGAGACATGCCCTATCGAAGCCCCCCGCGTCGCCCCGGAAAAACGCCCGTCTGTAATCAGGGCCACCTCTTTGTCCATGCCGGTACCGGTTATCAGCGAAGTCGGTGTCAGCATCTCCCGCATGCCAGGCCCGCCCCGCGGGCCTTCATAACGGATGACCAGCACGTCACCGGGCTTGATTTTCCTTCCGATGATAGCCTTTGTAGCCTCTTCCTCGGAGTCGAACATACGAGCCGGTCCGCGATGGGACATCATCTCCGGGGCCACCGCCGCCTTCTTGACCACGGCGCCTTCCGGCGCCAGGTTGCCGAAAAGCAGGACCAGCCCTCCCGTGTCCGAATGGGCCGTCGCCTTCGACCGGATGACCTCGCCGTCAAGTGTCTTGACATTAGCCAGGTTCTGCCCGACTGTCTTTCCGGTTACGGTCGCGACCCGCAGTTTTAGCAGGTCTTTCACCTCTCCCATGACGGCCGGAATGCCCCCCGCGCGGTCCAGGTCTTCGATATGATGAGGGCCGGACGGACGTAACTTACTGAGATACGGAGTACGCCGGCTTATCTCATTAACAGTGGTCAGGGTGAAGTCCGCCCCGGCTTCATTAGCGATGGCCATGAGGTGTAAAACCGAATTGCTGCTGCCGCCGAGGGCCATGTCCACGGTAAAGGCATTATAAACGGCATCCGAACTGATGATATCGCGCGGCCGGGTACCGGCAGCCAGTAGTCTCATGACTTGCTCGCCGGCCTGACGCGCCAGGCCCCGCCGTCTCGCGTCCACCGCCGGGATAGTGCCGTTTCCCGGCAGGCCCATTCCCATGGCCTCGGTCAGGCAGTTCATTGTATTGGCGGTAAACATGCCGGCGCAGCTGCCGCAGCCGGGGCAAGCGGCTTCCTCCAGCTCAGCCAGTTGCTCCTCAGTCATTTTTCCGGCGGTCACGGCGCCGACCGCTTCAAACATTGTGCTGAGGTCGATCTTCTCGCCCTTGAGACGTCCGGCCAGCATAGGGCCGCCGCTGACGAAGATGGCCGGTACGTTCAATCTCACCCCCGCCATGAGCATCCCGGGGATGATCTTATCGCAATTCGGGATAAACACCAGGGCATCGAAAGCGTGCCCTTCGGCCACGATCTCAATCGAATCGGCGATCAACTCCCGGCTGGGCAGGCTGTATTTCATACCGGCGTGGTTCATGGCGATGCCATCGCACACGGCGATAGTGTTGAACTCGAAAGGGACGCCGCCGCCGGAGCGTACGCCTTCCTTAACGGCCTCGGCAATAGACCTCAGGTGGATATGCCCGGGTACGACATCTGTGAAGCTGTTAACAATGCCGATGAACGGTTTATCAATATCCTGGCGTGTACAGCCCAGGGCGTACAGCAACGAGCGGTGTCCAGCCCTTTCAATCCCTTTTTTTACAGCATCACTTTTCATGTTCACGACCCCCCGAAAAGTTCTACCAAAAAAATAACCGTCTCGCAAGACGGACTGAAAAGAAACCGATTATATTTAAGCCCGTCTTTAAAGATAACATAAAAACGCGTTTGGTGTCAAGGTGAAATAGCTAGTCTAAAGGCTGCCAATTCCAAGTGTTTCTATGTCGGCCGGTCCTGCGGGGCGGGCGCCTACCACCCCACCCCCATCGTCCCTTTGGTTATATAGCCTGCCCGGCAGGCGGCCTCGGTGAGGCGGTCACGGAAGTCCGGGTGAGCGATGGAGATGAGCGCCTTGGCCCGCTGCCAGACGCTCTTGCCCTTGAGGTTGACTATGCCGTACTCGGTGACGACATGCGAGATATCGGAGGCGGGCACCGTCACCATGTCTCCCAGCTCCAGCACGGGCACGATATTGGAAATCCGCCTGCCATCTTTACCCTCCCGCGCGGCGTGCAGGCAGATAAAAGCCTTGCCGCCCTGGGACATATAGGCCCCACGGGTAAACTCCAGCTGGCCCCCGGTGCCGCTGATCTGGCGGCAACCGACCGACTCCGAGCAGACCTGTCCCCTCAGGTCCACCCGGAGGGCGCTGTTGATGGCAATCTGCCGGTCGTTTTTAGCGATGATATACGGGTCGTTGGTGTAGTCCACCGGGAAACCGGCCAGGCCACGATTGCGGTCCATCCAGCGGTACAGCTTCTCCGAGCCGGCGGCGAAGCAGTGTACCACCCGGCCTGGATTTACACTTTTATGTCGGCCGGTGACCACTCCCGCCTCGATAAGCTCCATCATACTGTCGTTGAGCATCTCGCTGTGGATGCCGAGGTCCCGAAGACCGTGCTCAATGAGAAGTTTGCCGACGACGCTGGGGATAGCACCGACGCCTAACTGTATCGTGGCCCCATCTCCTATCTGCTCGGCCAGCAGCTCGGCGATGGACTGGTCTTCCGATATCACCTCCGCTGCCACAAACTCAGGTAACTTATACTCGCGGTTCTCAACGATATAATCTACGTCGGAGATATTGACAACTTCATCATGGCCGCCAAAGACCCACGGCATGTGCTCGTTCACCTCCACGACCACGGTCTTGGCCGACTCACAGGCTGCCTTCTGCCGTGTCACCGCCGCGCCAAAATTGAAGTTACCGCTTTCGTCCATCGGCGTCACTTCGATGAAGGTGATATCCACCTGGTCCCGGAGCCATTCCCGGTACATCCGCGGCCCCTCGCTCAGGCCGAAGGGGATATAGGAGCAGCACCCCTGCCGGTGGTAATCCCGCTCCACCTTGCCCAGGAACCACGAGTTGTGGATGAAGTGCTTCTGCTCGGGATCGACGCCGGGAAGCCGGGTGTGCGAGTGCTCCGCCCGGATTTTCACCCCCTTCAGCTCGCCGGCCCGTTTAGCCAGCTTTTCATCGACCAAAGAAGGAAACCCGCAGACAGCCCCGTAGTCTATCCACATCCCCGACCTGACCAGGCCGGCGGCTCTTCCGGCGGAAATCAGCTTGCGCTTATATTCGTTTTGGTAACCCTTTTTGGTGTTCAACACAAATTATTGTCTTCGATCGCCTTAATCTTATCAATTCTGGCGACATGCCGGCCCCCCTCGAACTCGGTTGTCAGGAAGGCTTCCAGGATGGCCGGAACACGCGCCCGGCCTTCTTCCGCCGCCAGGCAGCATATCTGGGCGTCATTATGCAGCCGCGCCCGCTGGGCGGTGAAAACATCGTAGCACTGGGCCGCCCGGATGCCTTTCACCTTGTTGGCGGCGATGCACATGCCGATGCCGGTGCCACAGATTAGTATTCCCCTGTCATACTCACCACGGGCAACGCCACCGGCGACGAGGACGGCTATATCCGGGTAATCGACCGATTCCTCGGTATAGCACCCGAAGTCATGGTACTGGTGGCCCGCTTCTGAAATCACCTGGAAAACCAGGTCCTTGAGATGACAACCCCTGTGGTCACTGCCTATGGCGATGCGCACTATGATAACCTCCTGCTCATTATTCCCCTTGCGGTAGCCTCTGCAATACTTCTCTTACTTCCAGCCAGCTGATGCGCCCCTGCCGGATAAGCTGGGGCGGGCTGACCGTCAGGTCAATAATTGTGGAAACGTCGCGTACTTTGAGGGGGCCCTGGTCAATAATCATGGCTATCTCACTGATATTTTCCCCGAGCTGACCCGCAATCTCCGCCACCGAGTAAGTCGGTGGGAGACCGCTGATATTAGCGCTGGTCGTGGTTAGGGGCAGTCCCGTCATTTCCACCAGGCGGAGAATCGCCTGGTTGTCCGGCACCCGGATACCGATAGTGCCCAGTCCGGCTACCAGCATCGATGGTACGACCTCCTTTTTTTTCAGCACCAGCGTCAGGGCACCGGGAAGATAATGTTCGGCCAGATAGCGGGCGGCCGCTGTTACGTGGGCGTACTTCCCAGCTTCGTCGATATCGCTCACGGCAATGTGTATCGGGTTAGCGAAGGAACGGCCTTTAAGGTGGAAGACCCTGGCGATGGCTCGCGTATCCAGGGCACCGGCCGTAAAAGCGTAGCCGGTGTCCGTTGGGCAGATAATCACTTCACCCCTTTTTACCAGCCGGACGGCCTGGCGTAGTATTTCCTCATCGGGTGAGGCCGGATCTATCGTTACAATCTTCGGCTTCATATCAACCCTCGAGGGGTACATTGGGTAATACGTCCAGGCGCAGGCTGGAAATCTCGCCCCTCTTCATTCTAGCGTATCCGGCGGCGGCCGTCATAGCGGCGTTATCCGTACAGAGAGAAAGCGCCGGGAAATACACATCAAGGCCCTTTTTCGCACCGGCATTTTTGAAGGTATCCCGCAGGCGGCTGTTGGCGGAGACACCTCCGGTGACGCTGACCGCCCCGACTCCTCTTTCTTCGGCGGCGCGTATCGTCTTGGTAACCAGGACATCCACTACCGCCTCCTGGAAGCTGGCGGTGATATCAGCCAGGGGCAGGGCCTCACCGCGAGCGACCCTTTCCTTAAACATGTTGATGACCGCCGTCTTGAGGCCGCTGAAGCTAAAATCATAACTATTTATGCGAAGCATCGGACGCGGGAAACGAAAAGCCCGGCGGTCACCCTGCTTTGCCAGTTTATCGATGACCGGGCCGCCGGGAAAGTCCAGACCGAGGAACTTGGCCACTTTATCGAAGGCCTCACCGGCGGCGTCATCGAGGGTCGTACCCAACAGCTCGTATTCACTTTCCGCTCGCACGTAAAGCAACAGCGTATGTCCCCCGGAGACGGTCAGGCAGATGTGAGGAAAAGGCAAATCCGGGTTGCTGAGCCGGTTGGCGATGATATGCCCTTCGATGTGGTGCACCCCGATGAGTGGTACCTGACGCGCGTAACTGATGGACTTGGCAGCCGCCACCCCGACCAGCAGGCAGCCGATAAGGCCCTGCCGGGCGGTGACCGCTACAGCTTCGATATCCGCCAGGGTCTTTTCGGCCCTGTCAAGGGCCTCCTGGATGACGTAGCCGATTAACTCGGTGTGGCGCCGGGCGGCTATTTCCGGCACGACGCCGCCGTACTTCCGCAGCAGGTCGAGCTGGGTGGCAATGACGTTGGAGAGTACTTCTCGTCCATCGGCCACCAGCGCCGCCGAGGTCTCATCGCATGAAGTTTCGATACCCAGCACCAGCATCTCAGTCCCAGCGCCTTTTAGAATATCGGTTCACCATGGCCTTTGCCGTCGATTCCTTCAAATACAGGGGCGTCAGAGATAGGACATCGTCGCTCTCATTCTTTTCGAGCCGCCGGGCGGCCAGGCGGGCAATTATCGCCCCCGACGGCACCGCCTCGACCGCCTCGATACCTTCGCCTTCCAGACCGACTTCTTCAAGGTATTTCACCACTCCCGTACCGACTACTACGGCCGGGTTCGTTATCAGGCCTGTTAATCCTCTAACATCCCCGGTATAGTATTCGCCCAATCTATTGATGTTGCCACCATCGGATTCATAACAAGCCGCGTAGACGGCATTGCCCGTTCCGGCCCCAATCACGGCGCAGACCTGTTTACCCCTTTCAACCGCCCCGAAAGCCAGGGCCTCCAGGGTGGGAATGCCAACCACAGGCTTTCTGGTACTGAAGGCCAGCATCTTGCCCACCGTCACCCCCACCCGGATGCCCGTCCACGAGCCCGGCCCCAATCCCACCCCGACACCACCCACATTCTCTAGAGTCAATCCGGCATCCTTTAAGACCGAATCGATATTGTTCACTATCTGCTCCAGCGAGTCGGTACCGGCCGGGAAAGTGGCATCGGCAAGCCCCCTGTCACCATCGGCGAGGCCGACGGTGTTGGCGTACGCTGACGTATCCAGTCCCAGAACAATCATTTTCTGGCCAACCCCTTGAATAATTGGACAAATTTACCAGCCGATGTGGTAAACCCGATATTCCGTTTGCGGGATGATACCACCTGAAACTCCACCTTCAGTAAGTCCGGTGGCAGGAGGGAGAGAATCTTCTCCGCCCACTCGATAATCATGACGCCGGAAGCCGCTCGTGCCAGATAATCCGCCAACCCCAGCTCAATTCCGTCACCCGCATCGTCGAGCCTGTAGAGGTCCATGTGAAACACTGGCAGCCTTCCGAGATATTCATTCACCAGGACAAATGTCGGGCTGTTGACCTGTCTCAAGGGAACGCCCAGGCCGTCGCAGATACCGCGGGTCAGCAGCGTTTTGCCACAACCGAGTTCCCCCATCAGAGCGATGACGCTATTAGCTTCCAGCAGTTCTCCGATTCTCCTGCCCAGGGCCAGCGTCGCTCCAGGGCTGTTGCTGTGAAACTCATAGCTCGGTATCAAGGCTTTTTCCGCCATATTTCCGGGAAAGAGGTAAAATATATTTGCCCATGACGACCATTTTTTGAGGCTGGAAGGCCACCGATTCCACTTGACGATAGTATAGCATAATGGTAAATTGTGTTCTATAAAGCATGGCAGACGAAAATATTACATCCTCCCCGGATGAAAGCCTCCGCGTTGCCACCACCGACGATATCGAGGTATCGACGTATCTCGAAATCGCCAAGGAAATCAGCGGCCAGCAACCATCCGAGACCGAGGAAGCCGTCTCCGGCGCCGAACGCGAAGCCATCATCGTCCTGGACTTCGGCTCCCAGTATAATATGCTGATCGCCCGGCGCGTCCGGGAAATGAATGTCTACTGCGAGTTGCTCCCCCACGATACGCCGTGGGAAAAGATTGCCCCTCTCAATCCTAAAGGATTCATACTCTCGGGCGGCCCGGCCAGCGTCTACGCCCCTGACGCCCCCCTCGCCCCCGCCTATGTCTATGAGAGTCACCTGCCGGTTCTGGGCATCTGCTACGGTATGCAGGTAATCACCAAGCAGCTGGGTGGCCAGGTGGCACCCGGCATGAAACGCGAGTATGGGCACGCCGTGATGCACCTTAGCCAACCGGACTCCCCTTTGCTAAACCAGCTACCCGAGTCCACACCGGTCTGGATGAGTCATGGTGACAAGATCGAGCAGATGCCACCGGAGTTCTCGGCCCTGGCCTACACCGAAAATTCGCCGTATGCCGTTATCGGCAGCAACGGTATTTACGGCCTCCAGTTCCACCCGGAAGTCGCCCATACCCCCGAAGGCAGGACTTTGTTGCGAAATTTCGTCTACAAGGTATGTAAATGCCGGGGCAACTGGACGATGGGCAACTTCGTCCACGAGAGCATGACCCGCATCAAGGAACAGGTAGGTGACGGCCGGGTCATCAACGCCCTTTCGGGAGGCGTCGACTCCTCGGTGGTAGCCACGCTAATCCACCGGGCCATCGGCGACCAGCTTACCTGTATCTTCGTTAACAACGGCCTGCTGCGCCGCGAGGAAGCCGACCGGACGCTCCAGGTCTTCAAGAATAACCTGGGTATGAACATCAATTATGTCGATGCCACGGACAGGTTTCTCGACAGGCTCAAAGGCGTCATCGATCCTGAAGAAAAACGTAAGATCATCGGCGAGGAGTTCATCCGGGTTTTCGAGGAGGAAGCCGAGCGTATCGGCCAGGTGGACTTCCTGGCCCAGGGTACGCTTTACCCGGACGTCATCGAGAGCATCTCTTCGGTCAGCACGGCTTCGGCCAAGATAAAGTCGCACCACAATGTCGGCGGACTGCCGGCGCGGATGACCCTCAAACTGCTCGAGCCGCTGCGATTTCTGTTTAAGGATGAGGTTCGTTTGGTCGGCACCGAGCTGGGACTGCCTGAAGAAATGGTCTGGCGGCAGCCCTTCCCCGGCCCCGGCCTGGCCATCCGCTGCATCGGCGAGGTGACCAGGGAAAAGCTTGAAATCCTGCGCAGCGCCGATTTCGTCCTCATGAATGAGATAAAGAAGGCAGATTGGTACCGGCAGCTCTGGCAGAGTTTCTGCGTGCTCACGGACGTACGCTCGGTGGGCGTTATGGGCGATTACCGGACTTACGGCTACCTGGCGGCGGTTCGCGCCGTCACCAGCGACGACGCCATGACGGCGGATTGGGCCCGCCTGCCCTATGACCTGCTGGCGCGTATCGCCAACCGTATCGTCAACGAGGTGGACGGCATCAACCGCGTTGTCTACGATATAACCTCCAAACCCCCCAGCACTATTGAGTGGGAGTAAAAGGGAATAATATTAAAGCACAATCCAACAACCTACATCGTTCTATCCAAGAATTTAAAAAATGCATCGATTTGTTACCGGAGGACCTGTTTCTCAGGAAAATCATCCTTTCCTTTCAAGGAGAGTGGGTTATGGCTTGAAGTTACTGGGTTCACGCTGGAGTTTACCCCGTACTTGATACTGGGCCAGAATGACGTGAATAGTATTGCAGAACGGGGCGTCTAAGAGGGGCGCAACCCCTCTTCCAAAATTGTTTCCCCTTCCCCTTGAGGGGAAGGGGATAAAGGGGATGGGGTGATATTAAAATGAAAGGCAGGCTGGTCTGGTCTATATTCTGGGCGCAGGTAGCCGTCTTCGTCCTTGTGGTCGTCATGATGTTTACCGTGCATAGAATACACTCACCGTTCGGACCTTTTCTGGCCTGGATAGTGTTTTTCTGCCTGGGTGCTATCTTGCTTTTCCTTACTTTGAAAGCTGGGGCCCCGGGGAAGCAGGGCAAGTTCATGCTGTTGACCGGGGCCGCCGCGGTCGGATTTATTGTTTTCGGCCTCCTGCATAACCTGGTCAGCGGTCTGCTTAACGTAGAAGAACCCGTCTTCTTCATTCTGGCCGTCATCGTTTGCCCGGTGGGTTTCCTGGTCGGAGCCGTGGGTAATATCGTGCTCGGCGTCAGGAACAGGATTCATAAACAACTGATACCCGGCAACTAAAACTACTTTATTTTTAGAGGTGAGCCGTGAAAATCCTCGTTATCGGCAGCGGTGCCAGGGAACATACCCTGGTCTGGAAGCTGGCCCAGAGCCCTCAAGTCGATGCTATTTATGCCGCGCCCGGCAATGCCGGTACGGCGGCTATCGCCGAGAACCTGGACATCAAGGACGGGGACATCGAGGCTTTGTTTAAGGCCGCCCGGAACCTTCATATCGACCTTACCGTTGTTGGACCGGAGGCTCCCCTGGCCGCCGGTGTCGCCGACAGGCTTATGACCGATCGCCTTCCCGTTTTCGGCCCCAGTCAGGCCGCCGCCGAGATCGAGTCCAGTAAGGTGTTCGCCAGAGACCTGATGGTGCGGCACGGTATCCCCTGCGCGGCCGGTGCCAGCTTTGACGACTACGATAAGGCGGTCGACTACGCCCGCCGACAGGAGCCGCCTATCGTCATCAAGGCCGATGGCCTGGCCGCCGGCAAGGGCGTCATCATCACCAGCTCGGTTGACGAAGCCGAGAAAGTGCTTGCCGACATGATGAAGGCCCGGTCTTTCGGGGCAGCCGGCAGCCGTGTGGTCATCGAAGAGCATCTTTCCGGCCGGGAGATGAGCTTCTTCGTTTTTACGGACGGCAACATCGTCGTTCCCACTGTACCCGCCTGCGACTATAAACGCATCTACGACGCAGACCGCGGCCCCAACACCGGCGGAATGGGTAGCTATAGTCCCCCGCCCTTTTACAATCATGTCCTCGGGCACATCATCCTCAAGACCATCATGGAACCGGCCGTCCTGGCCCTGGCCGATGAAGGGCGGCGCTATAAGGGAGTGCTCTATGGTGGCCTGATGATTCTCGATAACCAGCCGAAAGTAATCGAGTTCAACGCCCGTCTCGGCGACCCCGAGACACAGGTAGTGCTGCCGCGACTGAAGACGGACCTGGTGGACATTATGATAGCGGCCGTCCACAACAAGCTGGACGAGGTCAACATCGAATTCAGTGACGAGGCCTGTGTCGGCGTTGTCATAGCCTCAGGTGGCTACCCCGGCACCTATACTTCGGGATTTCCTATCAGCGGACTCAATGATGTTGATAAAGACGTCATGGTCTTTCATGCTGGTACCAGAATCAACCCGGAAGGTCAGGTGCTCACCAGCGGCGGGCGTGTGCTGACGGTGGCCGCCCTGGGTAAAGACCTCGCCGAAGCCAGGGAAAAAGCCTATGATAATATCACCCGGATCCATTTTGAGGGGGCTTACTATCGGAAAGATATAGCCGATTTGAAATAAACCAGGAGGTTCGTAATGCCGTTAGTTGGCGTGGTCATAGGGTCAAACTCAGACACCGAAGTGATGCAGGCGGCACTGGACGTTCTGGCCCGGCTGGGCATCGACCATGAAGTGAATATAATATCGGCCCACCGCGCTCCGGAAAAAGCGAGGGAATACGCCTCTTCTGCCCGTGAACGCGGCATCGAGGTGATCATCGCCGCCGCCGGGATGGCGGCGCACCTGCCCGGTGTCATGGCCAGCTGGACGACCCTTCCTGTTATCGGAGTGCCCCTCTCCGGCAATGAGCTTAAAGGCATCGACTCGCTGTACTCTATCGTACAGATGCCAGCTGGTATCCCGGTGGCTTGCATGGCCATTGGCAAACCCGGGGCCGCCAATGCCGCTTATCTGACCGCCGAGATTCTTGGGCTGAAACATGATAAAATTAAGGATGCCTACGAAAGCTACCGTAAAGAGTTGAGGGGAGAATAGGAGTCGCCATGATAGAACGTTATTCCCGGCCCGAGATGAAAAGGGTATGGTCCGAGGAGAACAAATACAACAAGTGGCTGGAAGTCGAAATTGCCGTATGCGATGCCTGGGCCGAACGCGGCGTTATCCCCCGCAAGGCCATCCCCAAGATAAAGCTCGCCAAGTGCAATCTCAGACGCATGGGGGAGATACTCCAGGAGACCCGCCATGATATGACCGCCTTCCTCGGCTCGGTGTCGGAGAGTATCGGCGAGGAATCCCGTTTCATCCATCTCGGCCTGACTTCCTCCGACGTTATGGACACGGCTACCAGTCTCCAGCTCGTCGAAGCCTGCAATATCCTGACTCAGGACGTCAAAGAGCTTACGGCGGTCCTGGCGCAGCGAGCGATCGAGCACAAGGATACCGTGATGATCGGCCGGACCCACGGCGTCCACGCCGAGCCGACAACTTTCGGTTTGAAGCTGGCCCTCTGGGTCGAGGAGATGCGCCGTAATTTGTCCCGCCTCTCCGAGGCCAAAAAGACCATCGCCGTCGGCAAGATCTCCGGAGCGGTCGGCACCTACGCCACGGTGCCGCCAGAGGTCGAACAAAAGGCCTGTCAGAAGCTAGGTCTGGAACCCTCCCCCATTTCCAACCAGGTCCTCCAGCGCGACCGGCACGCGCAGTTCGTCACTACCCTGGCCATTATGGCCAGCTCGCTGGAGAAATTCGCCACCGAGATCCGGGCCCTGCAAAAGACTGAGGTCCGTGAGGTCGAAGAGCCTTTCGGGAGCGGCCAGACAGGTTCCTCGGCCATGCCTCACAAACGTAACCCGGAGCTATCGGAGCGTGTCAGCGGCCTGGCCCGGCTGGTCCGGAGCTTTTCGCTAACAGCCCTGGAAAATATCGCCCTGTGGCACGAGCGGGATATCAGCCACTCCTCCAATGAACGTATCATCCTCCCGGACGCCTGCCTGGCGACGGATTATATTTTAACCCTTTTTACCTCGGTGATGAGAAGGCTGCAGGTCTACCCGCACCGCATGAAGAAAAACCTGGAACTTACCCACGGCCTGGTGTTTTCACAACGGGTTATGCTGGCCCTCATCGATAAGGGCCTATCACGCCAGAAAGCCTACGAGGCAGTACAGAGAAACGC
>DAOULX010000060.1:0-44123 GCA_034414775.1 Dehalococcoidales bacterium
CAGGTAATCCTGTGTCGCGGCAAGGAGCGTGACGAGCTGGCTCCGCTTTTACCGGAAACGGTGGCGCGTCTGCGCGAGCTGGCCCGGGACCGGGATCCGGAAGAGTTCATATTCGTCGCCTACCAGCAGCGGCGCGGAATCAAGGAACCCCTGGGTGAAAACGGCATGCGCAAAATGATCGAACGCCTGCTGGGGCGAGCCAGTCTCAAGGGCTTCACCCCGCACGACATGCGCCGGACCTTCGCCACTTTGGTCACCGAGGCCAGCGGGGACGAGTTCCTGGCCACGCGCCTGATACGTGACCGTGTCCCCGGCACCGGTGAGCGTTACATCCGCTACTCGATGGTCCGCCTAGTGGCGGCGCTGGAAAAGTACTCGCCGCTCCGGCAGATAGAACCGGCAGAAGAGGGCGAAGACGAAGACGATTCGGGCGGACAATTGTCCAAAAGGCCCCCGCCACCGCCGACCTGTCCCCCGGGCCGGGTGGGCAAGGCCCCGGAAGCGCCGGTGGCGGAGACCGGTAAAGATTCTGGTGGAGACGGGGGAGAGTTGAACTCCCCGTCCGGAAGAAGCTGTCCAGAACATACTACAGGTTTAGTCAGCTCTTTAATCTCACCGGGCTTTCTTCAACTGACCGAATTAAGCCCGGCCAGCCGGTAGGTCTTTCACCGCCCTCACCGGCGTCAGGACGATGGCACCCCAACTTTGCGGCACCCAATCCCGGCCCGTCGGGGTAGGGCCGGGTTGGATGGCAACCTGTTTATTAGGCTGCAACCATTACTGGTTCGGCAGTTGTTTTTTGCCACCTGTTTAATGAGGTGATGGCACCTCAACCTGCAGTCCTGCAACCTACTTCCCCCGTCGAATCCACGCGTCCCCACTTACGAAGGATAGTCCCTTCACCTATATTCTACCGCTTTTTAATCGCCCTGGCCAGCTCCCTATCTGCCTCGCGGCGGGTAATGGCCTCACGTTTGTCATATTGTTTCTTGCCCCTGGCCAGGGCTATTTCCACCTTGGCGATACTCCCCTTCAGGTAAAGTCTGGTAGCGATGAGTGTCAGCCCTTTTTCAGCGACTTTACCGGCAAGTAGATTGATCTCCTTGCGATGAAGCAGCAACTTGCGTGGTCGGGTCGGTTCATGGCCCATATAACTGCTGGCCTCGTACCGAGCGACGTGCATGTTCAAGAGCCAAAGTTCACCCCCGTCTGGCCGTACATAAGCATCGCCCAGGCTCACTCGACCTTCCCGTATGGACTTTATCTCCGATCCGGTCAGGGCAATACCAGCTTCGAATTTATCCCCTATATGATAGTTGTGTAACGCTTTGCGGTTAGTAGCAACCGTCTTGACATCCATAACTAGATTTTACCACACCTTTCTACCCCGCCCAATTAACTCATGGCGTTGAAAATATTTTACTCAACAAAACAAAATATAACGATAATTGCGAAAACATGCCTTTTGTCATTATTGTCATTTGTATCCATATTTACCAATGTAACGCCATTTTGTTGAGTAATATGAAACATTTGTTGACTGATAAGTCAAATATATGTCATAATACTTGACTTTTGGCTCAACGTCCATTATAATAGAAGTGCCAATAATGGACAACAGTATCGGATGGTGTTGCTATGACAGACAACGAAAAATTCGGAACTAAGCTTAGAGAGCTCAGGAAAGCCGCCGGCCTGACGCTCAGAGAACTCGCCGAAAGGATTGCAGTTAACTACTCCTATCTCAGCAAGATGGAAACCGGCGCTCTGCCTCCCCCCAGCGAAAGGGTGGCACGGCGCCTGGCACAAGAACTGAACTACGATAAAGACGAACTGCTCGCCCTGGCCGGTATCATCCCCGCCGACATCGCCGAAATACTCAAAGATCGCCAGGCGCGCGATAAACTCCGCGCCGAGCAAGCCAAGAAAGAGGCCCGGAGTAACCGTCAAAGCAATTTATCCCTCCCCAAAGTCGCGCTGCCCTGGAAAGGCCTGTATCGTCTGGCGCTGCCTGTTTTCCTGGTGATGTTGGTAGCACTGTCTATCTGGTTCGCCTCACCGACCCAGGCTTTGCAGATACAGTATCCCAACCAGCCCTCAAGTGGTATCCTCGGCGGCACCTACACTTTTTATGTCAAGGTGAGTATCCAGGACCAGGAACACCTCCCCCTGGAGTCCATCGACGTGGTCATTTATAACGTCAATTCTCCATCCACTTACACTGCAACCCTGGCTGCTTTGCCTCTGGGTACCAGCAGCGCCGCCAGCCACAATCCTTCGGAAGGTGCCGCCAGCGGGACTGCCACCGTGTCCGCTTCGGCCGATGCCGCCTGGGGTTACTCTGCAAGTGGTACCGGCTATGCCTATTTCGGCGGCACCGGATACAGCTTCACGCCTTCGACTAGCGGCGGCTACGGCTATCAGGGAGGCACCGGCACAACCTCTCTTACTTATACTATTGTATGGTCCTCCCCCTCCAGCTGGCCTGCCGGCACCTATCAGGTGCGGACCGTCCTGACTACCAGCCCCAAGAGTCCCGGCGGAGGCACTACCTTTAACCAGACCAGCAGTACTTTCACGCTTTCAGCACGGTCGCCTGGCGGCGGCGGCGGCGGTGGTGGAGGCAGCAGCGATATCACTCTCGTATCTGACGTCGTCACGCAGACCGGTCGGTTCATACAGAAGACAACTGTTAGGTCCGCCGATGGCGTTGTCAAGCTGACCATCGCCAAAGATGTGATAGGTAAAGACGCCAACGGAGAAGCACTCCGCCTGATACGGATATCCCCGAATACTACTCCGATAGCGCCACCCGCGAACTCCAGTATCATCGGCATGACATATAACCTGAGTCCGAATGGCGCTACGTTCGATCCGCCGATTACGCTCACCTTCACCTACGATCCGGCCAGCCTGCCGGAAGGCACCGACGCGGCGAACCTGTCACTCGCCTACTACGACGTGGCGACCAGTGCCTGGGTAACGCTTGAAGGCGTTACCGTAGACACGTCAACCCATACCATCAGTGGCCAGGTCAGCCATTTCACCACCTTCGCCGTAATCGCCGGCACCAAACCCGCCGCTTTCACGGTCAGTAACCTGAATATTTCACCAGCCACAATAGATCCCGGCGATATCGCCACGGTTACCGTCACCATATCCAATACCGGCGACCGCTCCGGCAACTTCGACGCTGTCCTGAGAATCGACGAAAACATCGTCGAGACCAAACTAGTAACCCTGGCCGGCAGATCTTCCCAGGACGTAAGCTTCACGATCGTGCTTAATACCGCCGGAACCTATTCGGTAAGCGTCGACGGGGTTCAGAGCACCCTCACGGTCACCGCTCCGCCCCCGCCGGTTACAACCGCGACAACGACGACTCCGGCGCTTCCAACTACGACGCCGACCACACCAGCAACAACTGCGGCGCCGCCTGAGGCCACAACGTCTCCGCCCGCCAGCACGACGACGGAGCCGGCTCCTACGCCGGAACCCGCCGTCAACTGGTGGCTCATCGCCGGCATTGTAGCTATCGTTATCATCGTCGGCATCGTTACCTGGCGTATGATCCTATATCGCGCCGAGTAACTCACTGACTGGACGATGGCCGGGCGGCCTCAGGCTGCCCGGCCATACCGACCTCGCAGTTTTTCCCCACACAGTATTGACATTTGTCATAATATGTACTACAATATGCCAAACAGCGAATTATTCGGGGAGAAACGCAAAATTGAGACGGGAAAATCCGTATACCTGGACAGGTCTTGGACTTCTGGTGGCCGGCTGTCTTACGTCTCTGCCGGCCTATTTTATTTTTGGATCTGTCTGGTTGACGGCTCTGGGTATCTGCATGCTTATCCTGGCCGCCATTATGATAGCCCTTGGCAAAGCCATCCCCCGCCTCCCCCCGGAGGTCTGCAGTCTCCTTCTGGAAACAGGCATTGAAAACATCGCCTCCCTCATCGAAGAGCTCGGCATCAAGACCAGGGCTATCTATCTGCCTTCATCATCCACCTGCAAACATCCCCGGGCCTTTATTCCGCTCCATGCTAACGGCTCCCGCCTTGAAATAACCAGGGCACTACCTAAAAGGCTTATCGCCAGATACGGCTCCAGTCCCGATGATATTGGCCTCCTCATCAATACTATCGGCAGCGCCGCCGCCGGTATGATCGAAGCAAAGCCCGATGCGACACCCGAGCATCTTGAGTCGGCACTGACGTCCCTCCTGACCGGTCGTCTCGGCGTGGCCGACGGCGCCCGTGTCGTTTGCCACAATAACCACATAATGGTTCATATCGACCGGCCGCGGCTGGAAAACGGCTCGACGTGGTCCCATCAATGTCTCGGCGGTCCCCTGGCGACCCTGGTCGCCTCGGTGGCGGCCGAAGCCTGGCAAAAGCCGATGACAATAAGTAAAGAGGAAAGTATTAATGGCCGGCACTCGGTAGAGCTCGAGGTCGGCAATTGAGCCTCTATAATAGATATTTGCTTACCGTGTCCCTGGCTCTCCTTTTGAGCACGGTACTGATGATTGCCTTCGGCCTGAACCGGCTCCAAATCTACTTCACCATCTATGTCTTCGAGGCGCTGGTTATCTCCGAGCTTTATGTCTACTTCAATCGGAAGGCCCGACGAGCCCTATCCTACGTAAGCGCCCTTCTTTTTGGCTGCTTTACCATTGCCCTGTTCATGCAAATATTTAATATCCTGACGTGACCTCCGGTCAGACCGGCCTAAATATGAAAAGAGCGATTGTGATCCTTCTTGCCACCGCCTTGCTGGGGATCCTCTCGCCCGCCTTGCCCATCCTCGCCCAGCCCCACAAGATTCCCCACGAAAACCCGGAAACGGCCCGGGAAACCCGCATCGAAGACGATTTACTGCTGACCTTTAGCGACGTCATCGATCTGGCTGCAGAGAGCCAGTACAGTGGCGCCCGGGAAAGGTTAGAAGAGTTGCGACGGGTCAGTATCCCCCCCGATATCGATTATCTCATCGACCAGTACGGCGATCTCTATCAGCGCGTCCTGGTGGGGCTGGACGACCTCGAAGGCCAGCTGAATGAGATTTCATCCTTGCTGAAAATGAACCGGACCGAAGAAGCCCGGGAATTACTGGAATCTGCCGACCTCGCCATCACCGAGAGGAGAAACCTGGTTAATGAAACGGAAGCCGCCACCAGGAGCCTGGATGAAAAGTTCGGTGCCCTCAGCGGCCTCCTGCCGGACGATCCCATCGCGCAGGCCTATGATCATCTACAGCTGAACGTCGGGCGCCTGACCGATATAGTCAACAATTATGACACTCTCCAGCAAAAACTATCAGAGCGTCACGCTGAGTTATCCAAACTCACTCCCGTCGACCTCAGCCTGGAGATTGATTCACCTTCGGCCTTCGTCGGCGATCCGGTGAAAGCCTCCGGATGGCTCCGTAGCGGCGGCCAGCCCCTCCCTGGCAGGACGGTAGACATCGTCACCGGGAACAACACCCTGGCGACGGTGGTCACCTCTCGCGATGGGTCTTACGAAACAAATTTCTCTATTCCTTACGAATATTCTAATGAGACGAGCTTCGTGGCAGCCTACGGACCCGGCGGCGATGATGCCGCCGTCTTCCTCGGGGCGCAAAGCGAACCATTCATTGTAAATACCAGATTTTATCCCGCGGTACTGAATTTTTCTTTGCCGGAAGCGGTCTATCCGGGACACCCTTTTACACTCAACGTCGGATTTTCTCCCAATGAAGACCCGGCCGAACGGACAATCAGTGTTACCCTTGACGGCAGTACTCTGGTTAATACCAGCCTGCCGACAGGGGAAAGTTTTTCAATGGAAGTTATGCCACCTCCCGGAACCCCGGCCGGGGTACAACATCTCGAAGTCGCCGTACCGCCGAAGGGTCGTTATGCCGGCGCCACTGTCATTCGCCGCATCAATGTCGCTATGATGAACGTGCGGATCAAAGCCGAGACACCCGCCATCATTCTTCTACCCCGGGATATAAATATCCGTGGCGCCGTTGAAAATGGACCGGGACCGCTAAGCGGCGCCCCGGTTGATATTTCGTTGAATGCGCTACAAGTTGCCGCGGTTACCGCGCCCGACGGCACTTTCCAGGCTGTAGTACCTGTAAAAATGATACCAGCGGCCTCGCCGCTGGCTGGCAACCCTTTTTATCTTAACGCCGGATCCAGCACGATTCCCTTCAACATATGGCCGATCGGCTGGCAGGATCTGGAGATAACCACCAGCGTGCCGGGATCCCTTTTCGGGACTTTCAAGACGAAAAAAAGTGTTGTCTCCGTGAATCCGCTGACTTCCGGACTACTGGTGGCCGTTTTCGCCGGCGCATGGATTTTCGTCTTTCGCAAGCAGAAACTGCCAGCGCCGATGGCAGTCGAAGCGGAGTCGACAGTAACAGCCCTCCCCGCTCAAGTAGCATTATTGCCGGCGCCAGCCCGGAAACTCACCGGCCTCTCCGGCAGGGTGCTGGCGGCCTACAGTACGGGATTGGCCGCGGTGGAAAAAACCACCGGCGCCGTCATGGGGTCTAATATCACCCTGCGTGAATACCGGCAGAATGTCACCCTGCCAACTACAAATAGTCGTGTTAAGTTTACTGAGTTGACCGACATCGCCGAAACTACGCTCTACTCCCGGAACACCCCCAACCGGGACACGGTCGTGCATGCCGAAGAACTGGCGAATACTATCAAGGAGGACCTGGAAGTTGGCACTACGTAGGTTCCTGATGCTTATCGCGGCCCTTACGCTGGTATCCCTGGTCGCGGCCGCGTGGTTCCTTCCCAATAGTGAAGACTTCCGCATTGAGAACGGTTCGTGGAACGGCCTGAGCCAGCTGTATACAGCTTCATCCTTCCAATCCCTGACCTCAACCGACGAGCTGCCGCCCTCACCGGAGGGGACCACCCTGGTCCTCATCCCCTATCTCGATTATAGTACGACGGAATTGGAGAAGATCCGGGAGTATGTCTCGCGGGGTGGCAATATCTTCCTGGCGGACGACTACGGCTACGGGAACCGACTACTCGCTTACCTGGGAATGGAAGCAAGGTTCTCCGGCCAAAATCTCCTTGATCCGCTGATAAACTACAGGAACGAAAACTTCCCCCGGATAGTCCACCTTGGGTCTGATCCACTTACCGATGGCACCGAAAGCCTGGTCTTCAACCATGCCACCTCGCTTTTACACGTCGATTCGGACGATGCTATAGCGTTATCCTCACCGTTCAGTTTCCTCGATAGCAACGATAATGGGAACAAGGACACCGGCGAACCAGCCGGACCACTACCGGTGATATCCCGCCACCAGCTGGGTAACAGCCAGGTTGTACTCGTTACCGACCCGAGTATCTTTATCAACGGAATGGAAAGCCTCGGAGATAATGCCCGTTTCATTCAGAATATCTCGGCGACTTCGACCTTGCTCCTCATCGACCAGTCGCACCTGGAAACATCGGAACTCGGACGCACTCAGGGATGGTTGAAGGCGGTACGCCGCTTTCTGGCCGGTACCACCGGGACGGTTTTCATCATCACAGTCGCTGTCTTCGCAGCCCTGTTGCCCGTTTGGTACCGGCGGAAAGAAACAAATGGAGTAACCCTGTTTCAGAAATATTTGTCAAATATCCTGGAAAGGAGATGACCTTGAAGCTAAAACAAGAAAAGGGACAAAAAGTAGTCAAAAACATCATCGATGAAGTATCCAAGGTGGTAGTCGGTAAAGAAGAAATAAAAGAGCTATTACTGCTGGCCCTGCTTTGCCACGGGCATATCCTCATCGAGGGGCTCCCGGGCACGGCCAAGACTACCATCGCCCGTACCTTCGCCCGGGTTATCGGGGGCTCCTTCAAAAGAGTCCAGGGCACGCCGGACCTGCTCCCATCCGATATCCTCGGTTTCTACCTCTATCGTCCGGACGGTAATGCCACCTTCGTGCCGGGGCCTGTCTTCACTAACGTCCTGCTGACCGACGAACTGAACCGCACCACCCCGCGCACCCAATCCGCCCTGCTCGAGTGTATGCAGGAACAGCAGGTAACCATTGAGCGCGAAACACATATGCTGGAGCAACCGTTCATCGTCATCGCCAGCCAGGTTCCTTACGGGGGTGCCGGGACCTCCCAGCTTTCCGATGTACAGACGGACCGCTTCATGTTCCGTATCTGGAGCGGCCTTCCCAGCCTGGAAGAAGAGGACTACATCCTGAAGAACATCGACTCTATAGATGACCCGGACATACACACGGTCACCTCACCGGAGGAAATCCTTTCTCTGCGGAGGGATGTTAAAAAGGTCTACTTTGCTGACAGCATCCGCCGTTACATTCTGCAAATCATCGACAGGCTCCGGCATCACCAGGATGTACTACTCGGATTGAGTACACGCGCCGGAATCTCGGTGCTGCGTGCGGCCCGGGCCAGGGCCTTTACTCAAGATAGGGACTACGTAATTCCAGATGATATCAAACAATTGCTGATTCCCTGCCTGGCCCACCGCCTCCAACTCAGTCCCGAAGCTGAAATGGAGGAGGTCACCGCCGAGGCAATCATCAACGAGGTCGTTTCTCAGGTACCTGTCCCCCGAGCCGAATATGGTTAGAATAAAACCACACGTAATATCCCGGCTATATCTTACCCTGCTCCTGGCCGTTGCTGCGGCCATTCTCCCGGGAATGGCCGGAGCGGAGGGGCTATCATATGCCATTTTGTCCGGGATACTCCTCGCTGTTTTCCTGTATGCAACCGTCCGTATGCAGCGTCCGGCCTTCAATATCGTCCTGAGCATCATGTTGATGTTCCTGTTACCGCTGGTTCTGACGGCGGTGATAAATAGCCTTGTCCAGGACAGCCCTTATACTGGAACTGCGATTGCTGTCGTGCTCTCCTCTCCAGTCCTGTTAATCCTCGATGACAGCCTGAAGAAGTACGCACGACGCCACCAGGTGTTCGTAAAAGCGAACGGCGAAAGGCGTGTCACGCCTACCTTCCTATCGCTGGCCCTTAGTGCCGCGGCGGTAATGGTTCTCGCCCCGGTCGTTGAGCGGCCCGTCTTGCTTGTGGCCGGAGCAGCTCTACTTCTGTACCTTGTATCCATATTGGCAGGTATAATAGTATCCGTGCCCCGGCGGAGTTTCCTCGCTGATACTGTCCTGAAAAGGGTTATCACCGGCACGCAGGGGGGCATGTTCCTGAATCTTTCCAGCCGGGCTTCGGCGAGCCTCTATTGCCGGGCTTTACCGGATGACGCGTGGGTTCGTATCCGGCCGGCCCAGTTTATCTTCGAGCCGGGGAGGAGTGCCAGGCTGGAGATCAGCTTTACACCCGCCCTGGCGGGGGAGTTCCGGCCGTTGTTACGGATTTCAGCACTGGACCGACGCGGCCTGGTACAACTGGAACAGCGGCTCGAACCACTCCAGTTGCATGTCATCCCGATGGCTCGCTACGCGGAATGGCTGGCCAGAAAATACCTGGAACAGGCCGAAGCCGGAGCTATTTCCGAAGCCAGATTACCGCTTGACAGGTACCAGATACCTAAGACAGGCATCGATTATCTGGAAAGCCGCGTTTACCAGCCTGGCGATCCACTGAAAGACATCGATTGGAAACATACTACGAAGCTAAACCAGTTGATCGTCAATACCTATGGCGAGACAGGCCAGCAGGCGGCTATTATCGCGGCAAATCTGGAGGTAGCCAGCACGGCTGAAGCAGATATACTGGCCTTTAACCTGATAACGGTAGCTCTGACACTGGCGCGTGAAAATATCCCCGCTGCCCTGGCTGTCTACGACCGCCGGCGGGTGATTTCCCACACCGGTGTCGCCGATAATCTCGAAGTGTTGAGACAAACGCTCTCGCTGGTGCGTCAACTCAATCCGGCGGAGATGGAAGGACGGCACCTGGAGCCGACGGACGTTGCTAAAGTCAGGCGTAACATCCGACAGCTCCAGCAGGCGGAGTCGGAGCCGGCACGACGGCTGCTCGAGATCCTCAGCTTCGAGCGCCGGGCCGTCGAAGAGGTCGCCCGCAACCACCCGGCTACCCTGGCCCTTTCCGCCGTGACGAGCCGGGTAGCTCCCCCGGCCACGATATTCCTGGTTTCACAGCTCAACCACGACGCCGAGGCCGTCCTGGTGGCCACAGAAAAGTTAGCCAGGCGCAATTTTACCGTGGTACCGGTTGAGAATAGGTAATAATAGTTTGGAGACCAGGGAACAGGTATTGTGCTTGACTTTATCCGCCATCACGCATTATTGTCATCCTGAGCGAAGCGAATGATCTCAGGGTGGGGTCGGTGCCGCTACCCCGCTCCGAGATTCTTCGGCCGCGTAGTTTACCCTGAGCGAAGCCGAAGGGCTCCATCAGAATGATACTCTTGACACCTACTCCACCGTCACACTCTTAGCAAGGTTCCTGGGAAAATCGATGGGGCAACCCCGCTCCTTGGCCACGAAATAGGCCAGCAATTGCAGCGCAACCGAGTTCACCACAGGGGAAAACAGAGGATCGCAGGAAGGTATATCGACTACCCAGTCCGCCAGCCCCTGCATATCGTCATCGTCCTCGCACACCAGGGCCAGTACCGGGGAGTTCCTGGCTTTAACTTCCTTGATGCTGGTGACCATCGGCTCGTGGGTATTGTCCCTGGCGACTATCGCTATCACCGGGGTTTCAACACCGAGAAGGGCGAAGGGACCGTGCTTCAGCTCGCCGGCCGCGTAGCCCTCGGCGTGAACGTACGAAATCTCCTTCAATTTGAGAGCACCTTCCATAGCGACCGGGTAGTTGATGCCTTTGCCGATGAAAAAGGCGTTTTCATAGCGGGCCAGCTCCCGGGCCAGCCCGGCGATGGCCTCCTGTTGGTCCAGTATCTGCTGGACCTTGACCGGTAACTGGCGGATTTCTTGAATAAAATCGTCCAGCCGGCTGATATCGACTTTCGCGTAGGGTAGGGCCAGCCAGTAAAAAGCGATCAGTTGGGCCACGAAGGTCTTGGTGGCGGCGACACTTATCTCCGGTCCGGCCCGCGTGTAAATAGTGCGATCAGCGATGCGACTGGCCGTGCTGCCGACGACATTGGTGATGGCGGTAACCCGGCACCCCGTGTCCTTGAGTTTCCGGATAGCTTTAAGGACGTCGGTTGTCTCACCGGACTGGGTCACGACGATGGCCCGGTTGCCGGCCGAAGCCTGACCGCTATAGTTGAACTCATCGGCCAGCTCCACCCTGACCGGTACGTTTACTAACCCTTCGATGATGTATTTCCCGACCAGGCTGGCATGGTACGAAGTACCACAGGCCAGGATAAGGACATCATCCAGGCCTCCGCCATTGCTGCCGAGCTCGTCAGGTACCTTTGCCGAGACGTATTCACTCAGTGTGTCCCTTATCACCTTGGGTTGCTCGTGAATCTCCTTGAGCATGAAGTGTTCATAACCAGCCTTCTGGGCGTCCTCGACTGTCCAGAGGATTTTATGCTCTTCGGGCGTAATAGCAGCGCCGTTTCGCTTTACTCTTACCTCACCGGCACCGACGACGGCGATATCATCATCTTCAAGATAAATAACCCGGCTGGTATAGTCGAGCAGAGCGGGAACGTCCGAGGCGATGAAGTTCTCCCGGTCACCAATGCCGATGATTAACGGACTGTCTTTCCGGGCCGCTATCAGGGCCGGCTGTCCAGCCATCACGGCAATCATCGTATAAGACCCGCGGATATCCGCCAGGGCTCTCGCGACGGCCGCTTCGAAATCACCCTCGAAATACTTTTCAATCAGGTGCGGTATGACCTCGGTGTCCGTCTGCGATGCGAGCTGGTGGCCTTCGGCGGAAAGCTGGTCCCGCAATTCCTGGAAGTTATTGATAACCCCGTTATGGACCACGGCGACCTTCCCGGCGCAGTCTACCTGAGGATGGGCATTAACCAACGACGGTTCGCCGTGAGTGGCCCAGCGGGTGTGCCCGATGCCGGCCTGGCCTTCCAGCGAGGGCGCCGACTTGGTCAAGGCCTTTACCCGCACCATGTCCTTGAATACCTCCAGCGAATCCCCGGCGACGGCGATACCGCAGGAGTCGTAGCCGCGGTACTCCAGCTTACCCAGGCAGCTCAGTAGTATCGGCTGGGCCTGTTTTTTCCCGATGTAACCGATAATTCCACACATATATATCAGTAAACTAAGCTATGGTCCGGAAAATGGCCGCTAAGCACTCTCATCATTTGTATCTGGCAGGCATTACCAACGATAACCCCGGGCTGGGCGGTGACGTTGCTTTCGACCTTGCAGTCCTCGCCCATCATCACGCCCACGTTTATCGTAGGGCATTCGTTGTTGATACGGACGACGCTCTGGCCGCCGGCGGCGGTGAAGCGCCCTTTGATAACGCAGCCCCGATCGATAACCGAATCACTGATGATACACCCGGGGCCGATGTTAACATCGTTACCGATAACGCTGTTACGGACCTCGGTAAAGGGACCGATGACTACATTGTCGCCGATGCTGGTGGCCGGCATGATACATACGTGGGGCCCGATATCGCAGCCGGACCCGATCACCGCCGGACCGTATACGCTGGAACCGGACCTTATCAGGGTGCCTTCGCCGACAACCACGTTGCCCTTGACCGAGACCCCGGTCTCGATAGTCCCGCCCAGGCTGACGCTAATATTGCCGAGGACAGCCTCGTTGAGGCTGACTATGTCCCACGGATAGACAACATCAAGCCAGGTACCGCCCGTTTTTAAAGCCTGAATGTCTTGCCCCGCACTAATCATATCGTTGAGTGCGTCGGGGATGTCGAGCACATCTTTGGTAAAATCAAAAATATCCGCGGAAAAGGCATAGATTCCGGTGTTCACCAGATTGCTGACGGCCTCCTTTGGCTTTTCCTCAATGCTTCTGACGTTTCCGCCTTCGATGCCGACAACTCCGTAACGGTCCGGCTGGCCGACCCTTTTTACCAGTATCGCGGGTGAATCCACCTCGACAAAGCCGGCGATGGTACCGGCTTCAATGAGGTTGTCTCCGGAAATGACCAGAAAATCGTCTTTAACGCTATCTTTGGCCTGAGTCAGGGCATGGGCCGTTCCTAATTGCGCTTCCTGGGTCACGTAAGTTATTTCCACCCCGAACTGCTCCCCGGCACCGAAGTAGTCGAAGACCTGCTCCTTGCGATAGCCGACTACCAGTATGATATCGCGGATGCCATTGGTGACAAGGGCCTCGATAACGTACTGGAGTATCGGCTTATCGGCGATGGAGAGCATGGCTTTGGGCCGGGAAACGGTAAACGGCCGGAGCCGTTGTCCTTCCCCGGCGGCTAAAATGACTGCCTGTTTCATAGTCCCATCCTCTAAAATATCTGAGAGTCCGGCAGGATTACCCCGCTGGCCACCACCCCCGGGCCGAGAAAGGTGTTGTTGCCGACCATACAGCCGACGTTTATCGAGGCATTAATGCCGGTCTCGACATTGTCCCCGATGATAGCTCCGAGCTTACGCCGCTTGGTATCGATGCCGGTAACGAATATGTTCCGTTTATCCAGCCTCAAGTTGGCGATCTTGGTACCGGCACCGAGGTTGCATCCCTCACCGATGATACTGTCTCCCACGTAGTTTAAATGCGGTATCTTGGTGCCGTTCATGATGATGGAATTCTTGACCTCCGTAGCCGCCCCGATATGGCAGCCATCGCCGATGGCCGTGGCCGGGCGGATAAAACAGTTCGGACCGACTTCGCAGTTATCCCCGATAATCACGGGCCCAACGATATATGCCCCGGACCTGACCACTGTGTCCCTCCCGATGGACACCGGCCCTTTAAGCACCACGTTGCTCTCCACCTCACCCAGGTTCTGTGACTCTAGGCCGGTAAGCATGGACTCATTGGCCGCCAGCAGGTCCCACGGGTAACTGAGGTCCAGCCACGATTTCAGTTCCTGGCAGTAAAGGCCATCATCGGACTGCATCAGCAGCTTCAAAGAATCTGTAACCTCGTATTCACCCCGCGGCGATTTTTTCGTCTCCGCGATGGCGTCGAACACCGCCAGGGTGAACAGGTATAATCCGGCATTGGCCATCATAGTCGGTGGTTTTTCCGTCTTTTCGTAGATATTGACAACCCGGCCGTCATTAATCTCGACAATCCCCAGGCCTCGCGGGTCCTTAACCTCAATGACACTCATGGTATTATTCTTGCCGGCCATCAGGCTCTTAATGTCTTCATGGTCGACGACGACATCACCATTGACGACGATGAAATTACCTTCCACCATGCCGGCCACCTGACGGATGGCGTCGGCCGTGCCCAGCTGCTTCCTCTGTTCCGAGTAGGCGATACTGATTCCCCACTTTTCGCCGCTACCGAAGTAGTTCCGTACCTGTTCGTCGCAGTAGCCGACGATAAAGATGAAATCCCGGATCCCGGCTTCGCGGACCTCGACCAGCAGGTACTCCACGAGAGGCCGATTGGCGATGGGCAGCATGACCTTGGGTCGGTTGGCGGTTAAGGGCCTCATCCGGTTCCCCTCACCCGCCGCCAGGATGACTGCTTGCACCGGTTTAGCCTACCTTCTCCATTGACTCCTGAATGATGCCCATAGCACCTTCGTATAGCTGCTCTACCCTGTCCCCGGTGCGGGCCTCCGCGGTCAATCTTATCTTGGGCTCGGTACCGGATGGCCTGACGAGCAGCCAGCCATCGCTGAATTCCAGCCTCAGACCATCGAGATGACTGACTGATTGCGGCTGCAAGCTGGCCAGGTCTGCTTCTAGCTTTTCCATTTCAACGCCCCGGCTGGAAACATTGCCGCGTCGCAGTGGGTATTCCGGAATCGCGTCAATCAGTTCCGAGAGCTTCTGCCGGGCTGCCACGGCGGCGATCTGTGCCGCGGCGTAGATACCGTCCGGGCAGAGCGATAGGCCGGGAAAAATCCACGCCCCGGAAGTCTCCCCGCCGAAATCCCCACCCTTCCTCAGCTCTTCGGAGACCCAGGTATCGCCTATCTTGGTACGTTTTACATCAAACCCCAGTTCTTCGATAGCCATGGAAGCATCCAGGGTCGTTACCATTTCTTTCGCCCCGGCAGCCTGCGCCAGCAACGCCAGGAGCTTATCGCCTGGGATGAACCTTCCCTGTTCGTCCACTGCCATCATGCGGTCGGCATCGCCGTCGTGGGCAATGCCGAGGGCGGCGCCGGACGATATAACGGCCTCGATCAGGCCACCCAGATTGGCCTCGACCGGCTCGATACCGCGCGGGAAAAAGCCGCTATTATAGCAGTCCCGTGGTACGACCTCACAGCCGAGCATTTCCAGGAGTTGCGGCGTCACCTCGGAGGCGGCGCCACATCCGGCGTCAACGACAACCTTGATTTTAAGCTTCTCCGGGAATTCCGAAAGTATAGCCTGGATATGGTGCTCGATAGCAGCGTGGTAAGTATCCCCGCGCTTGACCTCTTCCCAGCCTGCCACTGAAAATGACTCCTCTTCGAGCGCCTCTTCAATACTCATTTGCTGGAGGGAGTCGAACGACGAGCCATCCGGATTGAGCAGCTTGAGACCATTATACTCGGGGGGATTATGGGAGGCGGTGACCATCACACCGGCATCGAATTCACGGGTGACAAAGGCGAGCGTCGGTGTGGGAACAATGCCGGCATCGCCGTAGCGGGCGCCGGATGCCAGCAGGCCGGAGATAACGGCGTGTTTCATGGCGCCACTGGAGGTCCGGGTATCCATACCCACCACCACGTTGCCGTGGTTCGCTCCCACGGCCAGCCCCACCCGGAAGGCCAGCATCAGGAGTTTGTCATCAAAAACGGTCCTGATACCGGAGGAGCCGAAGAACTTCATGTTAAATTAATTCTACTATACTGTGGATAAAAGTCAACCTGACGGCACTATCAGGGCGCTACGCCGGGCTCTCGGCGGGAACCACGGTCTTTTCCAGCCGTATCGTCCAATCACGTAGCAGGACAATATCCATTTTTTCGCCTATTGAGTCCTGACCAAGCCGACGGTGAATATCATCGACGCTGGCAACCGGTTCACCCCCGATGCCGATGACAATATCCCCCTCTTTCAAACCAGCACGATACGCCGGACTGTCTCCGGTCACATCAAGTACCTGTACCCCGGACTCCTTCGGCAACTGGAAATACCTGACCACCCTTACCGGAAGAGGCACGGTCTGGCCGGCGATACCCAGGAAACCACGTACTACCTTTCCTTCACGGATAAGCTGGGTTACCACCCACCGCATGGTATTGGCCGGTATGGCGAAACAGATGCCCTGAGCGTACTGGATAATAGCCGTATTAATGCCGATGACGTTCCCCCGAGAGTCCGCCAGGGGGCCGCCGCTGTTACCGGGATTAAGGGCGGCGTCCGTCTGGATAACGTTCTCGATGAGGCGTCCCGTACGGCTGCGTAAAGACCGTCCCAAAGCGCTGATGACACCGGCCGTTACGGTGCTCTGAAAGCCGAGGGGATTGCCGACGGCAATAGCCAGCTGTCCCACAACGAGGTTATCAGAATCCCCGAGGCGGGCCATCGGCAGGCCGGAGTCGGAGACCCGCAGCAAGGCTATATCCGTCGCCGCGTCCTGCCCGATAACCTCGGCCACAAAGCTGGCGCCGTCGGCCATTTCCACAGCGATGCCGCTCGCCGCCTCAATGACATGGCTGTTTGTCACCACGTAACCATCGGGTGTAATGATAACTCCAGAGCCGCTACCCTCGCCCTCCGGTGTGCCCGGGCGTCGACGGTCAGCCTTCCTCTTGATGCGAACGTGTACCACGGCCGGGCCGAGAGCCGAGACTACGCCGGTGACTACCCGGGAATAGGCATCAAGATACTCCAGGTCGCTCCCGGTATTTTCATTACCGGGGCGGCGGATATCTTGTAAGGGAGAATAATCCAGAAACTCAAGACCGAAGTCTGATAGTTCGCTTTCAACCATTTTTACACCCCTGCTTCAATGTTAGCTGAAAAAATCAGGGAGCGCAAAAATGTTTTGCTACCGGAATAAGTAGCGGGTTGACTTGGCGCCCAGGTACCGCCTGCTCCGGTCAAGGACGCAGTTAATTATCCTCAAGTACGGGTGTTATAATGATAAAAAATAAACCCGGAGGTGGAGACGATGACTGGGATATACCTGGTTCTGCCGACGTTGATAGTGGTAATTATGTCTTTTCTGGTGGTCAGAGCGGGCGCGGTAGCCCTGATGATGACGGGCATGGACTACAAAAAGGCCTCGTTCCAGGCTCTTTCCGCCTTTACCAGGGCCGGATTCACCACCAAAGAATCTGAGGTCGTGATAAACAATCCGCAGCGGCGGAGGATAGTCATATGGTTGATTGTGATAGGAAACGCCGGATTTGTTACCGTCATCGTTACCGCCACATCATCTATTGCCACCAGTGAGGGTTATGTTCTGGCTATCGCCGTCGTCGCACTGCTAGCTGGCGCATATTTGATGTACCGCATAGTGCGTTATCCGCCGCTTGCCAGGAGGTGGGAACGGTTCGTCCAGAGCAAGCTAGTAAAGTCGCCAACTTTCGAGGAGAGCACGACAGAAGACTTGCTCCACCTCATCGAGGGTTATGGAGTAGTACGCGTATCGGTCACGGAAGACTCACCGTATGTCGGGCTTACCCTGCGGCAGATTTTTTCGCCCGATAAGCAACTCTGGGTGGTGGGCATTGAGCGGGGTAAAGACTGGATTTCCCTGCCGAGGTCCCGCGAAGTGGTCAATATTGGCGACCGACTGGTCACTTACGGCAACCTTGTCACCCTGAGAGAAATCTTTAAGCACGTTTAGCACCTCGTCGATTTTACGCCCAGGTACTGCCCGACCAGGTCCATGGCGCAATATTTACCGCACATGGAACACGCCGAACCGGCCGTGGCCCGCTCGGTATGGACGCGGTCGAACTTCTCCGTGTCGACTGAAAGCCCGGCCTGCGCCCGCCAGTCGAGGTTTTTCCGCGCCAGGGACATCTGGCGGTCCCTTTCGGCAGCCCCCGGGACGCCCTTGACAATATCCGCAGCGTGAGCAGCAATTCGCGAGGCGATGACACCTTCCCGGACGTCATCGATATCAGGAATGGCCAGGTGCTCGGAAGGCGTTACGTAGCATAGGAAGTCCGCCCCGGCCATGGCGGCGATGGCCCCGCCGATAGCCCCGGTGATATGGTCATACCCGGCGGCGATATCCGTCACCAGCGGGCCGAGTACGTAGAACGGCGCCCCCTTGCAGATGGACTTCTGGAGGCGTACGTTGGTCTCAATCTGGTCGAGGGGCAGATGTCCCGGCCCTTCTACCATCGCCTGAACACCGGCCTCCCGCGCCCGGTCTACCAGCTCACCTAGGGTAAGCAGCTCCTCTACCTGGGTGCGGTCGGTGGCGTCGGCCAGGGAGCCCGGCCGCATACCATCGCCGAGACTCAGGGTTACATCATACTCCAGGACAATTTCGAGAAGACGGTCGTAATACTCGTAGAGGGGATTCTCGCGGTCGTTGTGCAGCATCCACCCCACCGTAAAAGCCCCACCCCGAGAGACAACGTCCGTCACCCGGCCCTGACGCTTGAGGCGGTCGATGGCCACCCGGGTAACGCCACAGTGCACCGTAATGAAATCGACGCCGTCCCGGGCGTTGTCTTCGATAGCCGCGAAAACGTCTTCGACGGTCATCTTAACGATGGCACCGTAGCGCTCAATGGCCTCAATACCCGCCTGGTAAATAGGAACGGTGCCGATGGGGCAGGTTGCCGCGGCCATTATCTCCCTCCGGATAGCCGGAATATCGGCGCCGGTGCTCAGGTCCATGACCGTGTCCGCTCCAGCCGCCACGGCCACCCGGAGCTTCTCCAGCTCCGTCGCCGCGCTGCCAAAATCGGAAGACGTCCCGATATTGGCATTAACCTTCGTCGCCAATCCCTCGCCAATGCCGCATGGCTCCAGGCCAGCGTGCCTGACATTGGCCGGAATAACCACCGTTCCTGCCTCCAGCCGCTGCCGGATTGTTTCCGGCTCTACCTTTTCCCTTTTCGCCACCGCTTCCATCTCGGCAGAGATCTGCCCTTTTCTGGCTTTTTCAAGCTGCGTCATCATCTCGGCCACCTCCAAAAAAAATACCAGAGGCTATGAACCCCTGGTTAAACGGTCAACCCGCTTCCCTACGCTCGGATTACCGAGGTCAGGTTCCAAGGGTCGTCCCGATAATATCGGGACTCTCAGCCCTAAGCACCCCTAGCGGAAATATCACGTAAATTATAGCTCCTGGTAGGTGAAAAGTCAATCTTACCCGCGCACCGGGCCGGTAAGTATATTTGACAAAAAGAAGTTAAGGAGTATAATAATGCTGTTTCAAGAATATATTATCTTTACTCGTACCAATCTACTCGCATTGAAGGTTGGTGATATGAGTAAACAAAAAGGGTGCCGGGACCGTTTTATACGGTGTCCGGCACCCTTTTTTCTCAACGAATTAATCGAAAGGAGGTGGTGCCCATAACAACAGTCCTGATTTTTAGTCAAGATCAAACTAAATTAAAAGGGGAATTGAAATGGCAAAATATTTAGTCTTATGGGAAGTTGTCCCCGAAAATATCCCCAAAGACCCGGCGGAGCGAGGAAAGCTGTTCGGTCATTTTATGGAAATCGTGCAGAAAGAAGCGGCCGAAGGCAGGAACAAGGACTGGGGGATATTCCCCGGCGCCAACGCGGGTTACTCCGTACACGAAGGGACGCCGGAAACCTCGTTCACCGTCGCCCTGCAATATGCACCTTATATTAAGTTCGAAATCAGACCGGTACTTACCTCTGCCGAGGCGGGCAAGATCATGCAGTCCATGCAGGGATAACGCCTCCCAAGCTTAGCGAGAAGAAGCCAACCGCACGTCTTGACCAACCCGACCCTGCATTAAATAGTAAAAAAGGAGTAATGAAATGGCAAAATATCTGATTCTGTGGGAAGGCGTTCCCGGGATGATACCGACCGACCCGGCTCAACGAGCGGAAATGTTCGGCAAGTCGATGGAGATGACGAAGAAGTCGCTGGATGATGGTAATATTACCGAGTGGGGTATCTTCTCCAACGGCGCGGCGGGCTATGCTTTGGCCGAGAAGGACGCCGCAAATAATCTCAAGGGTGCCCTGCAGTTCGCACCTTACTATAAATTTACTGTGCACGAGGTGCTTTCCCTGGCGGAGGCCAGCCAGGTCATGCAGTCCATGCAGCCGTAGCTTTTTAACTGTTTCCCGCGGGAGGGGGCCCATGCCCCCTCCCCACCACGGTTGACAATTCTACACAGTCCCATTATCCTATTACATGGCTGGTAAACCCAGCGTGAACGGGGCCTCATCCATGATGCAGCGCCCTACCGTATATGCGAGTAATTACCGGTACAGCCAAGGGGCACCGATTAAAGTTCCCCACAGGAACGACAACCCGCCCGGCTACGGACCTCGTCCGTGGGGCCATCTTCTCCATTCTGGAAAATTCCTCCGTCAGGTGGTCACACATACTCGATCTTTTTTCCGGCAGCGGCGCCATGGGCATCGAGGCACTGAGCCGGGGAGCCGGTTGGGTGGACTTTGTTGAAAGCGAACCCAGGTGTTGTGGTATAATCAAGGAGAACTTGCGCAGCACCGGACTGGCGGACCATGCCCATGTCTATTGCTGCGATGTTTTTAAAGCACTCTCTTTTCTTGACAAGGAGTATGATATTATTTTGATAGACCCACCTTACGCTAGCGCGAAGATAGGTGACGTCATCACACAACTGGCAACTTCACGACTCGTCGGACCCAAAACCACGGTCGTTGTCACACATTCGCCCCGCCGCCCCCTCAACCAGAGCTACTCAGGCCTGAACATGGTCAAAGAACACCGCCATGGCGATAGCTGCATCTCCATTTACCACCGGGAGGCAGGCCCATGACTATCGCCCTCTACGCCGGTAGTTTCGATCCCATCACCAACGGGCACCTGGATATCGCCACGCGCGCTTCCAGATTGTTCGAAAAGGTGGTTATCGGCATCTTCACCACACCGGAGAAACACCTCATGTTCACCGCCGAGGAGAGGGAGGACATGGCCAGACAGGCCGTCACTCACCTTTCCAACGTCGAGGTAAAGTCTTACGACGGTATTACCGTCGAGTTTGCCAAAGAGATAGGCGCCCAGGTGATGGTGCGCGGCTTGAGGATGGTCGGGGACTTTGAATGGGAGTTTGAGATGGCCATGATGAACCGGCTGCTTTCCCCGAAACTCGAGCTGGTATGTTTCATGGCCAGCCAGCAATACCAGTTCCTCAGCGCCAGCCTTATCAAAGAAGTCGCCAGCCTGGGGGGTGATATCGATAGCCTGGTACCCAAACACGTCGCCGATGCCCTGAGACACAAGGGCGTTTCCCGGACTTAGAAATTTCACTGTCCTGCCGGATAATGCAGGGAAAAATTCAGGAGGTAAATTGGATGGCCTATAAGATTACGGACGAGTGCATCAGCTGCGGGGCCTGTGAACCGGAGTGCCCGGTGAACGCCATCAGCGAGGGCGACACGATCTACGTAATCGACCCTGAAAAGTGCGTCGAGTGCGTAGGCCATTATGATTCGTCCAAGTGCGCCGAGATCTGTCCGGTTGATGCGACCGTGCCTGACCCTGACCACCCCAGAAAATAGACCCGACCGGGGGCCGGCCTCACCATGCCCGGCCGGCCCCCCTGTACAGCCACCACCGGGCTCCAGCAGCCCTTCGGACGTCTTTCAGGACCGGCCGGCCCATATTGCCGGCTTCCCGGACTGCATTTTACCGGATATTAATTGATAACGATCTGCCGGGCATATGCACGTTTCGTTTTCCTATTGAGCTACATTGAGGAGTTGATGCCTGCCTTATCCTGCGACTAGGATATGGTGCGCTCTGTTACTTACTGGAAGAAGGCCCGCACCGAGTCAAATTCCTCCGGCAGTAATCCCAGGACAATGGGGAAGCCATCGAGGAGAAAAGCCGCCAGAGCGGATTCTGTTATGGTGGCTCCCGGACCCAGGAACTTGACCCACATCGTCAGGATGGCACCCCAGAAAACAGCCCCGACGATGAGACCCAACACCGCACCCCCCAGCTTATCCACCCAACCCAATAAAAGCACCGAGAGAATCCGTTTGATAAAGGCAGCCGCCACTACAGCCAGAACCAAAATAGCGACGAGGATAAAGGCAAATGCCGCCGCCTTGGCGACACCAGGGTCCGAAATGAAGGTCATCCTTTCGCCCAGCCAGATGGAGGTGCGGCCCGCCACGACGACGCCGACGACCACTCCGGCCACGACAAGTACAATCTTCACAAGCCCGGTCTTCAGTCCGGCGGCCGCAGGAATGATGAGCAGTATAATGACGACTATGTCCAGCCAATTCATAACTGCATTCTACTACTCGTAATGTAGGGCGTCAATAGGATTGAGCCTGGCAGCCCTCATGGCCGGGTAGATGCCGGAAACCAGGCCGATGAACACCGAGACAGATATAGCCAGCAGGACGATATCCGCGGAAACGACGGCATTGATGGTGATGCCGGCCGCCTCCGAAAAGGTGGATATCGCCCAGGATACCAGCCACCCCCCGATGATGCCGACCGCCCCGCCGGCGAGGCTCAACATGGCGGCCTCCAGGATGAACTGGAGCAGGATATCCCGCCGTTTGGCCCCCACCGCCTTGCGGATACCTATCTCGCGGGTACGCTCCGTCACCGAAACGAGCATGATGTTCATGATACCGATGCTCCCCACCAGCAGGGAGATGCTGGCGATGGCCCCCAGTAAGAGCGTCATGAGACCGGTGATCTCCTGCACCATGCTGAGCATCTGCTCCTGGGTCATGATGAGGAAGTCCTCTTTCCCTTCCTCGGTAATGCGGTGTCGCCCGTAAAGGAGATCGTTAATATCCGCCGTAACCAGGTCAGCCTGCTCAACATCGGCTATCTGTACGCCGATCTGCTGGACGGGGTCCTCCCCGCGGACGGTCTGGCCCGGGAACAACCTGGACTGATAGGTGGTGATGGGCACCACGACAATCGAGTCCATGCTGACGCCCATCATCTGCCCACCCTTGGCTTCGAGTACGCCGATGACGTTGAACTGCCGCCCGTTGATCCTGACACGCTTGCCCACCGGGTCCTCACCAGGGAAAAGGTCTTCGGCGACCTTGGCCCCCAGCACTGTGACCATGTCCCGGGTGGCCACGTTGCGCGCGGTAATGAACTGCCCATACTCTACGGAGTAGTTTACAACCTGCTCGAATTCAGGAGTCGTTGCCTCTATAATAGCGCTGGCGCTTTCATCCCCGGCGGATATATTTACGTAGTTCTCCGTAATCGGGGCCACGGCCACCACTGAGGGTATGCGTTCGGCGATGGCTTCAGCATCACTCAAGGTGAGGCTCTGCTGTGCCATGAGCTCCATGGCGGGCAGTCCCTCGACACCGGGCGTCTGCGAGGTGATATATATCAGGTTGGTGCCCATTCCCTCGAGCGTGGACGTAATCGATTCCTCGGCGCCACGGCCCACTGACATCAATGTAATGACCGAGCTCACTCCGATAATGACGCCCAGCATGGTCAGCGAAGACCGCAGCTTATTGGCCGCCAGCGACCTTATGGCGATTAAAAACGATTCGATGAACTTCAATCTTTATCTCCGCCCTTCGTCATTATCGCAGGCCCCCTCTACCATTTTGTCCTCGATAATCCGCCCGTCGAGGAGCCTGACGATACGTCTGGCCCGACTGGCGACGTCCATCTCATGCGTCACCAGGACGATGGTGATGCCTTCTTTGTTGAGGCTGCAAAAGATTTCGATAATTTCAGCGGTAGCGTTGCTGTCCAGGTTGCCGGTTGGCTCGTCCGCCAGGATGAGCGAGGGCTGGTTGACCAGCGCCCGGGCGATAGCCACCCGCTGCTGTTCACCACCAGAAAGCTCGGACGGCTTGTGCTTAGCCCTAGCCGCCAGCCCGACCCGCTCCAGCGCCTCGAGCGCCAGGCGGCGCTTCTGCCGGCCGCCGGTGTATATAAGGGGAAGTTCAACGTTGGCTACGGCCGCCGTCCGCGGCAAGAGGTTGTAGGTCTGAAAAACGAAGCCAACCTTGCGATTACGCATTTCGGCGAGGCGGTTGTCGTTGAGCTGGGACACATCAGCACCCTCGAGCAGGTATCTCCCGCCGGTGGGTTTATCCAGGAAACCGATGATATTCATCAGGGTGGACTTACCCGAGCCGGACGCCCCGATGAGGGCCACCATCTCGCCCTGCCGGACGTTCAGGGTGACACCACGCAGGGCAGGGACTTCGATATCGCCCATGCGGTAGATTTTGGTGATATTCTCAAGTTCAATCATATCCGTCACCGATTAAAAGAAACCCGAGCTTCCTTTTACCTTTATCTCCACGATGACCGTCTCACCTTCGCTGAGGCCGCTGGTAATTTCGGCACGCAGGCCATCATCAAGACCTATCTCCACCGGACGTTCCTGTATCCCTTCGTCTGTCTGCACCTTGACGATAGGCTGTCCCTGATCATTGCGGGTAATAGCGCGGCTGGGCACGATAATGACATTTTGATGTTCCTCCGCCACGATGTCCGCTGAGGCGCTCATACCCACCTTGATGCCGGAATTACCGGGGCTGTCCAGGCCTATCCTCACCGTGTAGAGGACGATGCCGCCCACCTCAGAAGGCACCGGGTAGATGGAGGTAATCTTGCCGCTGAACGTTTTATCAGGCAGGGCGTCAACTTCAACGGTCACCGCCTGCCCCAGCGATATCAGCGGGATGTCAATTTCATCAACATCGATTAAAAGCTCAAGGAAATCGGGATTGATTATTCTAACAATCGGTTGAGGAGACATTGACGGCGAAGGGACAATGTCCCCTTCCTCGGCCCAGACCTGGGCCACTACACCGTCAAACGGAGCGGTGATGGTGGCCTCGTCGAGCTGGCGTTGCGCGTCTATTACAGCCTGCCTGGCTAGGTCGACAGCCTGTTCGGCCTGTTCGATAGAGCGCTCGGCCCCGGCAACCTGGAGCTCCTGAAGCTCGATGGTCTTGTCCAGGTCATCGATGTTTTTCTGGGCCAGTTCTACGGAAATCTCCGCCGCCTGGAGTTGCTTCTTCTTAAGGCTGACCTGGTTGGAATCGTAGCCGGACAGGGCATTATCGTAGTTGGTCTGGGCGATGTCCAAGGCCTCCTTGGCGCGGTCCATTATCAAGAGCCATTCATTTGTGCCTGTCTCCTCTACCATTTTCTCGGCGTATTCGTACCAGGCTGTCGCCCTGTTCAATTGAGCCAGTAAGGCAGAGAGATCCACGGCGCTGATGCCGGTTTCCAGGGCGACCTGGGCCGAATCACGGGCGATCTGGGCGTTTAACAGGGCAAGCTGTAAAGAATCTAGCGAGCCCCGCGTATTTTCCAGTTCATATTCCGAGTTCTGCCAGGCCAGCTTCGCCTGATAAACGTCCACTTCCGCCTGGGTGAGGGACATATTGGATTGATTCAGCGACAGCTCAAGGGGGCGGGTGTCCAGCCGGGCCAGCACGGTATCAGTGACGACGCGATCACCTTCTTTTACTAGAATCTCGGCCACTTTGCCGCCGCTGCCGAAGGTGAGCCTAGCTTCGCGTGAAGTTTCTATTTTCCCACTGCCGGTTACCCCGAGTACGAGATCACCGCGTTCCACGATATACGGGCTCTGGCTCACCGTGTCTTGGCTGCCCCCTGTGCAGGCCGACATTCCCAGTAAGAGTAGCAGCGCCGCCCCTACTGCGAAGTAGACAAAAATCCTCTTTTTCATTTTAATCCTCCCTGGGGACATACCTCGTGATTTAAAACTAACGGGACCTTCGCCCCGCCGAATGGGCTGGCGCTTGTTCCGCCCGCCACTGATCGAAGCGATCCATGAGGACGGGAAACTCCCTGGCGAGAAAGCTGTACTTGTCCCGCATCTTTTCCAGCCATTCCCTCCGTACGGAAGTTTTACTTTGTATTAGTTCCAGTCCTTGTTCCGCCAGTGCTAGAAACATATTTATCTCGTCTTCCAGTCCATGCTGAATAGTCCGGCGCAGGGCGTCTTCGCGGAGCCGGTAGTGGTCGTGCCTTTCCCCAGGAATCACGAAACGATCGATGAGGCCGATCTGCATCAGCAGGCGGACGTTGGTACTTACCGAACCCTTACTCGCCTTGAGGACCTCCGCCAGCTCCGAAGGCGACTGATAGGGTGGATCGGAGATAAGAAGCCAGCCGAACAATCTACCGGCCATGCGGGGCAGACCTGTTTTCTCAAAGACTAACCCTACCTCTTCCAGGAAACGTCCCTCTTTTTCCCCTAGCCTGTCTACCATCCGTCCCTCAACAGCACTTTCCAACTAGTTTAATATGTTCGAAATGTTTTGTCAATACTGAACATTGTAAAAATTAACAGAACAATCATCTGATAACCGGATAAGCGGTCAATTAAGCTACATGAAAATCAAAGCCAGAGAATAATGAAAAATGGGACTGTGTCCCCTTATCCCCCCAGCTCCTGAGCCCGCCGGTAGGCCGCCCTGACGGCCTCGCGAACGATTCCGCCCAGGTCGTTTTTTTCGAAGACTTCCAGGGCGCGTTCGGTGGTGCCGCCCTTTGAGGTAACGTTGTGGCGTAGTTCGTCGGCTGGCCGGTCAGATTTCTCCAGGAGGTGTGCCGCACCAAGCATCGTCTGCAGGATCAATCGTTCGGCTTCATGTCGGGACAGTCCGATGTCCACAGCAGCCTCAGTAAGCGCTTCGGCGAAAAGGAAGAAATAGGCCGGGCCGCTGCTACTCACCGCCGTGACCCTGTCCAGATACCTCTCATCGTCGAAATATATTTCCTGCCCCATGGCCCCGATGATAACCCGGGCCCATCCCTTCTGTGTTTCAGTTACCGCCTGGGTAGCCGTCCAGCCGGTAATGCCCCAGCCGACCTGCGCGGGGGTATTGGGCATGGCGCGCACAACACAGTCGTGGTCCAGTCCGGAGTTGATGGTTGAAATCTTCACTCCGGCGGCGATGGATAGAACCAGCTGGCCGGTTGCTAGTTTACGTTTGAGGGCGGCCAGTACTTCCGGGATGTTCTGTGGTTTGACCGCCAGGACAATGACGTCCCATCCTTTCACAGCTTCTTCTGGGCTTTCCGTCACCGCCACACCATAACGCGCTTTCAAGGCATTAAGACGGGGCGCGCTGATATCACTGACAACAATGTCATCCGGTGCGGCCAGCTTCTTATCCAGGGTCGCAGCGAGCATAGCCTCACCCATATTGCCCCCGCCGATAAACGCGATTTTCATGATCTGAAAAATCCGCCCCTTCCGGGCAACTCATTCTACTCCCGAATTCTTACATCATTGTATCGTTTGTCATCTTAAAATACCAGCGCCGGTATGGTATAGTCCATCGGCGATCAATTATAGGACAGCTATAGAACAGGAGACCCGGCATGACGATCGGGGAAATGGAAGCAAGACTCCGGAAACCAGAAGACATCGAGGAAATAAAGCCGCTCCAGATACGCTATGTGAACTGCCTGACCACCACCGACTGGGATGAACTGGTGGACTGCTATCCTTGACTTTACGGGAAATGATGGCTCTCTACTTCACCACGATGTTCACTATCTTCCTAAGTCTGTCATTCTGAGGGAGTGTAACGACCGAAGAATCTCGGAGAAGGGGGGTGAGTGGCCCCCCCCCCGAAACCGAGATCCTTCGCTTCGCTCAGGATGACAAATAAGCGCCCAGGATGACACCCCCTACCTCACCACGATATTTACCAGCTTGCCGGGGACATAGATGACCTTGACTAACTGCTTGCCTTCGAGGTAATGTTTTACCTTTTCCTGCTCGGCGGCCAGCTTTTTTGCTTCCGCCTCGGTGACCGTTACCGGCGCGGTGAATTTATCGCGGATCTTGCCGTTGACCTGGACGACCAGAGTGAACTCGTCGCGGGCTACCATGGACTCGTCCCATGCCGGCCAGTCCTGATTATGAACGCTGTATTCATAACCGCACCGCTGCCAGAGCTCCTCGGCCAGGTGGGGTGCGGAAGGCGCCAGCAGCAGGAGCAGCGTTTTAATGGCCTCATGCCATACCTCAACGGAAACCGCGCCTACATCTTTAACTTTGTTGAGGTAATTGGTGTATTCCATCAGGGCGGCGACCATGGTGTTGAAACGTATCCTTTCGAGGTCTTCCGTCACTTTCTTGATCGTCTGATGCTGCATGCGCAGCAATTCTTCCTCGCCTTGAGAGCCGGAAGAAGTGTAATCATCCAGCACCAGGTTCCAGACCCGGTTCATCCAGCGGGACACGCCGCTGATACCACTGTCGTCCCACTCCCCGCCCTGCTCCCACGGTCCGATGAACATCAGGTAAACACGGACGGTATCCGCCCCCAGTTCGGCCACGTATTCGTCGGGATTGACCACGTTTCCCCTCGACTTGCTCATTTTCTGGTGGCCGGAAATGATGTGTCCCTGGTTGAACAGTTTCAGGAAGGGTTCGCTGAAATCAACCAGCCCCATATCCCGTATCGCCTTGATGAAGAAACGTACGTAGAGCAGGTGCATGACGGCATGCTCGGCGCCGCCGGTATAAAAATCCACCGGCAGCCATTTCTTGATCCTGGCCGGATCGAAGGCGGCTTGGGCATAGTCCGCACTAACGTAGCGCAGAAAATACCATGACGAACACATGAAAGTGTCCATCGTGTCCGTTTCCCGCCGCGCTGGCCCGGAGCACTTCGGGCAGGTGGTATTGACGAACTTCTCGTTGTACTTCAACGGAGACTCGCCGGTCGGTTTAAACTCGGCATCCTCCGGCAGGAGCACCGGCAGGTCTTTCTCCGGCACCGGCACGACGCCGCATTTATCGCAGTAAATCATCGGAATGGGCGCCCCCCAGTAGCGCTGCCGGGAGATGAGCCAGTCCCGCAGCCGGTAGCTGACCGTCCGTTTACCCCACCCCTTTTCCTCCAGGAAAACCGAGACGGCTTCAATGCCCTGCTGGCTGGGCAAACCGTTGAACTGCCCGGAATTAACCATGGTCCCCGGCTCAATGTAGGCTGCTTCCAGCGGTCGGCCATCCCAGTCCAGCGGGGCAATGACCACCGGAATGGGAATATTATATTTATTGGCAAAGGCGAAGTCCCGTTCGTCGTGGGCAGGCACCGCCATGACGGCGCCGGTCCCGTAGCCTATCAGGACGTAGTCGGCAATCCAGATAGGTACCTTATCTCCGTTGAGTCGGTTGACGCAGTAGGCCCCCGTGAAGACGCCGTCCTTTTCCTTTTCTGTAGAGAGCCGCTCGATCTCAGTGAGACGCCTTGACCTGGCGACATAGGCCTCAACCTCGGCCTTTCTCTCCGGTGAGGTCAGCTTCTCGACCAGCGGGTGCTCTGGCGCCAGCACCATGAAGGTCACGCCGAAGGTCGTATCCGGCCTGGTGGTAAAAACACGGATTTCCTTTTCTTCAACACCGGGATGGTCCAGGCCGAACGATATCTCGGTGCCCTGGCTCCGGCCAATCCAGTTCCGCTGCATGATCTTGATACGCTCCGGCCAATCGATGCCGTCAAAATCGAGCAGCTCATCAGCGTATTTGGTGATGCGGAAGAACCACTGCTCCAGGTCCCGCCGGGCCACGGCCGTGCCGCAGCGCTCACAGAAGCCCTCCCCCACTACCTGCTCGTTGGCCAGCACCGTTTGGCATTTGGAACACCAGTTGACGGGCGCCCGGGTACGATAGGCCAGCCCAGCCTCGTACAGCTTGAGAAAGAACCACTCCGTCCATTTATAGTAATCCGGCAGGCAGGTGATGACTTCCCGGGACCAGTCATAGATGGCGCCGATGCTCTTGAGCTGGCGCCGCATGTTCTCGATGTTCTGCATCGTCCAGGTGTAGGGGTGGACGCCATGCCTTATGGCAGCGTTCTCGGCGGGAAGCCCAAAGGCATCGAAGCCCATCGGGTGCAGCACGTTAAAGCCGCACATACGCTTATAGCGGGCGTGGACGTCCGATGGCGCCATGGGATACCAGTGCCCGATGTGCAGGTCGCCGCTGGTGTAGGGAAACATGGTAAGGGCATACCACTTGGGGCGCGGATCATCATCGTTTACCTCATACAAATGGTCATCCGCCCATTTCTGCTGCCACTTTTTTTCGATTTCCTGCGGCTGGTACTTATCCGCCATCGTCAAGCTCCGTAAAAGGAATAAGAGTCCCTGAGTGACCTCGCTGTCATTTTAACAACAATAGCTATAAGATGTAAATGGGTTGGCCTGAAAATGCCATTGACTACCGGGGAGTTTGACGCTCTCCTTCCGGTATATCTATAATACAAACTATAAAACCGGCCGCCCCGGACGGCGCCGGAATGGAGGAACGGCATGGAAATCAAGGACTATATTCGCATTGAACTGGACAGCCTGGACCGCGGTTTGAAACGGGTGACCGATACCCTGACCCAGGACGAAATTATGTGGCGGCCGGCCTGCGGCTGTAATTCGATCGGACTGATACTTTTTCACCTAGCCCGCAGCGAAGATCATTTCATCGCCGGCGCGTTGCAGAACAAACCCCAAGTCTGGGAGACCGGCAAGTGGTACAACAAGCTCAACGTGGCCGAGAACGAGGCCGGCGGCCACTATACTATCGAACAGGTCAACGCCTTCCCCGTCCCCAAGATGGAAGACATGCTGGCTTACCTGGCCGCCGTTCGTGAGAAGACGCTGGAATATCTGGATGCGCTGCCTCTGGACGATTTCGAGCGGAAGGTTCAGCTACGCTTCGGCGAGTTCAATGTGGCCGGCATCTTTTCTATTATCGTCGGGCATGCGGCGCAGCATACCGGCGAGATGTCTTACCTGCGCGGCCTCCAGCGCGGCATGGACAAATAGCTCCACCCGGTAATCACCCGGCTTGATACCCGGCCATCGAAAGCAGAAAGCAGATGGAAAGCCGAAACGTTTCCCGTGAACAGCGCATCGCTGAACTGAAAAAGAGAAGGAACGCCGTCATCCTGGTCCACAATTACCAGCGCGGCGAGGTACAGGATATCGCGGATTTCGTCGGCGATTCGCTGGAGCTCAGCCAGAAGGCCGTCGCCACCAACGCCGATGTCATCGTGTTTTGCGGCGTCCATTTCATGGCGGAAACGGCCTCCATCCTCAGTCCGGACCGGACGGTCCTGCTGCCGGACGCCGGCGCCGGCTGCCCCATGGCCAACATGATTACCGCGGCGCAGCTCATTGAGAAAAAGAGGGAGTTCCCCCACGCTACCGTGGTAACTTATGTCAACTCCTCCGCCGCCGTCAAGGCCGAATCGGACTACTGCTGCACTTCTTCCAACGGTGTCAAGGTGGTCTCCAGCATCGAAAATGAAGAAATACTCTTCGTGCCTGACCAGTACCTGGGCGACTTTATCGCCCGGCGGACCGCCAAGGTCATGCACCTCTGGCCCGGCTATTGTCCCACGCATGTCAAGATACTCCCCGAGGATATCACCCGGATCAGGGCAAGACACCCCCGCGCCAGGGTTGTCGTCCACCCCGAGTGCCGGCCGGACGTCATCGCCCTGGCCGACGAGGCCCTCAGTACCAGCGGTATTATACGCTACGCCGTGCAGGCCGACGTGACGGAGCTGATTGTCGGGACGGAGGTGGAGATTCTCCATCGCCTCAAGAAAGAGAATCCGGGCAAGCAGTTCTACCCGGCCTCGTCGAAAGCGGTCTGCCCAAATATGAAGAAGATTACTCTGGACAAGGTGCTCGCCTCTCTGGAAACGATGACGCCCGAGGTCAAAGTGCCGGAGGACATCCGCGTCCGGGCCAAGGCCGCTGTCGACCGCATGCTGGCGATAGTATGAAACAGGAACAGTCCGACTACATCGTCGTTTTCATCACCGCCGGGGACAGCGAGGAAGCCGCAAAAATAGCCAGCGGCCTGCTTGAACAGCGGCTGGTCGCCTGTGTCAATATCGTCGCGGCGGTCGACTCACGATTCTGGTGGCAGGGAAAACTGGACAAAGCCGCCGAAAGCCTCCTCATCATTAAGACAAAGGGCCGCTTCCTGCCCGAGGTTATCGAGTCCGTAAAAAGGCTCCACAGCTACGAGGTACCGGAAATAATCGCCCTCCCGATCATCGGCGGCAACCGGGAATACCTGGAATGGATAGACGGTGAGGTAAAGAAATGAAAGTCAACGTCGAGGTACCCTCTATTTTCTCCAGATACGCCGATAATCAGAGCAGCTTTGAAGCCGAGGGGAAGACCATCGGCGAATGTATCAAGGATGTAGGGAGCAAATATCCCGAGCTTGAAAAACTGATATTGACACCGGACGGCCTTCTGTTGAACTCCATTGATGTTTTTATCAATGGAGAAAGCGCCTACGCCGATACCCTGACCAGGCCGGTCAAAGAAGGTGATAAAATCAAGGTCATCATGATCATCCAGGGCGGCTGACGTAAAGCTACCGCCGCGTCTCCAGAAAGACCCGTTCCCAATCGATGTGCGCTTTACAGGTAGGGCAGTCCCGGTGGATCGGAACCTCCTGTTGACACTCGGCACAATGGTATTTTTCCCCGACCTTAATGACCTGGCCCTTTTGTTTCTTTTCCTTAGCCATGGCAAACCCCCACTGTTCTTCTTGATGGCTGGCTACTATACAGATCGTTACTGTTCTATTCAATATTTTAGCAGATTGCCAGCGTGATGATGAAACAGCCGAGCCATAAAACGTGACATTTTTATAAAATCGGCGTATCCGTTTATTCCGCGGCGCCCCGGCCTCTCAGCCACCGCCGCTTCTGGTCGACCCGGGCGGCTTCGTCGGTGGGGCGGTACCTAGCAAGAAAGTCTCTGCGGAAGGCCTGAAAGTTGCCATCAAGGATTGCCTGGCGTATTTCCCGCACCAGGCTGCTTATAAAATGCAGGTTGTGGACAGTCGCCAGGCGCAGCGCCAGCAGCTCCTCGCTGCGGAAGAGATGACTGACATAGGCTGCCGAAAAGGTACGGCAGGTATAGCAGTCACAGCCGGGATCGAGCGGAGCGTCCGACCTGGCATAAACCTCCTTCCGGATATTGATCCGGCCACGTCGGGTGAAGATAGCTCCATTGCGGGCGACGCGCGTGGGCAGGGCGCTGTCAAAGATATCGATACCTCGCCCCACCCCCTCGACGATGTCTTCCGGGGCGCCCACGCCCATGAGATAGCGTGGTTTCGCCTGGGGCAGCAGAGATGCCGTAATAGAAACCAACTCCCAGGTGATTTCCTTGGGCTCGCCGATACTCAAGCCGCCAATGGCATAGCCGGGGAAATCGAGGGCCGCCAGTGTCTCCACCGATTGCCGCCTTAGCTCCGGGAAGACGCCCCCCTGCACGATGGCGTAAAGTGCCGAATCCTTCTCATGCCACGAAAGACGGCACCTTTCCGCCCAGCGGTGCGTCCTCTCCATCGCCTTAGCCTGATTTTCGTGGCTTTCGTCATAGGGCGAGCATTCGTCCAGCACCATCATGACGTCGGATCCCAGCTTTTCCTGATATTCGATAGCCAGCTCGGGGGTTATGAAATGCTCGCTGCCGTCGATATGGGAACGGAAAGTTACACCGTTGTCATTTATGCGGCGGAGGGGGGCCAGGCTGAAGACCTGATAGCCGCCGCTATCGGTCAGTATAGCGCCGTCCCAGGCCATGAAGCGGTGCAATCCGCCCATCCCACGGATAACGTCGATGCCCGGCCTCAGGTAGAGGTGGTAAGTGTTGGCCAACACCATGTCAAAGCCGAGGCCGGTGATTTCTTCTGGGGTTAGGGTCTTGACCGTAGCCTGACTGCCCACCGGCAGGAAAACCGGCGTGGCCACCGTGCCATGGGCTGTAAAAAGCTCACCGGCGCGGGCATCGTCATACCTCTTGACTAAACGGAAATGTTCTCCTGACAACCCGCGCTCCCGATTCTATAAATCTACTGTAGCAGACGGTTGGCCACGATACTGCGGTGTACCTCGGAGACGCCGACATATATTTCCGTCATCTTGGCGTCACGGTAGAGCCTCTCCACCGGCAGGGACTTCATGGTGCCATAGGCGCCGTGGACCTGCATCGCCAGGCTGGTGACATCGACCGCCACCCGGGACGCGAACACCTTGGCCATCGAAGACTCGTACTGGATGCTGCGTCCCTGGTCGCGGACAAAGGCGGTGCGGTAGACCAGCCAGCGGGCGGCCTCGATCCTGGCGGCCATCTCGGCCAGCAACTGCTGGATTGACTGCATGCCGGAAAGGGGTCTGTCGCGGACCTTGCGCTCCCGGGCGTAGGCCAGGGACAGGTCCAGGGCCGCCTGGGCAACGGCTACCGCCTGCATCGCCACAGCCATGCGCTCTACGCTGATGGCCTCGAGAAGGATTTCAAATCCCTGTCCCTCTTTACCGATCAGGTTCTCTCCCGGTACTTCGACGTCATCGAGATAGACCTCCGATGTTCCCAGTCCCCTCAGTCCCATCGTCTCACACGGTTCGCGAACTTCAAAACCCCTTGACGCGCCATCGACGATGAAAGCGTTCAGGCCTTCGCCTTTTTCCCGGCGGGTGAAAAGAAGCACCACGTTCAGTACCGGGGCCAGCGCCATAAATTGTTTCTGTCCGCTGATGACAAAGCCGTTGCGGCGGCGTCGGGCGATGGTGGTAATCGCCCGGGGGTCCGAGCCGGTATCGGACTCGGTAAAGCCGATACCCCCCAGCCACTCGCCTTTAGCCAGGGGCACCAGCAGCCTGTTCCGTTGCTCTTGGTTACCGTACCGATAAATCCCTTCCTGGGGGACGGCATCGACGGACATGATAGCCCCGACAGTCATCGAAGCCTGGCAGACCTGCTCCAGTGCCAGGACGAAGCTGACGTACCCGGCACCACCACCACCGCAGGCGGTGGGATAAGGCAGCCCCAGCAGACCACGCTGGCCCATCTCACTAGCGATCTCAACAGGAATGCGACCCGTCTTATCGATTTCCGCGGCCAGGGGGGAGACTTCCCTCTCGGCGAAGTCCCTGGCCAGGCTCTGAACCATCTTTTCAGGTTCATTAAGGTTGAAGTCCATGCCTATCCCCGCACCCAGACATCCAGGCACATCACCAGGAACAGCACTCCCAGATAGGGAAAGGACGAAAGCTTATAAAGTCGCCAGGAGTCACTGGTACACCGGGATATAACCAGCCGCAGCGCTCCGGCGACCATAGCGATTCCCAACAAATTAGAGAGCGCCAGATAGAGCCAACCATATCCGCCGACGAAATAAAGCGCCCAGGAGGTCGCGTAAAGCGCCAGGGCGAAGGCCAGCAACAGCTTCACCGCATCCTGGACTTCCAGACTGATAGGAAAATAATTAAGACCCGCCCGGCGGTAATCATCGCGGTAAGTAATATTAACACTCCAGACGTGCAACGGCAGCCAGGCGGCCACCAGCACGCAAAGGAGCCCTAGCTCCACACCGAAGACCGGACGGACGGCCAGCCACCCCATCATGAGCGGCGCCGAGCTGGCCAGCACTCCCTGCGGATAAACACAGGTCACTTTCTTGCGCCAGGTAGCTGCTACGATGGTACCGCCGGCAGCTGCCAGGAAAACGTAGGGGTGCAGGTACCAGGCAAGTCCCAGTCCGATGATTATCAGCGCCGCGATAAGCGGCAGAACCTTCCCGGCAGGATTAATCCTCCGCGACGGCAGGACGCGGCAGCTGGTACGCTGCATACAGGCGTCAACGTTCCGATCGAGGTAATTCGTGAGGCCGTTGGCACCTGCGGAGGCCACCAGGACAGTTAACAGCACCAGGGCGATATCCCAGGACAGCCTCCCCCCGCCGGCGATAATCGCGGCACTGGTGCCGATGAACGCCAGCAGCAGACTCGGCAGAGGCTTGAGCACTGATATATAATCAACTATCCGGCCGCCGGCCAAGGATACCCTGGCGGTAGCACCGGCCCTCTCTATACCGGGCGTGTAAGGCTGGGAGATCTTTACCGACATTGATTCAGTCCAATTATACATGAACGCCGGGTGGTAACCAAAATGTATCCTAACTGGCCGCAAACGGCTCGCTAATACAAATACAACTTTATAGCAACGAGGCATTTGTATTCGAGTGCCTCAACATATTAATATAAGGCGTGAAAATCCAACTAAAAAACGCACTGGCGTCCCGTCATAAGCTCTCCATTGAGGACGCTGCTCGCATACCTTCCGCCGTGCTGGTCCCGATCTTCGAGGACGGAGGGCAGCACCATATCATCTTCATCAGACGTACCCAGACGGTCAAGACTCACAAGGGACAGATATCCTTCCCCGGCGGCGTCAAGGAGACTACCGACCGGACATTGCTGGACACCGCAATAAGGGAGAGCACTGAAGAGATCGGCCTGCGCCCGGAGGATATGGAGGTCCTGGGAGAGCTCGATGATGAGGTCACGACAACCTCAAACTATATCGTTACCCCTTTTGTAGCGGCCATCCCCTGGCCTTACCGGTTTACCAACAATACCCACGAGGTAGACGAAATTATCACCGCCCCGCTAAGTTCGTTCCAGGAAAAAGGTTGCCTTTTGCCAGCAGCAGAACTCCTCGATGGCAAGCCGGTGGCGTCCTTCACCTATCATTACCAGGGCCGGGTAATCTGGGGAGCTACCGCCCGCATATTACACAAATTACTGGACATCATCGCGGCAATTATGGCGGAAGGCTAGGCCAGGACACAGTCCTTTAAGATAATGTTCTTGCTGTAGCCGTCGTACTTGCCGCGCATGGTCACGGCCGCGCCTTCACTGAGGCGACTCATCTGTGAAAGCTCCGACGGGCCGAAAACACACCGGACGCTCCAGAGCATTTTCTTGCTGGACCCGGTAAGAAGGACATAACGAACGTCGATATGATCCCGGATGAATATTTTACTCACGTTGCCTCTGACTAACAGGGTCTTGTCGGCAAAGCTGGTATTCGCTCCCGTCTTGTCCGCCCGGAATAACGCATCAATATCGTCGACGGTTATGGTCATCCCGTCCTGGATATCATCGAGCCCGATGGTAGAGCTTGGCCCGGGTTGGTTTTCGGGTTCTGACTCTGGTTCAGGCTCGGGTTTGGGCTCGGGTTCGGGTTCAGGCTCGGGCTCAGGTTCCGGTTCGGGCTCAGGCTCGCGCTCAGGTTCAGGCTCGGGCTCAGGTTCCGGTTTGGGCTCTGGCTCGGGCTCGGGTTCAGGCTCTGGTTCGGGTTCGGGCTCTCGCTCAGGTTCGGGCTCTGGTTCAGGTTCCGGTTCGAGTTCAGGCTCCCGCTCAGGTTCGGGCTCCCGCTCAGGTTCGGGCTCGGGTTCCGGCGTTGGCTCAGCCTCCGGCTCTTTTACCGGCAGGGCTTCAAAATCGAAATCGGGCTCCGGCTCCGGTGATACGGACCTCCAGGCGTTACGTTGCTCTTCCTGGAACTGTTTGAAGGTCTGGTCTATCTTCTTATAAGACTTGGACAGCAGCGGGTAGCCACACCATTGGCAGACCCAGTCGGCTGTCCTCATAGTTGACCGGCCGCAATTCGGACAAGCTGGCATAACGTCACCTCTCCCCTAAATTATACGTGAAAAAGCAGGCTTGTCAAATACCAGTTGTTGAAGTTTTATAACATTTTCCATCTGTTTTATAGCTATAATCTAAAAAGACCTAACAAATTATTATTAATAATATTCCCTTCCTTAACCTCTTTCAAGCTCATATATAATAATACAATATTAACTTTCCTGATACTTGATTATTTAGGAGATGCGCATTATAATATTAATTGGAACGCCTTTTTACGGAGAAATTTCATGGCCGGTAAAGATTATTACGAACTGCTGGGCGTCGGTAAGAATGCGACCGATAAGGAAATTAAACAGGCCTACCGCCGCCTGGCGCGACGTTATCATCCGGACGTCAATCCCGGCGACAAGTCTGCCGAGGCCAAGTTCAAGGAGATAAACGCTGCCTTTGAAATCCTGTCCGATAAAGAAAAACGCCAGAAATACGATAAATATGGCGATAAGTGGCAGTACGCCGACCAGTTCGAGCAGGCTGCCCGGCAACAGCCGCAATGGGATTTCTCCGATGGCGGCGGTACTTTCCACTTCGGTGGGGATATCGGCGGTTTCGATAGCATTTTCGATGATCTGTTCGGTGGTGGGCGCACCCGCGGCTTCTCGCGCCGCTCGCGCCAGGTCCGCGGTCAGGACCTGGAATCCCCCGTCGAGGTGACACTCGAAGAAGCCTACAAAGGCACCGCCCGTACCATCAGCCTACAGGTTCCCGGTCCCTGTCCCACATGTAACGGTACCGGGCGAATACAGAACGTGCCCTGCTCCACCTGCCGGGGCTCCGGCATGATGGCCGATATCAAGCGATTGGAAGTGAAGATTCCCGCCGGCGTCAAGACCGGCTCCCGGGTACGTATAGCCGGAAAGGGACAACCGGGATACAGCGGCGGACCCGCCGGTGACCTTTATCTAAGGGTCACCGTTAGTCCTCACCCTTCACTGGAACGCGAGGGCGACAACCTCATCACTACCGTCCCAGTGCCGCTATCGGTGGCCGTGCTCGGTGGTGAAGTCCAGGTACCCACGCCCAGCGGTAAACTGGCGCTGAAAATCCCGCCGGAAACCCAGAACGGCCGCATCTTTCGTTTAGGCGGCCGGGGTATGCCCCGTCTCGGCTCATCGGCCAAGGGCGATCTTCTGGCCAGGGTCAGCGTGGTACTGCCGACCAAACTATCGGAAAAGGAAAAGGAATTATTCAAGCAACTCAGGGAAATTCGACCGGCCTGAAAACCAGATTGAGGTGACCATGGAAAGAGATAATTTCAATACGGAACCCCGCTACGTAATCAGCATAGCAGCCAGGATGCTCAATGTCCAGACTCATACATTGCGCTACTATGAAAAGGTCGGCATCATCGAGCCGCGCCGCTCGCGCGGGAATGTCCGCTTGTATTCTGACAGGGACATCGCCCTCCTCAAGAGGGTTAAATCGCTAGTCGATGATATGGGCATCAATCTTCCCGGCGTGGAGGTTATTCTACGCATGATGCAGCACGTCGGAGAGTTGCAGACTCAGCTCGATGAGGCCCAGGCCGAGCTCAACAAACTACGCGGAGGTGAAACGAGATGAAACAGGAACGATTTACGGAACAGGCGCAGGCAGCGATACAGACGTCCCAGCAGATGGCCATGCAGTATAAGCACAGCCAATGGGACGTGGAACATATACTCCTGGCTCTCCTCATACAGCCACAGGGACTCGTTGGTGAGGTCCTGAAAGAACTCAACGTCCACCTGGAGGCCACCCGCAACCAGGTGGAAGAGGCCCTGGATAAGACCCCCAAGGTCGCTTATCAGACGGGGCAGATCTACGCCACACCCAGGGTAGCCAACCTGATGCAGAAAGCCGATGAAGAGGCTACTAGACTCAAGGACGACTTCATCAGTACCGAGCACCTGCTCATCGCCATGACGGGGGATGACAAAGGCGACGCCGCCAGGATTCTCAAAGGGGCTGGCATCACCCAGGAAAAGGTTTACACGGCTCTCCAGAAATTACGTGGTAGCCGACGTGTTGATGATTCCCGCGCCGAAAGCAAATACCGCTCCCTCCAGAAGTACGGCCGTGACCTGACCGAGATGGCCGCAGCCGGCCGGCTCGATCCCGTTATCGGGCGCGAAGACGAAATCAAGCGCGTCATGCAGATATTGACACGGCGGACTAAGAACAATCCGGTCATCGTGGGGGACGCCGGCGTCGGCAAGACGGCCATCGCCGAAGGATTGGCCCAGAAAATCGCCACCGACGACGTGCCGGACTCCCTCAAGGGACGCAAGGTAATTGCTCTGGATATGGGGGCGCTGGTCGCCGGCAGTAAGTTCCGCGGCGAGTTCGAGGAACGCCTTAAGGCCGTCATGGACGAGGTCAGGGAAGCCCAGGGTGAAGTGATACTCTTCATCGACGAAATCCATACCGTCGTCGGGGCTGGCGCCGCTGAAGGTTCCATCGACGCCAGTAACATGCTAAAGCCGGCGCTGGCCCACGGCGAGCTCCAGTGCGTCGGCGCTACTACCGTCGACGAATACCGCAAATACATCGAAAAGGATAAGGCGCTGGAAAGACGCTTCCAGCCGGTCTTCATCGAACAGCCTGATATCGAGACGACTATCGAAATCCTGAAAGGCCTGCGGCCCCGCTACGAGGCGCACCACAAGATAAAAATAACCGACGAAGCCCTCGAAGCCGCCGCCAGGCTCAGCGCCCGCTATATCTCCGACCGGCAACTACCGGACAAGGCCATTGACCTCATCGATGAGGCGGCCTCGAAGTCACGTATCGATAGCGAGAGCGCCCCGACCGAAGTCAAAGAGATGGAAAAGCGCCTCGAACAGATTAAAAACGAGGAGGAGGCAACTTCACAGCGGCAGGAATACCAGCAGGCCGCCGAGCTAAGGGCGGAGCGTATGAAGCTCGAACCGGAGTATAGCAAAGCAAAAAGCGACTGGCTCCAGCGGGAGAAGATCAGCAAGGAAGTCACCGATGACAGCATCGCTCAGCTCGTTTCCAACTGGACCGGCATCCCGGTTACCCAGATGCTCGAAGGCGAGACGGAGAAGTTCCTCCACATGGAGGAGCGTATCCACGAGCGCCTCATCGACCAGGAAGAGGCGGTGACCACCGTCGCCGAGGCTATCCGGCGGAGCCGTGCCGGCCTCAAAGACCCCAACCGGCCTATCGGCAGCTTTATGTTCCTCGGGCCGACAGGCGTGGGTAAGACAGAGCTGGTGCGGACACTGGCCTGGTTCCTCTTCGACGACGAGAACGCCATGGTACGTCTTGATATGTCCGAGTACCAGGAGAGGCACACCGTATCCCGCCTCATCGGGGCGCCCCCCGGCTACATCGGCTACGAAGAGGGTGGACAACTCACCGAGGCCGTCAGGCGTCGACCGTACCGCGTCATACTCCTCGATGAGATTGAGAAGGCGCATCCGGAGGTCTTCAATACCCTGCTCCAGGTGATGGACGACGGCCGGCTGACGGACGGACACGGCCGGACGGTCGACTTCAAGAACACGGTCGTTATCATGACCAGTAATGCCGGCGTGGAGCTTATCAAACGCGAAGGCCAGCTCGGGTTCGCCGGTTCCCGCAAGGAAACGGTCAAAGACCACGCACAGAAATACGAGGACATGAAGAAGAAGGTAATGGCGGAGATACAGAAGGCCTTCCGGCCGGAGTTTCTCAACCGGCTCGATGACATCATCGTCTTCCACGAGCTCTCCGAGGAGCAGCTGCGGAAAATCGTCGACCTTCTGGTCAGGGAAGTCGAGGAGCGGCTGGCTGAACGCAAGATCGGCCTGACGCTTTCAGAGAAGGCCAAGTCATGGCTGGCCAAGGAGGGTTACGATCCCATATACGGAGCGCGTCCATTGCGGCGGGTCATCGAACGCTACGTGGAAAATCCGCTGTCCAACCAGGTCCTCCGCGGCGACATCAAAGAGGGCGATACGGTCAAGGTCGACCTTGGTAAGGAAGGCCTGACCTTCAAGACCCCGCCGGTGAAAGTCGCTGTATAATAAGCACCTGATACTTGTTAAATCCGTGGGGAGGGGCTCAACGCCCCTCCCTTTTTTCAATCAGTCCGAATAAAATTCCCCAAAGGGGTAGCCACGAGCTTATTCATGTGTGTATAATGGGGGCATCGTGACAAAACCAGCTTCGGACGAAGAAACCGGTCCCGTAACCGATAGTCAGGCCACCAAAGAGAGCAGACTATCCCCCAGGTGGGCCTATTTCCTGGGAGTCGTCGGTATCGTGTTGACGATACTGATGATCGGTGCCATCGTATATTACGCCGACGAGCTCAGCAGGTTAAGGCATTACGGGTATCTCGGCGCCTTTGTTATCAGCGTTCTGGGCGGGGCCACCATCATCATTCCCGTCCCGATGCTAGCGGTCGTTTTCGCCCTCGGCAGCGTCATGAGCTCGCCCTGGAACGCCGCCTTGCTGGCGCTATGCGCGGCCGCCGGTGAGGTCGTCGGCGCCCTGACCATTTATATGACGGGGCATGGCGCCGGGCGGGTGATCGTTAAAAGCCGGCATGGCCGCATACAGTCCGCTTACGAAAGGATGCTGGACCTGATGGAGCGGCGCGGGCCGATTGTCCTGTTCGCCGTGGCCTCGGTAATAAATCCGTTCTTCTATCCGGCCGCCCTAGCCTGCGGCGCCCTGCACTTCGGCCTGAAGAGGTATATCCTTATTGTTATGGCCGGTAAGATAATCAAGTGCAATACCGTAGTCTTTGCCGGCTATTTCGGCCTCAAAGGCCTATTCCGCGCCATCGGGATCGATCTTTGAACGTCAGCTCCGGTCTTTGGTCTCGATGCGGACACTGATAAGCTTGTCCCCTGCGTAGGAAGGATTCTGGGCGGGATCACGCAGCCGGATTTTCTGCAGGACGTCCATCCCTTCCACGAGTTGCCCGAACACGCTATGCCTTCCATCAAGGTGGTGCTGCGGCTTCAGGCAGATGAAGAACTGGGAACCGTTGGTGTTGGGGCCGGAATTGGCCATGGATATGGCCCCGGTTTCATGTAAATGGTCGGTAAATTCGTCGGCGAATCTGTAGCCTGGACCACCCCCGCCTGTCCCGGTAGGGTCACCACCCTGGACCATGAAATCCGGCAACACCCTGTGGAAGGTGGTACCGTCGTAGTAGCCCTGTGTTGCCAGGAACACAAAATTATTAACCGTATTCGGTACGTCCTCGGAGAACAATTCGAGTACCATCTTGCCGTGTACAGTCTCCATAATGGCCCGATACTCTTTGTCCTGATCAAGCATCATTTTCGGCGGTGAATCCCATTGCATCGGTCGGTCCTCCCCAACTTCGGTCGGTAATTGTACCCACCCGGCTGACGGCTGTCCCGTGGACGGTGCGGGTGTTTCCTGGTCGGCACACGAAGTCACCAGGAGGCCGGCAAACAACACCATCATAGCAACCGGGAGACTCAGTGCCATTCTAATCCGCATGAATCCGCTCCTTGTAATCAGTGTCACTAAAGATTCTAACCCATTTATACCCGGTAGGGCAAAACCTGACCAAATAGAGAAGGGGTCCGGTGAATCCTCGAACTCGCCTTTTCGAGGACTTACCCGACCCCTTCTTCTGGGCCATTATCAAGCTGGGGAACAACTTGATATATACTGATGATAGCACCACCAACATTAAAAATTCATAAAAAAATGGCCAGCGGGCATAAATAAACCATATATTTTTAACCAACGTGAGAAAATTGCCACTCCTTGTCAGTAACCTCGTTTATATGTTAAATTAGAAAAAGCCGCGGGGCCGTAGTTCACTTGGGAGAACGTTTGACTGGCAGTCAAAAGGTAGGGGGTTCGAATCCCCCCGGCTCCACGAAAGGGGACGATACCTAGAATCTTTCGCAATCGTTGTTGCCCATTTTTAGAAAGGGTCTTTTCAATAACCTTTTCTTGGGACTGAGAATGACGAGGTCGGTGTGTTTCGACTTAATTTTCAGAACACGCCGACCATTTGTCTATATTACATTCCGTCCTCTGTCTAGGTTATTAATGTCTGAAAAATTTAGCGAAGAATGCTACTCCGCCGACGGCTCCAAAGAGCACTATCGCTGGTACTCCGAATAGCTGATAAATAGTAGAACCCACAACATAGACTCCTATTACAGCTATCAGAGGTACTAATATGTATTTAAGAAGCGCTTCTTCCGTGTTCCTCACCTCCTTTCAGTTCGTTTTGAATGTTTAGTGTTTAGTTTTATCAGGTGTTCCATAAGTCTGGCCTTTCTTGGGAGTAGGAGGAAATGGTTCTCCGAGGGAATTTTTACTTACTTCGAAAAGAGGTTGGCGGAAGTCACGGAGCACTATCCGCTGGTAAAAATTGGAAACGTGAATCACGACAAAGATCACATACACTTTCTCGTATCGATTCCGCCAACG
>DAOULX010000061.1:0-5519 GCA_034414775.1 Dehalococcoidales bacterium
GTTTTCATCCTGTTCAGTCGTGTCCTCATCCTCATGCTTGGTTTCGTCCTTCAGCGGACCGGTAAAAGTACCATCCAGTTCTCCTTCTTCGTCTTCTTCGTCCTCTTGCTTGGCTATCTCGTCTAGATGCTCGGCATCATCCAGGGCGTCATTCCTGTTTGATTCGTTGTCCATCGTCATCTCCTTATTCTGCCGCTCGCGGAGGTGTTTTTCCGGCTGCTGCGGGTGTAGAGGTCTCTGAGTTGGCTGCTGATTTCTATATCTTCCTCAAGCCGGGTCGTGTCTGCCCCGATTTCCTCTGAAGCGGCCTTCCGGGCCGCCAGGTCTTTGAGGTATTTTTTCCTCAGCTCCAGGGCGCAATCGAGGCACCTTTTTTCGATATTGTTACTAACGGGAAATTTCCTGCCCGCCAGGGCATCAAAGTGTTCCCGGACAGCGGGATCAAGACTGTCCCTGATAGACATAGCGTCGCCAGACGCCTGCCAGGTCTTGAAAATCTCCCTGTTTTCACTGCTTTCGAAGTGTTCTTCGGTGATATCGACTAACTCCCTTTCGAGACCAGGATTCTGTATTAATAAGGCCAGGAGGTACTCCTCACGGTGGTGACGAACTAGAGCGGGAGCGGTTTTTAGAACAATGTGTTTTGGATTCATTTGAATGTCTTTGCCCGGCGATAATGGCCTCATCCGGCCCAGAGAAGCTTTAATGTCTTTAGGATCCATTTTCATTTGTAAAGCCAATTTTTGAAGATAATGGGCTTGGCGTGTTTGATCTTTAATCTCGGCGACGATGGGCAGCAGCCGGTCCACAACCAGGGATTTATCCCGGGCGGTGTTCAGATTGAATCGGGCCGCCGTCCTCTCGAACATGAAGTCCACCAGGGGTATGGCGGTGTCGACGAGGTCCTGCCAGGCGCCGACATCCTCCCGGATAACGTCGTCAGGGTCTTTACCCTCCGGCAAAACGATGACACGCATCTCGGCGCCGAGGATGTTCTCGTAACTCACGGTACGGAGCACGGCTTCTTCGCCGGCGGCATCGGCGTCCATGGAAAGAAGCAAGTTCTTGCTTAGCTTTTTCAGCGTGTTGACCTGGGTCTCGGTAATGGCGGTGCCCATGCAGGCCACCGCGTTAGTGACGCCATGCCAGTGGGCCCTGATGACGTCCATGTAGCCTTCCATGATGATGGCTTCGTCCCGCTTTCTTATCTCCGGGGCGGCGCGGTCGATGGCATAGACAGTACCGCTTTTATCGAAGAGGGGCGTCTGGGGTGAGTTAACGTATTTGGGGAGCGAATCGTCCAGTACCCGGGCGCCGAAGCCGGTGACCCGGCCATGGACATCGCGGATGGGGATCATCAGCTTGCCACGGAACCGGTCATGGGTCCGGCCGTCCTCGGACTTTACCAGCAGGCCGGCGGTCAGCAGGTCGCTTTCACTGTGTCCCCTCTCCTGTAGATGTTGCTTTAGCGCCTCCCAGGAATCGAGGCTGAATCCGAGTTGAAAATTAGCAATTGTCCTATCGGTAATATCTCTCCCGGCCATATAGCTCCGGGCCTTTTCGGCGCCGGGGTGATTGAGAAGCAGGTTTTGGAAGTAAATAGCCGCTGCATCGTTGGCTTTATAAAGGGCCTCTTTTTCATCCTTACGCTCGGGAGATTCCCGGGACGGCAGCACGACCCCGGTACGCCGGGCCAGCATTTGCAACGCCTCGCCGAAGTCGACATTCTCCTTTTTCATGATAAAGGCAAAGACGTCTCCGCCGGTGTTGCAAGCACCGAAGCAATGCCAGCTCTGCTGCTCCGGGTAAACGAAGAAGGAGGGGTGCTTTTCGCTGTGGAAGGGGCATAAGGCCGTTAAGTTACGTCCCGCCTTCTTCAGGGCAGTATATTGCCCGATAACCTCGGTGATATCTATTTTCTGTTTTATTTCGTCTATGGCGCTCATCGGCTGTAAGTATATATTATACCACTAATATGTCATGGCGAGTCCATCCCGACGAAGTCGGAAGCAAAGCGATCTCTTTAGATGGGCGAAAATGATGGATGAGATTGCCACGTCGTCCCGATTAACATCGGGACTCCTCGCAATGGCAGGCAGTGCTAATAATTCATCCTCATCTTGATGCCGCGGCCCTGCAGGTACTCCTTGAGCTGGCGGCAGGTATAGTCGCCGTAGTGAACGATGGATGCCACCAGGGCGGCATCGGCATGGCCTTCAGTGAGTACATCATAAAGGTGCTCCGGCTTACCCGCCCCGCCCGAGGCAATGACGGGAATGCCAACGGCATCGGCAAGCAGGCCGGTAAGTTTTAGTTCGTAGCCGTCCCGCGTACCGTCGGCATCGATGGAGTTGATGACCAGCTCGCCGGCGCCGAGTTCCTCGCCGGTCCGCGCCCACCATAGCGCGTCGATCCCCGTAGGAGTGACACCTCCGTTTACAACTATCTCGTAGCCGGAGGGGATTTCCCGGGTGACGGGAACGCCGCGAACGTCCATGGAAAGGATGGTGCTCTGGGAACCGATGGCATGGGCGATCTCGGAGATAAGCTCTTTCCGCTTGACGGCGGCGGTGTTGACATTGACCTTTTCGGCACCGGCGTTCCTCAGCTTGGTGGCGTCGGCCACGGAGCGAATACCGCCGCCCACCGAGAAGGGGATGAATATCTGTGAAGCCACTTCCTCGACGAAGTCAATCATGATATCCCGGTCCTCGCGCGAGGCCGTAATATCATAGAACACAAGCTCGTCCACGCCGTCTTCGTAATACTGGCGGGCCTTGGCGATGGGATCGCCGATGTCCTTGGTATCGATAAAGCGGATACTCTTGGCGAGCCTGCCGCCGCGGACATCCAGGCAGACAACCAGTCTTTTACTGAGCATGGTTTTCCTTAAACCGCATTAACTACCGACGCTACCGTCCCACTTGGTAAAACGCTCCAGGAGCTCCAGTCCCAGCCGGCCGCTTTTCTCCGCGTGGAACTGGGTGGCGAAGAGATTACGGTTCCCCAGAGCGCAGCAGAAATCGACGCCGTGGTTGGAGACGGCATAGACATTGGCGTCGGCCGGCTGAGGGTAGAACGAGTGGACGAAATAGAACTCGTCGCCCTTTTTAATCCCTTCGAGGAGGGGGTGGGGTCGTAGCACGCTGACATCGTTCCAGCCCATGTGGGGTATCTTCAGCCGCCGGTCATCCAGGCGAAAGCGAACGGTCTTGCCGGGCACGAGACCCAGGCAGGGCTGGTCGCCTTCCTCGGAGCTTTCCAGCACTATCTGGGCCCCGATGCAGATGCCCAGGATGGGGACGCCGCCGTTGAAAGTGTTCTTCAAGGCTATATCCAGGCCGGTCTTCTCCAGGAATTCCATGGCGCTGGGGGCGGCTCCCACGCCCGGAAAGATAATCTTCTCCGCGGCGGTGACCTGCGTGGGATCGCCGGTAATCACGGCGGTGGCGCCTACCTCGGCGCAGGCCCGCAGGACACTGCGGATATTGCCGGCGTTATAATCGATGATAGTAATCATTGTCTTTCCAAGTTGTTCCCCTCCACTTAGCGAAGAGAAACGACGTCCTATTTCCGGTGTTCTTCCGCGAGCCTCAGGGCGAACTGGTCGGTCATGCCGGCGATATAGTCCACCACTCCCCGCTCCGTGGTATCGGCGTGGCGGCGGTACTCCTCCGGGAGCTTTTCCGGGTATTTATTAAAATGCCGGTACAGAAACTGGATGACCTCTTTGGCGTTTTCGGCGTCGGCGCGTCCCATGCTCGGTGTGTAGACCCGCTCGAAGAGGAAGTCGCGCAGCTTATTGGCGGCGGATAGTACCGGGGGACTCATCTTTAACGCTGGCTTCTTATCTATTATACCACAAATGCGGGCATCCCAGGAGCTTTTAACGATGTCCGTGACCATGGTGTTGATACGTTGCGAGTGGGAACTGCCCAGCACTTCAATGACCTCGGGTGGAAGATCGCTTTCCGTCAGGATACCAGCCCGTACCGCGTCCCCGATATCATGGTTGATATAGGCCACCATGTCCGCCATCTTGACGATTTCACCTTCCAGGGTCCCGACCTCACCCCACTCTTTTCCAAGAACAGGCACATCGCTTTTGGAGTGACTGACGATTCCGTCCCTGACCTCCCAGGTAAGGTTCAGTCCCTCCCCGTCTTTCTCCAACAGGTCAACGATGCGTAAGCTCTGCTCGTTATGCTGGAATCCCGGCTTGAACAGTTCGTTCAACGTATACTCTCCCCAGTGACCGAAAGGAGTGTGTCCTAGGTCGTGTCCCAGAGAAATCGCCTCCGCCAGGTCCTCGTTGAGATTAAGGGCCCGGGCGATGGTGCGGGCGACCTGGGAGACCTCCAGGGTATGGGTCAGCCGGGTAACGTAGTGGTCGCCGAGTGGTGCGATGAAGACCTGGGTCTTATGCTTGAGGCGGCGGAAGGACTTGCTGTGGAGGATGCGGTCGCGGTCGCGCTGGAAGGCGGTGCGGATGGGGTCGGGTTCTTCGGAGCGTTGGCGGCCGCGCGACATCCGGCTTCTGACGGCATGGGGGGAAAGCGTTTCCTCCCTCGCCTCGGTCATCTCGCGGATGTGAAGGTCTTCGATCACGGTTTTACTATCTTTTTACCCTCACCCTTCCCTCTCCCATCGAAGGAGAGGGTATCGTCATTTAACCCCCAGCTTCTTCTCGACCTCGGCGATGATGTCGCGGGTGGTATCGATCATGTCCGGACTGACGGACACCGAGGTGATGCCCCACTCCACCAGCTTCTCGGTGATTTCCGGGTAGACCGAAGGCGCCTGCCCACAGATGGAGCAGGTCACCCCCAGCTTTTTACAGGTGGTGACGACCTTCTCGATGGATATCATGACGGCCTCGTCGCGCTCGTCGAAGGTCTCGGCCAGCTTGGAGCTGTCGCGGTCGATGCCCAGTGTCAGCTGGGTAAGGTCGTTGGAGCCGATGGACACCCCGTCGATGCCGAGGGCCAGGAACTTCTCCAGCAGGATGACGTTGGACGGCACCTCGCACATCATCCATATCTTGAACTTGTCGGAGCGCGCCAGTCCCTCCTGCTCCATAATCTTGATGGTGCGGTCCAGCTCCTTGACGGTCCGTACGAAAGGTATCATGACCCAGAGATTATCGTACTGCTCGCGCACCTTCTTGATGGCGGCCAGCTCCAGCTTGAACGTCTCGATGTCGGTAATATAGCGTGAGGCGCCGCGGTAGCCGATCATGGGGTTTTCTTCGACTTCTTCGTATTTTTCACCACCCTTGAGCGAGCGGTACTCGTTGGTCTTGAAATCGTTGGTGCGGTAGACGACCTGGCGGGGGTAAAAGGCGCTGGTAAACTTCATCAGCTCGTGGGAGAGTTTTTCCACGAACTCATGACCGCGGCCCTGTTCAATCATAGCGCTGGGGTGCTCGCCGATTTCAGCGACCATGAACTCGGCGCGCAGCAGTCCGATGCCATCGACGTCGCGTGTGGCCACGCGGTCAACAATGTCCGGCTGCGCCA
>DAOULX010000062.1:0-2340 GCA_034414775.1 Dehalococcoidales bacterium
CCCTTGGTCCCCCTCTCTTGCCTGTTACGCTGTAAAAACCCGTAACAATACCTGGTAGGAGAGGGGGAAATTACTTTAAGAAGGGCTTACGCCCCTCAAACTCCCTTTTTCGTTAACAGGGGAGTAGCCCGCCGAGAGGGGCGCTAGCCCCTCTCCCTGTAACCTCCCCCTTCCCTCTGAGAAGGGGGACACAGGGGGATGGGCAAACAATTATCGATAGCCACTTGACAAACTGTTAAAAGATGTTATAATAGATAACAGGATTTATCAAGAGATTGTAAAGGTGTGTAACATTATGGACTCGCCGGAAGAGATATTAGGAAAGATAATCCAGTTACAGAAAAAGCTGGGCTATTCCGATCAGCAGATGGCCGACAAAATCGGCTGCAGCCGGCCACTCTACCAGAGGACCCGTACCGCAAAGATACCCATCGGGGCCAGCTTCCTCAAAGGCGCCATGAAGCTCGGGGAAATGAAAGCGCCGTACTTGACCGGCCGGGAAGAACCTGACCTGGAGGATATTATCAACCGGATCGGCAACCGGCAGGCTACCATCAGGCGGGAGACCAAAGAGACCAATATCAGCCTAGAACTGAATATAGACGGCACCGGTCAGTGGGAAATCAATAACGGCGTCCGCATTTTCGACCATATGCTCTCGCAGCTGGCCAGACACGGACTCTTTGACATCAAGCTGACAGCCGCCGGTGATGACGTCCATCATCTCATCGAGGATGTGGCCATCTGTCTCGGCCGGGCCTTCGGGGAGGCACTGGGGGAGAAGCGCGGCATCGTGCGCATGGCCGATGTGAGAGTGCCCATGGACGAGGCCCTGGCGGCCGTGGCCGTTGATATCGGCGGCCGGGGCTATGCCGTGCTGGAACTGCCATTCAGCGGCAATGACATGCCGGAACTCCCCACCGACCTCATTCGCCACTTTCTGGAGTCCTTCGCCATCGAGGCCAGGCTGAACCTCCACGCCGCAATCCAGTGCGGCAGCAATGATCATCATAAAGCGGAAGCGCTTTTTAAGGCGCTGGGGCGGGCGCTGGACGCGGCAACTCGCATCGACGGGCGCATCGCCGGGGAATTGCCCACTACCAAGGGATTGCTGGGAACTTAACGCTCATTCCAGCATGACGAGCTTGCGACCGGTTAATACTTCGTAGACGTGGGCATATCGCTGAGAGGTCGCTTCAACGACGTCTGGTGGTAGCGCCGGTGCCGGGGGATTCCGGTCCCACCCGGACTTATCCAGCCAGTCCCTGACCGGTTGTTTATCGAAGCTGTCTTGCGGTTGACCTACTTTGTAAAGCCCGGTTTCCCAGAAACGCGACGAATCCGGGGTGAGTAGCTCGTCGATGAGGGTCAGTTTCCCGTTGTCGATGCCGAACTCGAACTTGGTATCGGCGATGATGACGCCCCGGCTTCGGGCGTAATCGCGGGCGAAATTATATAGTGCCAGGCTCTTTTCCTCCATCTCTTCGGCAATGTTCAGTCCCACCAGCTTGACGATGTCCTGTCGGGAGATGGGTAAGTCGTGTCCCGTTTCCGCCTTGGTTGTCGGTGTATAGAGTGGCTGTTTCAGTTCCTGGCTTTCCATTAAATCCTTGGGCATGGAGTTGCCGGCGACAGTACCCTTTTCTTTGTATTCGGCCCAGGCCGATCCGGCAAGATAGCCGCGTACGACGCTCTCGATGGGGATACGCTTCACTTTCTTGACGATCATCGAACGGCCCCGAAGGTAGGAAGGATAGGAGAAACGGCTCTCCGGCGGCAGGTAGGAATCGAGGCTGTGGACGTCGTCGATAGCCTCGGTCATGTGGTCAGGCACAATTCCCGCCGTATACCGGAACCAGAAGGAAGAAAGACGGTTCAACACGTGTCCCTTGAGAGGAACGCCGTTGGGGAGTACCACGTCGAAGGCCGAGATGCGGTCGGTGGCTACCAGCAGCAGGTGGCTGCCCAGATCATAGGTATCGCGGACCTTGCCGCGAATAAAAACCGGCAGCGGCAGGTCCGTCTCCATTATTACGGCTGGTTTAGTGCTATCCATTATTATACCTACCTCGTCATAACTACATCGTGGTCAGTCCCAGGTCAGTCGTTTCGGGGATCTTCCCCTGCCACTGTGATTTGGTCAGGCCAAGGCGGTGGAAGACCTCATCGACATGCTGAAGATGGTGCCGGTAATCGAACAGTCCCGCCAGCTCATTTCCCGGCAGAACGGCGGCAACCTCTTTATCGGCTTTCAAGAGTGCCAGGAAGCTCCGGTTGTTTTTCCAGGTCTTCATGGCGTTTCTCTGTACTGCCGCGTAGGCTTTCTGGCGTGATAGGCCC
>DAOULX010000063.1:0-13068 GCA_034414775.1 Dehalococcoidales bacterium
CTTGATAGGCACACCATGGGCAGCGAGTTGTCCGATTAGGTGATGGAGTTGCAACAGACCAGACCTGCTTTTTGAATCAGAAGTTACTATTAGACACTGTTTGTCCCTTAGAATCTGGCTCGCCAAGCCGGTTAGAACAGTACCTGGACCTACTTCCACAAAGATTCGACCACCTGCCTCATACAGCGCTTCAATTTCCTGGACGAACCTTACCGGGCTTACAAGGTGCGTAACGAGCTGGTCAGCAATAGCCTTTGGCTCTCGAGGATAGGGATTCGCCGTCGTGTTGGAAAAGACTTCCAACCGAGGTTCAGATAACTCCACGTTTGAAAGGAACTGTGCCAGGTGCTCACGAGCCGAAGCCACAATCGGGGAGTGAAATGCACATGCGACCGGGATAAGTTTAGACTTTATGCCTCGAGCATCTAACTCCTTAATTGCTTCCTGTATTCCAGATGTTGCTCCGCTAATAACTATCTGTTCAGAAGCATTTATGTTGGCAATTTGCACATTCTGTATTTCCTTGAGAATTTCAGTAACAGTCTGAGATTCAGCAAACACTGCAGCCATGGTCCCTGGCTCTTTTCCGGCCGCCTCAACGATGAAGCGACCTCTTGCTTCTGATATGGCAATCAGAGTGTCTTCACTAAACACGCCAGCGGCGCAAAGGGCAACATACTCCCCATAGCTATGTCCTACGAGGAAGTCGGGATGCACCCCCAGTACCTCGAGGAGATGGAACATTGCCATATCTGCCGCTCCCACTGCCGGTTGAGCTATATTGGTCTGAGTGAGATCTTGATTTTGAGTGCTTTCCACCTCTTCGCTAAAGGTGGGGAGTGGGAAGATATAAGAGCTTAATGACTTTGATAGTTGATGTTGCAGGCTTTGATTTGCCCTCTCGAAGCAACTGCGTACCTCTGGAAAATAAATGGCCAAATCCTTTAACATATTGAGATACTGGGAGCCCTGGCCGGGAAACAAAAATGCGACTTTTCCATCTCTCCCCAACGGTCGCTCGTAAAAGTATATCCCCTTCGGATCATTGATCTGCATATTGCCATCTGAAGGCTCAGTGTCTAAGGTAGCCAGCACATCGCGTGCTTGAATAATCTTCTGTTGAAGGTCTTCGATAGATAAAGCAACTATTGAAAGGCAAATATATCCAGAAGATCCGGCCTGTCCCTCCGAACGGATTCTTTGTTCATGAAGCTCATTTAAGGTATAGGCTAGGTCTCGAATCCTAGGACTGGCTCCTTGAGACAAGGCTTTCTGTATCTGTTCGAGAGTCTTGAGAATTTCCTGACGTGATTTACCGCGAACGAGAATCAGCTCACTTTGCCATTGTTGGAATATTGCTTCTTGCCCGATTCCCTCTCCCATGTATCCATTAGTATATTCTTCGAGAACGGCATGAAAATTTGTTCCGCCGAAGCCAAAAGCGCTTACTCCGGCTCTACGTGGATATTCATGGGTGTTTTCCACCCAGGGACGTGCCTCAGTGTTTACGTATAAAGGACTCTTGGGAGTATCTAATTTCGGGGCGGCCCTTGAGATGCCAAGGGTGGGGGGTAATACCTTACAGTGTAATGCCAAGGCCGCTTTGATAAGCCCGGCTATCCCAGCTGCGTTCTTGGTGTGGCCGATCATGGACTTCACAGAGCCGATGGCACAATGTTGGCTGGAAGTATGTGCATCGTCTAACACTTGGCTAATCGCTGCAATCTCGACTCTATCACCTATTGCAGTACCAGCACCATGGGCTTCTATCAAACCGACTGTAGCCGGTGAGAAATTTGCCTTTTGATAGGCCATTTTTAATGAGAGAGCCTGTCCTTTTGAGCGTGGAGCGGTAATTGATTTTTCTTTCCCATCACTAGAAAAACCAACGCCCTTGATAACGGCGTAGATTCTGTCTCCATCACGCTCCGCGTCAGCCAACCGCTTGAGGACAACTGCGCCGACGCCTTCACCAAGGATAATTCCGTCAGCATCTTTATCGAAGATATGAGCGCGTTCATTCGTGGCTAGAGCTCGCGTTTTACTGAAGCACAGGTAAGCAAAGGGACCCTGCATAGTATCAACGCCACCGACAATTACCATGTCGCTGGTGCGTGTTTCAAGTTCTTTGACCGCGAGATAGACTGCAGCTAGGGAGGAAGCGCACGCCGCATCGATTGTACAATTCAAGCCTCCCAGGTCAAAGCGGTTAGCTACTCTGCCAGCGGCGACGTTCATCAGGATGCCGGCAAACGAATCCTCGGTCCATTCGGGCAGAATATCCTGAAAATGAGATACTATTTCCGATGAGTTATTCCCGAAAAGCATTGGCAGAGCGGAGCGAATACTGTACTTTTGGGCTAAGTCTCCACCTCCTCCCCCGGTACCAAGAATGACAGAAGTGCGCTCGCGCCTCAATCGCTGCTCATTGTATCCAGCATTTACCAGCACCTTTTTAACTACTTCCAGTGTTAGTAGTTGGAGGGGTTCAATCGAATAAAGAGCCTTCGGAGGCATTCCATACTCAGCTGGTTCAAACAATATATCATCCAGGAATGCCCCCCATTTTGAGTAGACCTTGTCTCTCGCCTTGGGGTCTTGGTCATAGTACAACTCCCAATCCCACCGTTCTCTAGGAACTTCAATAATAGCATCTACTTTATTGATGATATTCTCCCAATAAGTTTGTAGGTCAGGAGCCTTTGGCATGATACAAGCCATGCCTATAATTGCAACATCAGAAGGCTCTTGCTCTGCTACGGGTGCTGTCGCCTTCTGGAGCGCTTGTGACAGGATATCAAGCCTTTGTGAGCCTTCTACGGCAACATCATGGTGGAGCTTTGCGACGGTGTAAACATGGTCCCGTATAGCTCCAGTTTCTCCAATCAAATACATTCCTTTTGCTCGTTGCTCTTCCTCAGTTAAGATTGCAGTTTTCGATTCATGGAGCATATCAGCGCTTTGTTGAAGTGTACCTTTCGATGCGATACGGAGACGACCGACACACAACTGCTCCAGTTCAAGACGAACCTCTTCAGCAGATTTATTTTCTCCTTTCAGCCTCCATTTTTCCTCTTCAAACATGTTTGTGAAAGGGGTAGGTATACATCGGTTTGCATGACCGCCCCCGATTTCGAGAACAACCGTCCGATCACACTTAAGCGCTTCCTGCTGATAGGTGTTGATAATACCCCCTGTATTGACCAACTCCTCTGTAAATAAGTAAGCAGTGCCCATCTGAACGCCAACACGGATGCCTTGCTCGACCAATGGGGCTGCGATGATCGAAACCATTGACGCAGATAGTGCGTCGTGGATTCCTCCTGCAAACAGTACGTGGTATTCAGATGCGTTCCGGTGAGAGGAGAGATATTCTAAAAGCTCATAAACCATTGTCTCCCAGAGAACAAAGCTACATAAAGGACCAACATGTCCACCAGACTCTCGTCCCCCGAAGATGAATCGTTGGTCTCCATTTTTTAAGAACATCTTCAATAGTCTCGGAGATGAGACATGTAAATAGGTGGAAATACCTGCTTCTAGCAGAGGTTTGCTCTGCTTTGGCCGCCCTCCAGCAATCAGGGCATAAGGAGGATGGCACTCGCAGATAACCTCTATTTGCTCTCTGAGAAGGTCATAGGGCAGAAAGCCCATGACCCCGACTCCCCAAGGGTGGTCTCCTAATAACCGCTGGGTCTCTTTCAGGAGGCTTCTTAACTCAGGTCCAGTTGTGTCGGAAAGAGCCAGAAAAGGTAGGCCCCCTCCCTTCGCTACTGCCAAAGCGAAGGCGGGCTTTTCACTAATGCGAGCCATAGGTCCCTGGATAATAGGGTAACGGGTGCCGTGCGATTGGGCTAATGGCGATCTTTCATCAAGTGGGCGGAGTTTCTCAGCACTTGCGCAATGAGAGTCAATTGCAGACCGGATCCCTTCAATAAGGGTACCTATGGTGCCAAACCTGTTCGCCAGTGGAGCAGCGAAAGCTACATCCTGTCCGAACAGCAACAAGTCCTGTTCTGAGGGGTACCGGTCAATCCGCTGTAGGATTGTCTGATGCCACGAGTCCATATTTTCTGACCTGGGAAGATTGCTGCTAGCGATTTTATTTTGCGCTTGGTTTAGTTCGCCAATAGCTGTGCTACCCGGCTGAGCATATACTCGATAGATTTCGCCTAATTCACTGCCCAGACAAATAGTCTCGCTTCCGTCCATTACGGCTATCCTGGTTTTGATCGATTTGTGAAGAGGCGATTCACAGAATAACGTTAATTGCGTATCGAGAACTACACCCGTTGCTCCCGCTGCATAGCAGGCCGCAGCCGTATACATACCCACACCGCCATGGGCCCATACAGGTAAGTCAATATTGGTAAGAAATCGCTGTAGTAAAATGAAAGTGGTTTCTTCGCCGACTCTTCCTCCAGCTTCATGCCCTTTGGCAATCACACCGTTTACTCCAAGCAGTTTGCCATTTCGAGCTTGTTCCAGGCAGTTAGTTTCTAAAAGAACCGCGAGCCCACGATGCTGGAAGTCTCGTACCAGGTCCTTTAGTTTTTTGCTATCGCTGTATGTCAATATAACGGTGGTAAGTTGTTCGGGCAACTCTGCCATGACCTCGTTTACGAACTCACCATCGCGGCTATCAAATTTAATTCCAAATTCATTTCTAGCGTATTTAGCTAACTTCGTAACGGCTTCCAGTGCAGCTTGCTTGTTCCTGGTATACTCAAGATCCAGCACACCAACGCCACCTGCGCGACTGGCTGCAATAGCGATTGTCGGATCTGGTAATCCAGGCAGCGTACAAGCAATTATCACAAAGCCTTGGCTGAAGTTCATTACTTATTCTAACTCCTCTATTAATAGCCTCAATCAGGCAAACTTGAAATAGTTTAACCGTGAAGGTAATCAACTCAACAAACTTGCTGATCTGTATTTATGACCTAGAGCACGGTCTGAAAAGAAACGTAAAAGACAACTTCTGACAAATCTGATTAATTAGCTAAGTTTTTCCCAATTTCAAACGACTCCAAATTCTTCTTATTGAGATTATATATATTAAGAGCTCTAGCCATTCTAACATTTCATTTGCGAGATAATTATAGTCTAGCAACGTAAGCTCCACAATGACAAAAAGCATGAAAATACTCCGACTGAAAGTACAGGCTCTATTGCGGATATTAATTATAACCCGAAGATAGAAGTTGATTACGGGTACGATAATGCCAGGCTGAAGGCACTGAGCTTATTCTTCTATTCTGTGGTGACACTGCCCTTTATCCGCATTTCGGCGAGTTTACCATTTTCAAGATGTCCAACGAATATCGTGTCACCTGTAACCATTGCTCCCGCAGGAAGATTCATAGCAGGATTTGCCACGGCAAGTTTTTCACACACTTTATAGGAGATAGCAAATACGTTGCCATCGCCAGTAATGTAATCCCATTCCTGCTTTAGTTCTGAAACTGAATTTCGGGCGTTTATGAGGTATTGTTTATGTCCTTCCCAGCCATGTTCGTCAGGCATTAAGGGTGCCATATGAAAGACGACATTTGGATCCTCGAGCGATTCCAGGTCGTCAAAGTCTCCCTGCCATGCTTTCTTTTGAGCTTCTATATATTTGAGCGCAAATTCTTTAATATCCATTTTCTTTTCTCCTTTTTGAGAATTGAATTGATAAATTGTGCATAATTGACTCGGAGTTTCTAATCCTTCTATTCTTTGGGCATCATCCCCTACAAAAAGATAACCGGCCCTGTTTCAGGTCGGTTTAACTGTTGGCTCGTCGCCACCCAAGTGACCAAATTCGGGCGGCGATTCATTGTCCCCTGATCACTGGCGCTGGGTAATAGATTATTCTCTTATGCTTGGTTTTTACATACGAGGTAAACTAGGGTCCTATTGCAGAAAATGTCAAATTACACTCAACAAACAAATTACCATCGTGAAGAATGGTGGGAACCCTTGTCAGAACGCCCACAATCGAAATCCTGGCGTGTATGGTGTCTAGTTCATTCCCATGTCGAATCAAATAAATATTAAGAAGGGAGCCTTTATGACTTCCCTCTTTCCCTTTTTCAGATTCAGAGTTAGTAGACTTTATTTGCTTTATTAGCTTGTACTTATTCGAACCTCGCTTTTTCGACATTAAATATCCTGACAGGATAAATTACATCGAAGGGCAGGTGTTGTGCTTTAAATGTTTCGGCTAGTGCTTCCTTACTTGGTGCTTCCCAATCACAGAAGAACTTGTTTTCATCAAAATCACAGTAAGTTAGCTTCCATGAAAATCCTTTAGCCGAGGGTTGTTTTGCCCAGTCTGTGAATTGTTGCTCTGTAAATGGCACACTATGTACGGCAATAAATCTTGGCATAGTAAAAATACCTCCTATTGAATTGTTATGCTCTAAAAGGTTTCCTAACCTATTCAATCTCATCTATTGACAGCACTTCAGGCACCTCGCTTGTAAAATATGGATCAAATTTATTTAGTTCCTTAGACACCTGAGGAGCATTGCCTTCAAACACAGCATATCCTTTGCCTCCAGTCATAAATATACCGCAACTAGCTTGTTTTGTCATCGGCTATTAGACCATTGGAGACTTATTAGCCTATCTGAATAATTGGTTGCTTATTTGCTTTGGATAATTATTCCACCTTTATACTCGATAGGCATCACCTCCTCATAAAAAGTTAACCGACCATATTCAGGTCGGTTTCATCATTCTTCATCCGCTACCCAAATCACTTGATAAAGTTGGCTGGTCATTTGCCTCCCTTTTCTGGTACTGGGTAAGAGACTATTTTCTTATAATTGGGTTTTTCGCATAATGAGGTAAATTATACTCCTATCGCAGGAAATGTCAAATTTGCGCATAAACCAATTATCTCGTGCGCTCTATGCTACTGTCCTGTTTGAGTCTGAGAATCAAGAACGAGGCAAGCAACCCTTTTCTCCTTTTCGATTTTAAAGATACCCCCTGGTATATACCTCTGGGGAACGTTGTTTAGGTATCGTGGGAGTACTTGACAGTATATATGGCTGAGAATAGAATTTCATCGCAGGATGACTTACAAACATTTCTGGGATTCTGGCGGATATACTAAATGCGGTATTGACATATATATTCCTTCATGATAATAGAAGTAATGAGCTATTATTCTCCAGAGGAGGACATAAATGAGCACCTGGCATGATTATGTGCAGAGCACCGGTTCGCTGCCCCCCTGGCCGTATCCCATCAACTACGGCAAGGTAAACGAGGTCGCCACCGACGTGCTGGTCGTGGGGGGTGGTGTCGCCGGCTGCCGCGCCGCCATCGCCGCGGCCCGGGCGGGGGTCAAAGTGGCCATCGCCGAAAGAGGCCACCCCAAACGGAGCGGGGCCGGCGGGGCCGGTGTCGACCACTGGCACGGAGCGGTGACCAATCCCTGCTCTAAAGTAACCCCGGAGATGTACACCAGCGCCTGCTACGAGAGCATGAGGGGATATACGGGGCCCACGTCCGCTATATCATCACCAGGGAAGGCTGGGACACGCTACTCGAATGCGAGCAGATGGGGGTGCAGATACGGGATGTCCGTGATGAGTTCAAGGGGGCGGCCTTTCGTGACGAGGCGACCAAGCTGATGTTCGCCTACGATTACGCTAACCGGCACATCATCCGGGTCTGGGGCTATAACATCAAGCCGAAGGTGTATGAGGAGGCGAAACGGTTGGGAGCGGCTATCTACAACCGGATGATGGTGACCAGCCTGTTAACGGAAGGCGGGAAGCAGGGAGGCAGGGTAGTCGGTGCTACCGGTGTTGACGCTCGCACCGGTGAATTCTATATCTTCAAAGCCAAAGCGACGGTCATCGCCACCGGCGGAGCGGCCCGCCTGTTTAACTTCGCCCCGGAAATCACGGTCTCCGGTTCGATGGGTGACATGAACAGCGCCGGCGTGGGTCAGTCCCTAGGCTGGAAGGCCGGCGCCGAGCTCATCGCGGAACAATCCGGGCCCGGCGGGCTGGCCGGCTACGGCTACGCCCCCTACAGCATGGGAAACGCCAGTAACACCTATCACGGCACACCGATAGTGGATGCCGACGGTAAAGAGGTACTCTGGGTGGACGTCTTCGGCCGGGAACTCAAGACATCAGCCGACCGCTTTATACCGCAGGAAGGTCAGCAGTTCCAGCTCGGGATCGGCATCGGTATTACCTTCACGAACCAGGAATACCGCCTCAACGATATTCCCGTTGATTTGCCGGAGCGTCTGCGTCGCGGCGAGTTCAAGCTGCCGCTATATGCCGACCTCAGCCTCCTGCCGGAGCTGGAGAGGCGGGTCATCTTCGGCATGATGGTCGCCAACGAGGGCAAGACCCGCATCCCCATCTACGAAAATTACACCCGGGCCGGCTTTGACCCCGATAAGGATATGCTTCAGGCACCGGTCATGCCCATCGAGGGCTACATTAACTCCTGCTACTGGTCCGGAGGCCCCAATACCCCGCCCACCCTTCGTTCCGGTGGTGGCAGCTATCTGCTGGACTGGGAGCTGCGCACCAGCCTGGAAGGGCTGTGGGCGGCCGCCGGCGGCACCATCTTCGGTGGGGGCTGCCACGGCGAGTCCCATACCACCGGCCGCTACGCCGGCCGCCATGCCGCCGCCTACGCTAAAACAGCCCGCGAACCAGTGCCCGGCAAGAATCAAGTCGAGGCAGAAAAAGAGCGCGCCTACTGTGCCATCGGCCAGAACAAGGATAATAACGGCTGGAAGGAAATCAATGCCGCCATCGCCCGGATCATGCGGGACTACTGTGGTAAATACAAAAACGAAACGACATTGAACCTGGGATTGCGTTTGCTCAACGAACTCCGGACGACCGAACTGGCCTCGGCCTACGCCTCCAATCCCCACGAGCTGGGGCGCCTGCTGGAGTGCCACGCCCTTATCGACGTCGGCGAGATGGTGATGAAGGCCTCTCTGGAGAGGAAGGCAAGCAACACCATCCTGGACTTCCACCGGCTAGACTACCCCGAGATGGACCCCCCGGAGTGGGAAGTGCTGCTGCCGATACATCAGGAAGATAGTAAAGCTAAAGTGCGGCGGCTGCCGCTGGACTTCCACCTCAAAGCTCCCTACGCCGGAACCCTGGAGGAGAACTATAAGAAATACGCCGGCGTCTAACATTCAAGGTGTCATTCTGAGAGAGCGGAGCGACCGAAGAATCTCGTCCTCTTGGAGTAACGATATCCTTCGCTTCGCTCAGGACGACAGGAAACGGCTCAGGATGATTGTCGAGTGGTGATAACAGGAGGCAAGGAAGATGAACGATAAAGTTTATATGGTACCCAACCCGCCGACGCCGAACAAGGCGGTGGAGTTTAATCCAGATGTTTGCACCGGGTGCAACAACTGCGTGGAAATTTGCCCCACTGATGTCATGATGCCGAACCCGGAGAAGGGTAAGGCGCCCATCGTGCTCTACCCGGAGGAGTGCTGGTTCTGCGGTACCTGTGTGGAGGAATGTCCGCGGCCGGGGGCTATCGCTATGGTCCATCCCACCCAGCAGCGGATATCGGTGAACTGGAAACGGAAGGAAACGGGTGAGTTGTTCCGGCTGGGGATGAAAAACCCGCCTCCGCCCAACACACGCCCCCCTTCGCTGGCAGAATGACCGGGTAATAAAATATGCTATCAGGTATGCCCCCGTCAATGACCAGCTCGGCGCCGGTAACCAGCCTAGATTCGTCGGAGGCGAGGTAAAGGATACCATAGACCACGCCCATCGACTGGCAACCATTCCTAGTTACAGCTAATTATTGGGTGGGGGATGGGAATTCTTCTTTTCCCCCTCCCTTATCAGCCGTTCCGTTTTCGGATGCCCGTCGATTAGCGGCTACGAAATCCAGACAAAAAAGCTCGATTAGTAACCGAGGATGGAAGAGCCGAAGGTGCCTAGCCCTTGCCGATCCGGAAGAGCTTGGTGCCGCAAACGGGGCAGACACCCTGCGTTGCCGGTCTCTTGTTCTTGAGGACGACAGACTTGGGATTTTTAATGTCTCTCTTGGTTCTGCACTTCATACAATACGCCTGCATTGCCGCACCTCCTTGGATATCTGCCTAGCAGAGTAGCAAACCCAATTGTATTTGTCAATAGGTTTGGGCGAAAAAAGGAGTGAATATTTGTGTAATTTAGGTCTTGTTAGGTCTTGACGTGAATTTCATCGCCGACTTTAGCTTCGAGATGGGCGGCGGCACTAGCGTCTCGCAGTGAAATTTCCAGGCGGTCGCGGCTGCCGATAAGTGCCATCAGGCCGTGGGCGGTACCGTAGGTCCGGCTCAAACCGCGAACTTCTGTATCACCGACCGTTATTATTAAGGACGCCGCATCACTCGTCAGGTCCCGCCGGCTAATATTCGTGACGAGATTGCCGAAATTATCTATGTGAATAATACTACCTATGATTGTGCCGTCCGGCGTCCGGTGGGGGATGGGGAGTGGGAACACGGTCAGGGTATCGATCGCTTCTCCGAAGTCGTTGACCGGTACGCCCAAAGAAAGGTGGGCGGCTACCGGAGCGAAGATATCACGCCCGTGAAAGGTAGCGCTAACAGGCGACCGCCAGTAACGGGACTCGGTAATGGCTACAACCTCCAATCCGCTTTCCGGAGCAAGCTTGACGCGTTCGTTGATGAATGAATCTGAGACGTATTCCTGGATGACGTAACTGAGGAGGCCATTATCCGGGGCAACGAAATCGGCTAGGGGTGTCCTCAGGATAACGGCCTTCCTGGTCGTGCCGACACCGGGATCGACTACGGCCAGATGTATCGAGCGGGGTGGAAAGAAAGGGACGGCGGTACTCAGGATGAAGGCAGCCCGACGAATGTCCTGCGGTTCAATATTATGGGAAATGTCCACCAGGGTAGCCGCCGGATTGATGCCAAGTATCACGCCCTTCATGGCGGCGACATAGGCATCGTTATAACCGAAATCCGTGGTCAGGGTTATCACGGCAGCCACGATTTACCCCTGGTCAGCTGACACGCAGAGATACGATTGAGAGGATAATAAAAATAAACGCCAGGGCGATGGTAAGCTGGAACAGGGTCTTCTCCACGCCCCGCTTAGTCCGGTAGACCGTATCGGCCTGACCGAAGATGCCTCCCAGACCCCCGCCCCGCACCTGGAACAGCGCTACCAGTATCAAAGCCACGGCGACTATTATCTGAGCGATATACAGATAAGTTGTCATTTCACTCTCCACCTACCGGTATTCAGGTTTCGGCCAGCTTCCGCTTGAGTATCTCGTTGACGACCTGCGGATTAGCACGGCCTTTGGTCGCCCTCATCATCTGGCCGACCAGGAACTTGAGGGCCGTTTCCTTGCCGGCCCGGTAGTCCGCTACCGGCTGACTATTAGAGTTTATCACCTCGGCGGCGATTTTCTCAAGCTCCCCGGAATCACTGATCTGGTTGAGCCCGCTCTCGGCAATGATCGAGGCAGCGTCACGGCCAGTTTTATACATTTCCGCCAGGACCGATTTTGCGGTGAGCATATTTATGGTCTGCTTACCTTCGATGGCGAGTAGGGCCATCAGATTAGCTGGGACTATCTTCTCGCCGAAACTCCCAATATCAGTATTGTTGGCGTTAATAATACCGCTGACCTCACCGAGCAGCCAGTTTGAGACTACTTTAGGAGGTACATACTTATCAACTCTGACACATTCCTCGAAGTAGTCGGCCATGGCCTTTTCCCGGATGAGCTGGTCGGCATCGTGGTGGGGCAGGCTGTATTCCGCCATAAAACGGTTGCGCCGGGCCTCCGGTAGCTCGGGTAATCTGACCGTGACCGCCTCGATCCACTCCCGGTCGATCACGAGCGGTGGCAGGTCAGGCTCGGGGAAGTAGCGATAGTCGTGGGCGTATTCCTTGCTGCGCTGGGCGACTGTCTTGCCTTTATCCTCAACCCATCCCCGCGTTTCCTGGACGAGCTTTTTACCTTGGGCGGCGGCCTGTCTCTGCCGCTTCGCCTCGTGGTCCATGGCCAGATAGACCGACCGGAACGAGTTCATGTTCTTGACCTCGACCTTGGGAGTGAACTCCTGGCTGCCCTCGGGGAGCAGGCTGATGTTAGCGTCGCAGCGGAAGCTGCCTTCCTCCATGTTACCGGTGGAGACGCCGAGGTACTGGAGAATGCTGCGCAGCTTGATGAGGTACTGGCGGGCCTCTTCCGGTGAGCGCAGGTCGGGTTCGCCGACGATCTCCATGAGTGGGCAGCCGGATCGGTTGACATCGACCAGGCTGTATTCCTCCCCGCCCGGCCCGGCCCGGTGTTGCAGTTTGGCGACGTCTTCTTCGAGGTGGACGCGGGTAATGCCGATCTTCTTCTTTTGTCCGTCTACCTCAATGGTGAGGTGGCCTTTTTTGCCAATGGGTTCGTCATACTGGGATATCTGGTAGCCCTTCATGAGGTCCGGGTAGGGGTAGTTCTTGCGGTCGAACTTGGTGAAAGAAGCTATCTCGCAGTTCAGGGCCAGCGCCGTCATCATGGTGTATTCGACAGCCTGGCGGTTGATAACGGGCAGGACGCCGGGCAAGCCGAGGCAGACCGGGCAAACGTGGGTATTGGGTGGCGCGGCGGCGTAATCGGTACTGCAACCGCAGTACATTTTGCTTTTGGTGAGGAGCTGGGCGTGTACCTCCAGCCCGATGATTGTCTCGTAGTTCATGGCCAAATCGGTAAAAAAATAACATCTCAAGTATAGCATAGTTGAAGTTGGTTTTCAGTTTTAAACACCAGGTTGGCGGGCTTCTTCTCGTCCCACGGCTTCGAACTGTAGACAACGGACTGTAAACTTTAAAAAACTGTGTTATAATTTTTCATGTTCGGGGCCGTAGTTCAGTTGGGAGAACGCCTGCTTTGCACGCAGGAGGTAGGGGGTTCGAATCCCCCCGGCTCCACCAAGGGGGACGATACCTAGAACCTTTCGCAGTCGTCGCCGGCTGTTTTCAGAGAGAGTTTTCTCAGTAACCTTGCCATGGCCCGCCTAGAAATGTGGCCGGGCAATAT
>DAOULX010000064.1:0-77789 GCA_034414775.1 Dehalococcoidales bacterium
ATGTACCGATGGTCATTCTCAATGATATCGGGTATAATTTAGCGTAACCGGGCGCCTGTAGCTCAGCGGACAGAGCACCGGTCTTCGGAACCGGGTGTCGTGGGTTCGAATCCCTCCAGGCGCGCCAGCTCCCCGTTGCCCTTCTATCCCCTCTTGTGATATACCTTATTCAGGGGGAAAAGGGCTATCGACATTCTGCTTATCGACCCGCCGTACATCACCCTGAAAGGCATAACCTCAGACCGGGCCTATAATATAGGCCTGACCAGCCTGGCCGCCTACCTCCGTGAGGCCGGCCTGGATACCGCTGTACTGACGGGCGACCTGTTCGTGGACGTACGCCGCGGCTTGAGCCGTTACATCATACCCGGAGGAAACCAGAACGCCAGCCGGTACGCCGCCGGTCAGCGGGACTACGCACGCATCGTCAGTGATAGTACACACCCCGTCTGGAAAAAGCTGGAGGACCGGATACGCCGCGCCCGTCCCGCCATGGTCGGCATCGCTTACATCACGCCGCTGAAACACGCCGTTCTGAGGATAGCGAACCTGGTCAAGGGCATCGACCGGGATATCAAGGTCATCGCCGGCTCTTTTCACCCGACCTTCTGCCCCGAGGAGGTCATGTGCCATCCGGAGATTGATTTCGTGGTCAGGGGCGAAGGCGAGATGCCGCTTCTGCGGCTCGTGCAAGAGCTTAAAAACGACGCCCCGAAGCCGGAAACAGTACCGGGCATCACCTACCGGGACCGGGAAGGGCGGGTACGCAGCAATCCCGACGGCCCCCTCATCGAAGACCTCGATACACTGCCGTACCCGGCCAGGGACCTGGTGCTGGACTGTGATTACCGCTCCTACCGGCTCCATTTCGTATCGTCAGCGCGGGGGTGCCCCTACACCTGCTCTTTTTGTTCGGACCGTCGCCTGTGGCACCGCAGGGTCCGGCGTCGCAGTGCGGCCAACGTCATCGAAGAGTTGAAGTTCCTCAAGGAAAAGTATACTCCTACCTGTATTGATTTCTCCGACGGCACCTTCACCTTTGATAGGAAGTACCTGCAAGAGTTCTGCAAAGCCCTGATTGAAGAGAACCTGAATGTTAGCTGGCGTTGTACCGCCCGGTTCGATAACCTCGACGAGGAGATACTCTACTTGATGAAGCAGTCCGGCTGCTCCGGCCTGTATTTTGGCCTGGAATCCGGCAGTGACCGGATTCTGGAGACTATGGATAAGAAGATGACCGTTGAGAAGATGACCGCCATCAGCCGCCTGGTTCACGAAAGTGGCATCGCTTCCGGGATCTCGGTGCTGCTGGGATTGCCGGATGAAACCCGGGAAGACATCGAGGCGACACTGGCTCTGATGAAAACCATCAAGACCGATATCTTTGACGTTAACACCTATATACCGATACCGGGGACGCCCCTCTACGATGCCATGAGCCAGACCGACAGGGACAACGTCGATTGGCTGAAAACCGGCTATAAATCTTTCGATTCCCATTATAGCGGGAACATTTCATCCCGGGACTTCGACCGGTGCCGGAAAGAGGCTTACCGCATTGCCGGCAGCACTTTGAGGAAGACCCTTTTCCGTATGGGCGCCAGTAAGCTCTTCGGGGTCATACCCAGAATGCTGGGGAAGCGGGAAAAAGTTAGTGGTGTGGATTCAAATCCTTCGAGTGGTGCTATTCTCTAAAATAATACCCCCTGAACTTGACTCAGAGGGCATTTCACCTCAGCGTGGCTTTTTATCCTACTTAATCTATCTCCACCTGCTCCTACGGGCTGACACCCTCCGTCTTGACGAAAACGCCCCCCGAAGTCTCCTCCCGGGGGCGTTATTGTTTAATTACAGCGTTATCGAGTTACTCAGCTTTTTCAGCCAGGTCTTCAGGCGAGATGTAGTTCCCGTATCTTGCCTGAGCTTTAGTCAGGCGTTCACGCTGTTCGGTCAGCACATGCCACACCTCGGATGACAAATCGGGGATATTGTCATGGTAGAATGCTTCCACGCGGTTAAGCTTGGCCAGGTTTTCGGAAACGCGGACAGAGAATTGCTTGATGTAGTCCTGTTTCGTATAATCCTTATCCAGTACCTGTTTAAAGAGCGGTTGCAGGTCTTCATATTTAGGAATCCAGCCTGTAGGAGTTTCTATCGCTTCGACATCATTGTTAATGCGGAGCTCCATCCATTTCACCCAGACGTGCTTATCCTGATGTTCGTTTAAAAATTCTCCCGTTCTCAAATCCCTCAGGAAATAGTTTACCCCGAACACCAGCGGTACTTTTTTGAGCTTTTTCCCGAACTCCAGGTAATTATGGAGATACTGCCCCAGAGGAATCGAGATAAAGTCCTGTATGCTCATGATGTTTATCTCATGCTTGCCTTCCGCCTCGATGGTAGCAAAAGTCGTTTCCGTCTCCAGAGCGGCCCCGTAGGCGACGATACCATGCTCCCAGTCGAATCCCTGCTGCACCGGCACATAACTGCGGTAGTCACGACCGCCGTATAAGATACCGCCCAACTCTGCGCCGGCGGGATTCTCCAGTTCGGGGTCGCAATTGGCTAGTACCTTGAGAGCAATGGTATAGCGGGCGTTCTTATGGGCGGGGGGCACTTTTTCTCCTTTTTCATCGGTCTTGCCCTCAAACCAGTCGCCCGTAAAATTCCTCCCGCTTTTAGGAAGCTCTTCATCCATCCCCAGCCACCACGGCCTGGCGTCCTTAATCAGGACGTTGGAAAAGATAATCTCTCCAGGATTGGTCAGAATCTCGTAGATAAGAGGGTCGTCTTTTGGATTAATATCCTGAATAATACCGAAAATACCGCACTCGATATTCACGGCGCGGCAGACGCCGTTTATATTACGAACGTAACCGATGTCATCGGCCAGTATCGTTTCCCCGGGAAGCATGGCCGTGGAGGTCTTACCGCAGGCACTGGGGAAAGCACCGGCAATATAGGTCTTGCGTCCCTTCGGCCCGAAAACTCCCATTATCATGAAATGCTCGGCCAACCACCCTTCCTGGTGGGCCTTGCGAATCGCCAGCCGGATGGCCAGTTTCTTAAAACCTATAGAATTACCGGCATACTGGTTATTGATGCTGTAAACAGTGTTCGACGTGTAATCTATATAAATACGTTTCTTTTCATGATTCAGGCTGACCATCTTTTCGTCCAATTTACCCGCCGAATGCAAGGTGTTGAAAAATTCCGTCCCCGGGCCTGCCCGGCGGAAAGCGTCATAACCCTTTCGGTACAGCAGGTCGACGCTGTGCGCTACGTACCAGGAATCGGTGCACTCCAGGCAGTGAATGGTGAATTCGGAATCCGCTGGCCCCAGGGTAAGAAAGCGCACGATCATGGTACGCCCCTTCATCGAATCCTTGCAGAACCCGTGTACTTCCGTAAGTCCCTCTTCCCGTTCAATCTGGTTGAGGGCATCGCTCAGAGATTCTCCTTTCGGAACAAGGAGTTTGGTAACCTGGCGGTCGCGCCCTTGGTCATGAGGGCCGTCGAAATGGAAGGTATGCCCCGGAGTAGCTAAAGCGGCACTCTCTTCACCAGTAACAATCGCCATGTTCCTGATATGGGCGAACTCATCAGCGGTATCACTACAGACAAAGATGTTATCTGGATTACTGAGTTCAGCTGACTCATAAATGGCCCTGTGTACCTCTGGATTATCTATGGCAGCTAATTTTTCATAGTCATTCTGACTGGTTTTTGCCTGTAGAGCGGCAAGATAATTTTTCAAGATTACCCCCCTTTATCAACGTCTCTAAAAATATACACAGCGTCCCCCAAGTCAGTCACATTTAACAGGGGTGAAGTTGAAGATATGTAAATGCCAGAATTAATTTTTAGTCAATTTACCATAAAAATCCGGCATTGTTTCATAATTATAGCATAATTCCTGGAAGAAAATACACAAATCCTCTGGATGATACCACCGGGGCTTTTTTTCACGGTTGGCCTTTTGTATAATATTGAATGCGAGGGATACGAAATGATCCGCCAGTGCGATGGGACTGATACCTCAAAGATATTTGAAATCGTCAATGCGGCCGCCGCGGCGTATGAAGGCGTTATCGCCGACGATTGCTATCCCCAACCCTATATGCCCCGCGAAGAACTGGAGCGGGAAATGACCAGGGTGACCTTCTTCGGATGGGTGGAGGATGAAGAGCTGATTGGCGTAATGGGTATCGAACAGGTGGAAGATGTGACTCTCATCCGCCATGCCTATGTCCTGCCGCAATACCAGGGACGTGGTATCGGCCGCCGCTTACTGGAACATCTGAAAAAGCTGACCCGGACACCGCGCCTGCTGGTGGGCACCTGGGCGGCCGCCGATTGGGCTGTTTCTTTCTATCGTAACAATGGCTTCGACCTTCTGCCGGACAAAGACGGACTGTTGCAGAGATATTGGGATATTCCGCCGCGCCAGATCGAGACCTCGGTGGTCATGGGAGCGGAACTACCCGGATAAAAAAGGAGTTGCCATGACGAAGGACTGGATCGTCAGATTACTCCAGGCAACGGCCATAACCGTTGCCCTCACCGCCGTGTGCCAGGAACTGGAAAAACCAAGGGAAGAGCGGGAGTGGCATGACAAGGTGGGCTTCATTCCCTATGACTTCCGTTTCCCGACGTTGCAACGTATCAAGGACGCTTTCTGGAATCCGGAAAGCAGCCGCATCTTCACGCCGGAACCGTTTGGAATCGGATGGGCTGTCAACTTTCACGCTGTGGTGGAGAAGATATGGCTTGTCAGCGAATCATGTATCTCCGAGGACGACTACCTGATGCCGACCCCTTCGATGAAAAAGGTGCTCGAAGACCGCCCGTCGACGCTATAAAATCACAACTTTATGTAAATCTTCCCCACAACCCATCCCGGTAGAATCTCTCCAGCTCGACCGATAAAAACTGGTTGGCCAGGTTGGAAGGATTCCTGGTGTAAACCTTGATGTAGTTGCCGGTTAGACCGGACCAGATGCCTCCGGTCTCTTTTTCCCATAATACATCCATGGTCCGGCCCAGGAACTGCTTTTGGAAACGCCGGGCACACTCCCGCGCCGTAGAAAGCGCCTCCCCGGTGCGAGTTTTTTTGATTGGCTCGGCTATCTGGCCAGGCAGGGATGCGGCAACAGTGCCCGGCCGTGGCGAATACGGAAAGACATGAACCCTGGCGAATCCCACCCTTCGGCAGAAATCCAATGTCTCGTGTAACTCGTCTTCGGTCTCGCCGGGAAATCCGACGATGATATCGGTGGTAATAGCCGCTTCCGGTACGGTTTGCCTTATCAACGAAACGCAATCCAGATAGTCCTCGGTGGTATAGCGACGGTTCATCCGACCCAGCACCCCATTGCTGCCACTCTGCAACGAAAGGTGAAAATGAGGACAGAGGCGGGGATCCCGCCAGAGATCGATTAGTCCCGCGTCAACCTCCGGCGGTTGCAGCGATGAGAGCCTCAACCGTTGGATAGATGTCTCCTCCAAGATCCGGCGTACCATACCCTTAAGCTCGACTCCCTCATAGTTATACCGGCCGATCTCCGTCCCGGTAAGCACGGCCTCCCGGCAGACGTCTGCTATCCTTTCCCCGATACGCGCGAGGACGGTGTCTACCGGCACGCTCTTCTCCGGACCCCTTACCTGCGGCACGATACAGTAGGCACAGGCGCCGCGGCATCCTTCCTGGACCTTGATAAAGGCGCGGGTACGCGCTCCAGTGCGGGGTGTCCCCCTTGTCACATCGGGTTTTTTCAGCCCATTCAGTCTTTCAACCAGGCTCTCTTTGAGGTCGTTGTCCAGGACAAGCTCGACTCCCTCTATCTTTGCTATCTCGCGGGGAGCCCTCTCAGCATAGCAGCCGGTCGCCACCAGCCGGACGTCCGGATTCCGCCGCCTGGCCAGCCGGAGCAGATGCCGGCTCTTTCGATCGGCGATGTGCGTCACCGTGCAGGTGTTAAGCACGTAAATATCCGCCCCGTCTTCGGGCGCCACCAGCCGGTAGCCGGCGGCGGCAAGCTGCCGCTCCAGGTATTGCGCTTCCGCCTGGTTCAGCTTGCATCCCAGGCTCTCGACGGCTACCGTGAGTTTTTTTAGGCTGGACATTATGTAAACATTATATCATATTGAAATCTAAATTCTAAACTCCGATTCCAAATCCGCAACCAAGTTCGGGAATACGGTTTGGTGTTTCCCCCCGTTTACAGCGTATAATCAGCTTGATTGCCCAAGTCCCCGCTCCAGGGCACTGCCTGAACCACATGAATAAAAAAGCCTTTTTCGTAATTGCCAGTACGATGTTCATCTCCATGCTGGGTATGGGCATAATCTCGCCGTTTATGCCGATCTACGCCGACAAGCTCGGGGCCTCGCCGCTGGAAATCGGGTTGATACAGGCCGGATTCAGCATCAGCAACTTCGTAATGCTACCCTTTGTCGGCCGACTTTCAGATCGTATCGGGCGCAAGTTCTTCCTCTGTGTCGGACTCATCTTGCTGGCGTTGGCCTCCCTCGGATTTATCTGGGCTACCAATCCCACCCAGCTAATTCTCATACGATTATTCCAGGGTCTGGGTGCCTCGGCGCATATGCCCATCGCTCAGGCCTATCTCGGTGATATAACCCCCGAGGGTAGTGAGGGAAAGTGGATGGGTTACTTCAATGCCGTCCTGTTCGCTGGTATCGGCGGCGGCCCCCTCGTGGGTGGCGTGCTAAACGAGGTCTTCAATGTCGATACCACCTTTCTGGTGATGGCCGCCCTGAACGCCGGAGGTCTCATTGCTACGCTCATCTTTCTCCAAGAGTTCCCGCGCAAGCCGATCCCTCACGAGCACAGCTCGATCATCGCGCCGCTGCGGAGCCCCGTGATAAGGGGAGTGTTCGCCTACCGCATGACCGTAGGATTCGGTGTTTCGACCCTCATGACGTTTATACCCCTCTTCGCCAACTTGAGGCTCGGCCTGGGCACCAGCCTGATCGGCCTGCTGCTGGCGACGCGGATGCCCATATCATTAACCCAGTCCCTTACCGGACGCCTGGCCGAACGGTACGACCGCCGCTGGCTGGTAATCACAAGCGGAGCTATTACTATGATATTCTCGGCTCTGATACCCGCTTCCATAGGTTTCTGGGCGCTGCTGGCCTTATATGCTCTGGTCACCTTTGGCAATGCCGTGGGAATGCCGGCGGCCACCGCTTATATCGTCGAGGAAGGCCGAACCTACGGCATGGGGTCCTGTATGACCACTTTCACGATGGCGGCCCAGGCCGGTAACGCGATCGGGCCGGTTATGCTGGGCGCCGTCGCCAACTTCCTGGGACTGGATTCGGCTTTCTATTCGGCGGCTTTCTTTATGCTTCTGGGAACACTCATCTTCCTCGGGCTGGTACGGAAGCCTTCGTAGTTGGTGATTGTTGCAACTTGACGGTTTTGATACAATTATACAAATGGATCCTTCGGCTCAGACTGAATCACGCTCTCAATACGACAAAGAAGAAGTTGGACCAATCCCGCCGAGCCTGGATATTGTGTTTAACGAAATCAAGGATAAACTCGATATCCAGATAAAACAGGTCGATTCCCTGGATGGAAAAACCAGCAATCTCCTTTTTATATCCAGTATTGTCATCGGTATTGGTGCCGCGGCCCAGGCCGCTATTATCGGGCGGGCGATCAACGCCTGGGTATTACTCCTCTTTTCCGTACCGATCATCTTCTACCTGCTGACCGTGCTTACCGCTCTTCGAAGCTGGGTGGTGAGGCCATACTTCCGAGATCCGGAACCGAGACCACTGAGAGACGCGTACTTGTTTGAACAACCGGAATTCACCAAGCGCAGACTGATAGCTCAGTTCATTTCCGCATACGAATGGAACGCCAATGTGATGAAGAAAAAAGTCCGTGAACTACGTATATCCACCTGGTACTTCCTGGCGGAAATAGCATCGCTGACCATAGTTCTTCTCATTCGAGCCTGGCTAGCCTAAGGTCACCGGAGACGTATGATGACTAACCAAAATCACTGTGAACAACACGAAGACGAAGAAAACGAAGTTCGGCATTCTGAAGAGGACAAGCAAAAGACGAAGTCAGTTGAAGAGACATTTGTTGAGAGCGATCCCGACGTAGAAGACCCGCGCTTGTATAGTCCTATACAGGAACCGGACAGACCCGACCCAACCGAAAGAGCATCCGAGGAAAAGGAAAAGTCAGATAATCCCCCAGACTGACCTTCCTTTTCGGTCTTTTTAAACCCCTAGCTCTCCGAACCGCCTCACCATTGTAAGAAATAGTCACGAATGCCCGTGTCAAGACATATCGATAAAATGTGTTTGACACTCGTATTGGCCGGTGGTAGATTAAAGGCTAAGAGCGCTCGGGTGCACAGGGCGCCTTCCCCGGAAATTACGGAATATGAATATCGGTGTAGCCAAGGTCAGCCTCCGCTTGCCGGAGAATATGTCCCTCAAAGATAAACGAGGTGTCACAAGGTCCATAACCTCCCGTGTTCGCCATAAGTTCGATGTGGCCGTTTCTGAGGTCGATGAAAACGATGCCTGGCACCGCGCTACTATCGGCATCTGCTGCATCAGCAACGATCGGCGCCACAGCAACCAGGTCATTTCCAGAGCAGTGGACTTCATCATCAACGGTCACTTCGATGTTGAGGTGCTTGATTACGAGACCGAGATTATCGATATTTAAGCAGGCGCTATGGATATTCAGGCTTTCCTCGACCAGCTCCGGGGCGATTCCACCTACGACGGGCAGATCGCCCACATCGAGCACCTTAACGCGCGCCGGGCCAGCTATGGAGAACTCGACGAACCGCTGGCCCCGGAGCTCCAGGCCTGCCTGGACGCCCACGGGCTCTCCTGGCTCTATTCTCACCAGGCCAAGGCCATCAACCACTCACGTCGCGGCCGCAACGTTATTATCGCCACTTCCAGCGCCAGCGGTAAGACCCTTTGCTACAACATCGCCGTGATGCAAACGATGCTGACCGAGCCTGGCGTCCGTGCCATCTACCTTTTCCCCACCAAGGCCCTCGCCCAGGACCAGCTCGGCAAGCTGCACCAGCTCTTTTCACCGCGCCTGGTCGCCCCGGAGACCCTGGCCACCTTCGACGGCGACACGCCACGCTCGGAGCGGGCGGACGTGCGGCGGCAGGGACGTATCATCCTGACCAACCCGGACATGCTGCACGTCGGCATCCTGCCCAACCACCAGTCGTGGGCCACGCTGCTGCGGCACCTCCGCTACGTGGTCGTCGACGAGGCGCACATTTACCGAGGCGTCTTCGGCTCACACGTAGCCGGCGTGCTGCGGCGGCTGCGCCGTATTTGCCGCATCTACGGGTCTGAGCCGCAGTTCGTGCTTTGCTCGGCAACGATCGCCAATCCCGGCGAGCATGCCGCCGGTCTGACCGGCCTTCCCTGCGAGGTCGTCGACAACGACGGCTCACCGCGGGGCCGCAAGGACTTTGTTTTCTGGAACCCGCCCCTGATGGACGAGAAGAAGACGGCCCGACGCAGCGCCCACCGGGAGGCCACTAATCTCTTTACAGCGCTGGTCAGCCAGGGCACGCGTACCCTGACTTTCACGCGCACCCGTCGATTGACCGAGCTTATTTACATCTACACCAAGCAGCGCCTCCAGGAAATCGACTACTCCCTCTCAAAGCTGATCATGCCCTACCGGGCCGGATACATGCCGGAAGACCGCCGCAAAATCGAGCGGGGGCTCTTCGGTGGGGAGCTGTTGGGGGTGGTGGCCACTAACGCCCTCGAACTGGGCATCGACGCCGGAGGGCTGGAGGCCACCGTCCTTGACGGCTACCCGGGGAGCATCTCCAGTACCTGGCAGCAAGCCGGCCGCAGCGGGCGTAGCACCGGTGAATCGCTGAGCTTCCTGGTGGCCTGGGACAATCCCCTCGACCAGTATTTCATGCGGCACCCCTCGGACTTTTTCCAGAAGGGCTTCGAGCATGTCCTGGTTAACCCGGGTAATCACTATATCCTGAGCGACCACCTGCTCTGCGCCGCCTGGGAGAAACCTCTTGATACCACCGATGCGGCAATATTCGGGGAAACATTCATCGAGGAAAGAAACGCCCTCGCCGCAGAAGGACGGCTGCGCGAGCGCCGCGGCCGCTGGTACCTAGCGCCGTCCATCGCCAGCCCCGCCCAATCAATCAACATCCGCTCGTCATCCGGTGAGAATTACGCTGTCGTCGATGTCTCCACCGGCTCTCTGATGGAAACCGTCGAAAGCAGCGTCGCCTTCTTCCAGGTGCACCCTGGGGCTATCTACCTGCACCAGGGCGAGTCCTACCTGATAACCCGCCTCGACCTGACCAACCACGTGGCCTATGCCGAGCCTTCCCACGCTAACTACTACACCGAGACCAAGGAAATCCATGACCTGCGCATCGAGAAAGTGCGTGAGACCAAGACTTTCGGGGACGTGACAGTTTCCGTAGGCGAAGTGGAGGTAACGGTGCACGTGGTCGGCTTCAAGAAGTACCGTCAGTTTTCCGAGGAGGTCATCGGCGAGGAGCCGCTCGACCTGCCCCCCATCACCTTCCCCACCGTAGCCGTCTGGTTCGACGTGCCGCCGAAGGCCGTCAGCCGCATCGCCGACCGGAGAATGGACTTCGCCGGGGGGTTGCACGCCGCCGAGCACGCCGCCATCGGCATCCTGCCGCTCTTCGCCCTCTGCGACCGCAACGATATCGGCGGAGTGTCCACGCCGCTGCACCCGGACACGGGCCAGGCCCAGGTCTTTATCTACGACGCCTACCCCGGCGGTATCGGCATCGCCGAGAAAGGCTATGAGATGATTGAGGATTTATGGGAGGCCACGCTCAATGTCATCGCCGAGTGCCCCTGCGAAGACGGCTGCCCCTCTTGCGTGCAGAGCCCCAAATGCGGCAACAACAACAAGCCCCTGGACAAAGAGGCGGCGCGGGTGATTCTGGAGGAGCTGGGGAGGGAGGAGTAGAAGGGAGGGTATTACTATGCCATATGATGAATTCAAACCTCTATTAAATCGTGAAATACGAAAAGCAGAAGCCCGAGAGATAATCAATATTGCATCACCGTTATTACAAGAAGAAATCAATTATGCTACTAATGCTTTCCAACGTTGTCAGGAATCTGCTAAAAACGTTGTACCTGACGAACATGTGCCTGTATTGGCTTCATACCACCATGTAATAGGAATGATTGATGGAATTGAAGTGCTCATTTCTCAGAGTTGCATAGTGCCAGCTGTTCCATTATTGCGTAGCGCTTTTGAAGCGTTGCTTGCTATTGACTACATACTTGAGAAAGATTACCATCTTAGATTTTTTCCTGGCTGGTATGTTATGTTCACGATAGGATAATTAAGTACGAAATGCTGGACACAACACGAGCAAGAGGAAAAGAGTTTGTTAAACTCTTCAATGAAGATGTCGTAAGTAAATATATGAAATTACCCGTCTTCCCAAATGTGCCACAAACTATATACAGCCTTGAATCGTTATTAAATAGTGAAAATTACAAATCTGCGAATGATGAATATCAGCGGCTGAAGAGAGAAAGAAAAAAAATCCACATTGGTATAACCTTTTTGATGGCCCAGGTAGCTTGGAAACGCTCTCCAAACACCTCAAGCGAGGAGCACAATATAATCTTTTGTATCGTGATTGGTCAAGTACCACTCATGCTAGTGACGTTTCCAGATTCTTAACCCAAACAAAAAAAGGCTTCCCTGCATTTCAACCTTTAAGAAACCATGAACAACTCAAAGAACTCTCAGGCATGGCCTCAACATTCATATTACATGTAACGATGGCAATGATTAAAAAAATTCAGATTCGGTGAAAATGCTAGTCTCAGTAAATGGTATAAAAATGAGATACGACAACGATATCTTCTACTCAATGAGGAATGAAGTCCAATAATGACTCACAAATGATTTTGCTTTTTACCCCCTCCCCTTGAACTTCTTTATCTCCTTAGCCGATGATTTGATAAATTTACTAAATTTTCTTTCTTTCTTCCGTTTCTCAACATAGGACATCTTATAGTCCTCAGACTCTTTGAGCAGCTTCAGATAGCTCTGGAAACGCCCTTCGTCAATCTCGCCGTCCCGCACCGCTTGGAGCACGGCGCAGCCGGCCTCGCTGGTGTGGGTACAGTCCTTGAACCGGCAACCCCCGGCCAATCTCCTTATATCCGCGAATATCTCGCCGATGCCGGCATCAATCTCGATGTTGCCCAGTTCGCGTATCCCCGGCGTATCGACCAGCATGGCGCCGTTGTCAAGCAGGACCAGCTGCCGGCGCGAGGTGATGTGCCGGCCCTTACCGTCTTTCTGGCGTACTTCGGCTGTCTCGAACGCCTCCCGGCCTATCAGATGGTTCAGCAGGGTTGTCTTGCCCACGCCGGACGACCCAAGCAGGCAGTATGTCTCACCGGACCTGAGTTCTTGCCTAACGAGGTCCAGGCCCTGACTCGTTTTGGTACTGTAAGCGATGATTTCACAGTTTATCTTTGCCTTCCTGATAGCTGATATTCTTTGTTCCAGAGCCTGCTGGCTGATTAAGTCGGCCTTGCTGAGCAGGACCACCGGCCTGATATTACCTTCGGCCGCCATCACCAGGTAACGCTCCAGCCGGCGTAAATTGAAATCGAAATCGCAGGCCTGAACGATGAAGGCCGCATCAATATTGGCAGCTATTACCTGGTAATCTATCTTTTTACCGGCTACTTTCCTTCTCAATAGCGTTTTCCTCGGCAGCAAGTCGTAGATGATAGCCAGGCTGGCATCATTGAATAATTGCACCTGCGCCCAGTCGCCAACGGCCGGAAAGTCCTCTTTCATCCCGGCGCGGAACATTAAATCCCCGGAAAGCTCGGCCAGTGCCTCGCCGGTCTCGCTTCTCACTAGGTAATTGTCCCGGTTGACGGCGGTCACGCGTACTATGTCATAGTCCGGTTTTCCGGACTCCTGTTGTTTCCGTTGAAACCAGTCGTTGAATCCAAGGTCGAACAGTTCCATGATTAGATTCTATATAATCGAGCACAAGCTGTAAAGCTACGGAGTTTGAAAAAGAGAGAAATTTCCATTCCAGTCACAACTAATTTATACTGTTAACAGAAAGGAGATAAAAAAGAAAATCGGGAGGCCGGCATCTACAGCAAGGTGGTCGTTCCCCCGGACGGTTCGAAACTTGCGGAGGCCGTTCTACCCCACCTTGAGGGAATCATCGAGGCATTCAAGATCAAAGAGGTCATGCTGGTCTCCGCCACCGAAAAGGTAAAAGGGCGGATATCGCATAATCAGGTATACGAACAGTTCGTCCATGAAAAACCGGTCTACGATGCCCCGACGCAAGTTCAGGCGGGGCAACACGTGGCCTACTGGTCAACGCCTAAAGACCCCAAGGTTATTCCGGTAGCCATGGGCAAGATGGCCAAAAGCGCTAAAGACTATCTCTCCAAAGTAGCCGAGAGTCTCGAAAAGTATAAATGTGATATCACCATCAATGTCCTGGTGGGAAATCCGGCGGATGAAATTATATATTTCACCGAGCAGCGGGGCGCTGACCTTATTTTAATGGCCAGCCGGGGTAAAACGGGATTCAGCCGCTGGGATATGGGCAACATCGCCGAAAAGGTCATCAAGGCAACCAAAGCCACGGTGATACTTGTCAAACCAGAAACCGGATTCAAGGAGACCAAGCCAAAGCGGCGCGGCGTATCATCCTGAATCCGGTCAGCGCTTCTAAACATACCATTAACCGGAGGCAACCTATCAATATCTTTAAAAAAGTCCTGGCGCGCACGCATGATACCTGGTTCGGCCGGGCTATGGGTCTGTTCGATCGCCAGAAAATAGACGACGAAGTCTGGGAAGAGCTGGAGGAGCTACTCATCTCGGCGGACGTCGGGGTCAGCACTACGGAAAAGCTCATCGGTACCGCCAGAGAGCGGGCTGCCGCGGAAAATCTCAATGGTGCGCAGGTCGGTGAGGTCCTCCGGCAGGAGATGGTAAATATCCTAACCGTTCCCCGGCAAACGTGCGAAAATGCTGCCGCACCCCGCGTTTACCTTACTGTCGGGGTCAACGGCAGCGGCAAAACCACCTCTATCGCTAAGCTCGCCTACAAGTTTAAAAAAGAAGGCCGGAACGTCCTTCTGGCGGCGGCGGATACTTTCCGGGCCGCCGCCATCGACCAGTTGAAGAAGCAGGGGGAGCGGGTGGGAGTGGACGTCATCGCCCACCAGCCGGGCGCCGATCCCGGGGCGGTCGTTTATGACGCCCTCCAGGCCGCCCGAAGCCGGCAGGCTGATGTATTAATCATCGATACCGCCGGACGGCTACATACCAAGTTCAATCTCATGGAAGAGCTTAAAAAAGTCCACCGGGTGGCCGCCAAGCTGGATGCCACCGCTCCTCACGAAGTCATCCTGGTGCTGGACGCCACCACCGGCCAGAACGGTCTGACCCAGGCCCGGTATTTCACCGAAGCCGTGGGAGTCACCGGTATCTTTCTGGCCAAGCTCGATGGCACCGCCAAAGGGGGCATCGTGCTGGCCATCTGCGATGAGTTGGCTGTCCCCATCCAGATGGTCGGCACCGGCGAAGGGCTTGAGGACATGGTGGCTTTTAACGCCGCGGCGTTCGTGGAAGGATTAACCGCCTGACCTCCCGGAGATAAAATGTTGTACATCGACGTAAGCCCGGTAGCTTTCACCATCGGATTGATAAGTGTCTCATGGTACGGCATCATGGTGGCCCTGGCCATTCTAACACTATTGGTATGGGCACTCGTCATGACAAGGAAAGACCCCCTCATTACCAGCGAGACTGTAGTTAATGCGGCCCTGGTGGGGATACCGTCCGGAATTGTTTTTTCACGCCTCCTGCACGTCGTCGACAATATCGTTGTCGCCAAACTACATCCCGAGCTGGTCGCCAGCGGCGCCGTAATCGACTACACTCAGTATCCGGGACAAATAATCGGCGGCGCCGGTCTGGCTATCTACGGGGCAGTGCTGGGAGCAGTCCTGGGTATTTGGGTCTACAGTCGCTTCCGTAAACTACCCTACGGCCACCTGGCGGACGTCATCGCCCCTGGCATTATTCTGGCACAAGCAATCGGCAGGGTCGGTTGCACGTTAAACGGTTGTTGTTACGGTTCGGAGTCGGATGCCTTCTGCGCCGTGGTCTATACCAGCCCACTAACGAACGCCCCGATAAATACTCCCGTTCTCCCCACCCATATCTTCGAAATTATCTTCGACTTATTGCTTTTCGGGGCCCTGCTTCTGCTGCGGAGGCGGTTCCGCCCGGACGGCTCATTGTTCCTCGTCTATCTAACGGCTTACTCGGTCTGGCGATTCGGGATCGATTTTATCCGGGAGGGAACGCCGTTCCTTTTCGGCCTGCATGAAGCCCAGATTATCTCGATAGTCGTGTTGATCGTTACCATTACGATGATGGTCCGCCGGACGAGATGGGTGAAGAGGGGGGAGGAAGAAGTGGAATGAGTATTCGCCGTGCTTTTAGCACAAGAATAATTCCAAGATACAGACTTAGAGATCATCATAGAGATGTTCTTGCATACGAAGCACTAATTGTTGGCCTTATAACTTTTACAGGTTATGCAATGACGTTTATGTATGAATACGGTTTCTGTATAAAATTCGGTATACCTACAGGATTTATTTCAATTAGTCTAACTTCTGTTTTTATTACGATCGGGATTATTGTAGCTATTTTTATATTTTGGTTGTTTAGCGCCTTTTTATTATCTATGTTATTAAAAAAGCCTACCCTAAAAAACTCGCCAATATATGGTATTACTCTGCTATTCATATTACTACTCATAATCTATTGGGGCGCTTGGCTTAACATTATAGCATTTGTATTCCTATACGTTCTCTACTTAATAATAGCGTTGATATTGTGGAATCGCGAAAAAAAGAGGAGGACAAATGATAAAGAAAAGAAACCTGAACATAAAGTTAATTCTAGAATGAATGCGCCAATTTGGCGTCATATTCCTATGATCGGAAAAATGGGATTTATGATAATTGGATTTTCCGTCCTTTTTATCCTTGTTGCTTTTATCGCAGGCACGGCCAATGCAGAGAAACAAACAAATTTTCTAATACCATCAACAAGCGAAAATTCTGTAGTGTTACGTGTATATGGTGATAACATGATTTGCGCACCGTTTGATAGAGATAATCAAATTATACAAAGAAGCTTTTTTATAATTAAAATGGGTGATTCTACGGAGACTTCTTTTCAGTTTGAGAACGTAGGGCCTTTGAGATAACGCGCAGCCTACCCCACTACCAACCTTTCTTGAAGTCCAGCACGTTCAAACGGAGCTGCCGCTTGCCGTTCCAGTTGTCTATTTCCAGGTTAAACACCACATCGATGTCCCCACCCAATTCCTCCCGGTGGCTGCCCAGGCGGAAGGCCACGGCGTCCCAGACCGTGCCGCCCTGCCTTAATTTTAGCCGGAGATGGTCGCCGGTATCACCCATAGGGCGCCATTCCAACACCCGCACTCCCCGACTTAAAAAGGTGGGTACCGGATTCCCGATACCGAAAGGCGCCAACAACTGTGTCTCCTGATAGGTATCGCCGCCCATTTCCGGCAGTGTTACCACGGCGTCGATATCCAGGCGAGGGCGCAGCTCGATGCCAGCCAGAGCCTCGGCCACCATGACCGAGAGCTCCTCCTCAACTCGGGGGAGGTTCTTGGTAGGCAGGGTGAAGCCGGCCGCCGCGGCATGCCCACCGTACCGGGTAAAAAGGCCTCCGAACCTGTTGAGAGCGGCGATAATATCGAACTCCGGGATACTGCGGCAGGAGGCGTGACTTAATTCGCCGGCGGTATGTATGACCACGGAGGGTCGGTAGAACTCCTCGGTAAGCCGGCTGGCCACCAGCCCGGTAACGCCCATGGGATATTCTTTGTCGGCGGTAAGCAACAAGGGCGGCAGGCCCCGGGCAACGACTTGTTCCCTGGCCCGGGCCAGCGTTGCGGTGGTCAGTCTCTGGCGCTCCTCGTTCTTTTTTATCAGCCACTGCGCCAGGTCCTGGGCTTCCAGCGCCGATTCCGTCATGAGGAGGTGATATCCGGTCAAGCCGTCGGCTAAACGCCCGGCGGCGTTCAGGCAGGGGGCGATGACCCAGGCGATCCGGTCGGCATCGATACAGCCGGCCTCAAGGCGGGTCTGGCCGATAAGCTCCTTGAGGCCGAGCCGCGGGTTCTCGTTCATGTTTTTCAGGCCTGCCCGAATCAGGTAGCGGTTCTCCCCCAGCGGTGGGGACATGTCGGCGACGGTACCGATAGCCACCAGATCGGTAATATCATCCAGAAGCTCTTCTTTGCCGATACCGCGGCAGACGGCCTGGAGCAGTTTATAGGCCACCCCTACCCCGGCGAACTGGCGGAAGGGATAAGACGAACCCGCTATCTTGGGATCGATAACAGCCAGGGCCTCCGGCAGGTCATCGAGGGGGCTGTGATGGTCGGTGATGATGACATCCAGTCCCAGTTTCCTGGCCTTCTTTACCTCAGCTATGTCCGTGACTCCGCAATCGACGGTTATAACCAGGCTGACGCCCTGGTCGTGGAGTTTTTTCAGGACATTGGCCGTCAGGCCGTGCCCTTCTGTTTGGCGGTGAGGGATATAAGGGACAGCCGTGCCGCCGAGCCGATTCAGTCCCTGGACGAGGGCGGCGGTGGCCGTGATACCGTCGGCATCGAAGTCACCGTAAACGCCGATGATCTCCCCGGCCAACAAAGCCCGGTAGACCCTGGCCACCGCCTCCGGCATGTCCGGCAGCAGTAGCGGATCGCCGAGGAGGCCGGCATCACTGGCCAGGAAGGCCCCGAAGTCTTCGGGCCGGGAGATCCCGCGGTTGTAGAGAAGCTGCTCCAGTAATGGTGACAGATCCGTTTCACCACGCCGGCGGTTTGCCTCGGGAAGAGGCGGTAGCAGATTCCACCGGCAGTGGCTCAAGTCCGGCCCTCGGCGTATCTCTTGAAGATCAACACCGAGTTATGCCCACCGAATCCGAACGAGTTGGTCAAGGCCATATCGACCGTGGCCTTACGGGCGACATTCGGTACGTAATCGAGGTCACAGTCCGGATCCGGATTATCGTAGTTGATCGTGGGCGGGATGATCCCGTTGAGGATGGTCATGATGCAGATGGCCGGTTCTATGGCACCGGCGCAGCCGATCAGGTGTCCCGTCATTGACTTCGTCGAGCTGACCGGCACTTTGTAAGCATAGTCGCCGAAGGCCGTCTTGATGGCCCGGGTCTCCATGGCGTCGTTAAGTGGAGTGGATGTCCCGTGGGCATTGATATAATCGACTTCCTCAGGCTTGACACCGCCCCTCTTCATGGCCAAGATCATCGCCTTGGCGGCTCCCTCGCCGCTTTCCAGTGGCTGGGTAACGTGAAACGAGTCAGCGGTGGCGCCGTAAGCGACGACCTCAGCCAGGATCGGAGCCCCCCGTTTCAGGGCGTGCTCCAGGTTTTCCAGAACCAAAACCACCGCACCTTCGCTGATGATGAAACCGTCACGGTCTCTATCAAAGGGCCGGGAAGCCTTTTGCGGGGGGTCATTGGCGGTGGAAAGGGCTTTCAGGGCATTGAAGGCGGTGATGCCCATGGGATTGACGATGGCCTCGGTCCCACCGGCTACCATGACATTGGTATTACCGTAGCGAATGAACTCGAACGCGGCGCCGATGGCATCCGAGCCGCTGGAGCAGGCGGAGGTCATACACATATTCGGTCCTTTCACCCCTAGGGCGATGGATATCTGCGCGGCGGCGATATCGGAAATCATCATGGGCGCGAGGAAAGGACTGACCCGGTCCGGTCCTTTTTCAATCAAGACCTGGGCTTGTTCGAAAAGCGTCGTCAGCCCGCCGATACCGCTCCCGACAAATACGCCGATGTCATCCCAGTTGGCACTATCAATGGTAAGATTAGCATTCTTGACGGCCTGGATGCCGGCAGCCACCGCCAGTTGAGCGAAACGATCCATGCGGCGGACATCTTTCCGGTTGATGTAATCCGTCGGCTCGAAGCCCTTGACCTCTCCGGCTATTTTGGTCTGGTGTTGAGAAGCGTCGAAGAGGGAAATATAGTCAATACCTGACTTCCCGGCAATAAGGTTCTCCCAGGTGGTATCCATATCCAGGCCGAGGGGTGTTAAAGCCCCCATGCCGGTTACTACAACCCTGCAAATTTTTCCGTCGATGGTACCCAGACCTCCTTGTTTTAATGATAGGCGGGGAAATTTGCACTCTGTTTGTTGAAATTTTCACATATTTGGAGCTTATTTTCAAGTCTGGAAACCTTTTTCTGAGTAGCTAACGGCTCTCGCCTGTCTGCATCAATCCCGATGTCGAATAGCATAATTTTCCCCGTTTTTTCTTGCACACCACCTCTTTCCGTGCTATAATGGTCTTGCCTGCATTAGAATAGCGTTTGTACAAAGTGGGTTCGATTCCCACTTTTTTAATTAATATAAATATGAGTGGAGGTTGTCATCAGAAATGAAGAGCGATTTCCTCCTCGCCATAACGCAGCTTTCGGCTGAAAAGAACCTGCCGAAAGATGTGGTCCTTACCGCCGTTGAGGCGGCACTGGTATCCGCTTATAAGAAGGATACATTTTCCCCCAACCAGAACATCGCCGTAAGAATCAATCCCAGCAGCGGCAAGGTGGAAGTGTGGGCAGAAAAGACCGTAGCTAAGGACCCGACCGATCCACTCCTTGAGATATCGCTGAAGGAAGCCAAAAAGCTTAAAGAGGACGTCAAGGTCGGTGATACAATCATGATCGAGGCTACTCCGGCCAATGCCGGGCGCATCGCCGCGCAGACCGCCAAGCAGGTTATCCTCCAGCGACTCCACGAAGCCGAGCACAGCGCTATTTTTGAGGAATACGCGGACAAGGAAGGCGAGGTGGTCAGCGGGGTGGTCCAGCGCTTCGAGATGGGACAGGTCATCATTGATGTCGGCCGGACGGAGGCCATACTGCCCACTTCCGAGCAGGTCCGCACCGAGCGTTACCGCGTCGGGCAGCGCCTTAAGGTCGTTCTTTTACAGGTAGCCCACACCGCCAAGGGCCCCAGGGTCATCGTTTCCCGTTCCCACCCGGAACTCCTGCGTCGGCTCTTCGAGCTTGAGGTTCCGGAGGTATATAATGGCACCGTGGAAATCAAGTCCATCGCCCGCGAGGCCGGTTTCCGCAGCAAGATTGCCGTGGCCGCCCGGCAAGAGGGAATCGATCCGGTAGGATGTTGCGTCGGACTGCGGGGTATCCGTATCCAGAACATCGTTAGCGAACTCAGCGGCGAAAAGATAGACGTCGTGCAGTGGAACCCGGATATTGCTACTTTCATCGCCCACGCCTTGAGCCCGGCCCACATTATGACCGTCGAACTCGATAAAGAAGAGCAGGCCGCCATCGTTATCGTTCCGGACCGGCAGCTCTCGTTAGCCATAGGCAAAGAGGGGCAGAACGCCCGCCTGGCCGCCAAGCTCACCGGGTGGCGTATCGATATAAAGAGTGCCTCGCTGGCCGAAGCCGAGAAGGCCGAGAAGACCAAAGCCGCTCCGGCCGCCGCCGAAGAGGAAGAGCTCCTGCCGGTAGAAGAAGAGATCGTACCGGCCGAAGTGGAACCGGCTGCCCGGGAGGAAATCCCCGAGCCGGCCCTGGCCGAACTCGAATCCGTTCTTACTGAGGAGCCGGCCGAAGAAGCCGCTGAGGAAGCTGAAGAAGTCGAAGCCGGGGAAGTGGTCGAAGAAGTACTGTTGCCGCCCAAAGGCATCGCTGAGCCGGTAGAAGAAGGCAAACCACAGCTCCGTTTTGCCGAAGACATCATGGTGCCGCGGAGGACCTCGGCAGCCAAGACCAGCAAGACGAAGAAGAAAAAGAAGGGCACCTTTACCAAGAAGGAAAGCGGCGAAGACGCTGTGAAAGTCAGAAAGGGCGGGCGCCGCGACTATACCGCAGAGGAGGACGAGGAATATTTCTAGTACCCATGCGGCCGTGAAACGGGTGCCAATACGCACCTGCGCGGCCTGCCGCAGCACAAGGCCTAAGCGGGAACTGATACGCCTGGTGCGCACCGGCAGCGGTGAGGTCGAGACCGACCTTTCGGCAAAAAAGGCGGGGCGGGGCACCTATCTCTGCCGGGAACAGACCTGCTGGGAAAAAGCTTTGAAAGGTACCGGTCTGGAAAGAGCGCTACGTTGCCGTTTGACCCGGGATAACCGGGAACGTCTCGTTGAGGCCGGTCAACAACTAATAAAGGAGTCGACGAGTGCCCAGGACCAGTAAATCGGAAGAAACCGCCGAACCGGTGGCCGAAAAAACCGACCAGGAAACCGCGGCAGCCAAGGTACCCGCAATCGAGATCCCGCGCTCGATCGGCGTCAGGCAGCTGGCCGACCTCATGAATGTCGATTCCGTCCTCGTTATCAAGCAATTGATGCGTAACGGCATCATGGCAAATATCAACCAGGTTATTGACTACGATACAGCCGCCCCCATCGTGACTGGATTCGGCTTCCAACCCCACCTCAGGCCGCTGAAAGACCAGGCTTTGACCAGCGCCGCCGAGGAGAGCAAGAAGCTCAAGCGGCGCTACGGCAAGGAAGCGGAAAACCTCCAGCCGCGCCCTCCCGTGGTAACGGTGATGGGGCACGTCGACCACGGCAAGACCAAGCTGCTGGATGCCATCCGGCAGACCAATGTAGTTGACCAGGAAGCCGGGGGAATCACCCAGCACATCGGGGCGTACCAGGCCACCATCGATGAGCAGAAGATTACCTTCCTGGATACGCCCGGCCATGAGGCTTTTACCGCTATGCGGGCCCACGGCGCCAATATTACCGATGTCACTATCCTAGTGGTCGCCGCCGACGATGGCGTCATGCCTCAGACCGTCGAGGCCATCAATCACGCCCGCGCCGCCGAAGTACCCATTGTCGTGGCGGTCAACAAGATAGACAAAGAAAACTCCAATCCTACCCGCGTCAAGCAACAGCTCGCCGAAATCGGCCTGGTCGTCGAGGAGTGGGGCGGTAACGTCGTCAGCGTCGATATATCCGCCAAGGAAAAACAAGGTATTCCGGAGCTGCTGGAAAGCGTTCTGCTGGTAGCCGAAATGGAAGAACTCAAGGCCGATCCCAACCGGCCGGCCGCTGGCGTTGTCATTGAGGCTAGAAAGGATAAGAGCCGCGGTCCCCTGGCCACCGTGCTGATACGTACAGGTACCCTGAAAGAAGGGGATACGGTGGTGGTGGGGGGTACCTGGGGACGCGTACGGGCCATGTTCAACTACCTCGGGAAGCGAATGAAGAAAGCCGAGCCTTCCACCCCGGCCGAGATCCTCGGTCTCGGCGATGTACCGCAGGTCGGTGACAACCTGATAGCAGTTGCCGACGAACGCCACGCCCAGGCCCTCCTGGCGAGGCACCGGGCCGAAACGGAAAAGATTGCCTCACAGACCAGAACGGTCAATCTCAACACTCTTTACGACCAGATCAGCACCGGCAATGTGAAAGAGTTGAATATTATTCTCAAGACGGACGTACAGGGCAGTATCGAGCCGATCCGTAACGCCCTGGAGCAACTGGGCACCGAAGAGGTCCAGGTGAGGATAATTCACAACGCCGCCGGAAATATTACCGAAACCGACGTCATGCTGGCGGCGGCCTCCAGCGGCCTTATTATCAGTTTCAATGTCACCACCGAGGAAGGCGCCCGGCGCACGGCTTCCGCCAACCATGTCGATATCCGCAACTACAATATCATCTACAATCTGACCGACGATGTAGCCAAGGCCCTGAAAGGCATGCTGGAACCCACCTATGTCGAAGTCATCGACGGTCTTGCTGAGGTACGGGCTGTCTTCTCCTCCAGCAAGGATACGCGGGTGGCCGGTGTGTACGTCAACAATGGCAAGATAACACGCAACGGCATGGTCAGGGTGCGGCGGGGCAAAGAGATTCTGGTAGAGTCCACGGTCAGCAGCCTCAAACGCTTCAAGGACGACGTCAGGGAGGTAACGGCCGGCTACGAGTGTGGTGTGGGCGTCAAGGACTTTAACGACTTCCAGGTCGGCGATTCGCTGGAATTCTACAGTATGGAGAAATCCGGGTAAATTTCTCTTACCCGGAACCGGCCATGTCACATCGCATCGAACGCGTTAATACGCTGCTGCGGCGGGAGATCAGCGACCTTATCCGGCACCATTTACGGGACCCGCGCCTGGGTGATTTCGTCGCTGTTACCGAAGTCGAGACCTCCCCGGACCTCCAGTATGCCAGGGTCTTCATCAGCTCTATCGGCGGGCAGGAGGAAGAGAAAAAGGTGCTGGAAGTACTCGGTTCGGCTTCCGGTTTTTTACGCACCGAGCTTGCCAGAAACGTCCGGCTGCGCCGTACACCCGAGCTCCGTTTCGTCTGGGACAACTCCATCGAGCACGGTGACCACATCTTGAGACTGCTCGACCAGGTCAACGCCGAACGTGAGGACTAAAGCCCCGATATGTCATTCTGAGGGAGCGGAGCGACCGAAGAATCTCGGGGCTGGGGTCGGTCGGTCCCCCCTCCGAGATCCTTCGCTGCGCTCAGGATGACACCGAACATATTTCGGATAGACCACAAGAATGGTATATAATGATGTCCGCATGGACGGCATCTTAAACATCAACAAGCCCGCCGGTATGACCTCCTACGCCGTGGTGGCCCGCGTTAAACGCCTCAGCGGGGAGCGGCGGGTGGGGCACGCCGGCACCCTTGATCCCGACGCCACCGGTGTCCTGCCCGTCTGCCTGGGGAAGGCTACCCGGATCGTCGAGTATATCATGGGCTCCCCCAAGACCTATCTCGCCGGGATAGAGCTTGGGACCGTAACGGACACCTATGATGCCAGCGGCGCAGTCGTCCGGCGGGCGGATTCATCATGCGTTTCACAACAATTGGTAGAGACAGTCCTCGATTCCTTCCGCGGCACCATCCGGCAGACGCCACCAATGCACAGCGCCGTCAAACACGGCGGCCGGCCTCTCTATTATTTCGCAAGATCCGGTCTTGATGTGAAAAGGAAAAGCCGGCCGGTGACCATCCACCGCCTGGAACTCATCGAATGGCAGCCGCCGTATTTCACCCTGGAGGTAACCTGCGGCAAGGGCACCTATGTCCGCTCGCTGGCCCACGACCTGGGACAGACGCTGGGCTGCGGCGCCCACCTGAAAGATCTAGTGCGCATCCGCTACGGCTGCTTCGACATCGCCGAGGCCGTTTCCCTGGCAGAACTGGAGGAATCCTTTAGCCGCGGTGCCTGGCAACGCTTCGTTTATCCGGTGGACTATCCGCTGCGGGACTTTTACTCCGTGGTCATTGATGATGTTGGTGAAGCCGCCATGAAGAACGGCCAACCATTACTCCTCGAGGATGCGAATCCCACTGATGAGCTATGCCGCGCCTATTCCCGAGGCGGGCGTTTCCTGGGTATTCTACGCCGCGACCCGGGCGCGGAGGCGTGGCGACCGGAGAAGGTGTTTTACTAGCACCCGTACCAACCGGACTGTCTTCTACTTTCTCGATGGGTGTTGTTCTCTGCTCGCAATGCTTGACTGTCACCTAGTTCCAGAATGACAATAGCAAGGGTGATGTCAATAGCGAAGAAGTATGAAAAATACGTTGTGCCCAATACAATGCGGCCCAAGGACTTCATGGACCCAATGACAGCCGGATTTATGACCGTGACGCCCCGGGTAGGCGTGGCAGGGGGTATTCCGTATCATCCTCATGGCGAGATTATCGGATTCATTGGAACCAATCCTGAAGTCCAGACGGACCTTGGAGGGGAAGCCGAACTATGGATTGATGACGAAAAATATACCATCACGAAAAGCTTTATGGCCTATTTTCCCCGGGGACTCAAGCACTGTCCGCTTTCGGTGACCGACATTAAAAGACCTGTCTTTCACTTCGATACAAAGCTGGCCGAGGGAAGACAGGTATTCCAGTGGATTAAAGACCAGCCTGGGTAACCAACCCCCAAGTGGAATACCTACCTCAATCTTGACAGCCCGTGCCCAAAAACGGTATAGTTCATGTCGGCGTTTGGCGAAGCCCCGGGGAATGGTTCCCGGCGCCGCGCCTCAGAAAGGGGAACGTTCGAGACATGGGGAAAATAAATGTAGCTATTATCGGCGTGGGGAACTGCGCCTCGTCTTTTGTGCAGGGAGTGCATTACTATAAAGACGCCAAAGAAGACGAATTCGTGCCGGGCCTGATGCACGTCAACCTGGGAGGCTACCACATCCGGGACATTAACTTCGTCGCCGCCTTTGATATCGATAAGAATAAGGTCGGCCATGACCTGGCTGAGGCCATTTATGTCAAGCCCAACAACACCTACCAGTTCTGCCAGGTGCCCCCCATGGGCGTCAAGGTCGACCGCGGCATGACTCACGACGGCCTGGGGAAATACCTCTCGGAGATTATTCAGAAGGCCCCCGGAGCTACCGCCGATATCGTTGGTATCCTTAAAGATACCAAGACGGACGCTGTGATAAATTACCTCCCTGTCGGCAGCGAAGAGGCCACCAAGTGGTACATCGAGCAGATACTGGACGCCGGCTGCGGCTTGATTAATTGCATCCCGGTCTTTATTGCCAAGGAAAAATACTGGCAGAAACGCTTCGCCGACCGCGGCCTGCCCGTCATCGGTGATGACATCAAGTCGCAGGTCGGCGCTACCATCACCCACCGTATGCTGACCCGACTTTTCATGGACCGGGGTGTCAAGCTGGAGCATACCTACCAGCTCAACTTCGGCGGTAATACCGATTTCCTTAACATGCTGGAACGGGAGAGGCTGGAGTCCAAGAAAATCTCCAAGACAAGTTCTGTTACCTCCCAGCTCAATTACACTATGCACCCGGATGATATCCACGTCGGCCCCAGCGACTACGTCCCCTGGCTCCTCGACCGCAAGTACTGCCACATCAAGATGGAGGGGCGTACCTTCGGCGACGTTCCCCTGAATGTAGAGTTGAAAATGGAGGTTTGGGACAGCCCCAACTCCGCCGGTGTCGTCATCGACGCCGTCCGGTGCTGCAAGCTGGCACTGGACAGGGGACTCAAGGGAGAAATGGTTGCCCCGTCCTCCTATTTTATGAAGTCGCCACCCATCCAGTTCACCGACGACGAAGCCCGCCGTAAAGTCGAGGAGTTTATCACAGCCAACGCCCAATCGCCGACGGCGGTAAAAACAGCCGCTAAAAAGACGGCGGTCAGGAAATAGCTACCATGAAAATAGCACTAGTATCACCTTATGATTTCGCCTACCCGGGTGGTGTGGTCAACCATATCTGCAACCTGCAACAGCAATTTACGCGTCTCGGGCATGAGGTCAAAATTATTGCCCCGGCCTCGAAGGCGGTCGATAGCTTCGGCGACAGGTTCATTCACATCGGCAAACCCCGCCCCATCCCCACCAGCGGCTCGGTCGCCCGGATCGCGGTATCGGTTCAGCTGGACTCACAGATAAAAGAGGTATTTGCCCGTGAGAAGTTCGACATATGTCACCTACACGAACCCCTCTTGCCGAACCTCTGTACATCCACCCTCCGGCTCAAACTCTCCCCGATGGTCGGCACCTTCCATGCCTCCGGGGCCAAGCCATGGTATATCATGTTCTCGCCGCTAGCCAAGTGGTACCTGGACAGGTGGTTCAATAAACTCGACGGGCGCATCGCCGTCTCCCAACCAGCCAAGGATTATATCAAACGCTTTTTCCCGGCGGAGTACACCATCATCCCCAACGGGATCGATACCCATCATTTCAACGGCCACTGTGCCCCCTTCGAGCAGCTCCAGGACGGCAAATTGAACATCCTCTTCGTCGGTCGGTTCGAAAAACGAAAGGGCTTTGATTATCTCCTCAAGGCCTATCGCCAGGTCAAGTCGTCGCTCCCGGATTCCCGCCTCATTGCCGTCGGCCCGGGCGTCCGGTTGCGTAATAAATACGAAAAGTGCATCCGCAAACAAGGCATCAAGGACGTCGTTTTCCCTGGCTACGTAGCCTATGATGACCTTCCAAGGTATTACACCACAGCCGACATCGTCTGTTTCCCCGCCACTGGCCGTGAGAGCTTCGGCATTGTCCTGCTGGAAGCAATGGCCACCGGCCGTCCGGTAGTGGCCTCGGCTATCGACGGGTACTCCACCGTGCTTACGGATGGCGAAGAGGGGCTGGCCGCGCCGCCGCGGGATGTCGATAAGCTGGCCCAGGCCATTTTCAATCTGTCTGGGGACATAAAGTTACGCCAGCAAATGGGCGACCGGGGTATATCCAAGGCCAGAAAATACGACTGGGAAGTCGTGGCCAAGAGGGTATTGGACTTTTACGCCGAGACGCTGGCGAAGATCGGCAAGCCCTGGGTAGAACCGGGACCAGACAGGCAAAAGTTGGAGACAGCCTCGGGAATATTCTAAGCCATGCCGAAGCTGGATACTTCGCGAAAGTCTCTGGCTGACCGGTTGACAACGCCCATCGTCCGGTTACTGGCCAGAACCCCGCTGACACCGAACGCCGTAACCTGGCTGGGATTCGTTATCACCCTCGGGGCGACGGCGCTGATCGTGACCAGACACCTTGTGGCTGCCGGGATTGTCGTCATCGTAGCGGGCGTTTTTGACATGTTGGACGGCGCCCTAGCGCGGTTGACGGGGCGGGTAACTAAATTCGGCGCCGTCCTCGATTCCACGCTGGACCGGCTATCGGAAGCGGCCCTGCTGTTGGGATTGCTGGCCGTCTTCGGTGCGGATGGTCGCGTCGGCATGAGCCTGCTGGTAGGGTTCGCCCTGCTCGGGTCGCTGCTGGTAAGCTACCTCCGTGCCAGGATGGAAGGGCTGGGTCTCGAGGGTAAGGCCGGCCTGTTCACCCGGCCGGAGAGAGTGATTGTCCTGGCTTTGGGCCTGCTACTGAGCCAGTTCGATTATGCCCTGCTGGTGGCATTGGCCGTAGTGACGGTGTTCAGTTATTTCACGGCCGGGCAGCGGCTGTACTCGGCCTGGCAGCAGACGAGAGACTGAGATATCGATGGTTTAGAAGATTCCGGACACTGTTAACATTACGTCATTCTGGCGAAGGCCAGAATCCAGATTGTTAGTGAAGAAATATTATGTTTACATTCTTGCCAGCAAGCGAAATGGGACACTTTACGTCGGAGTTTCGGATGACCTAGTACGACGGGTCTACGAGCATAAGCATGATTTAGCACAAGGGTTTACCCAGAAATACGGAGTGCACATGCTTGTCTATTTCGAAGAATGTCAGAATATTGAATCGGCGATTAACCGAGAGAAACAATTGAAAGTATGGCACAGGCGATGGAAGCTAAGACTGATTGAAGAGGGAAATCCATTGTGGAAAGATTTATATAGCGAAATCCTATAGAAACTGGATTCCAGCCTTCGCTGGAATGACAATTATTAGAGATCGTTAATTCTGAGCATGAATCGTACGGATTTATTAAACACATGGACAAGCCATTTCGTTGGTGGTAGAATGTATGGGTTTTGCTCAAGGAGGCTTTTATGACTGTTGTTGCGGTCATCGGCGGGCAATGGGGAGACGAAGGAAAAGGTAAAATCGTTGATATGCTTTCGGAGAAGGCCAAATATGTGGTGCGTTTCTCCGGCGGCGATAATGCCGGCCATACCGTCGTCAATCCCCAGGGAGAATTCAAACTCCGCCTGACACCATCCGGTATCTTTTACCCAGGCACCACCTCTGTTATCGGCAACGGCGTCGTGCTCAATCCCAAGATACTCATCGAGGAAATCGATGAACTGAACTCGCGTGGTATCGATACTTCCAGACTTTTCATTAGCGACCGGGCGCACCTGATCATGCCCTACCACATCGTCATGGAAGGTCTGGAAGAGGAGTCCCGCGGTAGCCAGGCCATCGGCACCACCGGCAAGGGCATCGGCCCCGCCTATGCCGATAAAGTGGCCCGTAACGGCATCCGGGCCGGCGACCTTCTCGACGGTGAAGCCTTGCTGGCGAGGTTGACCATGATCGTCAACGCCAAGAACCGGATAATCACCAGAGTGTTCGGCCGGGAGCCTCTGCCCGTCGAAGAAATCTATGAGCAGTACCGCCAGTACGCCGACCGACTTGCCCCGATGATTTGTGATACTACTGCCCTGCTCGGCTCCGCCCTGGAACGTAACGAATCCATTTTACTGGAAGGTGCCCAGGGCGTCCTCCTGGACCCCGATTTCGGTACTTATCCATATGCCACTTCCTCGTCACCGCTGGCCAGTAACGCTTGCCTGGGCTCCGGTCTCGGCCCCGGCCGGCTCTCTTGTGCCGTCGGTGTTTTCAAGGCCTTCCAGACGAGAGTTGGTGCCGGCCCTATGCCCACGGAACTTAAAGACGAAACCGGCGACCATATCCGGGAAATGGGCCAGGAGTACGGTACCGTCACACGGCGCCCCCGCCGCTGCGGCTGGTTCGATGCCGTGGCCGCCTGTCTGAGCCGTCAGGTCAACAGCTTCGACTCCCTTGCCATTACGCGTCTCGATGTCCTCGATAAGCTGCCCCGGCTCAAGATATGCACGGGCTATAAGGTCAACGGGCAGGTACTTAAGAATTTCCCGGCCAGTATCGCCACCCTGGAGAAGTGCCAGCCTGTCTATGAAGAGATACCCGGCTGGGAGTTGTCCACCAGCAACGTCCGCTTCTTCAAGGAGCTACCCGTCAAGGCACAGAAATACGTCCGGAAACTAGAATCGCTGATCGGCTGTACCGCCTGTATTATCTCGGTAGGCCCGAGGCGGGAGCAGACCATCATCCGGAAATCTATTTTCTAGCCGTTGGTATGGCCATCATCAGAAAGGCGAACGAAGCGGATATCCCACGATTGCTGGAGCTTTACATCCAGCTTTCCCTGGACCCATCCGCCGAAATGCCGAATTCCGAGCTGGAAGACTGCCGGAAGGCTCTTCGCGCCGTCAACAACTCGCCGGGGAGGGAATTGCTTGTGGCCGAGGAAGACGGACAGGTGGTCGGCACGGCTACACTAGTCATCAACCCCAGCCTGGTTCACGGGGCCTCATCGTGGGCGGTGGTGGAGCATATGGTGGTAGAGGAGAAACGTCGCAGCTATGGTATCGGCCGGCAGATTATAGAATACGCGGTCCATAAGGCCAGTGAGGCCGGCTGTTACAAGATAATGCTGTGCAGCAACAAGAAACGCGTGGACGCCCACCGGTTTTACCGCTCAATGGGATTCTCTGCCACCCATGAGGGATTCCACCGGTATTTCCAGGATTAGTTCCCCGGCTATTTTTGGCTTTTTAACCTACTAATATGCTCCTCGACGCCTTTTTGCTCGGACTTCAGCTGCTGTAAATATTCCTCTAAATGCGTAATGGTCTCTTCACTTGAAATAAATCGTCGGTGAATAAAACCCGGTGAACAGCCGTGGCCTCCCGAATGGTGAGGAAATCCATGCCCACTATGACAACCGCAGTTACATTCTGATGTATGGCACATTCTACCCTCTCTAATATATTAGTATTTGCTTATATGCTTATGATGATAGCCAACCTTCAAATATAAATCAAATCGGTCAGAGAGCCCTGATGTCCAGACAAAAAAATACAGGGCTTAAAAAAGCCCTGAAAATTAATCCAATATTAAGTATTCTCTAATATTCTTATATATTCTCTATATCAAGCTGTGTCTTTCCTACTTGTCGCTCATAATCCCCAGTGTGATTTCGTGGAAACGTTTGAGAGCCTCGTAGTCAACGATATAATGGACACGGTAACCGCGCCTCTCTCCCCTGACCAGCCCAGCATTTTTCAGTATTCGGAGGTGCTGGGACACGGCCGATTGAGTGATACCGAGAAGTCCTGCTAAAGCGTTAACGCACAGGGCCTCGGGCGCATGGTGGTGGCAGAGAAACTTGACGATTTGCAGGCGAGTGGGGTCGGCGAGGGCTTTAAAAAGCGCCGCCTCGTCTTCATTCGATTTGGCCTTGGATGCTTTTTTCATCGTTGCCTTGGGTTGACACTAATATGCTTAATAGTAATTCCTGTACGATGGATTGTCAATACGATAAGGAGATAGTGTGAGGATGAGTTACCTGACTATAGACCTCGGAGGACAAGGAGCCGCCATGCCCGAGGGTTAATAGAAAGGGGACTAGTGTCCCCCTTCCTATATTCCCTCGATGAACGGTCCTAAGGCTTGATGTCTATGGTGTACTTCGGCAGGATATCACGAATGAAGGCCGCGGTCTTCTCATCAACGCCCATCAAGGGCAGACGCGGTTTGCCGACTTTAAAACCTATCTGGTTCAGGGCATACTTGACCGGCGCCGGATTAGAAAACATGAACATCGCGTCTACCAGCGGCACTAGGTGGCGGTGGATGGCAGCGGCTTCTTTGATCTTGTCCGAGAGAATCAGGTCGATTATCCTTTTGTATTGCAGACCGCACAGGTGCGTGGTCACGCCGATAACGCCGTAGCCACCCAGGGCCATGATGGGAAAGGTATCGTTATCATTGCCGCTCCAGATACGAAAGCCCTCTTTGGCCTTGTTAATGGTCTGGGCCACATGACCCATGTCTCCTTTGGCCTCCTTGACACCGACGATATTGTCTATCTGGCTGAGGCGGGCGATGGTATCCGGCTCCATATTGACGACAACGCGCGAGGGAATATTGTACATGATGATGGGCAGGCTGGTCGCCTCGGCGATTGTCTTGAAGTGCTGGTAGATGCCTTCCTGGTTGGGCCGGTTATAGTAAGGTACCACGGACAGGCAGGCATCCACCCCGATTTTCTCCGCCCCTTCGGTCGCCCCCACCGCTTCGGCGGTGCTGTTGCTGCCGGTATAAGCCACGATGGTCCCCCGACCCCCCAGGGCCGCCTTGATTTCCTTGAACAGATTCAGTTCCTCATCCCAGGTCAGCGTGGGCGCCTCCCCGGTAGTCGCCGCCACCACCACGCCGTCGCTGCCGGAGTCAAGTAACGCCAGCGCCAGCCGCTGCGCCTCTTCGTAGTCAACTTCGCCGTTCTCTTTGAAAGGGGTAACCATGGCGGTCAAAAGCCGTCCCAGTTGCGTCATTGTTACCTGTCTCCTTCCGGCATAATCCAGTCCCTCTTGATCATTTCTTCAGTTATCTGGACGGCATTGAGCGCCGCCCCCTTACGCACGTTATCGGCCACGATCCACATGGCCAGCCCGTTGGGATGCGAGACATCTTTCCGGATGCGTCCTACGAACACCTCATCGGTACCCGCCGCCGACCACGCCAGGGGATAGAGGCTAACCGAGGTATCGTCCAGCACCCTGACACCGGGTGACCGCGACATGATTTTCCGAGCTTCCTCGACGTCCATCGGCCGGGAGAACTCCACATGGACTGCCTCGCTGTGTCCCACCAGCACCGGGACGCGCACGCAGGTAGCTGAAACCTGGATATCTTCCGCGTGCATGATTTTCCGTGTCTCATCGAGCATCTTACGCTCTTCTTTGGTATAGCCGTCATCCAGGAAGACATCGATCTCCGGGAGTACATTGAAGGCTATCTGGTGCGGATAGACATGCGGCGCAGTCGATTGGTCTTCCATTATTTGCCTGATCTGCTGCCTCAGTTCCTCGACAGCGGCGATACCGGTGCCGGATACGGCCTGGTAGGTATCGACGACGATACGCTTGATAGGATTTACCTTGTGCAACGGGTAAAGGGCAACCACCATCTGGATGGTGGAGCAATTGGGATTGGCGATAATTCCCCGGTGCCACTGGATATCTTCGGCATTAACCTCCGGTACAACCAGAGGCACGTCCTCGTCCATTCTCCAAGCGGAGCTATTATCGATGACCACGGCTCCCGCCCTGGCCGCCAGGGGTGAGAAATATCGGCTCTGATCGGCACCAGCGGAAAAAAGGGCAATATCGACCCCCTCGAAGGAGCCTGCTTGTGTCTCCTCGACCTCGATCTGTTGCTCACCGACCGCCAGTTTGCGCCCCGCCGAGCGGTCCGAGGCCAGAAGGCGCACGGACTCCATGGGAAAGGCACGCTGGAGCAGTGTTTTGATGAACTCCTGCCCGACCACCCCTGTCGCTCCAACGATAGCGACATGATATCTTTTCACGTTTCCCCTTACAGGCCCAATAATTTATCCAGGCCGTAGATAAATCCTTTGCGTTTGACAACTTCTTTTACCGCCAGCATGACGCCGGGCATAAAAGCCTCGCGGCCGATCTGGTCATGCCGGATGCTCAGAGTTTGTCCGTCTCCGCCGAGAACAACTTCCTGATGTGACATATAACCCGGCAGGCGGACACTGTGGATGTTAATCCCATCGACCAGTTTCCCCCTGGCCGGGGAGTCCTCCCCCGGCACCGCAGGTGGCAGGAAGGGCTTTCCCCGGGCAGCGACCATGTTCCGGGCGGTGGTCTGGGCAGTCCCAGAAGGTGCGTCGAGCTTGCGGTCATGGTGCAGCTCGATGATTTCCGTATGGTCGAAGTATTTCCCGGCGATCTGGGTCAGGTGCATCATCAGAACCGCCCCCAGGGCGAAGTTAGGCGCCGCTATGATGCCGATCTCCCCGGCTTCGGCCAGTTTCTTCATTTCATCGAAGTCATCCGCGGTAAAACCGGTCGTCCCGATAACCATGTTAACGTTGCGCCGGGCCGCGATCCGCACAGCCGGCATCGAGGCTTTGGCTATCGAAAAATCGACGATTACATCCGGCTGGCAGCTTTCAATGGCAGCCTCGACATCACTGGAAAACGGAACGCTCCCGGAACCGTCCGGCAGGGGCAGCTGCTCCACCGCGACTTTGATATCCACCGCGCCGACAATACGCATTCCCGGCTCCCGGCAAACGGCTTTCACCACCTCCTGTCCCACGCGGCCGGCGGCGCCGTGTACCAGCACATTAATAATATCCATTATGACACCCTATTATTAATAATTTCTCAGGAAAAAGATACCAGTTTCCAGTCCGTTTCGCAACAGAAACTGTCAAATGTGGACTTTTAGCTTCGCTTGAAAGGAGGCCGGGTGTCCTGCCTCGGGCGGTTCTGCCGTTCGCCCCCGGAATAGCGAGGCCGGTTGCCGCGATAGCCGGACGAACTGCCGGCCGGCCGCCGGTCCTGATAGCGCGGTAGCCGGGACTCTTCCCGTCGCTCTTCACTGCCTTCCTTCTCGAACAGCGCCCGTCTGGAAAGATTTACCCTGCCCAGGTTGTCGATATTGATAACCTTGACGGTGACCTCGTCACCGACCTTCACCTCATCTTCGACCTTGTTGACACGGTACTGGGCCAGCTCGCTGATATGGACCAGCCCTTCCTTCCCGGGTAGTATCTCCACCATGGCGCCGAAGTCCAGGATGCGCGAAACCTTACCGGTATAGATATCACCGATCTCAACCTCGCGGGTAAGACTTTCGATAATCGAAATGGCTTTCTGAGTGGCTTCCATATCCGGCGAGCCAATGACCACCGTACCGTCATCAGTGACATCGATGGTCGTCTTGGTCTCCTCAATAATCGAGCGTATTGTCTTCCCGCCAGTGCCGATGACCGCCCCGATCTTGGCAGGATCTATCTTAATTTTTGTCATCCTGGGGGCATAACGGCTGATATCTTCCCGGCTGTGGCTTATGGCCTGGTCCATCTTGTCCAGAATGAACAGGCGTCCCTCCCGGGCCTGGAACAGCGTCTTTTCGACAATCTCGATGCTGATGCCTTTGAGCTTGGTATCCATCTGGATGGCCGTTATACCGTCCCGTGTACCCGCCACTTTGAAGTCCATGTCCCCGTTAAAGTCTTCCAATCCTTCGAGGTCGGACAGGACGACAAACCTATCGCCTTCCCCGGTGATTAACCCCATGGCGATGCCGGCCACGGCTTTCTTTACCGGGATACCGGAGTCCATCAGGGACAGGCTTCCGGCGCAGACGCTGGCCATCGAAGTGCTGCCGTTGGAGCTCAATACTTCGGAGACGAGTCTTATGGTGTATGGGAACTCCTCAACCGTCGGCAGGACCTGCACCAGGGCCCGCTCGGCCAGGGCGCCGTGCCCGATTTCCCGCCGCCCCGGTGAGCCGACACGCCGTACTTCCCCGGTGGAAAATCCGGGGAAATTATAGTGGTGTATGAAACGCTTACTTTCCTCCAGTCCCAACCCATCGAGCATCTGCTCTTTTCGCGTGGAGCCCAGTGTCGTAATAGACAGAACCTGGGTCATCCCCCGGGTGAACAGGCCGGAGCCGTGAGTACGCGGCAGCAGCCCGACCTCGGTGGTGATAGGTCGTATCTCCGTAATGCCCCGTCCGCCGATACGCCGGCCTTTTTCCAGTATGGCCGACCTTATTTCATTCTTGATCTTAACATCGATGGCGGCGACGATATCCCTGGCTTCGTAGGCCTCTCCGAGATGCGTGGTAACCTCGGCGATGAGGTCTTCGAGCGCCTTTTCGCGGAGGTCTTTGTTTGACTCACTAAGGACCTTATCGAGCCTCTCATCGACCAGGTTCCCGAGAGCGGCCACCGCCTCGGACCGGGTTTCGTCCTCCGGAACAGGCAGTTTAGGCTCGCCTAGTGCCTGCACGAGTTGTTCCTGGAGCCGGATAATATCCTGGTTGGCCTGGTGGCCGAACTTAACGCCCTCCAACACGATGTCCTCGGAGACCTCCCTGGCCCCCGCCTCCACCATGATCACCTTGTCCCTGGTACTGACGACAACGAGGTCAAGCTGGCTCTCTTCGGCCTGGGCCATAAACGGATTCAGGACCAGCTGGCCGTTAATATAGCCGACGTTGACGGCGCCTACCGGCCCATCGAACGGTATTTCGGACATAGCCAGGCACGCCGAAGCCCCGATAACCGAAAGTATGTCCGGGTCGTTCTCCAGGTCAGCGGAAAGCACTGTTGTAATGATCTGGATATCGTTGTGCCACGTCTTGGGCAGGAGCGGCCGTATGGGCCGGTCCGTCTGCCGGCAGGCCAGGATGGCCGCTTCACTGGGGCGTCCCTCACGCCGGATGAAGCCGCCGGGTATCTTGCCGGCGGCGTAGAGCCTCTCCTCATAATCGATGGTCAGCGGCAGAAAGTCTACGCCCTCCCTGGGTTCACGGTTGAAAGACATCGTGACCAGGATGACCGTCTCGCCGTAGCGAAGAATAACCGCCGCATCGGCCTGCTGGGCTAGTTTGCCTGTTTCAATGATTAAATCGCGACCGGCGACATTGCACCGAAATGATTGTGGTTCCAATTGATTGCTCCCTCTCTCCCTAAGGCTTTATTTGCGCAGCCTCAGCTTCTTGATAAGCTGATTATACCGTCCTACATCTTCCCGGCTGAGATACGCTAAAAGCCTTCGCCTCTGCCCGACCAGCTTGAGCAAGCCCCGCTGGGTATGATAATCGTGGCGGTTTGCTGCCATGTGGGTGGTCAACTGCCTGATTCTCTCGGTAAGCAGCGCCACCTGCACTTCCGTGGAGCCCGTATCGTTTTCACGGGCCTGATATGTGGTGATTATCTCTTGTTTCTTTTCTTTATCCAAGTCGTGTTCCCGCCTCTAAAAATATCTTGCTATTTTATGGAAAATTATAGCACAGTGAGCAGGATTAGTAAATCACTCCCGCTTAATTTGCCCCCTTTTCCCCCCTCCTTTATAATGAAATCAGTTGCCAGTATGCACGAGTTCAGCATTACGGAGAGCCTGCTAAACCTGGCCCTAGAGAAAGCCAGGGAGGCCGAAGCCGGTAAGATCACCCGCATTAATCTGATCGTCGGGGATATGTCCGGCGTGGTCGGTGATTGCGTCCGGTTTTACTTCGAAGCCCTCAGCCGGGATACCATCGCCGATGGGGCCGAGCTCGTCTTCGAAAGCCGGCCGACAAAGCTACGCTGTCATCGCTGCCAGGTCGAATTCATACCGCAGAACTACGACTGGTCCTGCCCGGAATGCCGCGAGATGGCCATCGAAATCGTTTCCGGGCGTGAATGTTACATGGAAAGTATTGAGGTGGAATGAATGACCGTCAAGATTATCACCGTCGGCGAGGAAATCCTCGGCGCCAACGATGTCAGAGCCCAGGCCAATAAAGACCGCCTTGACGGTCACGGTATTTTCACCATTAATATCATGTCCTCACCGGGGGCCGGCAAGACCAGCCTGATAATGAGCACCATCAAAGCCCTGAAGGAGAAAGTGAGAATCGCCGTTATTGAGGGCGACGTCGCCTCCAGTATTGATGCCGACAAGATTAATCCCATGGGCATACCGGTGATACAGATAAACACCGCCGGGGGATGCCATCTCGACGCCACTATGGTCAAAAAAGCCCTCGACGCTCTGCCTTTAGACGACATCGACCTCATTTTCATTGAGAATGTCGGCAACCTTATCTGCCCCAATGCCTTCGCCCTGGGAGAAGACCGGCGCGTGATGATAGCCAGTCTGCCCGAAGGCGACGATAAGCCTTACAAGTACCCCGCTATGTTCGCCGACACAGACGTGGTGCTGCTCAATAAGACCGACCTCCAGCCATACCTTGACTTCGACCCGGAAGCCTTTCGGAAAGTAGTCACCGGCCTCAATCCGGATGTAATCATCTTCCCGCTGTCCTGCAAGACCGGCGACGGGACGACCGAATGGTTCGGCTGGCTGGAGTCCGCCGTCAAGGAGAAGAAAAACCGTTAGTATGGCCAAGACCCCGGTTCTTTCTCTCTCCCGGATCAGCGTTCGCGGCGTCGTGCAGGGCGTCGGATTCCGTCCTTTCGTCTATCAGCTAGCCAAGCGCCATAACCTGTACGGCTGGGTCTGCAATACCTCCGAGGACGTACGCATCGAGGTGGAGGGCGACACCCGAGATATAGAAGGATTTCTGCACAGCCTCCGCGAGCAGGCGCCGCCGCTGGCACACATCGAGGACATTGCGGCAACAGCGGGAAAGCCCGCCGGCTACGAAGATTTCGAGATCCGCGATAGTGTCGCCGAGGCGGGGAAGTATCAGCTCGTTTCCCCAGACATCGCCACCTGCCCCGATTGCCTGCGGGAGATATTCGATCCCAGCGATAGGCGCTACCGATACCCGTTTACCAACTGTACCAACTGCGGCCCGCGTTTCACCATTATCGCCGATATCCCCTACGACCGCCCCAACACCACCATGAAGAAGTTCACCATGTGCCCGGACTGCCAGAAAGAGTATGACAATCCACTCGATAGGCGTTTCCACGCCCAACCCAACGCCTGCCCGCTCTGTGGACCCCGACTCGAACTGTTAGACTCCCATGGTAAAACCATCGGTTGCGATGACGTTATTGTGGATACTGCGATACTTCTCCGGAAAGGAAAAACCGTGGCCGTTAAGGGGCTGGGGGGGTTTCTACTGGCCTGTGACGCCACCAGCGAAGCGGCTGTTAATCTCCTTCGGGATCGCAAGCACCGTCCCGCCAAGCCCCTTGCCGTCATGGTTACCTCTCTCGAAGAAGCCCGTCAGCACTGTGATATCAACGAAGCCGAAGCAGACCTGTTGGCATCACCGGGGAGCCCTATTGTCCTGATGAAAAAGCGCCCGGATTCCAATATCGCCGAAGATGTGGCGCCTGGCCTAGACTACTTGGGCGTCATGCTCCCCTACACTCCCCTCCACCACCTCTTGTTACATGAGGCAGGTTTGCCACTGGTTATGACCAGCGGCAACATCAGCGAGGAGCCAATCGCCCGGGACAACGATGAGGCGCTACGTCGGCTGGGCAGTATTGCCGACTTTTTCCTGATACACGACCGGGATATCTACGCCCGTTACGACGATAGTGTCATGACGGTGACTGGCGGAGCACCGCGGTTTGTGCGCCGAGCGCGCGGCCACGCCCCCTACCCTATCCACCTTCCCCGCACCAGCCGACAGGTACTTGCCTGCGGCGCCGAGGAGAAGAACACATTCTGCCTGACACGGGACAACTTCGCCTTCGTCAGCCAGCATATCGGAGACATGGAAAACCTGGAGACGCTGGAGCATTTTACCGATACTATCGAGCTTTATAAAAAGCTATTCCGGATACAGCCGGAGACTATCGCCTATGATACGCACCCGGAGTACCTCTCCACGAAATATGCCCTGGAAATAGCTTCGACCCAAAAAACCAATCTCATTTCAATACAGCACCATCACGCCCACATCGCTTCATGTCTGGTGGACAATGGACAAGATGGGCCGGTCATCGGGGTGTCCCTGGACGGCACCGGCTACGGAAGCGACGGCCGCATCTGGGGCAGCGAGTTCCTGGTGGCCGACTGCCAGAAGTTCACACGGGCAACGCACCTGGAATACCTGCCGCTGCCCGGCGGGGCCCGGGCCATCAAAAGGCCCTACAGCACCGCCATCGGCTACCTGCTGGCATTGGGCATCGACCCCGACCCCACCCTGCCTCCGTTCGAAGGCATCAGTGAAGAAGAAATCGACATTATCAAACATCAGGTGGCGACGGGACTGAACACGCCGCTGACCTCTTCCATGGGCCGGCTTTTCGATGCCGTGGCCGCCCTGGTCGGCATCAGGGGTATCATCGAGTACGAGGCCCAGGCAGCCATCGACTTGGAGACGGCCGCCAGCCACGAGACGGGTGAGACCGGCAGATATCCATTTAAAGTTACCGAGGTCGACGGTGTCAACATTGTCAGGCTCGGCGACCTGCTAGCAGCTATCATCGAAGATCTAGGCTGTCAAACCTCAAAGCCAGTTATCGCGGCCCGCTTCCATAATACCGTCGCCGGCATGATTGTCGAGTTATGTCAAACAATTTCCTCACATACCGGCTTAAGCGAGGTGGCGTTAAGCGGCGGGGTCTTCCAGAACCGGCTCCTTCTTGAAAAGTCTGTTACCCGTCTGGAATCCGCCGGATTCACTGCCTTGACCCATCGACAGGTCCCCTGCAACGATGGCGGCATTTCATTGGGTCAGGCGGTTATCGCCAACGCGTTGTTATGAAGATAGACGCGACCCGCACCGGCGCATTATTATGTGAAGAGAAATGAATAATCGGGAGCGTGGTTAGCCATGTGCCTGGCCATTCCGGCATTGATAAAGACGATTAACGGCGATCAGGCCGTGGTGGACATCGAGGGGGTGACTCGGGACGCCAGCCTCCAGCTCACGCCGGACGCCCGTGTGGGCGACTATGTCCTGCTGCATACCGGCTACGCTATCAGCATCATCGATGCGGCTGAGGCCGAGGAGACGCTGAAACTGCTCCGGCAGATGGCGGAAGCGGAATAAAGCACGTCATTCCCGCAAAAGCGGGAATCCAAAATACTCAGTTACGTAAACATGATTGGATTTATGAAACACGTTCAGGAATACCGCAACCCTGAGCTGGCTAAAAAGCTGCTGGAGCGTATCCGTAAACATTCCAGAAAACCGGCGCGGCTCATGGAGTTCTGCGGCGGGCACACCAACGCCATCTTCAGGCACGGCCTGCGCCAGCTCCTGCCGTCCAGCATCGAGATGCTCTCCGGGCCGGGCTGCCCTGTCTGTGTCACCGCCGCAGCCGACCTCGACCGGGCCATCGCCCTGGGCAGGCTGCCCAGCGTCATCATTACCAGCTTCGGGGACATGATACGTGTTCCGGGCAGCCGCGCCAGCCTCCAGCAGGCTAAGGCGGACGGCGCCGATGTCCGCATCGTCTACTCAGCGCAGGACGCCCTGGGCATCGCCCGGGACAACCCGGATAAAAAGGTCATCTTCGTCGGCATTGGCTTCGAAACTACCGCCCCCACCGTGGCCGCCTCAATACTCCAGGCCGAGCGGGAGAATGTCGATAATTATTTTGTCCTCTCTCTCCATAAAGTATGCCCGCCCATTATGAAGGCGATCCTGGACCTCGGTGAAGTCCGCCTCGACGGTATCATCTGCCCCGGCCACGTTAGCGCTATCATCGGCACCCACCCTTATGAGTTCCTCGCCAGAGATTATAGCATCGCCTGCGCCGTCTCCGGATTCGAGCCTCTGGATATACTACTGGCCGTTGACCGCCTCGTCGAGCAGATCGAAAGCGCCCGGCCGCAGGTCGAAAATCCTTACAGTCGCGGCGTCAGACCGGAGGGCAATCCAGCGGCACTGAGACTCATGGACACCATCTTCGAAACTGGTGACGCCGATTGGCGGGGCATCGGCAGCGTACCGGCCAGCGGCTTGACTCTCAGGGCGGAATATACCCGCTTCGACGCCGCCAAGAATTTCACCATCGAGCCCGGTCCCGCCCGCGAACCAAAGGGATGTATCTGCGGGGCCATATTACGCGGCGTCAACACACCGCTGGAATGTACACTATTCCGTGTCACCTGCACGCCGGAGAGCCCGGTCGGACCCTGCATGGTCTCCTCCGAAGGAAGCTGCGCAGCCTACTTTCAATATGAAGGAACATAGTTCGAAAAACGACAAGATACTGCTCGCTCACGGCAGCGGCGGCAAGCTTATGCACGACCTCATCGGGAGCTTTTTGCCGGAGCTGGCCAATCCGCTGCTCGAGAAGCTGGAGGATGCGGCTGTCTTCGACGCAAGCGGCCGACTGGCTTTCACCACCGATAGCTATACGGTCAATCCCATCTTCTTTCCCGGAGGGGACATCGGGCGGCTGGCGGTCTGCGGCACTGTCAACGACCTCGCCATGAGCGGGGCGAGGCCGCTTTACCTCAGCCTGGCCCTCATCATCGAGGAGGGGCTGCCGGTGGGCGACCTGAAAAAGGTCATCGCTTCCATCCGGGAGGCCACGGCCGAGGCCGGGGTGCAGATTATTACCGGCGATACGAAAGTCGTCGACCGCGGCAGTGCCGACCGGCTTTTCATCAACACGGCAGGAGTCGGCATCGTGCCAGAGGGAGTGGATATCTCGGTCGCCAACGCCCGTCCCGGTGATAAAGTTATCCTCAGCGGTAGCATCGGCGACCATGGTATTGCCGTACTCAGTCAGCGGGAGGGACTCAAGTTCCACACTCCCATCCCCAGCGATTGCGCCCCTTTGAACGGACTGGTGACAGATATGTTGGCAGCTTCGACGGGTATCCGTTGTCTTCGCGATCCCACTCGTGGCGGGCTGGCCGTCACCCTCAACGACTTTGCCGGGCAGTCAGATATTGGTATTACTATAGAAGAAAGCGCCGTGCCAATAGCCGGGGCTGTCCTGGCCGCCTGCGAACTTCTCGGACTGGACCCTCTTTACATCGCCAACGAAGGTAAGCTGGTGGCTATCGTACCGCCGGAAGATGCCGATATCGTTCTGGCGGCTATGAAGGGGAACAAATATGGGAAAGCTGCGGCCATCATCGGCGAAGTGGTAGCAGAGTATCCCGGCCGGGTAGTCATGAAGACGAATCTCGGCGCCTCCCGCATCGTTGACGTACCCGTCGGCGAACTGCTGCCCAGGATATGTTGAATTGCTAAGGAAAAGCTGGTGACTTCGAACTCCAACAGTGAAACGGAACACACGCCGCGCATCGTGGTTATTGGTGTCGGCAACCTGTTGCTTAAAGACGAAGGCATCGGCATCCACGTTGTCAAGGCTTTGCAGGAAATGGACCTCCCCCCGGATGTCCGTCTCATCGACGGCGGGACGTCTCCGGACCTCATTGCCTATACGAGGGCCGGTGACAAGATGATCATCGTCGATGCCGCCCGCGCCGGGGGCAAACCGGGGACGATTTACCGGTTCCTCCCCGGTGACCTGGCCGCGGGGGAAGGCACATTAACGTCCGCCCATGAGATGGGCATCATCGAGAACCTGGGTTTGATGTCTCTGACCGGCAATGAGCCGGGCAAGGCGGTTATTATCGGCGTCGAGCCATGGGAAATCGACTGGGGGACCGAGCTTTCAGAATTGCTGCGTGGCAAGGTCCCAGACATCATTAAAGTTGTTTTAAAAGAAATGAATCTTGATTGACGCTGGATGCCGTCAAGCATGGACAACCGGCGTGAACACGAGTATAATTTAATTCAGAAGAATCACAGGCAGGAGGTATAACATGCCTTTTAGAATGGGTGGATGGGAGATTGCCCTTATCCTGGTTATCATCCTTATCGTTTTCGGTGTTGGTAAACTACCGCAGGTCGGCGGCGCCATCGGCAAAGGTCTGCGCTCCTTTAAAAAAGCGCAGTCAGGGGAAGATGAGGAACAGGTAGCCGAAGAGAAACCAAAAACCTCAACGACCAAGTAAAGTGTTCGCTAGTCAGTAATTTCCCTAATATTGTCAAAATTTACAGCCTAATCGCTTAGATCCGCACTAGTCGCCGGGACAATCCGGGAGAGGTTCAGGGATGGACTTTTTCGGCATAGGCCCCTTGGAAATAATCGTTATTCTCATCGTGGCGTTACTCGTCGTCGGACCGCAAAAAATACCGGGTATCGCCAGAACGATGGGCAAGACGATGCGCGCCATCCGCCGGGCCAGCTCCGACTTCACCGCCGCTGTTACCCGGGAGATAGATGCCACCGAAAAGGCGGAGAAACAAACGCCCCCACCCCAACCGGGAGCCACCCACACCGCGGAGACACAGGAAGGCCAAGCCATGGAAAGTAATCCGACCGAACCGGGAGGGGCGCCCCCGGCGAAATGACTGACCCTGGAGAAAAGCTCAGCCTGCTCGGCCACCTCCTGGAACTACGCCGCCGCCTAATCTGGAGTGTCATCGCCGTAGTCGTCGGTGCTATTGTCTGTTTTATATTCCGGGATTGGATTATCTACTTTCTCAAACTACCCGCCGGTAATCCCGAGCTATACCGCACCCAGGTCACCGACGCCATTTCCGTCTATATGCGCGTCAGCTTCTTCGGCGGCATCATTTTGGCCATGCCGGTGATTACATACCACGGTATCATGTTCATCTCGCCGGCCCTGATGCCTCACGAAAAAAGGATCGTCTACCTGGTGCTGCCCTGGATAGCACTGATGTTCCTCGGCGGGGTGGCCTTCGGCTATTTTATTCTCCTGCCGCCGGCCATGCGGTTTCTATTCGAATTTGGCAGCAACGTAGCCAAGGAAATAATCACGATCAACAATTATGTCAACGTGGTTTTCCGATTGTTGTTGGCCATCGGCCTGGTCTTCGAGATGCCGGTGGTGTCCACTTTTTTAGCCAGGCTGGGCATAATCAAGCCGGAGTGGCTGGCCGGGAAACGCAAGATAGCCATCGTTGTGTCATTCATCGGGGCAGCCATCATTACCCCCACCTTCGATCCCATCAATCAAAGCCTGGTGGCGGTGCCCCTCATCGCACTCTACGAGATGAGTATCTGGCTGGCCAGGCTGGTCTACCGCCGCAAGCAGGAAGCCCTGGTTGAGGTGGAGGCACCTTCGGAAGGCTGATTTTTCCACGAGCGGAACGGCTTGCTACCCGGCGCGGGGTAAGATATACTGATTCGTACGCGGGGGGAGCGGATAAGGCCCGGGGGGCTTCGCGGACTTCAAACCCGTTGGGGGGGGCTAATAACGCCTTCGGTGGGTTCGACTCCCATGCGCTCCCGCCAGGTTTCGGCTCTACTAACAAACGAGTCACAATCATTCCTGCTAAAAAACACAGAAGAAGCTGGTAAAGATCGGCAGGAGTGAATTCTCCACTAAGGGTTCTACGGGAAAGGTAAAAAGAGTCAAGGGTTAAATTCAACCACATTAATTGAGAATTGAGAGATATCTTGGCCCTTTCTTCGTGCCTGTAAGACGACGTTGGCTGTATTTCACTTGTATCCTTTAAATCCTACTATTTTTTATTTTATTGAAATACAGTATTGTCCATATTGCTAAAATAAAACCTGGTAAGAAAACGGCTAGAGTAAAAGCCAGGTATACGGGTGTCCACTCAAGTGTATCACCAAACTTGAATGGAAAACTAAACATGAAGTATCCATAAGCAATGATTACTAACATAGAGAATACTTTGATTCCACCAAAGCCAGGATGGGGTAAAAAATGTACTCCGACCAATATTGCCAATATGAACGCAATCAGGTAAAGGGATAAAGTCTGGATCAAATTCGCAAGTCCCACCGTATGCGTTTCACCAAAAAACAATATTGCACGGACTAACGCATAGGCAAATGCCAGAAAGGTCAATACAGCCAGAACCCTAATTACTCTTGCTACTGTAGTTTCACGCTTGGGCACGTGTTTAATATACTACTTGGGACAATAATAAACAAGCATATCCGTCGCATTAGCTGATGTCAACAAAGTTGGGGGGTGCTGATAACGCCTTCGGTGGGTTCGACTCCCATGCGCTCCTGCCAGATTTAATCATTCACTGAAAATACTCTTTATTCTGCCCCTGCCTGATGTGTGTGCTCAAGCGCTCGTCCGGGTTCTCTGTCTAATGCTAAAAAACTTACCCCAACTTTTCATAGATATTGACAAAAAATTATTAAGGAGTATACTATCACCGGATTATGTTAAAGGAGGCAGGGATATGCCGCAAATATTTAAAGCTTTAGCCTCAGTAGCTGCCTGGGTTCTCTTTATCTTTGCATTTATTATTGGAGTCAGCTTATTCATTCAGGGCATCGTAATAGGAGAACTTTACGGCTCTGAAATTCCATCTATGGAAATGTGGGCTGGATCGGCAGTCTCCCTTGCCTTCGGAGTCGGCTCAGTGGTCGTTATGATTTTAAGGAAAAAGATGGACTGAAACAGCGTCTTTAACGGTTCGAATCCATCAGCTCCCCGGAAAGCGAATTTAGCTGGTTACAACCTCACGTCGTGGTGGCTGCGGCGGGTGTCGTCGTATCAGCGGGCTGCTTATCGAAAATCTCGTCTATCTGCTGCCGGAGGATTTGATCGGCCGGTACCCGCTGGACCAGCGCCGCGCATCTTTCCAGCCGGGCGCGCAGCTTGCGCAGCTGGACTTCGGTATCCGTTAGGTGCATTTCAGCCCGCTGAAAATTGGATGCTGACAGCCTGAAGAGCCCGTCTGTTTCCAACATCGCCTTCCCCCCCTTAAATCACGAGCAGTTATTAACGACCAATTCGACTCCGCCTGTCTCGGTATCGACATCCAGGGTCACGCCATCGAGTTTGGAAGCAAGCCCGGCTTCGACAAGCAGGAGTCTGGCCCCTTCATGCTCAAGGATGATGTCGCCGGGCAACTCGATATCGATACCGAGGCCCAGTTTTCCCTCACCCCGGTCAATCAGACGCAAACGCGCCCCGGGCCAGTCAACTTTAGTGGTGAGCAGTTTTTTAAGTTCGTCCTTGGCCTGTTCCGTAACAATCAGCATGGCGCTTCCCCGTCCTGGATTTCTTGTACTTTTCATATTTTAAACATGCGATTGGTTCTTGTATATGGCCTTTTCGTAACGCCCACCGATTGACCTCCCATATGGTACTATCTGGCTATATTCAAAGCAGTTTATGCGGAGTAAAATATACTGAAGCGGGCTACATATGACGTTCTTTACGAAAGTCAGGTAACATGGCGAAATTAGATACCGACACTCAATCCACCACCGACGATTTCAGCCGCATTTTCAGCGAGTACCGCGCCAGGATAGACGAGATATCGCGGCGCACGGAAAAAAGGCTCAAATCACTCACCGCCGACGAAGAAGAAGCGGACGTTGATGAGGTCGTACATGTTGAAGACATTGCCGAAGATATACCGCATCCGCCCACCGAGCAGGAGACGGAAGAGCCTGACCTTGAAGAATTAACCGCCCAAACACGCCCGACTCCGCCCGAGGTTCGGCCTTATACCGTTCCAGAGAGTCCTGAGATGAGCCAACCGCCCGCTCTCGAGTCCGCCGCCATCATCCGCGAGGCCAAACAGAAAGCTAAAAAAATAGTTGAAGAGGCCGAGCAAAAAGTAAAAAAAGAAGCCAGGAAGAAGACGCAGTCCCAAATTGAAAAGCTCCTCGATAGAGCCAGAAAAGAAGCTGAGGATATTGTTGCCGTAGCCAGGGAGACCGCCGAACGGGAGAAGAACGATATCATCTCCATTGCCAAACACGAGGCCGAACAGGCCATCACCGAGATTACTGAAAAATGCCGCCAGGAAAGCCAGAAAAGGTCTTCCGAGGCCGTCGCTCAGGCCAGACAAAAAGCCCAGAAAATCATGGCCGACGTCGTCGAAAGCAGCACCGAGATTAACCGGCTCATTACTGAAAGCATCAACCGGGCCGGCCAGACCGTTACCGAGTTCGAGGCGAGACTAAGGGAGGAAACTGGCGACCTGGCCCGGATTATCGCCGAGACCCGCACAAGGCTAGAGGAGGTTAACGCCGCCACCCGCGAAGAAGAAATCCGGTCCACCGCTCCTCTCACTGGCGGACTGATTGAAGAGGCCAACAGCCCTACCTTGGCGGTACGCTTCATGGGAGAGGAATCTAACGGCAACAATGGCAACTCCACCCTGTTCCAAGGCCAGGTTGAAATCAAATCCTCTTCGGCAGTTGATTACCAGTATCTGAAAAGCCTCAAGAAACATCTGGTCGGTATCCCTGACATCAAGTACCTGCAGGAGTATGCCTCCGAGAAAGAAATGTCCGTCCTGTTCGATATCAGAGAACCGATGCCTTTCCTCGATCTCCTACGCCAGGTACCCCAGGTGGAAGAAATCATCCCCGGCATTGAGGATGACTTCTGCATCGTCTGCAAGGAACCGGGCTAAGATAGTTATTTAACCTTCATCCGGTTTGTTACCGAAATAGACCTTGGTGTGTGGCCAGGGTATCTCAATACCCAGCTTATCAAACTCCTTCTTGATACGCAGGCGTAGCTGCCCCATAATCCCCCATTGTTCCAGTGGCTTGACATCCCCGAGGACCTTGATGTCTATGCCGGAATCCCCGAGCTTGTCCACCCTCAATACCTTCGGTGGCGAGATCATTTTCTTTTGCCACTCCTCCTCCTCGTACATCTCCTGGCATACCCGGTTGATTACTTCTATGGCAGAATCGAGGTCGGTGCCGTAAGAGACGGATATGTTGAGGTTGACACGTGAGAAATGGCGGGAGAAATTACTGGCGATCTTTATCTCGCCGTTAGGTATGTGATGAACGATGCCGTCCAGGTCCCGTAGAACCGTTTTTCTCAGGTTAATCTGTTCAACCAGGCCGGAGACATCGGCTACCCTGGCGACATCACCGACCCGGTACTGGTTTTCCATCAGGATGAAAATGCCGGCGATAAGGTCCCTGATCAGGTACTGAGCGCCGAAACCGACAGCGATACCGATAATGCCGAAACCGGCCAGTATCGGGCCGATGGACACTTTGATTTCCGAAAGGACCATGAAAATAACTAGCAGGACGATAATGACCCGGCTCAATCCCAGGAAGACACCCTGTAAAGTATTGGCCCGCCTTGTCAGCCCCTCCCGGCTTTCGCCGGCCTGCGGCCGCGTCATGATGCGGGTTATCAGCGGCGGTATCGTCTGCTTGGCGACAATCCAGAGCACTATCCCAACGACCAGAATGACAACAACCGCCAGGCCGTGCTCCAGAAACCAGCTCTCCACGATATCCGGAACGGCGAAGGCCCGCGTGCCTTCCCGGGCGAGGGCCAGCCCTAAAAATGACAGGGCCATGAACACAACCGCCACCCCCTCGAAAGTCCAGAAAATACCTTCGGCCTTTTTATGGAACCCCTTCCGTTTTTCCTCGTGCACCAATCTGGCAAGGGCATTTCTCAGCTTGTCGTTAAAATAAAGTAGCACCAGCACCACCAGACTGGATACAATAAGGATCCAGAGGCTGTAATCGATAATCCATCCCCACATAAGAATGCCTCCTCTACATGGATTTAAATCTTATAGCGTCAGTATAGTACCCGGTCGTCGCCGACGCGCCGGGTCACCTTCTCCCGATCGAGATACTCCAGTAAAGCCTGGGCGTACTTGCGGCTGGTGCCGAACATATCCCTCACCCCGCCCAGGCCGACCCGACTATCGGACCTGATACGATCTGTGATCCTGGTCACCATCTCTCTGTAAGTCGCTGCCGCGAAGGCAATGTTGTCGCTTACCTTGACCACTTTACCTTGTTCTACGAGCATATTAAGAAGATCCGGCCCCGGCATGGATTCGGCAGGCGGGGAATACGGGCTGGCCGCCAGGGACTTCAGGAAGTCGTCCACTTTTGCCTGCTGGGCGGGCGTCAACCGTATGGAGTGGTCGGGCAGCCGCAGGTAACTCCCCTCCCCGGCAATCGCCCCCTGGCTGACCAGGCGTTCCAACGCCTCCGGGGCGTGAGCGCCCAGTTTCAAGTGATTGGTTAACTCTATCCTGGGCATTCCGCCGCGTGTCGGATATTTACGATGGTAGTTCTTGAGCACCGCGGTGACGTTCCCGACAAAACGTTCCCAGCCAGCCCGCGTGAAAAACAACTGGCTATCTCCGGAGCCCAGCCGAACCACCTCACCGTTTTCCGCGAGTGAGTCGATGGTATCTCCGGCAACATCATCAGGTATATTGCCCAGGGCGACCAGGGCAGCCCGTTCCAGGGGCTGCTTCGCTTCCAATAATGCTATTATAGCCTGGTCTACGGTACCGCCTTCCCTGGCTTTCAGGGTCTCAATAACCTCCGGGCGGAATCGTCGTAACCTTTTGGCGTGCGCGTCAACGATGCCGCCTCCCCCCAGGGTCTCCATCGGCGAGCGGATAATATACCGGTCGCCGTTGATGATTGCCAGGGGATCCTGCAATGACAGCTGCGCCCAGGTGGAGGTACCGGGTTTCAGCTCGTCCGCCTCCAGCAGGCGGACCCTGGCCATCGTCTCAGCGGCCAAAGTATGAAAACTGACGGTCGCCCCGTGGCGCAGCGGCCGGGGTAGATAATCTATCATGGCCAGCTTAACGGTAACCAGCCGGGAAGGCTTCAACCAGCCGGGGATGGTTACAACATCGCCGCGTTTGAGCTGTGAAGTGTTGACACCGACTAGATTGGCGGCCACCCGGCTGCCCTGGCTGGCCTTTTCGAGCTTCGATTTGTGCGTTTGCAGGCCGCGGAGGCGTGACTTCAATCCCGCCGGGACAATCTCCACCTCCTGACCCACCGCCAGCGAGCCGTCGATCAGCGTCCCGGTGACGACGGTGCCCGAGCCAGCGATAGTGAAAATGCGGTCGATGGGCAGCCTGGGGCGTCCGACGTCCGGTTTGGGTTCGGTCTCATCGAGCTGCTTGTCGATGGTCGCTACCAACTCCGGCAGGCCCTCGCCAGTAACAGCCGAAACCGCGATAACGGGAGCACCGGCCAGGACCGTCGGGGCGATAACCTCTTCGACTTCCATCCTGACCAGAGTCAAGAGCTCTTCATCGACCAGGTCCTTCTTGGTAATAACGACGATCCCCCGCCGTACCCCGATGAGGTCCAGAATGGCGAGGTGCTCGCGGGTTTGGGGCATGACGCCTTCGTTAGCGGCCACGATCAGCAGGGCCAGGTCGATTCCGCCGACGCCAGCCAGCATGTTCTTGACGAAACGTTCATGGCCGGGTACATCGACGATGCCCACTTCACGGCCGCCCGGCAGCTTTAGCCAGGCAAAGCCCAGATCGATGGTCATACCACGGTCTTTCTCTTCTCGCAGGCGGTCCGGATCGATGCCGGTCAACGCCTGGACGAGTAAAGATTTACCGTGATCGATGTGTCCGGCCGTGCCTAATACGAACATGATAATTTACTATTACTATGTCATCCTGAGCGAAGCGAAGGATCCCGAGGCGGGGAATACCACCACCCTTCCCCGAGATTCTTCGTTCACTTCGTTCCTCAGCATGACACTATTAATATAATTCTTTATTAGGAGACTACACCGACTCTCTAAGCGCTCTAATAACCACCATGTCTTCTTCCGGCAATACGGTACGCGGATCGAGTAGCAGGATATCTTTGTCTATCCGCCCCACCACTGGTACCTCCCGACGGCGCAGCTTTTCGGCAATAATCCTTACGGCACTTTTCCTACCGCCGCCATCAATAGCCACCAGCCGGGTCGGCAGGCTACCGCCGGGCAGTGAACCGCCGCCGATCATCGTTTCCCCGGATACGACACGCGCCTCTCCCCCTAGAACTTTAGCCCAGCTTTTGGCCCGGTGTTCCATCTCCTCCAGAGGCGCTGCAATCATACGCCATACCGGGACCTCCGTGGTCGCCTCCCCTTTGAGATAGTGCCGGAGCGTCACCGCCAGACCGGCCAGCCTTGTCTTGTCGATTCGCATAGCTCGAGCCAGGGGATGCCGCTTTAACTTGTCGACGTACTCTTTTCTACCGACGATGATACCCGCCTGTGGCCCACCCACGAGTTTATCGCCGGAGAAAAAAGTCAGTGCCGCACCGGTCTGAACGCTTTGCTGGACCATCGGCTCGGGGGCCAACCCGTAAACCGCCGTGTCCAGGAAGCAGCCGCTGCCGAGGTCATCCAGTACCATCACATCGTGCCTCCGGCCGACCGCCACGATATCTTCGAGAGAAACCCCGGCGGTAAAGCCCACCAGCCGGAAATTGCTGGAATGGACCCTCATTAAGGCGACCGTTTTTTCATTAATCGCCTCTTCGAAGTCCCGGGCATAGGTACAGTTGGTTGTACCTACCTCCACCAGCCGCGCACCGCTCTGGCGCATTACGTCCGGGATACGGAATCCCCCGCCGATCTCGACTGCCTGCCCGCGCGAGACGATGACCTCCCGGCGCCGGGCCAGGGCCGTCAAACCCATCAGCACCGCCGCCGCGTTGTTGTTGACCACCAGGGCCGCCTCGGCGCCGGATAACCGGCGCAACAGCTCTTCGATATGCACATGGCGGGAACCACGGTTGCCGCTATCGAGGTCGAACTCCAGGTTGGCATAGCCCTGGCTGGCTTCATCCATAGCCACCAGGGTCGCCCGGCTGAGAGGGGCGCGCCCCAGGTTGGTGTGCAGTATCACGCCGGAGGCATTAACGACCCGGCGTAGTGTAGGCGTTACCAGACTTTCCAGAGAGGCCGTCACCGCGGCGGCTATCTCCTCCGCCGAAGCGCCGGTCTTTCCGGTCGCAATGGAGGCCCGCTCATGTTCAAGACGCTCGCGGATGAGGTCCACCAGGAGTTCATGGGGATATTGCGTTCCCAGCCGGACAAGCCGCTCGTCGGTGAGGACCTTGTCCACGCTGGGCAGGTGCCGGAAATCTGTCGCCATCAGCCTTATTCTACACAACCAAAAGGGAGACTTCAAAGGGGCCACATTAAACGTACACCATTGACCTGATATACTTCAAATGTTAGACTTATAATTGTTTACTAATTCAGTCAACTTTATATTTACAATACGGCGCCAATAGAAAAATTGTATAATAGGATATAGGCCAAGAAAAGGGAGAAATACCCGGGTGTTTCAGACTCTGAGAGAAGACATACAGACAGTGTTCGCCAAGGACCCGGCCGCCCGCAGCGTGCTGGAGGTCCTCCTTTGCTACCCGGGCCTGCACGCCATCTGGTGGCACCGCCTGGCGCATTTCCTGTGGTGCCATAACTTCAGACTGCTCGCGCGCCTGCTTTCCCATTTTAACCGCTTTTTCACCGGAGTCGAGATCCATCCGGGCGCCCACATCGGCAAACGCTGCTTCATCGACCATGGTTCCGGCGTGGTCATCGGAGAGACAGCCGAGCTCGGTGACGATGTGCTGTTATACCAGGGAGTGGTGCTGGGAGGGACGACTCTGGAAAAGCGGAAGCGGCACCCCACACTGGGTAACGCCGTCGAGATGGGCAGCGGATCGATCGCCCTGGGCCCCATCACTATCGGTGACGGCGCCAGAATAGGCTCAAGTTCGGTAGTCATCAGGCCGGTACCACCGGGAGTCACCGTCGTCGGCATTCCCGGCAGGGTGGTCACCAAGACCGCCAAACCGGCCATGGACCTGGAGCACGGCCGCCTGCCGGACCCGGTCGCCGAGGCCATCCGGCTGGTGTTAAAGGATCAGCACCGGCTGGAGGAGCGCCTGAAAAAATTGGAGCTGGCGGCCGGCCAGCCGGCACCGCCGGACGGGGAAAGGGAGCTCCGGGAGGAAACCGAGCGGGAGTCCGCCGGGGGCGGGGGGATTTAGTTCAAATTCGAAAGCGGGGAGTTACAGCATGGAAAGATTCAGTCCGGTCGGAGAGAAGGTTATTACGCGGGCCATCGTCTCCGAGTTCGCTGCGGAATTCAATGAATACGTGGAGAGCGACTGTATAGTCATCGGCGGCGGGCCGAGCGGCCTCGTGGCGGCACGTGATATCGCCCGGGCCGGGAAAAAAGTGGTCATCATCGAGCGTAACAACTACCTCGGCGGGGGATTCTGGAGCGGCGGCTACCTCATGCCCAAGGTCACCGTCCGGCACCCCGGCGAGAAACTCCTCGACGAGCTAGGCGTACCTTATAAAGCCGTAAGCGAGGGGCTGGTCGTCTGTGACGCCCCCCACGCCTGCGCCGCCCTGATTGCCGCCGCCTGTCAGGCCGGTGCCCGGATTATCAACATGACCATGCTCGAAGACCTGGTGGTCAAGGACGGCCGAGTCTGCGGCGCCGTCATCAACTGGTCACCGATCGCCTCCCTGCCCCGGCAGGTGGCCGCCCTCGATCCGGTTGCGCTCGAAGCGCCGCTGGTCATCGAGGCCACCGGCCATGACGCCACCGTCGCTAAAAAACTGGAACAGCGCGGCCTCATCAAGTTGAGGGGCGAAGGCGCCCTCTGGATTGAGAAATCGGAAGACCTCATCGTAGAGCATACCGGAGAGTGCTTCCCCGGCCTCATCGTTACCGGCATGGCGGTCGGCGCTGTCTACGGGCTGCCCCGCATGGGCCCGACCTTCGGCTCCATGTTCCTGTCCGGGGAAGTCGCCGCCAGAATCGTCCTGGAAAAGCTGGCCGGAGGTAAATAATGGGCCTGGAAATGACAGATAATAATAACTGCTGCTCGGGCAGTGATTGCGGATGCCATATCGACGCATATAGCACGTCGCGGGAATGTCCCCGCTGCGGCAAGCGATTGCGGCTTACGGGCAAGGCGCAGCGCCTCGAATTTCGTCTGACATGCACGGGCTGCGGCTATGCCGGCCCCTTGCTGTCACCGGCGGAGGTGGGGGAGCTCATATAAAATGAGGATAGCCACCGCCATGAGCGGCGGCGTCGATTCTTCGGTGGCCGCCGCCCTGCTCAAGCAAGCCGGTCACGATGTGTTCGGCGTGACCATGCTTCTCGTTGAAAACGCCCGCGGTACCGCCGCTATTGCTGACGCGCGGAAAGTAGCCGAGAAGCTGGGCATACCCCACCAAGTTATCGATCTTCGAGATATCTTCGCCAGCCGCATCATCGATGGTTTCTGCCGGGAGTATACCCGGGGCCGTACGCCCAATCCCTGCGTCGTCTGCAACCGCGAGATAAAGTTCGGCGTCCTCCGCGAAAAGGCCGAAGAGCTGGGGGCGGATTTTATTGCCACAGGGCACTACGCTCGCATTGAGTCTGATGAGGCCACCAGTACACATTACTTAAAAATGGGGGCCGACGCGCGTAAAGACCAGTCCTACTTTCTCTGCCAGCTCACCCGCGAACAGCTTTCGCGCGCCATGTTCCCGGTCGGTCACCTGACCAAGACTGAAGTAAAGCGTCTCGCTGCTGAGATGGGTTTACCAGTCGCCGCCCGACCGGAGAGTCAGGAGGTGTGTTTCATCCCCGGCGATGATTATGCCGCATTCGTCAGCGACCACCAGCAGCAGCCGACATGCCCCGGCCCGATTATGGATGAAACCGGCAATATCCTGGGCGAACATCGCGGTATTACTTCCTATACCATAGGGCAGCGGCGGGGGCTGGGTATCGCCACAGCGGAGCCGCTCTACGTCACCGCCATCAGACCCGATAGCAATGCCGTCGTTGTCGGGGCTAGGGAGCGGACCTTCACCGACGAGCTGGTCGCCGGCGAACTCAACTGGATATCCGAGGCACCGAAAGGTCCAGCCGAGCTTAAAGCCAGGGTCAGGTACCGCCACCCGGAGGCGCCGGCCATGATAACACCGGTCGATAATGAGACCGCAAATGTAAAATTTACCGAGCCCCAGATGGCAATCACTCCCGGCCAGACCATCGCCTTTTACGATGGAGATACCGTCATTGGCGGCGGCACCATATTACGACAAGGAAGGCAGCCATGACCACCGTCATCGCCGTTTGCCAGAGCGAAAGAAAGGGGGAGAGAAAGACGCCCATGGCCCGGGTGACCATCCGGGAGGATTACGGCGTCGTCGGCGACGCCCACGCCGATAGTTCCACCCACCGCCAGGTAAGCCTGCTGGCTATCGAGAGCATCGACAAGATGCGGGGCAAGGGACTCGAATTACATCCCGGCGACTTCGCCGAAAACATCACCACCGAGGGCATCGACCTTTCCAAACTGCCTATCGGCACCAGGATTAATATCGGCGAGGATGCTATCCTGGAAATGACCCAGATCGGTAAGGAGTGCCACACCGGCTGCGCTATCCGCCAGCAGGTGGGTGACTGCATCATGCCGCGGGAGGGCATCTTCGCCAGGGTCACCCGGGGTGGCGAAATCAAACCGGGCGACAGGATAGAGATAGTCGAGCGTGGGAAAAAGGCCTGAACCCATCATTGACAGCAGCCGTCATTCCCGACCTGATCGGGAATCCAGACCTTTCCCGGCCTCTGCCCGAATCCCGCTTTCGCGGGGACATCGGGCTCAAGGAAAAGTAGAACGGGGCGTCCAAGAGGGGCGGAGCCCCTCTTTCTAGAATTTCCCATTCCCCCCAGGGGAAGGGGACAAAGGGGATAGGGCAACCGGCTTAACAAGGGCATAAATACTTAAAAAGAAGAATCTGGATTCCCGCTTTCGCGGGAATGACACACGAAAAAGGAATACCAAACATAATAGCGATAAAAGTAAAATCCTCAAAAGAGTCCAGTATATCCTAGCCGATGGTGATTGTATCCCCGCCTCGGAAAGAGTTATACGGGAAAGCTCCCTGGAAATCCGTTTAAACGGCGAACACTTCACGACGATCTTGTTGATGGCCGATAAGGATCGCCTACGGACACCTTTTTACCCGGGGTATTGTCACCAGTACGGCTGACGTCAGGTCGTTTGCCGGTTACTTGTTCGGCCAGGGGTTTCATCGATGGACTCGAAGAGATTGAACCGCTGGAAACCGATGCCGATGGTGCCAGGGTCTGGCTCAAAGACCATTTTAATGTCCACAGTGGCTTTTGTAACCTTTTTGTGATTCTTCGCCTATTTTCCGTGACGTTCCTGTTAATCGCTCCGGCTATCATAAAGGCATGGACAACCCGGAGTCAGGGGCACAATCACACTATAGCGCGTCTGATGGTGAAAGCCAGTGCCAGATGAACCTCCGCCTGGACCGGCTGGCCAGGAATCGGGAAGCCCTCCGCGAAATGAGGGCGATCCTCGGCCGGATTTACGGGAAGAGTGCCATCACGACCTTCAAATCCGAGCAGTCATAGCCGGCAGTTCAATACGGCCGCAGGGCTTTCGGCTCGTAGTTAAGAGTGGCGAAAAGGTCCGGCAGGGTCTCGGCGCGGCGTATCATTTCGACGGAACCATCGGTGTGTAGAAGCAGTTCCTGCGGCCGCAGCCACCCGTTGTAGTTACCGGCCATGGCTAGGCAGTGGGCGCCGGTATCATGCTGTACTAAAATATCCCCGACCGACGTCCCGGGCAGCCGCCGCTGTTTGGCGAACTTGTCGTTGTTTTCACAGAGCGGCCCGACCACGTCTACTACTTCCTCACCTCCTTGCCGAGGGTTCCCGGCCGGATCGAGGATGGTTATATGATGATAAGCGGTCTCGTAAAAGGCCGGACGGGCATTGGCCGATAGGGTCGAGGCGTTGATTCCGACGTACTCGCGGTACTTGCTCATGCGGTTAATAACGGTGGTAACCAGCGCCCCGTGAGGCCCGGTTATAAAACGGCCGCTTTCCATGAACAACTTGGGGCGGTACCCGTGCTTGGCGGCGAACTTCTCCAGCAGTGCCCCGGCCTCGGCAGCCAGGGCGGGCATATCGAACGGCTTATCGTCCGGCTGGTAAGGTATCCCGATGCCTCCCCCGATATTGAAGAACTCGAACTTGATGTCCAGGGTCGCGGACACTATCTCGATAATTTCTAGGAGCATATTCACGGTTTCGACCATATAGCGATAATCGAGCTGGTTGGAAATGATCATCGTATGCAAGCCGAATCGCCGGGCCCCGCGGTCTATCGCTCTCCTGTACGCATCGACGATTTGGTCGTGGCGGACACCGTATTTGGCCTCAACAGGATCGCCGATTATGGCCGTGCCGGCTCTTCTCTCACCGGGATTGTAGCGGAAGCAGATTAGCTCGGGGAACTCCGGTACGCGGTCGATCAGAGATATGTCATCAAGATTGAGGATGCATCCGCCGTCTTCCCCCGCCAGCCTGAAAAGCTCATCGGAGGTATTGTTTGAGCTGAGCATCATTTCGCCGCCCTGGAATCCGGCCTGCCGCCCCAGTACCAACTCCGCCGGCGAGGAGCAGTCCAGCCCGAAACCAAGCCGACGCATGATACCAAGGATGGCCGGATTGGGCAGGGCTTTGACGGCGAAGAACTCCTGGAAACCGTGGACCCTGCTGAAGTCGGCCTTTAGCTTATTGCCAGTCTCGATGATTCCCGTCTCGTCGAGGATATGAAAAGGCGTCCCGAAATGGGCGATAATCTCCGGCAGTCTCGGGAAGAGCCTCCTTTCGAAGGCCGGCGACATCGGCATATTAATACCCTCCTCAATACTCTGAAGTCAGGCGGTACTCAATTCCACCAATCGCCCCACCATGCCACTGCACCGGTCCAAAGCCAGGAAGGCCGCCACCGGGGCCACCTTGTCTTTCAATTGCAGGTCTATCGCTGGTCTTCTTCAACTGATTCGTCATAATCCAATTATTCCTGGTCCTTAATGTAACCGGCCGGGTTGGACTCCGCCAGAGTGCCGGCGCCCGGCATGACCACCATCTGTATATGGGGCTTCTTAAAGCTCTTCCAGGTCAGCGGGCCGTGCTTAACACCCTTGGGAACAAAGAGCGCCGAGGTCTTATCGATAAAAACGGTGTCATCTCCCACGACGAACTCGATCTCAGCCCCCAATTCTTCCGGATTGTCGGGGTCGGTCCCGATGTGGAGCACGATCTCGTTGTAATCTGAGTGGTCGTGCTCGAAGATATGGGGATTCGGCTCCGGCATCTCGTATATCCAGCCGATCTCAATGTAAGTGTTGCTCCCGGTAACGAGTTCGTTGCTCATAAAGGTCATTGTCGGATTCTGGCGTCCGGTTACCTGTATGGTACTTCCGACTTCATAGCGCGGTTTATTCACCAGGTTTTTCTGATAGCTTTGCTTGGCCATATTTCTCCTTTCGAGCGCGGCGCGGATTTGCCTAAATTATAATCGGCCTCTGGGAAAGATACAAGGCAAACATTTGACAAAGTAAGTCCTCTTTCAGTATAATTGTAACCGGATGCAATAACGATGAGTTGCTTTAACATTTTAAAGCAAAAAGGCATGAGGCTGACGCCACAGCGGCGCCTGATTATTGACCTTATTCACGACAACACCGATCACCTCACCGCCGAGGACATCATCAAGCATGTCAGGTCGCGGATGCCGGGATTGAATAAGTCGACGGTCTACCGCACGCTGGAGCTGCTGGAGAAGTCCAGCTGTGTCTATAAGAGCGAACTCGATGATCACGTCATCTACCACCATGCTGAAGAAGGTCATCATCATCACCTCGTCTGCGAGGATTGCGGCCGCACCGTAGAATGCGATGAGGAGATCACCGCTCCCCTGGAGAAATTGCTGCAAAAGAAGTATGGTTTCGAGGTCCATCTTCAGCACCTGGTCATGACCGGGCTCTGCCAGGCATGCCGTCAAAAGCGGACCTAGCTTTCTTTTTTTTCGATTTTTATTGCAACTGGTCGCATTAACATCCAGTCGTCATCGAAGGGAGGAGACAGACCATGAACAGGGAAAGGCCCCGTCAGGAAATCGAAGAGGCCCTGGCCGCCGGCGATCTAACCAGGTTGCTGGAGCTCAACGGGCTGCTGCACGGGCATTTCTGTCCGGGTTCCGCGATGGGCGTCAAGGCCGGCGCCCGGGCCGTCCGCGAGATCGGGATGAAGTCCACCGGCATGGAGGAAGTCATCGCCATCGTCGAGACCAATTCCTGCTTTGCCGACGGCGTCCAGATGGTCACCGGCTGCTCCCTGGGCAACAACGGCCTGATTTACCGGGATTTCGGCAAGACGGCGCTTACTCTGGCGCGGCGTGGTGGAGAGGGAGTGAGAGTGGCTGCCCGGGCGGGCAGTAGCGCGTTGGAACGATACCCGGAGGCGGCCGCCCTGTTCCAGAAGGTAGTCAAAGAGCGCCGCGGCACCGCCGAGGACGATGAAAAGCTGCGGCTGATGTGGATAGAAATCTCCTTTGCGATGCTGGAAATCCCGGACGAGGAGCTTTTCAACGTGACCAAGCTGACCGCGGAGGTGCCCGCCTACGCCCGCATATTCGATAGCGCCAGGTGCTCTGTCTGCGGCGAAAACATCATGGAACCGCGGGCCAGGCTGAAAGACGGCCAGCCAATCTGCCTCCCCTGCTCCGGGGAGGACTACTACCAGCTCGCCGGGGACGGGCTGGCTATTATCAAGGGTGGGTAGACGTAAGACCGCTCATCAGAAATTGGAGGCTGACGATGACGCAGTTCCGGCTGGACGTTTCGCGGGAAACCGGCGCCGCCACTTTATGGATGGCGGCCGCCGAGACGGCCTGCGGGTACAAACCGGTCCTGGCCTGGCCCGATATGGAGGGAGTCAAGGATTTCGCCCTGATGCTACTGGCAATATATCAAAGCCGGGAAAAGAAGCTCGAAGACCCGCACTGTCAGGCCCGGGCATCCTGAACGAGCGGAAAAATCAAACCAACGGGAAAGGACGGTTTATCATGACACGGGCGCGCTATTTACTGCCTAAACTGGCGATTCTCATTATTTCGGCCGCGGTACTGCTGTTGTCCGCCTGCGGTCCTCAAACGACCACGGAAGCCCCTAGCGCCAGCTCCACTCCGATGAAAACCACCAGCACGACGCCATCACCGGAGCCTTACATCATCGCCGACTCCACCGGGGACTGGGGCTACCCCTCGCCGTACGCCCACTACTCGCGCGGCCCGGGCTATATCCGCATGAGTTTCATCTTCGAGACGCTCGTCTGGAAGGACGAAACAGATTTCGTCCCCCAGCTGGCGAAAAGCTGGATCTACGATTCCGACGAAGATTCCTATACTTTCGAGCTTAGAGACGATGTGAAATGGCATGACGGCGCCGCCTTTACCGCCGCCGATGTCGTTTTCACCTATAACTATACCAACGAGCACCCCTACCAGTGGGTGGACAACGGCATCGTCACCGCCGTCGAGGCCATCGACGAATATACCGTCAAGCTTTACCTGGCCCAGCCTTACGCGTCTTTCTTCCAGGATGTCGTCGGCGCCCAGCCCATCCTGCCGAAACATATCTGGGAAAGCGTCACCGTCCCGGAGGAGTTCCAGACAACGGAGGCGCTTATCGGGACCGGGCCGTACAAGCTGGCCGACTACAGCAAGGAGCACGGCACCTACCTTTATCAGGCCAACGATGACTACTACCTGGGCAGCCCGGCCGTTCCGGAAATCAGGTTCGTCAAGCTGTCCGCCGAGATGACCCCGGCGGCCCTGATGGACGGTTCGGTGGACTCCGGTTCGGCACCCGCCGAGATCCTGGAGGATATCCGGGCCGCCGGGCTGACCGTCATCAACAGCCCGCCGTCCTGGAACGGCAAGCTGACCATCAACCACCAGAAAGAGCCTCTGTCTTCGGTAGAGCTACGTCAGGCCCTGGCCTACGCCATTGATCGCGAGGCCCTGGCGCAGGTGGTCTACCGCGGCAACGCCATCGCCGGCAGCCCGGGCATGGTACCCCCGACGAGCGTCTGGTACAATTCTGACACGCCACAATACGAATACGACCCGGAGAAGACCCGGCAGCTCCTTACCGGGTTGGGATACAGCCTGGAAGGCGAACGCTTCATTAAGGACGGCCAGCCCCTCGAGTTCAGCCTCATCGCCGCCGCCGATTACCGCGACCTGGGGATTTTCATCAAGGACCAGCTCGAGCAGGTCGGCATCGGCATCGATTTTCAGACCTTCGAAGGCAAGACCGTCGACTCCAGGGTGGAGGCCTGGGACTTTGAGCTCTCCATCTACGGTCACGGCGGCCTTTTCGACCCATCTATCCTCCAGAGGACGATACTGGGGAAAGGCTTCAACAGCGCGCGGTACGATTCCAACGCCGAGCTGACGCAGCTCCTCACTGACCAGCTTACTGAGATGGACCCCGCTAAAAGAAAAGATATGGTCTATGAGATACAGCAGCTTTACGCCGAGGACCTGCCAGCCCTGACGCTCTACTATCCGGTATCACACTGGGCACACGACGGCCGCCTGCCATTGTATTATACTATGGATGGCGTCGCCATCGGCGTGCCGATTCCGCTTAACCGCATGAGCTTCGTAACACAGGAAACAGGACAATGAACGATTCAGCGGCACTGCCCATTCAGCTCAATCCCATCGGCGTGGTCAGTAACCAGTCGCACAAAGCGGGCTGGGGGAAATCCCCGGGCGCGGTAGACTGGCGGGAACGGACCGCCCTGATGAAAGAGCAGCGCGAGACCGTCTCCGAGATCGTCATTAACGAGGACCTGGCGGAGGCCCTCGACGGCCTGGAGGATTTTTCCCATCTCGTTGTGCTCTACTGGCCACACCTGATTACGCCGCCAAGCCGCGCCACGAAAAAAGTCCATCCCCTGGGCAGCCAGGACTTCCCGCTGACCGGCGTCTTCGCCACCCAAAGCCCCGCCCGTCCCAATCCCATCCTCACGACAACGGTAAGACTGCTCGGCCGGAAACGAAATATCCTAAGGGTAACCGGCCTGGACGCCCTGGACAGCAGCCCGGTGCTGGATATCAAGCCATACGCCCCAGATGATATCAAAGACATTCGCGTTGCTGACTGGATGCGGCGAATCGGCCGGGAGTTCGAAGCCGGAAATTAGAAGTAGTTTACCATGACGGGTAAATACAGCCTGGTGACTTATATTATTGCCTTCGGGATCATTATGGCATTCAATTTCCTCCTGCCCAGGATGATGCCGGGAAATCCCCTCACGGCCATTTACGGCGATGAAGCGCTGGTCGCCATGACACCTGACCTGAAGGCACACCTTGTAACACGCTTCGCCCTGGACCAGTCGATCTGGCAGCAGTTCGGCGCCTACCTGGCCGGCCTGTTCCAGGGGGACCTGGGCTGGTCCTACTTCTTCAACGCCCCGGTAGCTGATGTCATCCTGGGCGCCCTGCCCTGGACATTGCTCGTGGTGGGCACATCACTGGTTCTGGCAACCGTGCTGGGGATTGTTCTGGGGATTGAGTCCGGCTGGCGGCGCGGTTCCAAGACCGACCGTGCCATGCTGGCCGGACTGATGAGTCTCAACGGCTTCCCGGACTTCTTCCTAGGGCTGGTGCTGCTCATCGTTTTCGGCATCCTGCTTGGGATCGCCCCTCTGTCCGGGGCGTTGACGCCCTACTCCGGCCTGACGGGACTACCGCTATTACTAGATATCCTGAAACACATGGCCCTGCCGGTGGCCGCGCTGACCCTGGCCCACCTGGCCGGAGGTTACCTGCTGACCCGCAACACCATGATAACCGTACTCAAAGCGCCGTTCGTGCTGACCGCCCGGGCCAAGGGACTTTCCACCGGGACGGTAAAATACCGGCACGCCGGGCGGAACTCGATGCTGCCGGTACTCACCATGACCGGCATCTGGTTGGGCCGGGTGGTCACCGGCGCCCTCTTCGTGGAGCTTGTCTTCGCCTATCCAGGGGTGGGACAGCTCACCTATCAGGCCCTATTGGCCCGTGACTATCCGGTCATCCAGGGAATTTTCCTTATGGTGGCCGTCTCGGTGCTCATTATCAACTTTATTGTCGACCTTCTTTACCCGAAACTAGACCCGAGGGTAAGCCGTGCACATTAGCCTGAAAAAAGAGATCAAGGAGAGCGGCACCGGAAAGGTGGGGCTGGGCCTCCTGGCACTGGTTATTTGCCTGGCGGCTCTGGCCCCGCTGCTGAGCGGGTTCGGCCCGCTCCAATCATCTACCGACTCCCTGCTGGCGCCATCAGAGAGCCACTGGCTGGGTACCAACCAGGTCGGCCAGGACATCTGGAGCCAGCTACTTTATGGCGCCCGCACTTCCTTGCTTGTCGGCTTCGGCGTCGGCGGGCTGGGTCTGGTTTTAAGCATCATATTCGGCCTGTCGGCGGCGCTTGTCGGCGGGCTCTACGACCGTATCACCATGCGCTTCGTCGATGCCTTTATCGTGATTCCCATGATAGTCGTGGTGGTGCTGGTAGCGGCCTATATCCGCCCTAATCTCCCGGTCATTATTCTGCTCCTGGCGGCATTGAGCTGGCAGGGCGGCGCCAGGGTGATACGCGCCCAGGCACTATCACTGAAGGAGAGCGGGCATATTGCCGCTTCCCGCACTTTCGGGGCGGGGCGACGCTACCTCGCCTGGCGTCATATCCTGCCGGATATGGGCCCGATACTTCTGGTCGAGTTTATCTACGGAGTAAGGCGGGCCGTCTTCATCGAGGCCGGATTGGCCTTTCTGGGTATCGGCGACCCGGCCCTGGTCAGCTGGGGAACGATGATGCGTGACGCCATGAAATTCACCTTTCTGGATGTTTGGAAATGGTGGCTCGTCCCGGCCGGCGTGGCTCTCTCGCTGACAATAATCGGCCTGACCTTCGTCAGCCATGCCACCGAGTCCATTCTCGACCCCAGATTACGAGGTGGTCGCGTTGCTTGAGATCAGGGACCTGCGGGTCAGCTACGGAAGTGACATTATTCTCGACGGCATCGACCTCGACCTGAAAGAGGGTGAGTCACTGGCTATTATTGGAGAGTCCGGCGCCGGTAAGACTACCCTGGGCAGGAGCATCATGCGCCTGACCGAAGGCCGGGTCAGAGGCAGCATTCGTTTGTTTGGCCAGGAACTATTAACCATGCCCGAGCGGGAGATGCAGGCCCTCAGGTGGAACCGTGTCGCCATGGTCTTCCAGAACGTGAACAATGTACTAAATCCCGTCCATACCGTCCTCGACCAGATCATCGAGCCGATTATCGCCCACGGGATGCGAAATAAAAGAGCCGCCCGGGCCTATGCCAGGGAGCTGCTGGAGCGTTTCGGTCTGCCGCGGAGCCGTTTCTCGGCCTACCCTCACCAGCTTAGCGGCGGCGAACAGCAGCGTGTCCTCCTGGCGATGGCCCTGGCCAACGATCCTCCCCTCCTCATCCTGGACGAGCCGCTTTCCTCGCTGGACGTCACCACGCGGCAGGAGCTGGGTGCGCAGCTACGACGACCCCACGGGATCGGCAAGACACGGCTGGTAATAACCCATGACCTGGATACGGCCTCCCGTCTCTCTGAAAAGCTGGCTGTCCTCTATGGTGGTCGGATCGTGGAAACGGGCCCGACGGCCGAGGTGCTGCGTCGGCCGCGGCACCCCTATACCCGTGCCCTGGTACGGGCCTACCCCAACATGACAACGGTTAAAGACCTTCAGGGGATAAGGGGCCGGATGACCCGTCCTTTCGAGGAAGGTTGCCCTTTCCACTCACGCTGTACCCAGGCCATAGCCAGGTGCCGGGAAAAATTACCTCTGCTTGTGCGTAAAGGCCGCCGGGCCGTGGCCTGTCACCGCGGCGGTATCGTCACGCTCCTGGCGACGAGAGATCTGTCAAAATCGTTTGATACACTCAAGGCGGTGGACGCGGTCACCCTCCGAATCGAGTCCGGAGAGACCCTGGCGCTCGTCGGGCAGAGCGGCTCCGGTAAGACGACCCTGGCCAAGACCATCATCGGTTTACTGGAGCCATCAGGCGGTACGGTCTATTTGGAAGGTAGCGGGGTAAAGGAACGCGGCAAGGACTTTTACCGGCGGGTACAGATGGTCTTCCAGAATCCGGGCGAGACCCTGAGCCATCGTCTGTCCGTCCTGGAGCTGGTCATGGAACCGCTGGAAGTTCAGAATATTGGCACCCGGGAACAAAGGCGAGAAAAAGCCATTAAAACCATTGGGGAGGTGGAACTTCCGCAGACGGAACATTTCCTTGATACCTACCCCCACCATCTGAGTGGCGGTGAGTTGCAGCGCGTCACCATTGCCCGCGCCCTGGTGCTCGATCCCGACCTGCTTATAGCCGATGAACCAACCGCCTTCCTCGATACTAGCGTCGGCGCCAAGGTCCTCAAACTGCTGCTCGACCTTCAGGAACGCCGTGGACTGAGCATGCTTTACATTACCCATGATATCGCCACTGCCAGGAAGATCAGCGACCGCATTGCCGTCATGCTGGACGGACAGATTATCGAAGAAGGCCCCTCCCACGAGATAGTTGCCTCCCCCAGTCACGAATATACCAGGCGGCTACTCGAATCGGCGGCGGCGCTCAATCATCCCTAGCGGGCTACTTAACTAGTCCAACTTAGATATCTCTACCAGCCCAAAGACCCCAATTACTACCAGGTATTACCTTCCATCGATGTTTGACACGACCTTTGTTCATAACGGATACTAAATTCGTTGTTCCATGACATGATTATAATGGATAACCTAATACTTTTCATTGTTCACGTGAATCATTAAGCCACGTCGTGTTCAAGTCTCACTCTATTCCCAATTTTTAAGGTCTATCCCACACATGGCGAAGCTAGGGCATTGATTGAATAGCGGAGGATGCACTATAATTACTTCCAAAACATAACGCTTTAATCTCGTCCATAGAGCAAAAAGGCGACATGGGTAGGAGTAAAAAATGCTGGAATTAAGTTTATCTGAAGCGTATAACGTATTAAGACCACTCGGTATATTCGTTATCGAAATCGCGATTTACTCGATATTCGTCTACAAGTTCTACAGGTTCCTGGCGACCAGAGACATCATCAAAGTTGACTATGGCCGTTATAAAAGCGCCGGCCTTCGGTTTTTCAGATGGATCGGTCATTTACTGGAAACTATTTTCCTGCTTCCCATCATCATATTCTTCTGGTTCGCTATTCTAGCCTTGTTCCTCAGTTTCCTTGGGAAAAACCAGACCCCGGAGAGTATTTTATTGGTCGCTATAGCACTGGTCAGCGCGGTAAGGGTAGCGGCGTACTACAAGGAAGACCTGTCGAAGGACCTAGCCAAAATGCTGCCGTTTGCCCTTCTGGGCATATATCTCGTAGACCAGTCATATTTTGAACTTTCAGTTTCCCTGGATCTTCTAACAAGGATTCCGGAGCATTGGGTACTCCTGATCTACTATTTCGCCTTTATTATCATCCTGGAGCTGATACTCAGAATCCTGCTTAATATTATATCGTTGATCAGGAAGAAACCGGAAAAGCCCTCCACCGTACCTAAACCAGAAAGCCAAACGACTATTGAGGAATAGCCCTGATTAGATATAAAGATACCCACGGGCGCAGTTTTTGGTAGAACTGATATGACAGGGTGATTCTATCTTCCCGTATGTCTCCGAAGCCAACGGCTTCGCTTCATCTTTTATCAGCCGCAATACAATGGCTCGTAGCCGGACTCAGCAAGCCGATGGATATGTCCGTTTCCACTACCGTGACAGCAAATGGCCTTCTCTTGCAAGGGACTGCCTGTTATCGGCAGCTTGAATTTCCAGGAACAGCTCTGGCATTCGTATTCCCATTCTCGGTTGGTCTCGGCCAGGTTTGACCCTTACAGCTCCCTTGAAGGCAGAATCCTGGTATCCGCCCCACCGCATACAGGATAGTTTATTTGTTTGCCGCCTCCCGAAAGCCTGTAGACATTGCCACAGCGATGGCAGGCTACGTTTTGTCCGAACATTACCCCAACTCCTTGACTATCCCTCACATCGAAAGGATCGTCGACGAAGTCTATGCCGCCTCCCGCGGCAAGCCGTACCAGGAAGTAACCTGGATTCCGCTGGAGGAGTAAGGAAGAAAAATGGTAGAACAGAAGAAGAAACCGAGGATTTTCGATTACTTTCAGGAAACGGAAGAATAGTACGTCAGGGCGTTGCCTGGTGTGCCGGCTGTACCCTGGAACTCGCCGCCAGGTTCGTGCCTAAAGTCCTGGGCAAGGACATTATTCTCGTTGGCTGTCCCGGTTGCTCGGCGCCCGCTTTTTACGGGCAGAATCGGGGAACCTGGCACTATGTGTCCTACTTCAGCTGTTTGATGACCGGAGTAGCCTCCAGCGCCACCGGAATATCCAGGTATTACCGCAAAACAGCAAAGACGCAACCGTCGTTTGCTTCGCCGGAGACGGCTGCAGCGCGGATATCGGCTTTCAGCCCCTCAGCGGAGCGGCGGAGAGAAACTAGCACATCATCTATATTACCTATGACAATGAGGGCTACATGAATACCGGCTACCAGGGGAGCAGCACGTGCTATGTACTGGACTCTCTATTGTATCAATGCCCCAATATTTGAGTCGCCGATGTTCTGCGGGTAATATCGAAGCACGGCGTCGCTATCTGGGTCCGGGCCTTTCTCTGTCATACTGGTATCGACTGCCTGGGCCACCGTTAACCCATTGGAGAAAAGGTTTTCGATCAGGAATAGCGTTACTTCGTCAGAGTAGTCCAGATTAACCGATTCGTCGAAAGCAATAATAGCGCTGGCCCCTTTATCCATAAATGCCTCGGCCAGATCCAGTGAGTACAGTCCGGAACAGCCATTAATTATGACGACGGTGTCATTAAATCTCCCCTTCATGCTTTCAGTAATGAACTTGGGCGCGATCGCAAAGAATACCGATTCGCCCTCATCTACACTGGCCCTAAGTATCTGGTCGGATATCTGTTCCCCGATGTATTCCCACTTATTGTACGGCTCGGTGGTAAAAAGACAGGTCATCATGTCTCTTTCAATATCACCGCTATAGTTGAATGTTCCCGAATGAGACCGAATGATCAGCAAGTTATGCTCCAGGCTCGCCAGTTCACGATAGAAGTCTACGGTTACGTCATCCCCATGGTAGTAATCAACCTGGAAGCCGTAATCTCCGAGGTATCGCGTGATTTCTTCGGTCAGGACCTGGTTTGGATAACTGCTGGACAGCTGGTCAATAATGGCTGCCGTTGGCATTGATTGGCGTTTCGCTTGACCGCATGAACTAACTGACCAGATAATTCCGCAAAGAAGCAGGGTAATAACGGCAATGGCAATATCAGAGTACAAGGGGCGCCTTCTTGAATCCTTGTTGGCGCCCCTGCTGCTATTGACCTCGACCATAGCTATTGTGCTTGGTTGTCGAAACGATCATACCCGATGACCGGGCATAATGCGTCCTTTTAGCTCTTTTCTTTAATGCCTATACGCCTTAATTATAGCATACAGCCGGGCTTATGAATTCCTTTTCAGCACATACTGCCTGGTGGTTATGATGGCGATAATGGCCAACACCAGAACGGCGTACGGGGCCAGGATAGCCATCTTACTGACGGGATAGACTTCTCCACCCACCACCGGTGGGGGGGGTGGTAGTACGCATTCGGGAATACTCTCTAACCAAGGATTGAAGTCAACGTCATCGGAAACAGCACTGCCCGTACCGCCAGGATTACTTGCATGGAATGGCCCGCTGGCATCCCCCCACCAGTTGTTAAGTGCGTCAACATAAACGCTAAATGATTGAACTCCATAAGTATATCCGGTTATATCGTTATCATGCGCAACAACATTAAGGCGGAACACTTCGATGCCTGTATTACCGCCATTCCTTATGATATTACAAGTGATTGTAGTTCCTAATTCAGTGTCTACTCCAATTGCAGCGTGATTAATGTATTCAATCGTGTTTCCTTCTACGGTCATCTGGGCACCCTGGTTATAAACACCCAATCTGACATTCTTGATAATATTGTCCATAACCAGTACCCCAGCGCTGCCGTTGTAAAGCGTGTGGACACCAACAGTGAGATTAGCAACAGGATCAATTGCCACTCCGTCAATCAGGTTGTTTTTCGCTACGACATTAGTACCGCTGGGAATATAGACACCAGAATAATCTGGTGTGGGAATCTTGCTGAAATCCGTGATGTGGAAGCCATCCACGGTTACATCACTAGCCGCAACGGTAACCGTTCCCTGGATGTTAGCCCCGTGCATAACAGAACTCACGAGTGTTAGAGCTTGATTTATGTTGACATTCTCGACATACGTCCCCGCCGCCACATTGATGGTATCACCGGCGAATGCTACGCTTACCGCGTGACCTATGGTCAGAAACGGATCTCCTGATGTTCCGGCACCGCCGTCGTTGCCGGTTGTCGAAACATACCAGGGTGGCTGTGCCATCGCCGGCGCGGCTACCACCAGGCACAAGCTCAATGTTAACAGGAGGGTTATCAAGATACAAAATATTCTCGTTTTCATAATTGTTCTTCTCCTTTGTATCATTACACCTTGTTTCTTGATAAGTAGTTATTTCCTTATGTCAACCGGTCTTTTCCGAGCGTCACCGGGTTTCTCCTCCGGTCGCCAGCGCCCGGCGGGCGCCTGGATTAAACCCCTATCCCGAAACTACACTCCTTTATTTAGTGAAGGTAATGGAACAGACCATACGCCTGTTTCACCGCGCCATAGCGTAGAGTGACTAAACGAAGAAAGAGTGGCGCCGGCCTTGCCGACACCAATGTGGATATGAAGCAAAAATGGATCAGGCGTATACGTCGACTCTGAAAAACGGCTTCGGGGCGCCGCTGTGAACTGGTCATGCATCTTATTCATCAGCTAACTCGGCGGGTCGGCCGACTCCGGGTCCGAGCCTTTAACCGGCTCGCATTACCTTTACCCACACAAATTCACTGATCAAGACTAGACGTCAGACAGTTCAGTTGATGAAGTTACCGGTGACGGGGGTTCTGCATTAAACAGATCTTCAGCTTATTTCATTGATAAACTCGTGCCCGTATGATATACCCTGCGAAGAAATTCATGTAAGCTCTTAAAAGATTAATATAACCTCTTAAAGGACTATTTTAAGGAAAGTAGTAAGACTTAATGAACACACACGAAAGAAGGAACCACACCGGGTCTTTTGGGTGGCAGATTACCGATATGTCAGTGGAGAATACGCTAGGTGTACAGAACAGGGAATAATTATGTCCCGTTGAATTACCAAGTGGAGATAGGGTAACAATAGGCAGGACTTTTTCCATCTCCTTCGCACTGAATACCTAGATTATAGAGATTTGTATTTAACAAAAGAAGCTATTGTTCAACTTGAACAAAAAACAAATAAGCGGGAGACTGCTTGGCCAATCATTTGGCCCCCAATCCCCATGTTGTTTGCAGTATTATTAACCACTTATTTTAGAATAACTACGGAGGGTTTAGTAGACCCGGATAGTTTCTCAGCAGATTTCCCGGCTGCGAATTCAGACAGCCCATCCATAATTCCAAAGTGCAGGGCTTCAGCGGGGCAGGATGCCGCACAGGTGGGCTCTCTGCCACTCTCTATACAAAAATCACACTTCTGCATGGTGCCATCAGCCCCAAACTGGGGCACCCCAAACGGGCAGGCAGGTAAACAGTCCTGGCAACCGTTACATTTATCCCTATCAACCACAACGATGCCATCCTCAGCCCGCTTGGTAATGGCACCAGTTGGGCATACGGCAACACAGGCCGGCTGACCACAGTGATGGCAGGCCAGGGAGAAAAAAGCTCTGGTGACATTAGGGAATTCACCGCTCCAGGTCTCAACGACCCGCCTCCAGTGTATTCCCGGCTCAATATTGTGAACACTCTTACATGCTACTTCACAGGTGCGACATTGGACACACCGGCTCACATCATAGAAAAAACCATATTGTTTTGTCATTATCTATTTATCACCTTAGCCGACTATCATCCTGATTCTCAGGCGTCACCCATTACTCTCTGCCCTTCGTACTTCAACAAGGGTCTGTTTAGGCATAGCCGTTACCATTGGATCAAAGGCTTTATCCGGGTCAGTACTGTACATTAGGTTTACATTAGCACCGCCGTCAAGTATGGGATAGCCTGGCAGACCAAGCTCGTCACAGCCCTGCCACCACCCGTGGAGGCTCATGATCGTATCTGGGCGGACACCGGGGAAATATAGAGCCCTTACCTTTATCCATCCGTGTGGTGACTCGACGATTACCCAATCACCGTTCTCTATACCGCGCGCTTTAGCCGTCTCGGGATGAATGTGTATCCAGGGATCAGGTTGAATCTCACGCAGAAAGGGTAAATTGCGCAACCACCCGTGGTTATATACCTCCGAGGTATGGGTATCAAAAAAGACAAGGGGATACTTTGCCAGAAGTTCCGGAGTACCCGTGGGACTTTCGGGCGGCTCTACCCATTCCGGCAGTGGGCTAAACCCATTCTCCTCGAAAGCAGTGTTATAGATGGCCACTTTGCCTTGGGGAAGATATGGAGCCCCCGAAAGCCGGGTGCTGGGCATGGCGAATATCTCCTCATACTTTTCGTAAACCATCGGTTTTGACTCATAGGTAATGCCTGTAGGATGGGCTCGCAGCTCCTCCATGGTCAGGCCAAAATTTTCCAGCTGGTAGTTCATACACTCATCAATGCTGCCATGCCAGAAGTCGTCTCCGTATCCCATCTTGACAGCAATATCAAGCCAGAACTCGTAATCGGACTTGTAGTCCCCCAGTGGCTCAATCACCTTGTTTCGCGCCATAATCCAGTTACCCATGCCCGTCATCGGGGCCTCAAACGGGTGGTCACATTCGTACATAGTGGCTACAGGAATCACCACGTCAGCCCAAGGCATCGACGAGGTCTGCATCACATCGATAACCACAAAGAATTCTAGCTTATTAAGCGCTTCTACTATGCTCCTACTACCACGAGTTATTACCGTAGGCTGGGTTCCAGGAGCAATTATCGTCCTGATTGGATATGGCTTCCCGGTAAGCACGCTATCGAGACAGCGGTAGTAAGCCGAAGCTGTGCCTTCGACGAAGGGCTGAAAGCAGCTGGCTATCTCCGGACCAACAAGCTTGTCTACCCACTCCTGGGTATATCTCTCTTTAAGATGCACAGATTTAGGCATTGGCATCGTGCTCCCTGTGGGCACAGTATTTCCGCCAGGCCTGTCGAGGTTCCCGCTTATAGCTATCAGGATGGCAACGGCACGTACGGCATTATTGGAGTCCACCGTTTGATCGAATGCATTACCGGCAAGGATACATGCCGACTTCGCCGTGCCGTATAGCCTGGCAACCTCTTTTATCTGTTCAGGGGGCAATCCCGTTATCGGCTCGGCCCACTCAGGAGTGTACTTCTGTATGTGAGGCACAAGTTTGTCGAAACCATAACACCATCTAGATACAAAGTCCTTATCATATAGTCGCTCGTTAATTAGCACATTCAAAATGGCCAGCGCTAGGGCACCGTCAGTACCGGGCCGGATAGGAACCCAGATGTCTGCCTTGGCTGCATCCGGCTGCATCTCGGGTTTTATCACTATGAGCCTGGCACCTCTCTCTTTGGCGTCGAGAATTCTCTTCAGGTTGCCCATAGGGGTAGCAGAATAGACTGGATTTGCTCCCCATATCACAATAAGATCAGCGTGCTCAAAATCCGCACCGCTCATGCCGAGCATAGGGACTCCCACAGTATAGGCAAAGCCGAAAGCCCGTTGTATAGCACAGATGCCACTGTGGCCGAAATTTGGGCTTCCGTGCGCAATCATAAACCGATAAATATAGTCTTTATAACTCCTGTGCTGCGGGGAGAGAACCGCCAGGGACTCCGGCCCGTATTTCTCTTTTTGTTCCATGAGCTTATTGGCGATAATATCAAGGGCTTCGTCCCATGTAATCCTCTCGAACTTACCCTCGCCCTTCTCACCGACACGCTTCAATGGGTACCTGAGCCGCTGTGGCGAATAAACCCATTGCATAGATGCGAATGCCTTTGGGCACAATTTACCTGTGTTTAGAGGAGACTCTTTCATACCTTCAACTCTGACCAATTTGCCGTCTTTCACATAACAGTTAAGTCCACAGCCCATCATTGGGCCACATAGTGAGCAGAAGGTTGGAATCATCCGTTCCTCTGTCTCTCTAGAGTACACCGATTTCGCCACTTTTTTCACATCAGTCTGTTTTCTGCTCATACCGCCTGTTCCTACTCCAGCACTATTAGATAAATCCTGCTATCAAATATCTTATGATAATAACTGAAGAGGACCTGCTATGTTCATTTTTCACTCTTCATAGGAAATATTTAGAGAATAACGGACTCTTGAGCATCAGGTTGATACAGCGACAATATATAGCTGATTGTACTACGACTATAATTGCTCAATCAATCTCCATATCATTTGCGTCCTCGTAAATTAATCTTGGTTTTACTTTTTATCTGATTGTTGCAGGGGTAAAAACTCATAAAACAACCTTCTCTGGCCAAGGTTCTTGCTTGGAAGTTCCCCATAGTTTGCTAATGTAATCCAGCGAAAATAAATCTTCCAGTGCATGTAGCCAAAAAATACCTTTGTCGGTAAGGATCACCTCGTTCCCGTCATCCTTCTTTACTAAGCCGAAAAGAGAGAACAATTTTATGTACTTTCCGTATATTTCATTGAAATCCTTTTCAAATCTTTTCCTGAAATCACTTCTCTTAAACCTTGTCTCATAGACTCTCCAGTAAAACCACCATGCCATCTGCATGCTTTCTGACAAATTTAATGATAAGGCAATGGGCATTCTGCCATCTTCAAGTCTCTTAATGTATTCAGCAACGTTAAAGGTATTAAGGTAGAAAATGTCCCTTAAGTAAGAGCCTCCGCTCGCACCAAGACCAACATAAAGGGGCACCGTCACAGAGCAATACTTGGGAATTCCTTCTTTGGTGAATGCCCAGACTGACGTTCGTTCATACTTTCTACCATAGAAAATATCCTCGAGGATATGAAGCATTTTTCTTCTCCTAAAGATATTTTGTATGTTGTAGTTGCTTCGCTTCGTCGACTCTCCCATTTTGGTATAAGGAAACCGCCAAAGTGGATAAGCGGCAACTTGGTCGATACCCATCTCAACAAGCTCACGACCAGCCTGCTCTAACTCACCATAAGTCTGATTGGGTAAAGCAAAAATGAAGTCCACATTAAAACACGTGAATTCCTTGTTGACGGCCCTTTCAACTGCCTCTTTCACTTCCTTTGTATTGTATGGCCTGTTAAGGATTTTGAGATATTTGTCCTGTAGAGATTCTACCCCGGTGCTTAGATTTGCCACGTTAAGAGATCTTATGGTGCTGAGGTTGTCTGAGCTCAAATCATTGGGATGACTCTCCATGTGTATGTCACACTGCATATTAAGATTTCTAAAGATATGTTCTAAAATATTGCCCAGACCGCTATGAAGCATCGTTGTAGGCGTTCCGCCGCCGATGTAAAAAGAAGTGACAGGTTTATCGCCAAAAAGACCAGAATAGAAGTCGATTTCCCTTTTGACCGCTCTGGCATACCTTTCGGCTAATTCAGGTTGATAAATCTCCTTGTTGTATGGACAGTAAGGACATATCTGCCTGCAAAAAGGTATATGAAGATAGAGTCCAAATTCGCGGATGTCTTGAAACTTTCTTTCAAGGCTCTCGTAGGCAGGAATCCTATTTTCAAGTATCATGTTGCTCTCATTAGTCAACAATTTCCTGATTTGGTTTCTAGAGAAAGCAATAAAAGACACATTCTCTCCCGCTTGTTGATGGCTATATTATAGTTCCTACCGGACTGTAATTGTAAATCGTTAGAAAGGGCGGCATTTTGGGGCTAAGCGACACCAGGCACAAGTTGGGTTCGCTCCGATGTAAAGAAATGGCATACACCGCACATTTTAACGGAAAGTGACACAACATTCCTCGGGAATGTGACTTCAATTTTTCACATAAAAAGTCAAAGGGGATATTTCAGGAAATAGGCATTATCTGGGTAATCCTCCAATGAGGGTGATAAATTGAAACAAGAAAATTAGCATAGCAAGGAGGAGCAGTAAGCGAACTGTAGACTACGGCGGGAGTCGGGAAGAAAAAGCATTGTGAGCCTGTCTCTTCGTGTGTGTCTGTTATATAGCCTGCCTCAAATTCATCGAACCAAACCCCTCGTAATACCATATTTTCCTAATAATCTCGACTTTTATCTTCATTGACAATGTCCGTAGAGGGGATTACAATTCCAGCCGGAAGGAGAAAGTGTAGGCAAAACAGCGTTTATCACAGGAGCCTCCACTGGTACAGGGGGCAGCTGCAGCGAATGGTAGCTAAATTAAAAAGAGGTAATTATGTCTAAAAAACAAAGATCTCGTAAAGAAAGTCGCCGAACTCCGGCGACATTAACGCGTTCTAGTAGGGTCTTGGGCAACCATGGATTTGTTATGCCTTATACAGCAGGTTGGGGTTGTTCCAAAGTTAATCTAAAAAGAAAGGAGACTCAAATGTCAGCAAAAGAAAATGAAGCGAAGATAAGGCGGTTTTTCGAGATTTTTAGTAGCGTGCAGGGAGACATGGCTAAACTAAAGACAGCGGAATGGGGCTCTATCTTCGCTCCTAATTATGTTATCCATTTTACTACCAGGGACATGAACTTCGAGCAATTTATCGAATACAATGCAGCCATATTTACCACTTCCCCTGATGCACGTTTCACGGTCGATGACATATTTACCGTAGAGAGCAAAGTAGTGACTCGTTATTCTATGAAGGGTACTTTTAAAAATGCCTATCATGGGATTACCCCTACCGGAAAACAAATTATGATAAAAGGTGCTTCTATAGACAAGTTTGTTAAAGGTAGAGTTGCAGAAACGTGGGACTATCCCGACATGCTTAGCGTTATGATTCAGCTTGGGGTTATTCCAGACCTTTCATCAAAATTATAGCAATACCGGCGACATTCGTCTCCCAACGAGGGTTTAACACAGCCTTTTAGGGGAACAAAGATAGCGTGGCCAGCACGAGTCAGGTATTGGCTAAAAATAAATGTCCAGCGAGATAATACGATACCGGAAGTAATATTAATCGGGGTTGATCTGAAAGATATTGATGGAGCTTTAGTGCCGATTAAAAATATATTTCCGATGCAAATCAATCTTAAAAGAGAAGAACCGTTTCCTACGAGGTTATTTCTTAGCGTATTAATCCCTATTGTCCTCATTATCGCAGGAGGAGCGTGGTACATTCGATGGGCTAACTTTCCCATTATAATGTCTCTGAAACAAATTGAAAACAAAATACTCAGAACGTTCAAAAGACCTCCCTAACAATTTGATTTTACAAAAAAGTAGAAAGTCATCCAACAAAATAGCGTTTTGTTGAACAAATAATGCCACCCGCCAGCGACCATAGAACCGCCTCTTTTACATTGTATTTATTCCCTTAAACCCCTAAAAAGGTATCAAAACCCTTAGCCATGTGAATCTCCTCGACCCGACCACACGTTTTAGGCTGACGTCGGGAAATGATAAATCTCATCATAATCTCATTTTATCACCATCAACCGTTACGTAAACCGGTATAAAATCTAGTTATCAAGAAAAGGAGGTTCGAAGTCATGGAATTCATCCTGGTACACAAACCAACGGGTATCATCCCGCCGGAAGTCATGGCCGGCACTCTCGAACAGGTCGGAAAACTCCTGGCCAGGCCGGGCGATTTTGTGCCTGGAGGAAAGCTACTGGCTTCCTATGGCGCTCGAAACAAGTCTTACGTCGTCTGCGTGTGGGACGCCCCGAGCGTCGAGGCACTATGTCCCTTTACCGAGCAACTCGTCATGGCCGGCTGGGAGACGGATATCATGCCGGCGGATGACATGAAGGTGCACGTCGAGAAGCTCGGCAAGGCGCTCCAGGCCATGAAAAAATAGAAAACCTTGACCGGGAATTGATAGCCGTTGACAAACGAACGTCCCGATGCTATGCTCTTGCTTGCTCTAATCGCGCCGGACACTAACACCGGGAGGTTAATATGCCTCAAAGAGTAGGTGATCTCCTCAAACAGCAGGCGAAAGCCAGCTTCGTCGACAGAAGCGACGAAAGGGCTGCCCTTCTTGAAGCGCTCGGAGAAAACGGGCCCATCGTCGTTTTTGTCCATGGCATTGCCGGCATCGGCAAATCAAGCTTGCTAGAAGCCTTTTCCGCCGAAGCAAGAGCCAGCGGGGCGACGGTAATCAGGCTGGACTGCCGTTCGATAGAACCCTCCGAGCGCGGTGTTATCCGGGAACTCGGCGGTGCTGTTGGCTCCGAAATTGGCACCGTCGACGAGGCCGCCGGGCGCCTTGAACGTCTCGGAAAGAGATTGGTGCTGGCGCTGGATACCTATGAACTCTTCCGCCTGATGGATACCTGGCTGCGCCTGGTTTTTATTCCCGCCTTGCCGGACAATGTCAGGGTGGTGCTCTGCGGGCGAGAGGCGCCGGTAGCGGCGTGGGCCACATCGCCGCAGTGGCAGGGACTGTTCCGCAGTATAACGCTGGGCC
>DAOULX010000065.1:0-6992 GCA_034414775.1 Dehalococcoidales bacterium
TATCGTTACCGGCATTATCTGAGTGCTTTATGTCGCCATCGGCCGCCGGTATATCCACCGGAGAACAGCATCAAGCCGGGAAAAGACTAATATTGATACTATCATCGGCAAGCACGGTATCGTCCAGATGGATATCGGACGCAGTAGAGAAGGGATGGTCAAGGTTGGCTACGAAGAATGGCGGGCAAGGGCGGAGGAAGACATTAAGGCGGGCGAGGAAATAACCGTCACCGGCATCACTGGTGCTACCTTAACTGTAAAAAAGATGGAAGGGAGTGAATAATATGAGCGCTGCGCTTATCGTTGTAATCGTCATACTTGTTATTCTCTTCATTGTCATGCTGGCAAAATCGATCATTATCATTCACCAGGCGGAGAAAGGCCTTATCGAGAGGTTCGGCCGGTACAAGGAAACTCTCGAGCCAGGGCTACGTTTCATTATTCCTTTCATGGACTCGCTGAGGGCGCGGGTGGACATGCGGGAGTCAGTCCTGGACGTCGAGCCGCAGCCGGTCATTACCAAGGATAATGTCACCGTGACTGTAGATGCCGTCATCTACTACTACGTCACCGATGCCAAGGCCGTCCGCTACGAGGTGGCCAACTTCCACGTCGCCGTCAGCAAACTGGCGCAGACCAATCTGAGGAACGTCATCGGTGAGATGGCCCTCGACGAGACGCTGACCTCCCGGGAGCGCATCAACGCCTCCCTGCGGACAACACTCGACGAGGCCACCGATAAATGGGGAGTGAAGGTAACCAGGGTGGAGGTAAAGGAAATCGAACCGCCGCGGGACATTTCCGACGCCATGAGCAAGCAGATGAAGGCCGAGCGAGAAAAGCGTGCCGTTGTCCTCGAGGCCGAGGCCTACCGTCAGAAGCAAATCCTAGAGGCCGAGGGCGATAAGCAGAACAACATCCTAGTTGCCGAGGGTGACCGTCAGGCGGCTATTTTACGTGCCGAAGGTGAGGCCAAGGCTATCGAGACCGTCTCCACCGCGGCCGACAGGTTCTTCATCGGTAACGCCCAGCTATTGAAGCAGCTCGAGGTTACCCAGGCCTCACTGGAGGAAAACACCAAGCTCATCATGTCCGACCAGTCAAGACTGATAAACGTCCTGGGTCTTACCGAGGCACTTTCACAGATGAAGGACAAGAAGAAGATGGAATAGCCCCTTCAGGTTGAAGTGATACCACAGGAAACCAAACAACCGTTCACCGTTCTGTCCCGCAACTGCGAGTCGTGAGTACATCAGGGCTCGCAGTTCGTTCTTCGCCGTTGAACCACCTGCGCCAGTTGGTGTACATTATTATAGTATTCTTTGTATTGTTCCCGGGAAAATGATGAAAATCCATAGATGTAAGGGTATGCGTGACCTTTCCCCGGCGGAGATGAAGATTTTCCGCCTGGTGGAGGACACCTGTCGTGATTGCTGCCTGAAGTGGGGCTATGGCGAGGTACGCACGCCGACCCTCGAGTACCTGCACCTGTTTACCTCAGCGGGGACACTCACCCCTAATATGCTGGGTAAAGTGTACTCCTTTCTCGACTGGGATGGGTGGAGTGGAGAGAGGGTCGTGCTGCGCCCGGATGGAACGATACCAGTAGCCCGGCTCTATACCGAAAGCCAGCCGGATGGAGGCCTGGCCAGGCTCTTCTACGCGGCCAATATGTTTATCTTCGAGGAGGACGCCGCGAAAACGAGGGAAAGGTGGCAGTGCGGGGCGGAGCTTATCGGAGAGGGTTCCGCTCTGACCGACGCCGAGCTCATCGCGCTGTCTCGGGAAGTCCTTAAGAAGCTGGATATCAATGGCGTTGAGCTAAGGCTCTCGCACGCCGGACTGATCAAAGCGCTGCTGGAGAAGCTGAGCCTCAGCCTTGACGAACGGGACTGTCTCTTCGACCGCATTCTCGACGGGGACGCCGCTGTCCTGGAAGAGGTCGGGGGAAAAAATCCAGAACTCGTGGCAACGCTGCGACCGTTGCTTGACCTGAAGGGGCAATCGCCAAGTTTCCTTCGCAACCAGCGGGACTTGCTGGCGGGGAGCCTGCCGGAAGTTCGCCAGCCCCTGGACGACTTCTTAAGCACCGTGGCTGTGCTGGAGGACCTCGGCATCGACTACCGCATCGACCTGGCATCCGGGGCTGGCTTCGAATACTACACCGGAGTTATATTTCAATACTTCATCGGGGAGGAGAAAATGGGTGGTGGCGGCCGCTACGATGCCCTGATTCCTTCGATGGGAGGCAGGGAAGTGCCCGCATCGGGGTTTGCCTTATACATAGATCGTCTCATGGGAATGGTGAAGCCTTCGAGCTTCGAAAAGATACCGGCTAGTGTCATGGTGCGGGTAAAATCAGCTAAAGCGATACGAGAAGCTTTCGAGACTGCCGCCGCGTTGCGTAAGGCCGACTATATAACCATGCTCGATATCGGTGGGGCAAAATCTACCCCAGGGTGGAACGTTGATGTCAGTCCCGGGTCACTTGTGCTATCGGGCGGCTCTAAGTCATTGCAATTAAAGCTGAAAACTGTTGAGGAAGTCCTTGCCAGGCTGGAGGAGGAAAGTGCCGGTCAAGATAGCCCTACCTAAAGGGCGCCTTTTAAGAAAGACGGCGGCGGTGCTGCACAAGGCCGGGTGGGACCTCGACGAGTACCATTCCGATATGGGTTTTTACCGGCCGGTTTCACGGCGCTTCCCGGACGTACTTATCCGGGTCTTCCACGAGAAAGATATCCCCGTCCAGATAGCCACCGGCAACTATGACCTGGGTATCTGCGGCCTGGACTGGATCGAAGAGTTGCTGGTGAAGTACCCCAGCACCGGCATCGTCAAGGTCAGTGACCTCGGCTACGGACGGGGCACGCTGTACATGGCGGCTTCGGGTGAGGATGGGACGGTGCCGAACGGGATGACACGCATTGCCAGCGAGTACCCCAACCTGGCCGAGACCTTCGCCCTGAAGCAGCGACTGAGCCGCTTCAGCATCTTCCCCGTCTGGGGGGCTGCCGAGGCCTACCCGCCGGAGAACGCCGATATGGCCCTGCTCTCCGTGAAAGACCGGGCGGAGCTGGCCGGCTGCGGGGTGGCGGCGGTGGGGTGCGTCCTTGATTTCAGTGCTTTTCTCATCGCCAGCCGGAGCGCCTGGGAGTCCCGCAACCTTGATGAAGTCGTGACCTCCATCTGCGGGGCGCTGCCGGAGCCGGAGAAGCCGTTAGATACACAAAACCTAGATACCACGGCTACTACCAGAATGCGTTCCCGGCAGCAAAAAGTTACGGACTCGGTCAGGCTGGCGCTGCCCGATGGCCACCAGCAGCAACAGACTGTCGGGCTGTTGAACCGGGCCGGAATTAGTTTGGACGACTATCCCTCGGCGGCGGGCAACCGGCGCCCCGGGATTGACATAAAGGGGATAACCGTCAAAGTAATTCGTCCCCAGGACATGCCCCTTCAGGTGGCCAACGGCAATTTCGAAGTCGCTATTACCGGGCGGGACTGGCTTACCGATCACCTCGACCAGTTCCCGTCGAGTCCGGTTTGCGAAGTGCTTGACCTCGGGTTACGCCGGGTCAGGCTCGTAGCCGTGGTCAGCCGGGAGCTGGCGGTCGATGACAACGCCAGTCTGCGGAAGTTCATAGGAGAGAGAGAAGAACCGCTGCGGGTCGCTTCGGAATACGTCAACATCGCCGATAAGTACGCCCGGGAAAACCACCTGGGCTACTACAGGATAATTCCCACCTGGGGCGCCACCGAGGCCTTCCTTCCGGAAGATGCCGATCTGCTTATTGAGAACACGGAAACGGGGCGGACTATTGCCCGGCACAACCTCAAGATCATCGATACCCTCTTCGAATCGACGGCTTGTCTCATCGGCAACAGGGAAAGCCTGGTTGACGTTGTAAAAAGCGGACGGATAGATGCTTTCACGAATAAACTTCGGCAGGCTTTGGCATGAAAATCATTGAGGGATTCAAGGCGGCGAAAGAGGCCTTATTGCGACAGAGGGCAACTGTCGTTACCGGTGCGGATGACTGGGAGCAGACCGTTCGCGAAATTATCAAGGATGTCCTCCAGCGTGGCGACGCCGCCCTTCTAGATTACACCGAGAAGTTCGACGGTGTGCGCCTATCGAGTCTGGAAGTTGACCAGAAGGAAGTTGACAAGGCCTATAGCCAGGTCGATAAGGACCTGCTAGCCGCCCTGGAGCTGGCCACTGGGCGTATCACCTCCTTTCACAAACAGCAGAAGCAGAGCCTGTTACGTGAGCAGATGGGGGAGGGGCTCGGTTGGCTTATACGGCCGCTGCGTAGCGTCGGTGTGCACGCCCCCGGATTCACGGCGCCGCTGCCTTCGTCCGTGTTGATGACGGCCGTCCCGGCCCGGGTCGCCGGGGTCGAGGAAATTATCCTGATGACGCCGCCCGGCCAGGGAGGCGCTGTTTCTCCGGTAACCCTGGCGGCGGCGAAAATAGCCGGCGTCAATCGCGTCTTTTCCGTCGGTGGCGCCCAGGCTATCGCCGCCCTGGCCTACGGGACGGAGTCCATCCCCCGTGTGGACAAAATCTGCGGGCCGGGCAACGTCTACGTTTCCCTGGCCAAGAAAATGGTCTACGGGGCCGTGGGCGTCGACGGGCTCTATGGGCCCAGCGAGGTTATCATCGTGGCGGACGAGACGGCCAACGCGGCTTACTGCGCCGCCGACCTGCTGGCCCAGGCTGAGCACGGCTCGGGGGCCTCGGCCATTATGATAACGGACTCGCGGCGGCTGGCCGATGATGTCAACCGGGAGATTGACGAGCAGCTTAAAACGCTGGCTCGCCGGGAGATTATCGGGGAGTCCCTGGAGGGGAGGGGATTTATTGCCGTAGTGGCAAGTACCGAAGAGGCTATAAATCTGGCCAATCTCTACGCGCCGGAGCACCTCTGCCTGGTCATCAGGGACGTTGATAAATGGGTGGACAGCGTCAAGAACGCCGGGTGCCTGTTTCTCGGGGAGAACTCCCTGGAGGTCATCGTGGACTACGTGGCCGGACCGAGCCACGTCCTGCCCACGGAAGGGACGGCCCGGTTCAGCTCGCCGCTGAATATACTTGATTTCGTCAAGCTCATCAGTACCGTAGAAACGAATCAGAACTCGGTGAGGATACTGGGCGGGGCGGCTTCGGTCATCGCTCGCGCCGAGGGGCTCGACGCCCACGCCCGGGCCGTCGAAAGAAGGCTGGAAGACATGGGAAAGGAAGCCGATGATGCCCGGCACTGAAGGAATCGAAAGATTGATACGCCCGTACCTGGCGGGATTCACCGGTTATAGTGCGGCCACTTCGCCGGAGACGCTTGAAGGCCAGACCGAGGTAGCCGTCGAGGATATCATTAAGCTCGACGCCAACGAGAATCCTTACGGCTGCTCGCCGCGGGTGCTGCGGGCGCTGGCCGAGAGCCACAGCCTTAATATCTACCCCGACGACGGGCAGCAGGTGCTGCGCGGGCTGCTGGCGGGTTACGCCGGCGTCCCGGCGGATAAAATCGTAGCCGGGCACGGCAGCAACACCCTGATCGACCTCATCGCCAGGCTGTTCGTGGGAGAGGGCGACGAGGTTATCAACTGCGTACCGACCTTCGATCTCTACCGTTTCAGCACCCAAATATGCGGCGGCAAGGTGGTCGACGTCGAACGGGATGCAAATTTTAACATCTACGTCAGGAAAGTCATAGCGGCCATTACCCCGAGAACAAAGCTGCTGTTTCTGGCCTCTCCTAACAACCCTACCGGGAACACGGTGCCGCCGGGGGACGTCGAGGAAATACTGGAGACCGGCGTCCCAATGGCCATCGACGAAGCGTACCATGAGTTCAGCGGTGAGACGGTACTGCCGATGACGTTGCGATACCCCAACTTGATGGTGCTGCGGTCGTTCAGCAAGTGGGCGGGGCTGGCGGGGCTGCGGGTGGGCTACGGCATCTTCCCGCCGCGTATCGCTGAATATGTTATGGCGATAAAGGTGCCTTACAGCGTCAGCATGGCCGCCGAAATCGCCGTGAGGGAATCGCTGGCGGACATCAAGTATTTGCAGGGAAAGATCAGGGCCATCATCGAGGAGAGGGGCCGGCTCTTCGAGGGGCTGCATGACATCCCGTGGCTGAAGCCTTATCCTTCCAAGGCCAATTTCATCTACTGCACCGTACTGGAAGGCAGCGCCGTGGAGTTGCACCGGAAGCTCCAGCGTAAGGGCATCCTGGTCCGTTACTTCGACCGGCCGCTGCTGCAGAACTCGATACGGGTCAGCGTGGGCCGTCCGGAGGATACGGACGCCCTGTTAAAAGCACTGCGGGGAATGGAGTAAATAACTGTCATTGCGAGACCATCCCGATGCAGTCGGGAGGCGAAGCAATCTCTTCCACTGGTCAAAAATATCGGATGAGATTGCCATGTCGCCGAGTTTACCCTGAGCGAAGCCGAAGGGGCTCCTCGCAATGACAAATTATCGGGCCGATATTGACAACCCGGTTGGGTTGTGATATCATAACAATTGCGCTCCTAGAGAGCGCTTTTTGCACCTTAACAACTGGATAGCGGAAGGAAGGTTCAAAACAAGTAAGTCAACGTTATTTTGGAGAGTTTGATCCCGGCTCAGGATAAACGCTGGCGGTGTGCTTTATGCATGCAAGTCGAACGGGCTACTTCGGTAGTCAGTGGCAGACGGGTGAGTAACACGTAAGTAACCTGTCCTTAAGTGGGGAATAACTCTGAGAAATCGGAGCTAATACCGCATGTGGTCCTTGTTATCGAGATAAGGTCTAAAGCCGCAAGGCGCTTGAGGAGGGGCTTGCGCCCGATTAGCTTGTTGGTGGGGTAACGGCTTACCAAGGCGACGATCGGTAGCTGGTTTGAGAGGACGACCAGCCACACTGGAACTGAGACACGGTCCAGACTCCTACGGGAGGCAGCAGCAAGGAATATTGGGCAATGGGCGAAAGCCTGACCCAGCG
>DAOULX010000066.1:0-9157 GCA_034414775.1 Dehalococcoidales bacterium
GTTAACAGCCGCCCGCTCTACCGTTGAGCTATCGGGGAAGGCCTGCGGAATATAAGATATTATCGACCTTTTCTTAACGGCAAGTCAAGCGATTACTTGTCGCCAGGGGCGGCAGCGGGGTATCATAGAACCGGGAAGTTCACTTTGTGGCGATAGGAATTTTCACTTGTTTACTTCAGGAGTCGTAAGGTGCCGTTAAGCGACCGTGATTATATGAGGCGTTCGCCGCCGCCTTCATCTGGGTACCGGCGTAGCCGAAGTAGGGATGGCTTTGTCCTGAATCCAGTCTGGGTGTTGATCGGGCTGAACCTTTTATTCTTTATTGCCACGTTAATAAACAGCAACATGACGTTCCAGTTGGGGCTGATACCGCTCCTTTTCATCGAGAGACCGTGGACAATACTGAGCGCCATGTTCATACACGCTGGTTTCTGGCACATTTTCGCCAATATGATAACGCTCTTTTTCTTCGGCACGGCTCTGTACCGGATAATCGGGCAGAACAGGTTCCTGCTGCTCTATTTCGGGGGCGGGATAATCGGGAACCTTCTTTATATCTTGCTTGGGGAGCCCAATTCGATTGTCGTCGGTGCGTCGGGGGGAGTTTTTACTATTGCCGGTACGCTGGCCGTACTGGTGCCCAAGCTCCAGGTCCGGGTATATTTTGTCCTCCCGATGCCGCTCTGGGCAGTTGTGCTCATCTTTTTCGGTCTATGGTCCATACCGATAGTCGGACTCGGAGTGGCCTGGCAGGCGCACCTGGGCGGGCTGGCGACCGGCCTCATCGTCGGGTACATCTTCCGCCGCAGCCGGCGATATAATATATTGGTGAGTTATTGAGCTATTGCGCATCCGGTTGGTCTAAATTGGCCTCACCCCCTAACCCCCTCTCCAAACAGCATCGTTTTACTACTGGGGGGACTCATTTGTTTGGAGAGGGGGAGAAAATTAAAGAGGGGGCGGCGCCCCTCTTTTTACTCTCCTGATAACGCTATATATTAGCGCCTTTAAACGTGGGAGTCGGGAAGGATAGTTACTATTTGACTCATATGTGAATATTAATTACAATTGTGCCATGAAAACGCTGTTTCGGACTGGAGTCATATCAGTATGCTTACTGTTAGCCGTGCTAATCACGTTTGTCGGTATTCATAACGAAGCAACCGCAGATTCGCCGACTGCCTTTACTCTTGTAGTTCGTAATCTAACTCCTAGTGTTGATCCGGGGGATACAGTTAAGATAATTGCCTTTATTTCCGGCCATGGTACTCCGGTAAAAAATAAACTTAATGTTTTTTAGGCGGCTTCTGGAGTAATTAACCCAGAGCGTCCAGGAAGGTATGAAATTTTTGATCAGGGCGAGATCGGAATAGACCCCAACAGCATAAGAACGCAATTCAACCCTGCACATTTTGGGCTACCCCAAATGTCTCAAGAAATCAAAGATTTTGGCCTTCCAACAATCGAATCGGAGACTTCGTTAATGAAACAATTGGAGGATTTGTCATTTGAAGAGAAACATCCGATTATTCTTAAGCTAAACACGTTGCCAAACGCTCGGCCAGGCGACTATAACGTTACATTTGTTTTTACTTATACCGACGGACAAAACATGTTTCAGGATTCAGAAACAACTCAATTTCATGTTACCGATAGATGGGAGCGTAACCAAGCGTGGATTCAAATCGTTGCCGTCATAATAGCGCTGCTATCGTTAATCGTGGGTGCCGTTTTCAGTACTCTTAATTATTGGAAACCGCGTATGAAAAAGATAAGCACGACGGAAGATAAAAACGAAAGCTCGCAGGAAACAAAAGAAATACCCGACGATTGACGAATACACCTTTAACGAATCCTAGAACCTACGCTCCGCGTATACCGCTCGACCATTTTACTTGCCCCACCCCCCATTGCTTTTTCGATGTGTTTTTGCTAAACTGTTACGTTGTATCGCCGTGACCGGTGCCCGAGTGGCGCAATGGTAGCGCAACCGACTTGTAATCGGTAGGTTGAAGGGTTCGAATCCCTCCTCGGGCTGTGAAAGCCGGTGAGATACGCCCTTTCGGAGGGGTGCCGGAGTGGTTAATCGGAGCAGACTGTAAATCTGCCGCCCTAAGGGCTACGCAGGTTCGAATCCTGCCCCCTCCACCGTTTTAGTTAACTCTAATAGCGTCTGGCTATAGACAAATAGCCAGAATAATCTGTATAATTATACCGACGCCCACATAGCTCAGTCGGTAGAGCACATTCTTGGTAAGAATGGGGTCATCGGTTCGAATCCGATTGTGGGCTCGGAAAAAAGGGAGGTTGAAATGGCTAAGCAGAAATTCGACAGGACGAAACCTCATGTAAACGTGGGTACCATCGGCCACGTCGACCATGGTAAGACGACTCTTACCGCGGCGATAACACTCGTCCTCTCCAAGGCGGGGATAGGCGCCACGCAGTTCCGCGCCTTCGATTCTATCGATAATGCCCCGGAAGAGAAGGAACGCGGCTTGACTATCGCCATCGCCCATGTCGAGTATGAGACTTCAAAAAGACACTACGCCCATATTGACTGCCCCGGCCATGCCGACTTCATTAAAAATATGATTACCGGCGCCGCCCAGATGGACGGCGCTATCCTGGTGGTAAGTGCCCCGGATGGCCCTATGCCTCAGACACGGGAGCACATCCTGCTGGCCCACCAGGTGCAGGTACCATACATTGTCGTCGCCCTGAACAAAGTGGACATGATGGACGACGAAGAGCTTTTAGAGCTGGTCGAAGTTGAGTTGCGGGAACTCCTCGGTAAGTACGAGTACCCCGGCGACGAGATTCCGATCCACCGAGTGAGCGCTCTCAAGGCCTTGGAGTGCGGCTGCGGCAAGGCCGAGTGCGAGTGGTGCGGTCCTATCCTCAAGCTGATGGACGCTGTCGATGACTATATCCCGGTGCCTGACCGCCCCAAGGATCAGCCCTTCCTGATGCACGTCGAAGACGTATTCAGCATCAAGGGACGGGGTACGGTGCCGACCGGCAGGGTCGAGCGCGGCACTATCAAGGTCGGTGACGAGGTTGAGATTGTCGGCCTGCACCACGAGCCGAGGAAGGTTGTCGTGACGGGCCTGGAAATGTTCCACAAGACGCTGGACCAGGCGGAGGCCGGTGACGCCGTGGGGGCGTTGCTGCGAGGCGTAGAGCGTGAGGATATTGAGCGCGGGCAGGTGCTGGCAGCCCCCGGGTCGATCAAGCCGCACACCTACGCCGAGGCCCAGGTCTATGTCCTGACCAAGGACGAAGGCGGGCGGCATACGCCGTTCTTTAACGGCTACAAGCCCCAGTTCTATATCCGGACGACCGATGTCACTGGGACCATCGAGCTGCCGGAAGGCGTCGAGATGGTCATGCCCGGGGACAACATCAATATGAAGATCAAACTGATATACCCGGTGGCCCTGGAGAAGGGTCTGCGGTTCGCTATTCGTGAGGGAGGCAGGACGGTAGGTGCCGGTACCTTTACCCGCATTATTGAATAGCCATGGCCAAGAAAGCTGAAGCCAGGGGCGTGATCTACCTCGCCTGCACGCAGTGCAGGGAACGGACATACACGACCTCCAAAAACAGGAAGAACGATACGCAGCGTCTGGAGTTGAACAAATTCTGCCCCCGGTGCCGGCAGCACACACTCCATCGGGAGGCGAAGTAGCTCCAGTGTCCTCCGGTAAGGATTTGAGACAGCGAAAATGACGAACCAGGCGGCCACCAAACGAAGACGATTCCGAATAGTCAATTACGTCGGCGAGATAATCAACGAGCTGAGAAAAGTAGTCTGGTTGACGCGACGTGAAACGGCCTACCTGACGACGCTTGTGCTCATCGTCACCATAATCGCGGGTATCGTTTTGGGGGCCTTGGACTATGGCTTCAGCCAGCTCGTCGATAAATTATTCGCGGGTGGTTGAGGTGGCGGCGGTTTCAAGACGGGGTTTCGGGATGTGCGGTACGTTCGTTGCTTTTCCCAATAGCGCAGATAGTGGGGGTGTCCGTGCCGGATAACGACAAGAAGTGGTTCGTCATTCATACTTACTCAGGGCACGAAGAGCGGGTCAAGAAGAACCTGGAGCAGCGTATCAAATTTATGGACGCCGCCGGTGAGATTTCTAAGGTGGAGATACCCACCGAGCAGGAGATTGAGGTCCGCGGCGGACGCCGGCGTACCGTGACCAGGAAAATACTGCCCGGGTATGTGCTGGTCGAGATGCGGATGAACGAAAACTCCTGGAACGTGGTACGCAATACCCCGGGAGTCACCGGATTCGTGGGGAGCGGTAACACACCGACACCCCTCCAGGAGAAAGAGGTCGGCGAGATACTCAAACAGATGACCGCCGAGGCGCCGAAGGTGAAAGTGGGTTTCCGCAAGGGGCAGAGCGTCAGGGTCACCGATGGACCCTTTGTCGAGTTCGTCGGCACCGTCGATGAAATCAATATGGAAAAAGGCAAAGTCAAGGTGCTTCTCTCCCTATTCGGCCAGGAAACGCCGGTGGAGCTTGACTTTTTACAGATAGACAAGTTATAGACCATATGTCATTCTGAAGGAGCGCAGCGACTGAAGAATCTCGGTGTGGGGGGGAAGCCCCTCATAACCCCGAGATCCTTCGCTTCGCTCAGGATGACAGTGCAATAAACGGAGAAATAAATGGCGAAAAAAGTAAAGGCAATAGTCAAACTACAGATACCGGCCGGGCAGGCCAATCCGGCGCCCCCGGTGGGTCCGGCCCTGGGCCAGCACGGCCTTAACATCATGGGTTTCTGCAAGGAGTACAACGAGCGCACGTCCTCCCAGGCGGGCTCCGTCGTTCCGGTGGAGATAACCGTCTACGAAGACCGGACCTACACGTTCATCACCAAGACGCCGCCAACCTCCGACCTGCTTAAAAAGGCCCTGAGCGTGGAGAAGGCCAGCGGCCGCACCGGCCACGAAGACGCCGGCGCGATTTCTAAAGAGAAGCTCCGCGAGATAGCCGAGATCAAAATGAAGGACCTCAACGCCAACAGTATCGAAGCCGCGGAACGGACTGTCGAAGGTACGGCCCGGAGCATGGGCATTAAGGTGGAGTGATATGGTCAAACACGGAAAGAAATACCAAGAGGTCGCTGCCAAGGTAGATAGGGCGGCGGCCTACCAGCCCAAAGAGGCTATCGAGATGGTCAAGCAAACGGCCCCGGCCAAGTTCGACGAGACGGTCGAGCTTCACCTGCGTATGGGTCTCGACCCACGCAACGCCCAGCAGCAGGTCAGGGGAGTCGCCCTGCTGCCGCACGGCCTTGGTAAAAAAGTACGCGTTCTGGTATTTGCCCAGGGTGAGGCGGAGAGGATAGCTCAGGGGGCGGGGGCGGACTACGTTGGCGGGGATGATCTCATCAAGAAGGTCGAGGAAGGCTGGGTGGAGTTCGATACCGCCATTGCCGTGCCGGAAATCATGGGCAAGGTCGGCAAACTGGGCAAGATTTTAGGGCGGCGGGGTCTGATGCCCAATCCCAAGTCCGGAACGGTGGTGGCCATGAACGACCTGCCCCGGGTCATTGAGGATGCCCGCAAGGGAAGGGTGGAATATAAGCTGGACCGGACGGCCATTATCCACGTGCCGCTGGGGAAGGTCAGCTTCGAAGACAGCGCCCTGGTGGACAACCTGACAGCCATCATGGAGGCCGTTGTCAAATCGAAGCCGGCCGGAGCCAAGGGGCAGTATATCAAGAGCGCCTATGTCACCTCCACGATGGGGACGGGGATCAAGCTCGATCTGGCGACGGCGATGGCTTTAAGCGCGGCCTGACAGATAATCCACTACAGTATTTTTCTTCGTCTTAGAGTGATACGCACGGAGAAATATTGTGTCTTTACACTATCGTATAGCCATGTTATAATTAAGCGAAAACTAAATATTGAATCCGAAGACAGCGGGTGCCCCGATAAAGGGGCTTAATGTGTGGCCTGCCGAGGATAGAGCAAAACCGGAAGATTGGTTTGTTCGGGTCCTTGTGTGCCGCACAAGGGCTTTTTGTTTGGGGGTGGGGTTTGGGATTCCATCAGGAGGTGTTTGAAGATGCCCACCGAAAAGAAAGTCAAGATGGTGGCGGGACTGCAAGAAACCTTTTCCCGGTGCACCGTCGGGGTGATGACTGACTACCGCGGATTGACCACTTCCGAGCTCAACGAGCTGAGGAGTAAACTGCGGGAAGTCGGCGTCGAATACCACGTAGTGAAGAATTCTCTGGCGCAGATTGCCGCGAAAAACGCCGGCATGGAAAGTATGGCAGCCATGTTCGAAGGCCCCATCGCCATGGCTTTCGGCTACGGTGAAGCCACCGAGGCCGCCAAGGTTTTGACGGACTATATCCGCAACACCAAGTCCGTCATGAGTATCAAGGGCGGCTTTTTACCTGATCGTGCGCTCAGCGCCGGGGAGGTCGAGACACTGGCCAGATTACCTTCACGGGAGGTATTAATCGGCCAGGTCGTTTCCGGATTACAAAGTCCCATCTACAGACTGGTCAACGTGCTGGCCGGACCCATCCGAGGCATTATGGGCGTATTACAGGCAAGAATTAGTCAACTGGAGGGAGCTTAAAATGGCAGACGAAGTACAGACTGAAGAGGTACAGGCCGAAGAGCCGGCGGCGGAAGAGAAGAAACCCAAAGCGGCCAAGGCCGAGAAGCCCAAGAAGGGCGGGGCCATCGATGATATATTGACGGTCGTCAAAGGCCTGTCCGTGCTGGAGCTGGCCGAGCTGGTAAAGGCCATGGAGGCCGAGTTCGGCGTGAGCGCCGCGGCCCCGGTAGCTGTAGCGGCGGCGCCTGGCGCCCAGGCAGCGGAAGCGGCGGCCCCGGCGGCCGAAGAGCAGACCGAGTTCACCGTTATCCTCACCGAGATCGGCGTCAATAAAATCAATGTCATCAAGGCAGTCCGGGAGCTGACCTCGCTGGGTCTCAAGGAGTCCAAGGACCTGGTGGAAGGCGCGCCGAAACCGGTCAAGGAAGGCATCAACAAGGATGAGGCGGCGGCGGCCAAGCAGAAGCTGGAGGCGGCCGGAGCAACTGCGGAGATTAAATAGCGGTTATCAAGGGATTTCTTACCTCTTGAAAAAACCGTCCTGATGGCCTATAGTATGCACGAAAATGCCGGAAGGAAACTGGTACGTGCTGGTTATCGTGGGTGCGGTCTTCCTGGTACTAGGCGCCGGCGCAATCTTCTGGGGCTGGTACGAGGAAAAAAGACTCTTTGAGAAGCTGGCGGCACGGCATGACCTGAGGGAATTCTCCCTGGATCACGTGGAAACTCCTCAGCCGGGCGCCCTGAGAATAGGGGGATGGATAGCTATCGCCGTGGGGGTGTTGACACTGGTGGTCGGCCTGATTTTCTGGATATGGCTCACCCCTTAGTATGAGCTTCCCCGACCGAAAAAACTGCGGTTTTCTAAAGTTTTATCTACGCCAAGATTTGGATAATCCGGCTTAAACGTCCCGCAAGCCAGTTAATTGCTATTGGTAAGCTCGTTTAATAAGTACTGATTTACCGCCGGAAGCGGCGAGTTCTGCCACTGAAACCTAAGGGATTATTTGATTCCAAAATGTGACAAAGTAACCGGCTTCGCAACTGGCCACCCATCTCCCGAAAGGAAACCACATTACATTATAGTCGCAAATCAAGGTGTATTTTTTTTTCCATCCGGCTGACTTACCCAGCCCATTGTCCCATCTATATGGGCTTTTTCCCGTAACACTCTATCATGGATGGCTTGACTATCCATCCAGGGCGCCCAGGCCAAGGATCCCAGTACCAATAGAGCCAGGAGTAAAACAGCTATAACTCTTTTCTTCACCAAAGCAGACTATATATAATTTTCGAACTCAGTGAGGAACCCCAGTCTTTAATAGCACGATTTTCCGAAGGACGTCCCGCCATACTGCCTAGGAATACATTTTCGCCGGACCGGTGGTGTAATGGAAGACAGCCCTGTCCACCCTGAGGAAGGTAAGAGGACAGTGGTTCAGGCCGGCGGGGATAAACACCAGGCTGCTCCTGCTGATGAAGTGCTTTTCGTCGTCCAACCAAAGCTCTACCTCGGCGCCGAGGTCGTAAGGGTCGTTCAGGTCGGTGCCGATGAAGGCGATAACTTCGTCGTAGTCGTGAGCGTGAGTCTCGGTGCCGACCCTCCTGCCGCCGGGAACGGTCGCGCCGGCCGGTGTCTCGGCGGGACCCAGACACACTCCATATAGAAAGCCCCGGGGGCGATGTCGCTGTCCAGGTAAAGGACACGTCCACCCTTGTTCTTGCCGATGGGTCCCAGATTAGGGGGACTCCAGGCTGCTTCCACCTTGGGCATCTTGAGCTCGCTGACGATATATTATCCGTACTTGGATTCCGCCATAGGCGTATCTCCCTTTCTACAGGGCTATTTTTAACCGTATCCGTGCTCATCAATTCAACTTTGATTCGGCCCCGTACAAAGTGGTTTTTGTTTTACTCGGTACGTCGCGGTCTATACTGAACGGCCTCGGCGATGTGCTGGGCCTTGATTGTATCGGAGGCCTCCAGGTCGGCGATAGTCAGGGCCAGCTTGATGATGCGGTGAAAGGCACGGGCGGAAAGGTAAAGCTGTTTCATGGCGGCCTGGAGCAGGCTCTGGGCGTCATCCTCCAGTTTACAGAACTCCCGTATCTCGGTAGGGGTCATCTCGGCGTTGCTGGTCAGTTTCGTGCCACGAAAGCGCTCCAGCTGGCGGGCGCGGGCAGCGGTCACGCGGGCCTGTGCCCTGGCCGAAGGCTCGCTGAGGCGGTCGTCGGCCAGTTTTTCGTAGTCGATGTGGGGTACCTCGACAAAGATGTCCACCCGGTCGATGAACGGGCCGCTAATACGCCTCTGGTAACGGGACACCAGGCTCGAAGGGCAGGTGCACTTGCGGAAAGGGTCACCGAAATAGCCGCACGGACAGGGATTCATGGCACCCACCAGCATAAAGCTGGCCGGGAAGGTGACGCGGCCCTGAGCGCGGCTAATGGTAACAACCTTATCTTCCAGGGGCTGGCGCAACACCTCCAAGAGTGAGTGACCGAACTCAGGGAGTTCATCAAGGAAGAGGACGCCGCGGTGGCTGAGGCTGATTTCAC
>DAOULX010000067.1:0-27428 GCA_034414775.1 Dehalococcoidales bacterium
TTGGGAAGCAAACACTCTACCGCTGAGTTACACCCGCCCGAACGCTAACATTTTATCCCAAAAAAATGGGGATGTAAAGAAAATCGTGCTCCATTCCAATTCGCATTATTTGACTTTTCCGTCAGGGCGTTGATATACTCGATTGAACGTTCCGAGACTCGACGGGGGCTACTAATTTCTGGAATACTATTGATCATTGAAGGAGGATTCAACTGTGTCCGAAGATTTCGTCAATTTGCTGGCTGACCTTAAGGAAGATGAGGTCATCAATCTAACTAAGAAAAGGATCGAGTCCAACGAAGACGCGATGAATATTCTGGAGGACGCCCGCAAAGGAATGGAAATCGTCGGCAACCGTTTTGCCGGAGGTGAATACTTCCTGCCGGAGCTGGTCTTTTCCGGCGAGCTCCTCAAGCAGATAACCGCCATGGTAAAACCGCACCTGACCGGGGACGCGACCCAGACCAAGCGTGTGGGTAAGGTCGTCCTCGGCACGGTAGCCGGGGATATCCACGATATTGGACTGAACATTGTCGATTTCATGCTGGACGTTAACGGGTTCGAGGTCTTTAACCTCGGCGTCGACGTACCGGCCGATAAATTCGTCGAAAAGGTCAAAGAGACCAGCGCCCCGATTGTCGGATTGAGCGGATTCCTGACTCCCGCCTTCGATGCCATGAAGGAAACTGTCGAAGCACTCGAGAAAGCCGGACTCCGGGATAAAATAAAGGTAATGATCGGCGGCGGCCAGATGGACGACGATGTTAAAAAATACGCCAAGGCCGACGCCTTCGGCAAAGATGCCATGGCGGCCGTTTCGCTAGCCAAGAAGTGGATCGGAATTAACTAAATGGCTGGAGAAACGGCGAAGCTGTCTCCCAACGAAAAGCGCGAGGAGCGCTTCAAACGGTGGCTTTCGCCTGATGTTACCTTCACCAGCCCGGAAGCCGAACAGGTTTACAAGGAGAGGGTCACCCGGTTCATGAAGGCCTTCAAGCTGGAGGAGCCGGATCGCGTTCCCTGCCTACTGCCGGCCGCTTTCTTTGCCGCCTACTATGCCGGGACCAATCTCGGCAAGGTAATGTATGACTATAACGAGTTACGCCGGGCCTGGCTCAAGTTCCTTAATGACTTTGAATCGGATACCTATTTCGGCCCGATGTTCGTGCCCTCGGGCCGGGCGCTGGAAGCCCTCGATTACAAGCTCTACAAGTGGCCGGGCCACGGCCTTTCCCCTGATACCCTCTCCCACCAGTGTGTCGAGGGTGAGTGGATGAAGCCGGATGAGTATGACATCCTTATCAAGGACCCGAGTAATTTCTGGTTGCGGACATATTTACCGCGCATCTTCGGAGCCCTTAAGGGCTTCAGCCAGCTATCGCCGCTGACGTCCTTTGAAGAAATCGTTACAGGACAACTGGTACCGTTCGGCCTGCCGGATGTCCAGGCCGGCTTGAAGGCCCTCCTGAAATCAGGCCGGGAAAGCCACAAATGGGCCGAGGTGGTCGGGAAGGTCAACAGGCAGACCATGGCGGCAGGATACCCCTCGATCATGGGTGGTCTAGCCAAGGCGCCTTTCGATACCCTCGGGGACACACTGCGGGGCACCCGGGGCATCATGATGGATATGTTCCAACGGCCGTACAAGCTCCTTGAGGCCATAGCGCGCATCACCCCTCTAACGATAGATTCCGCCATCGCCGCAGCCGACGCCACCAACGTACCGGCGGTTATTATGCCCCTGCACAAAGGCGCCGACGGTTTCATGTCACGGAAGCAGTACGAGACTTTCTACTGGCCTGCGCTGAGACAGGTAATCATGGCCCTCATCGAAGAGGGTATCACTCCCATTCTCTTCGCCGAGGGCAGTTATAACACCCGGCTGGATATCATCAAGGACCTGCCACGGGGTAAAGCAGCCTGGTATTTCGACCAGACGGACATGGCCGAGGCCAAGAAGGTGCTCGGAGATGTCTGCTGCATCATGGGCAACGTGCCCACCTCGCTGATTATGACGGGCACACCCGCCGAGGTGAAGGAACACTGCCGCCGCCTCATCGAAATATGCGGCGAAGGGGGCGGCTATATCTTGGCCGGCGGGGCCAACGTCGATGAAGGTAACCCGGATAACCTGCGGGCCATGATGGCCGCCGCGAAGGAATACGGGACTTACAGGTAAATTCACATTTCGCACAGCGCGGTTTACATGCTATTCTGTTTACCCTACACTTAAAACTGGTAAAGGGAACCCGTTTGGCTATTCACCGGGAGGTTTTGCATGGAAGGCGTAGCGAATTGGGACAATCTGTCCTGGCAGGAAAAGCGTGAGGAACGCTTCAACGTGTGGCTCTCGCCGAAGAACGTGGAATTCGTCAATCCGGAAGCGGAAAGACTCTACAAGGAGCGGGTGACGAGATTCATAAAGGCCATTAAGCTCGAGGAGCCGGACCGCGTACCGGTGATGCTGCCCCACGGTAATTTCCCGGCCTATTGGGGAGGGGCCGATTTCCGCACCATGATGTACGACTTCATCACCATGCGCCGGATCTGGATAAACTACATGAACGAGTTCGGGGATATGGATACCTTCAACAGCCCCAACCTCATCCCTTCCGGAAGGATCGCGGAAGCCCTCAGGTCAAAGCTCCAGAAGCTGCCCGGCCTCGGCCTGCCCGATGACGCTTCGATGAACCAGTTCGTCGAGGGTGAGTACATGAAGGCCGGTGAATACGACCAATTGATGACCGACCCCACCGATTACCACCTCAGGGTCATGACGCCCCGCACCACCGGTCTTTTCGAGTCTTTCGCCAAACTGCCGCCCCTCCGCATGATTCAGGGGGCGGAGTGGGTGGCCGTCCTGGCCGATCCCGAAGTACGCCAGACCTTCCGGACGCTCCTGGACCTGGCTGAAGAGAACCGGCGGCATCGGGATGCTTATATGGAAATCAACCAGTACATCAGGTCCCGCGGCTACCCCTCTCTGTTCGGCGGCGGCCGTTTCGTCGGGGCGCCCTTCGACCACTTCGCCGATACTTTACGCGGTACCCAGGGCATCATCATGGACATGTTCCGCCAGCCGCAGAAGCTGCATGAGGCCATGGAGTTCTGGTTGAACCTGACGATTAATTCTGTCATCAATAACTACTCGATGACCGTCTCCCCAATCTGGTTCATGCCCCTACACAAGGGCGATGACACCTTTATGTCCGATAAGCAGTTCGAGGAATTCTACTGGCCGTACCTGCGCCGCCTGTTCCTGGCCATGATCGACGAGGGCCTGGTGCCGGTGCCCTTTGCCGAAGGAAAATACACCAATCGCTTAAAACAAATAGCTGATACGCCGAAGAGCGGCGTGGTCTGGTGGTTCGACCAGACGGATATGGCCCTGGCGAAAAAGACCATCGGCCATATCTGCTGCATCCTCGGCAACGTGCCCACCTCGGTGGTTAGGACCGGCACGGTCGGACAGGTGAAGGAGACCTGCCGCAAACTTATCGAGGACTGTGCCCCGGGCGGCGGCTATATCCTGGGCGGCGGCGCCAGTATCGATAAGGGGAAAATGGAAAATCTACGCGCGATGATGGACGCCGCCAAAGAGTACGGAGTATATAAGAAGAAACCTTAGGGTTGATAACTCAAACACGAGGTATTGAATGGAAGGCGTACCCAACTGGGATGAAATGACCTGGCAGGAGAGGCGCGAGGAGCGTTTTAAAAAATGGCTCGAAGCCCCGGGCGTCGAGTTCAACAGCCCGGAGGCCCGGGCGGCCTACCGGGAAAGAGTGACGCGGTTCATCAAGGTCATCAAAATGGAAGAGCCGGACCGCGTGCCGGTGCTGTTGCCGGCCGGGTACCTGCCGGCCACCTACTCCGGCGGGACACTCAAAGACGTCATGTACGATTACGGCAAGCTCCGTGACGCCTGGCTCAAGTTCATGCACGACTTCCAGCCGGACAGCTTCGAAGGCCCGGGACTGGTCTATCCCGGCCGGGTAATCGAGATAATCGACCATAAACTGCACCGCTGGCCGGGCCACGGCCTGCCGGGCAAAGCCCCCATGTACCAGTACGTCGAGGGCGAGTATATGAAGGCCAACGAGTACGATGATTTCATGAGCAATCCCACCGACTTCTGGATGAGGGTATTTTTGCCGCGCACGGCGGGAACCTTAGAAGGATTCCAGTACCTAGCGCCCTTCCAGCCTATCATGACCAATCCCCTGGGCTATATCATGTCCGTCTCACGACCGGAGGTTCAGGCATCCTTCGAAAAGCTGCTGGAGGCCGGCCGGGAAATCGGGAAATGGCGCCAGGAAGTTATGGCGGTGGCCCGCCAGGCGCTGGCGGAAGGCTACGCCTCGCTGGCGGGCGGCGGCATGGCGGGGGCGCCGTTCGATAACATCGGCGACGTCCTCCGCGGCACCCAGGGCATCGTCATGGACATGTACCGTCAGCCGGACAAGGTCATCGAGGCCATGGAAAGACTGGTGCCGTTAATCGTTAAGGGGGCGATGCGGGGTGCCGATATGTCGTTGAGTCCTGTCATCGGCATGCCGCTGCACAGAGGCGAAAAGAGCTTTATGTCCGGCCAGCAGTTCGAGAAATTCTATTGGCCCACCTTCAAGAAGGTCCTGCTGGGCCTGGTCGAGGAAGGCCTGGTGCCCATGCCGTTCGCCGAGGGCGACTACGAACCGCGCCTGGATATCATCAGAGAGATGCCGCGGACGGCAGTGGCCTGGCACTTCGAGGCCATGGACATGGCCAGGGCTAAAAAGACCGTCGGGCAGGTCTCCTGCATCGCCGGCAACCTGCCGACCTCGCTGCTGGTGACCGGCACGCCCGAACAGGTTAAGGAGTCCTGCCGCCGACTCATCGAGACCTGCGCCCCAGGCGGCGGCTATATCTTGACCGGCGGCGCCGGGATGACCGTGGGCAACCCGGACAACCTGCACGCCATGATAGCCGCGGCCAAAGAGTACGGAGTTTATAGTTAATCTTGAATTTATCATAGGAGTATAGCCATGGAAACTAAGGTTACCGGTGAAAAAAAAGAGGTCATCATCGATATCGCCAGGCCAACGGTGCTCATCGGCGAGCGTATCAATCCCACCGGCCGAAAGAAGCTTTCCGAAGCTCTCAAGGCGGGCAACCTTGACATGGTGCGTGAGGAGGCTATCGCCCAGGCGGCAGCCGGGGCAGATATCATCGATATCAATATCAATGCGCCCGGCGTTGATGATGTCAAGCTTCTTCCCGAGGCGGTCAAGATAGTCATGGCAGCCGTGGAAGCACCCGTCTGTATCGATAGCCCTAATCCGGCTGCCCTGGAAGCCGCTATGAAGGTCTATAAAGGCAAGCCGCTGGTTAACTCGGTCAGCGGGGAGAAACATTCTCTCGAAAAGATTCTGCCCATCATCAAGGAACACGGCGCCGCCGTCATCGGACTGGTGCAGGATGACGAGGGCATCCCCAAGAACGCCGATCGGCGGGTAGAAATCGCTCATAAAATCGTCGCGGCTGCGGAGAAGGCCGGACTGCCGCGGGAGGATATCATCATCGATGTGCTGACGTTTGCCATCGGCGCTGAGGCCAATTCCGGCAAGGACGTCCTGGAGGCCATCCGGCGCATCCGCGAGGATCTGGGGGTGAACATGACCATGGGGGCAAGCAACATCTCTTTCGGCATGCCGGACCGCCCCGTTATCAATAACGCCTGGGTTTCCATGGTCATTGCCGCCGGAGCCACGGCCCTTATTGTCGACGCGGCCAAGGTAAGACCGTCCGTCCTGGCGACGGACCTCATCCTAGGGCGCGACCGGTTCGCGCGGCGTTATATCGGCGACCACCGCAAGCGGCAGCAGGAGCAGGGTTGACACCCTACCCGTTAGGGACTATACTGAGAAGTGCATCACGGCGCGGGGTAGAGCAGTGGTAGCTCGTCGGGCTCATAACCCGGAGGTCGCAGGTTCAAATCCTGCCCCCGCTACCAATTTTCGAAGCTAAATCCCCCGAATCAGGCTAACGATTTCGGGGAATTTTTCATTTAAATGAAGAAATTGTTATTCATTAATGTCTGGTCTATAGATTCTGGGTATAAACCGCACTAAAGTCAATTATTTGTTCTATACCTCAATCCGGGGCTGCCCCATCGTGCCGAAGGATTACATCGAGGCGAACGGGTATAAATATTTCAACGAGCATCCCATCGGGACAGGGCCATGGAAGTTCGTCAAACTCACCCCGGGTGTCAGCATTGAGTTCAACAAAAGTACCGGATCTGCGTATCGTCGGTAAACATCAGGTCAGATGTATATCTATGATGATCCCAGTGTGCGGCCGGAATCTTAAAAAGGTCAGATCAGCAGGATTTCTAACCACCGCCAACCAGACCGTATTGAGATTTCCTCTTCCGGTATCTGATGAAGAAGTTATGCATACCAGTGATAGCTTTTCTACTGGGCATTATTCCGGCAGGTGAGGGGGTTTTTGTAGCGAAGTGGTACCCGCATCTGAAAAAATAGTGGCACCCTTTCTTGACAGTTTGTGCTATAATATTACTAAAGAAAAGGGAACAAATGTTCAGTTAATCGGAATATATTTTTCAGCCCCGTTTCCCCTGGGCGGAAAAACACACCTCGAACCGCATACGGTTTGGCCGGCAGGTTGACATCAACGAGGAGATAAAGTGATGGCCGAAAGAAAGTATGCGTACTATATAGTCACTGAAGCCTCCGCAAACGCTCCTCGGCATATTAACTTAATTGACCGGAACATCAACGATAGTAGGTGCGGGCCTATTCAAATGAAACGCGTTATTATACCTGAGTCGGCTGCGGGGAGCCCAGCGACAGAGTGAAAGGGGATAAAGATGATTGGACAGCAAAAACTGGTACGAATAGTCGGCGCCGGCAATGTTGCGCAGGAGCCGGCGGTGCTCGATGCCTATGCCAGTGACATGAGCTTCGTCAATACCGTCAGGCCGGACTTCGTGGTCAAGCCCAGGGATATCGGCGATATCGAGAAAATTGTTAAGATGGCCAGAGAAACCGGGACGCCGCTGGTGCCGGTTAGCTCGGGACCGCCGCATTTCCGGGGTGATACCGTTCCCACCGCCGGCGGCGCCATTATCGTCGACCTTAGCGGCATGAAAAAAATCATCCGGGTTGACCGGTTGAATCGCGTTGTTATGTTCGAGCCGGGAGTGACCTTCGGAGAGTTGATACCGGCGGCGGCCAAGGAAAACCTGCGATTGAATATGCCCCTGCTGCCGCGGAAAACGAAGTCCGTTACCGCCAGCATGCTCGAGAGGGAGCCGGTGGTCATGCCCAAGTACCACTGGGACATTTCCGATCCCGCCAACTGTTTCGAGATTATCTTCGGTACCGGTGACATGTTCCGCACTGGCGCCGCGGCCGGGCCGGGCGGCCTGGAAGACCAGTGGGCGGCCGGCGGGGCACAGGTCGAAGCGGCCGGGCCGTCCTCGGCCTCCTGGTACCGCATTATCCAGGGATCGCAGGGCACGATGGGCATCGTCACCTGGTCTTCGGCACGATGTGAAATGCTCCCGAGCCTTGAGGAGCCCTTCCTGGTCGGCTCGGCGGACCTCGATAAAATCATGGAGATGGTCCACTGGTTGATTAGACTGAGAATCCCCAACGAGTGTTTCGTCCTGAACGGCACGGCCCTGGCCGCTATTATGGCTAAGAAATGGCCGGCCGAATACCGGGAGATAAAAGAGGGCCTGCCCCCCTGGATCCTCTTTTATAACCTGGCGGGATACGAGTTCTTCCCCGAAGAAAGAGTAAGCACCTACGTCGAAGACGTTAAAGATGTAGCGCAGCGATGTACCCTGGCGCCGGCACGCTCGGCGGGCAATATTTCCGCCTTCGATCTTCTCAAGGCCGCCCAGGCGCCATCCACCGAACCTTACTGGAAGCTCCGCGCTAGAGGCGCCTGTCAGGACATCTTCTTCATCTCCAATTTCCAGAAGGTCGGTGAACTGATTGGTATCATGTCCGAACTGGCGGACAAGGCGGGCTACCCCGTCCCCGACCTGGGCGCCTACATCCAGCCGATCGTACAGGGAGCTAATTTCCATGTTGAGTTCAATCTGTTCTACGACCCTTCCAATCCGAAGGAAGTAGATAAGGTCCGGCGGCTTGCCAGCGACGCCGTGAGCACCCTGATGTCCCGGGGTGCCTTTTTCTCGCGGCCCTACGGCGATAGCGCCCGGATGATTATGAACCGGGACGCGGCGACCGTAGCCGCGCTGAACAAGGTCAAGATGATTCTCGATCCCGATAAGGTAATGAATCCGGGTAAACTGTGTTTTTAAGGCCTCCGCGGACAGAATATATCAGCAAGGAGAAGATACGATGGCATTAGAAGATTATCGCACCGATATGGAGACGTGCCGCCGGTGTTCGCCGTGCAAGTTCATCCCCCTCGAAAAGGTGAAGGGGTACGACCACGTCTACGTCTGCCCCAGCATTACCAGATTCGAGTTTCAGACCTACGCCGCCGCCGGCCGGATGACCATGGGTACGGCCCTGCTGGAGAAACGGCTGGACTACACCGATAAGCTCCTCGAAGTGGTCTATAACTGCCAGATGTGCGGCGCCTGTGATACCTCGTGCAAGTACGCCATGGACATGGACGTCCTCGATCCCATCAACGAAATCAGGATAAAGTGCGTCGAGACGGGCCACACCAATCCCGCCCTGGACAAGGTCATCAACAGCCTGCGGAAGCAGGGCACCATGGTCCCTGGCGCTAAAGTAAAACGCGGGGCCTGGGCGGATGGGCTTGGCCTCAAGGACTGCACCAAGGAAAAGGTGGACGTCATTTACCACGTCGGCTGCCTGACCAGCTACGATAAGGGAATGTGGAATGAGGCCCGGCGCATCGTCAAGCTGCTGCAAAAGGCCGGCGTCAACTTCGGCATCGCCGGGGAGAACGAGACCTGCTGCGGCGGCCGGGCCTACCAGATGGGCTATAAGGAGGACTTCCTGAACCAGGCGAAAAAGAACATGGCCATGATCAAGAAGTCCGGCGCCAAAACGCTGGTGACCGGCTGCGCCGACGGCTATCACGCCTTCAAGGTGCTTTATGACCAGCACAATCTCAGGGGCGACCTAGAGGTGCTGCATATAACGGAATATCTGGCCCGTCTCATTAAAGAGGGCAAGCTCAAGCCGAAGAAAAAGGTGGATATGACCGTTACCTATCATGACCCGTGCCACCTCGGCCGGCTCGGTGAGCCCTGGATACGCTGGGAGGGCAAGGTAATGATTACCGATATACGAACCTTCGATCCGCCCAAAGAGTTCCGCCGCGGCCTCTACGGTATCTACGAACCGCCGCGGGACATCCTCAAGAGTATCCCCGGTCTGAAGCTGGTAGAAATGGACAGGATCAAGGAATACGCCTGGTGCTGCGGCGCCGGCGGCGGCGTCAACGATTCCAATCCGGAATTCGCCGCCTGGACGGCCAACGAGAGGATTGACGAGGCCGAAACAACCGGGGCCGCCGCTATCGCCACCGCCTGCCCATGGTGCATTAAGATCTTTAACGAAGCCGTTGCTAACAAGGGGATCAGTCTCAAGGTGTATGACGTCGTCGAACTTCTGGAGAAAGCGATATAGAGGGAGGTCATGAATCATGGCTCTGAAGAGAGATTTCTATAAAGCGCTGGAGGACATCCTCGGGCCGGAATACGTTTCCGACGACCCCGTCGTTACCGAGACCTACGCCATGCCCATCCGGCACGGGCTGCCGATACACGCCAGGTTCGAGGCAATCGCCCTTCCCAACAGCACCGAGCAGGTCCAGGCCATCGTCAGGCTCTGCAATAAGCACGGGGTGCAGTACAAGGCGCACAGTACCGGCTGGCTGTACAGCGATCCCGCCGGGCCCAACTGCATCAAGCTCGATCTGCGGCGGATGAATCGCATCATCGAAATCAACGAGAAGAGTATGTATGCCGTCGTCGAGCCGTACGTCATCGGGGCACAGCTCCAGGCCGAATTGATGAAGCGCGGGCTCAACTGCAACCTCACCGGCGCCGGCTCGAACTGCTCCGCCCTGCCTCTGGCGGCCCACGTCAACCTGGGACACCTTTCCCAGAGCGGCAGCTATGGCGAGAGGAACCAGCTGGCGCTGGAATGGGTCACCGGTGACGGCGAAATCGTCAGATTCGGCTCGCTGGGGAGCCTGGGAGAGTGGTTCTGCGGCGACGGCCCGGGGCCTTCCCTGCGGGGCATCATACGCGGCAACACCGTACCGCTGGGGGGGCTGGGGGTCTTCACCAAAGCCGCCCAGAAGGTCTATCACTGGCCGGGGCCGGACACCTTCCCTATCGAGGGAGTCTCACCGGAGTACCGGCCCAGCTACATACCGCCGGGCTTCATGATACGGTATTTTTCCTTCAAGACGCTTGACGAAATGATCGACGCCGTGCTCAAGATCGGCGAGGCGGAAATCGGCTTCGAGCTGATGTGTTTCAACGCCGCCATGATGGCCTCCAACCTGGCCACCAAGAACATGGAAGAGGAGATAGAAATCTATAACCAGTTCAAGGACTCCGTGCTCGGGCCGGGCTTCATGCTCATTATCGCGGCTAACTCGCCGCGTGACTTCGCTTACCGGAAAAAGGTTTTGGACCATATAATCGCCGGGACCGGCGGTAAATCACTGGATGCGGCTGCCGACCCGAAAAACGAGGGCGGCTTCATCTGGCGCTTTATCAGGGTCACGGGCTCGATAAAGGAGACGGGACGCGTGCTCGCCCCGCAGGCCGGCATAGTCGGCGGCACGGACGTCTTCCCATTGATGAGCTATTTCATCAAGAGCACCTCCAAGGTCAAGGAAAAACTTATCAAGGAAGGCATACTCTTCGACGACGGCGCGTCGCCGTTCATCCAGTCCATCGAGCACGGCCACACCGGCCACGGCGAGATACTCGCCCGGATTTCGATGCGGTGTAAGGACCCCATAACGGTCGCGTGGGAAATAAATATGAGCTCCAATGAGATCTCGATTAAAGAGCATTTCGGGGTGCCGCACCACGTCTGGAACGATGAATTCCATGATATGTACGGGCCGTCGACATGTAACTATCACCTGTGGTTGCGGAAAATAAAGAAGGCCTTTGATCCCAACGAGGCTTCGGAGTCCACCAACTACATTACGGCGAGGGACTAGTGCCTGATTGCTGAGAATACGATCATAACATATCGCTTATCCCGGGCGTGTCTAAGGGTGAGGGATAAAACGAAGACGTCTGGTCGGTGGTAGTCTCCACGCCGATATTGAACGGCGGCAGCCATGTCTTAATGATGGTGGGGATGGCCGGATTGAAGACCACGAAAATGGCCAGGTGAAGCACCAGGTAAAAGGAAATCGCCGCATAAGCGGCCCTGATCCAATTAGTTGTTCTCCCTGTTAAAGCGCGCCTTTCTCTTAAAGCGTCCCAGGCGTGTGAAAGCGCCATGCCCAGGCCGAGACAGATGGCCGGCGTGGCCGGCAGGAAGTAGAAAACGAACGTCACCCGGTCCGTGACAATGTTCAGCGGTATCCAGGCCACGTAGGCCGCCAAAAACCAGAGCAGCAACAGCCCAGCGGGTTGGCTGCCCCGGACCGCCCGGTAGACCAGGTACCCCACCACCGGTACGATCAGTATCTGTATGGTACTGCTGATAAACGAGATGTACTGGGGATTATAGGAGTAGATGATAAAGGGAACGTTGGGGGAGTTATAGTAAAGCTGGAACCACTGCGGGTAAATCCAGGTCCAGGGGCGGCTCGATATTGATAATTTGGGATCGGAAAACTTGTTGATAGCGGTGCTATTGAGCATTTCATAGATTCTGGTGACGGGATTTTGAAAGCTGCCCTGAATGAAAAAGTCGAATACCGCTAGAAATACCACGAAGGACACCGCCGACGTGATAAGCAGAACGGCTAACCGTGTCCAGTCATCCCTGCGGTAAATAATCCAGTGTAAAAAGAGCGCGATGATTATTAAACTGCCGGAGAGCTTACATTCCGCGCTCAGGGCTATGAATATCCCCGCCAGAAGATATCTGTTATCGAGGTAAAGCAGCACAGACGCCAGCATAAAGGTCACCATGAAAGTATCCAACAGCGCCAGACCGGAGTGAAGGAATGTCATATTTTCGAAGGCAAACAGGAACGTGACCAGCATACTGGCCCTCCAGGAGAAGTTGAGCCGGCGGCAGATAAAATAGATGAGAATAATACCCAGCGTCCCGAAGATTATCGAAAAGAAACGCCAGCCAAAAGCCCCATCGGTGAACACGTAGATCGCCTGCCCCGATGTGTGGGAGGTCACCGTGGAACCGCCGGCGCCCCGCTCGACGGTTATCTGGTTGGCCTCGGCATCGATGCCCTGGATGTACATCTGCTCGGCATCGATCAGTAGTGTTGTCCCGACGGTAAGTAGTGAGACATCGTCGACAGCTACTACGGTATCATTCGGTCGGTTGGAGCCAAGGTCATCCTGCGTCGTCGCCCCGGTATCTTCCCGCGGCACCTTGAATCCGGCGAAGATATAGTCACCCGCCACGATAAGAAGCTTGACGAGGGGCGGGTGCTCGGGTCGTAGGTCACCAGCGCCGGAGATGATAGAACGCGCGTCGCCCACGTACCACTTCTCATCCCAGACAATGGTCGACGGCCGGTTGATAGCGATGAAATGGAAAACCAGGGTCACGATGACGATGACGACAAGCCCCGTATACTCCCAGTGAAGAAGACGACGCCAGCGGCTTCGTGGCCTGAAATTATTATCAATCGATATCGAATTCACAACTACGTCCGGATGTAAATCGCGCAAACCAAATAGTCAGCATGTCTTTTTTGTAGCTTATTCATATTTCACACGGTGGACAGTCTCGCTCGAGGCCAACTACTATTTCGGCCCCTTGAACAGCCTCGGCCAGTACGACCGGTACCAGCGAATAGTCTCCTCCAGTCCCACGTTTAGCGGGGTGGTGGCCTGCCACCCCAGGATATCCCGGGCCTTCTGGCAATCGAGGCACTTCCGTATCGGCACCGGCCGTGGGGGGCCCTCGAAGACAGCCTGGCGCTCCTTCCCGTCGAAAATTCGACTAACCAGCCCCACAAGTTCCCGGATACTTATGGGATCGCCGCCGCTGTAGTTAAAGGCTTCGCCAACGACGCGATCGATATTCTCGGCCACGGCAAGGTAAGCCTGGGCCATGTCCCGTACGTGCATAAACTCAAAAATAGTGGTGCCATCATCCCGGCTGCCGAAGTTATAGGCCTCGTTTTCCATCAGTTTGTAAATGGCCCGTGGTATGATGGTGCTGAAGTTAGTACTGCCAGGACCGTAGGTATTCATGAAACGGCATACCGCGGCCCTGGTGCCGAAAGACTGGGCGTAGCTCCTCACAGCGAAGTCGGCGGCTATCTTGGAAGGACCATAGATGTTGTCGGCCGGCTCGGGCGGTTGTTCTTCAAGGATAAGGTCTTCCTGATAGGTCGTCCCGTAATAAGCCCCACTGGAGGAAACGACCAGTGACGGCTTGAACTCGGATATCCGCACTGCTTCCAGTACCGCATAAGTCCCCATGACATTTATGGAGAGGGTTTCGTAAGGTAAAGCCACACTCATGGGTACGATAGGTTGGGCCGCCAGGTGAAATACCGTATCTATTTCGTAGCGGTGCAGCAAGAATTTCAGCAATTCGAGGTCCCGCACGTCCCCGGATATGTACTCCACGTCATCTACCAGCCTGGTCAAAACGAGATATGACCTGGCGGGCCGGAACCGGTCCAGGACATAGATTATCGCCCCGCGCTGGATCAACTGTTCGCATAGGTGTGAGCCGCCGAATCCCATGCCACCGGTCACCAGGCACTTTCTCTTGTTCCAGAAGGCGTCATCCGGTGCCATAAGCACCTCTTTCATCGCAATGTTCGTTAACTACCAGGAGGGTGTCAACCCGGCCGGGATAAACGGGAAAACGTCCCCATAACCCGACTGGAATGTCCCAGCCTTTAAACGCAGGCTAATCGAAAACAAATATACGTGAATATATTACAAGGATTGAAGGTGCATTGACAAGTAGATATATACGCCTTACGTTTCAATATCGCTTTTAGTATATAATGCTTACGGGCTTTTATTACTCTCCGAGGATGAAAGCGAGTGACGAGAGAAGAACTGGAGGCAACCGTCCAATCACTTCGGGAGCAGGTTAAAACGCTCCAAGCCGGGTCGCCCCGGAAAGGCAGTGTGATAAGGATTTCCAGCACCAGCCACCACAACTGAATCCGGACACGCCTTCGCCGGACACGTTCTATCCGTCCCAGTTCATTTGTCCGTTCCACTTCCCGCATCCGGTCACTGGCCAGCCAACCCCGGTGAATCCGTAAAGGACGGCGGTTCAGCCCTTCCCCATCCCCCGGCGGCATTCCTTCCTGTCCGGGCCAGACACCCAATCGGAGCAACAGGCAGGCTTTACGGGGTGCACCTGACAGGCCGCCAGGCCGCCTTCGCGGGTGAGAAAGGCACAGGCACCGTTAATATGGCGCACCAGGCTGTAATCGTGGTACTCCCAACGCGAGTCGGCATATTCCCTTTCCCATTCTTCGAGGCTTATCCCTAGGAAGGCCGAAATACGCTTTATCTCTTCCGGCCTGACGAAGGCCTGGTGCAGGGTGCAGCAGACGCCGCAGCGACGACATTGGGTGGTATCCGCCGTGGTGTTTCCGCCAGCTGAGGTTGTGTCAGGATTTCCCTCTTGATTTATCAACGGCAAACCGTCCCCTGAATCTTTCACAGGCGACCTCCGGCGGCAGGATGCAGATGTTCTCGTCCTGGAGGACCTGGTAATAGAACTGGTCGCTGGTCTCGACGGGCGAATAGAGAAGAGAGCTGCGGGGCGTAATGCGGGCGTGCGTCCAGAAGCTCCTTTCATCGAAGCCGGAGTAAGTGGCCATGTTAAAGCTGACCAGGTTGAGTTCTTCCATGTAAGCGAAGACCGTGAGTAGTCCCGTAGCGAAGTCTTTAAGCTCGGCCCTGCTCAATTCTGTAACAGAGGTGCTGCCCGGGAATACGGCCAGCACGTCCGAAAGGCGTCCGCGGGGCGCAAAAGCCGTTAACCATTCCACGCTGCCCGTCCGGCCGATATACCTCTCCCCTATCCTCTTTTCCTGCTCAATGAGGTCGCTCCAGTAGTTGGTCCCTTTATCCTCATAATACCTGGCCGCCGCTTCCAGCAGCTGTTTCTGGTAGTCCGTCGGGACATAGCCGGCATTGCTCTGGAGGTGCGGGTGGACCAGGCTGCCGCCGGAGGCCGGCATATAGTTCCAGGCGATGAACTGGTACCTGGCGGCGGGATCGGCCCGGCCGACACTGAGGAGGTATTTTTGCGCTGCCAGCAGAGCGTTGTGCACGTCGGTAACGGTGAAGCCGGTCAGCGGCGTAAAGTGTTCCTCCGAGATGACCACGACCGCCCCGTAGACATCGTAAGGGCCTTGATTGGGAAAGCCAAAGGCCCGGCCGATACGAATCTCACCTTCGGGGATGAGGTCGGGCGGAAACCTGGGCGTGACCCGCTCGACGAGGGGCGGGCAGAAAGGGCAGCTGAACTCGCGTGACTTTTTAACCACGTTGTCCAGGTCCGGACGGATGATCCTCTCCAGGCTGAACGGGACGATGCGACAGGTACGGCCGGTTAAGGGATCGACGCGGAACTCCAGCGTGACGAACGCTTCGGTAAGCTCCCCGGAGCTGTCACGCCGCAGTATCCGTGATGGTATGACCTCACGCTGGAATTCGATCGGACCGGATTTCATAAACTATTTTACAATCTCACTTATTTGTTTGAATTTATCGCCCCGCCCTACCCTGAGCAGTTCGAAGAGCGCCATCTCCACAGTCGTGATGGCGACCCCCGCCGCGCCCAGGCTGGAAAGGCTGACCATCTTGTTCTCCGGGTCCCGGGAAGATACGGTGTCCCCGACCACCTGAACCTGGTAGCCAGCCCTCAAGAGGGCCATGGCCGTCTGATAAACGCAGATGTGGGCTTCGATGCCGGCCACCAGCACTTGACGGTGGCCTAACGCTTCCAGCGACTTATCGAAGGACTCCTCGTCGCAGCAGGAAAAACACGCCTTTTCAATTGGCCTGATGCCCGGCAGCACTTCCTTTATCTCCGGCAGGGTCGGCCCCAGGCCTTTCGGGTATTGTTCCGTGACGATGACCGGCACTTCCAGGACGACAGCACCCCGGGCAAGTTTCACCACATTGCGCAGGAGCTTCTCCTTTTCATGCATAACGGGGAAGAGTCGCTCCTGAAAATCAATCATCACCAGGGTGGTATTTTCAACGGTCAAAGGTGGCGGAACGGCCATACCTAAAAAGTATAGGATGATAAGAAGTAAAGTGTCAAAATGGTGCCATCCCGACATTTGTCGTATCAAAAGCCGGCTTCTACTGTTACCATACTGTTCGATATCACCGAGGCTTACCCGGAGCTCATTCCCGTCCTGGCGGAGGTGGGTTTTCTCGGGGAGACCAATGAGCAGATGCGTACGATTCACGCCAGAGTCATGACGATACCCAAGGGCTGCGGGCAACTCGGCATCGACCTGGCGGAGGTTGTTAAAAGCTGGAAGAGGCCGGATTTACGGTAAAAGGCTAGTTCAAACGGCCTCACCGAACTCCGGCTGGAACTTCACCGTACGGCGGCGTATCCGGCTTCACGCCATGGTAAGGTTTCTGCTATACTTGGTTAAGTTTTTAGCTCCGAACCGCGAGGACGCAATATATTGAAAGATCGTCATCCCAAGCCGGACCAAAGCAAATCCCGCTTTTTCTACGGCTGGTACATCGTCGCCGCTTCGTGGATGATGCTGTTCCTAATCAATGCCGTCGGTGTCGTTATCTTTTTTAAGCCCATCCTCAATGAGTTCGGATGGGACCGGGCTACGCTCTCCGGAATGTACACCCTGGCCTTACTGCTCTTTGCGGTCGCCACGCCGTTCATCGGCCGGGCCATCGACCGCTTCGGACCGAAGGCGATGCTCTACGTATCCCTGGTCACCCAGACCTTGAGCAGTATATTTTACGGCCTGGCGACCGGCCTCTGGTCCGTCTTTACCGGCCGCTTTCTTTACGAGGTCAAGGCCCTCCAATCGAGCCAGGTGCTGATAAATCGCTGGTTCGTCAGAGGGCGGGGGAGAGCCCAGGGCATCGCCGCTACCGGCATGCCCATCGGGGCGCTGCTCCTCACGCCGCTCTCACAGTTCCTGATTCTAGCCTGGGGCTGGCGGGAGACGTTCTTGTTCTGGGCCGGGGCGACATTTATCATCGTGCTACCGCTGACAATCATCCTACGCAATCGACCGGAGGATAAAGGCACCGGCCCCGATGGCGTGCCTCTTCCCAGAGCGGCCCCGGTCGGACCGGCATACCGTGGGGAAACGGACTTACCTCTGGTGAATATAACGGGAACCGCCGGCCACAACCTGGCCCAGGCCGCCCGAATGGGCTCTTTCTGGCTGCTTTCCGGGGCGCAACTCATCTGCGGCATAGGCTGTGGTTTCATGATGACACACATCGTCATCTTCGCCACGGACTTCGGCTACGCGGACATGATTGCCGCCAGCCTGGTCAGCGTCCAAGGGGGCGTCAACCTGGTCGGCGTCCTGCTCACCGGCCATTTCTCGGACAGGTACCCGCGGAACCGGGTTCTGGCCCTGACTCACGCTGTCCGCAGCCTGTCCTTCTTTATAGCAGTGGTATTCATCGTCCTAGGTGGCAGCTCACTCTGGATGCTCTACCTGGCCATGGTGCTTTTCGGCTTCGGCTGGTTTACCACCTCGCCGTTGGCTTCAGGGTGCGTGGCGGACTATTTCGGGGACCTGCGCATGGGCACGATAATTGGCGTCACGATATCCTGCCACACGGTGGGTATGGCCATCGGGGCTTACGCCGGTGGATTGACCTATACCCTTACCGGCAGCTACTTCCGGTTTTTCCTGGCCCAGGGGATGCTGGAACTCCTGGCGGCGGGAATGGTCTTCGTTATCAGGTGCAAGCGGGTCAATACTTAATAATGCCGTAAAAATAATGCTAAAGCACTATTGCAAATTGACCAGGCTCAATGTATAATAGCCTCTGGTGGTTCTCAGCATAGGTTATCATAAGCCGTTCATATCTTTACCTCGGCCCGTTTGCGGATGACCTTAGCACTGACCAACTAAACGAAGAAAGGAGGTCATCCGTGAGTTTTGAGGACAAGGCGCTCCAGTGTGCCGATTGCGGCACCAGTTTCACGTTCAGCGCCGCCGAGCAGGAATTCTTCCAGTCCAAGGGTTATACCAACGAACCGAAACGGTGCCCCACCTGCCGCCAGGCACGAAAGGCCGAGCGGTACGGAACGAGCGGTATGCGGACAAGGCAGATGTTCCCGGCGGTCTGCGCCGAGTGCGGCAAGGATACGGAGGTCCCCTTCGAGCCCAGAGAAGGCCGCCCGGTATATTGTAGCGAGTGCTTCAATAAAATAAGGGCCAACCGGTAGAGACAGGTCCATTCGAAAATAAAACAGGCTGGTGAGAGTAGCGTCAAGCGGAAGAGACCGTTAGCTGCCTTACCGGCCCGTTTTTATTGAGGGATCAGTCTGCGTACAGGTAGAGAGGATTAGCATCCGTGATAACGCGCTGCTGGCTGGCCAGGGCATCCCGGACATACCGGGGCAAGGAGAACATGCCGAGGTGGGTCAAGCCATCGTAGAATTTCAGGCCGGCCAGGCCCCTGGCGGCAATCAGTTTATCGACCTCGGCCGGGGTGAACTGGGCGGGATCACGTTTCTGTGAAGCGAAGCAGAAACCCCAGGGTGCCCCGAAGCACGGCATGTGCGTGGCGCCGACGGTCACGATAGGAAAAACGCTTCTCAGCGTGTTATTAACAACGGAAAGATTGAGCAACTCCGTTAAAGCGGCGGAACCCGCCTGGACGGCGATGATTCCATCCGGCGTCAGCCGGTCGCTGACGGTGCGGTAAAACTCCTCGGTGAAGAGCCGGTAAGCCGGACCCTCTTCCAAGGGATCGGGAAGATCTATTATTACCATGTCGTATTTATCACGGGACTTCTCTAAATAAGCCCGGGCATCGGCATGATGCAACTCGGTGCGGGGGTCTTCAAAGGCGCCGCGGCTGTGCTCCGGGAGATACCGCCGGCTGACATCAGTAACTTCCGCGTCGATTTCGACCATAACGGCCTTTTTGACCGTAGGGTGCCGCAGGGCTTCCCGAAGCGTGGCTCCTTCGCCGCCCCCGGAGATGAACACCGTCTCCGGTCGAGGATGGGCCAGCATCGCCGGCTGTACCAGGCCTTCGTGATAGATAAACTCGTCCCGCTCGGTGGACTGTATCTTTCCGTCCAGCGCCAGGCACAGGCCGAACTTGGCGGCGCGAATAATCTGGACGTCCTGGTACCGTGTTCTCCCGGAATAGAGCACGGCCTCGAGGCGGTGCAGCTGCCTGAAGTCCTTATCAACTACGTCGGTAAACCATTTATCAGGGTCGGTATCCATAACTATGCCCGTGTCTTACACGGTTACTAAAATCCCCCTCTGTACTTCGGTCAGGGACGGATTCTTAGACCCGAGCTTCTCAACGAGGACCTCGGCCGCCTTACGCGGCTCGACGGTGGTGCCACAGGTGAAGATGTCAACGGCGGCGTAGGCATATTCCGGCCAGGTATGGATGGAGAGGTGAGACTCAGCGATGACCACCACGCCACTCACTCCCTGGGGACTGAATCGGTGGAAAGAATCGCCGAGGATAACGGCGCCGCAGGCTACGGCGGCATCCAGCATGACCTCCCGGAGAAAGCTCAGGTTGTTCAGTGCCTCCTTTTCACAATCCTGGAGTTCGACCAGCAGATGTCTTCCTAGTGCATTCAATCACCTGCCCTCCTTTGGGTGTATTCTCGCCCGGCGCTCCCCGTTTGGGCGAGTAACTAACGCCCCGCCGGCCTTTGCCAGCGGTCAACCAAATAAAAAATCCCAGAGTTAAAATACCACCCCAGGAATCTTCCCGGTCCCCCTTTGTTGGGACCGAAAAACCGAGTAAAACCGCCCTTCCGTGGAAGGGCCCATCAACTAATTTTTAAAGATTCCCCTTTCACGCCGGAAAGCATTATTATATTTGGTGCTCATCTAGCACCGGTTCTTGCATTTCCTCCACCCCGCCCCGTGATTCTTCGGTCGTTAGGCTCCCTCAGAATGACATGGAGGGCGCCGGAAAATAACCCAGCCGGCTATACAACCGCCTGTAAGTCCAGGTTCTGCCTCACCAGTTCGGCGAGCCTGTCCAGCTTCTGGACCTGATTTATTCTTGCTCCAAGCAACGAATCTTCGATGCTGGCAATGATCTCATTGGTACCGGTACCGGTTGAAATAATGGGGACGCCCCGCGACTCCGCAATCTGCCGCACGTTATAGACAGGGGGCTCCTGGCTGCCGCTGAGGACAAGGCAGCGGGTGGGTGTTTCCAGGGCGGCGAGCTGCATGTCCGGGCGGTCCTGGTGGACAATTACCGCCTTGTTCTTCTTGCGACTGAAGTAGGGAATGGCCGAGCCAACGACCATCGCCCCCAACAGGTACTCCTCCACCAGGTCTCCGGACTTCTCTTCGCTATTGAGTATCTTTCCCTGGATGCGCCCGGCTAAATCGCCCACGGTAATGGCGAGTAATTGACGGTTTTCCGGAATCACCCCCAGTAGCTTGACGCCGGCGGCGGCAAACTGCTTTTCGGCTTCTTCTTTAACGTTTTTCAACTGACTCTCCGGGACTTTGTTCACGATGACGCCAAGGAGGTCGGCACCGAATCCCCTATAGGTGTCGTTATACCCGGATTCCCCGCCGGAATAGGCTTCCACGGCAATGGCTTTGGCCTTCATCTGCCGGGCAGCACTATAGGTATCCAGGCTTAACTGATCGGTGGGGCTAGCCCCGAGACCGGCCTCAACAAGGACAACGTCTCTGCCCTTGACGACGTCCTCGGCACTTAGCGTCTCTTTTGTTTCCAGGACTTGTTGCATGAAGATGACATCGTGGTCCGAGCCGTTTTCGGCGACGGGCGGCTTGAGGTAGCCTACCTTCTTGCCCCCGTCCACGAGGTTCCTAGCAATGCCGGCGCATAAGGCGGTCTTACCCGCCCCCTTCTCTACGGCAACGATGCATAAAACGCCCAAACTTCACCCCCGGTAGAAGAACTAGCAATCCGACAATATATTATAGTCCTTTGCTGCGGATTCGTAAAGTATCCGTGGGAGGAATAAAGGCAATTTTCTTGACAATAGTATGGCCTCTTTAATAAACTCTGAATGATTGATGTTTTTTAATCCCGCACCAGGTGAACCAACCACTGTTTGTCCGGCAATCCAGCAGGCTCGATGGGTCTTCAGAATGGTGGTGCCCTGTAATCTCAAAGCCTTCCGTATGTAAATCGTCAAATCTCAGTAAAGGAGTACTACTATGGTTAGGCTTCCGTTCGTTCCCAGGGAGAACAAGTTCTTCGACCTGTTTGAGGAAAGCGCCGCCAATACCGAGAAAGCCGCCGGAGCCCTCAAAGAACTCATGGACGATTGGCAGTTCGTTGATAGTCGGGTTGCGGAAATCACCGAATTGGAACACTACGGGGATAACATCACCCATCAGGTCATTTCACTCTTGCACCGCACTTTTATCACCCCCTTCGACCGCGAGGACATAGCTCTGTTGGCCCATACATTGGACGATATTATCGACTTCATCCATGCCGCGGCGGACGCCATGTTTATCTACAAGATTAAAAACCCGACCGAAAGGGCGAAGCAGCTGGCGGACATCATCATCAATGCCGTTATAGAGGTGAAGAAAGCCGTTTCCGCTTTGCGCAAACGTTCGCAGGTCAAAATAATCCTCGACGGATGTGTCGAGATCAACCGGCTCGAAAATATGGCCGATCGTGTCTATCGATCAGCTATAGCGGAGCTCTTCGATGATACCGAAAATATCGCCGAGCTTATCAAGTGGCGTGAAATCTACGAACATATGGAAAGCGCTACGGACCGCTGCGAGGATGTGGCCAACGTCCTTGAAGGGGTAGCCTTGAAGCATGCCTGATACATCCCTGGCCGTCCTCATCGTCATTATCGTCCTGGCAATCGGCTTCGGCATGGTCAACGGCTTCAACGACGCGGCGAACGCCATCGCCACGGCCATCGGGACGCGAGCGATTTCCCCGCGCAACGCCATCTCGATAGCAGCCGTGATGAACTTCGCCGGGGCGGCCACCGGCCTGGCGGTCGCCCACACCATCGGCAAGGGCATCCTGGTGCCGGAGGTGATTTCCTTCGCCACGGTCATCGCGGCGCTGGTCGCCATTATCATCTGGGGTACCGCGGCCACCTACCTGGGCCTGCCGATAAGCCTTCACCACGGGTTCATCGCCGGGCTGGCGGCGGCGGGAATAGCCGTCTCCGGCGTGGACGCCGTGGTCTGGAGCGTCATGGTAAAAATTGTAGCGGCGGTGTTTATCGCGCCGGCGCTGGGCTTTGCCGGCGGTTATATCCTGATGCACATACTCTACTGGGTCTTTCACCGGACTTCACCAGCTTCCGTCGGGTCGCTTTTCGGCAATCTCCAGATAGCCTCAGCCGCTTTTATGGCCTACAGCCACGGCAAGAACGACGGCCAGATGCCGATAGGAGTCATCACCATGGCCCTGGTGATTTTCTATCAGGACCCCACGCTCTGGGACCGGCTTTCACTCCTGAACGGGGACACCTGGTGGATAATCGTCGTCTCGGCAGTGGCCATCAGCACCGGTACGGCGATAGGCGGCTGGCGTGTCATCCGGACGCTGGGACTGAGGATGACCACGCTGCGCCAGATACACGGTTTCGCGGCGACATCTTCCGCAGCTACGGTCGTCGAGATTGCATCTCACTTCGGCATACCGGTCAGCACGACGCACTGCATCAGCGCGGCCGTCATGGGGGTGGGTTCGACGACGCGTTTCTCGGCGGTGCGGTGGGGTATCGCCGGCAACATCGTGGCCGCCTGGATATTGACGTTCCCCATCTGTGGGGCGCTGGGCTATCTCTTCTCCTGGCTGCTGCGGATCATTTTCTGAGCCGGCCGGTGAGCCCGGCGGCTATTCACCGTCATCCGGCTCATCCGGGGTTTGCGGTTCCTCCGGCTCCGGCGGCTCAAGGGGTGCCTGGCTCCGGCGCTGCCACCAGCCCTGGAGACGTTCGAATATCTGTTTTTCGTAGCCGAACTGGCCGGGTTTGTAAAACTGCTTCCCCTTGAGCGAGTCCGGCAGGTGCTGCTGCTCGACGAAGTGTTCGGGGTAGTCATGGGCATATTTGTAATCCTCGCCGTAGCCCACCTCTTTCATCAGCGGCGTAACCGGATTACGCAGGTTCATCGGCACCTGGTCAGACGAGCCTTTCTTAATCTCGGAGCGAACCCTGTTATAGGCCTCGTCGAGGGAGTTGCTTTTGGGAGCGGTGGCCAGATAGACGGCCGCCTCGGCCAGGGCCAGGTTGCCCTCGGGCATACCGATAAAGTGGACCGCCTGCTGGGCCGCCATGGCCAGGACGAGCGCCTGAGGGTCGGCCAGGCCAACATCTTCCGAGGCAAAACGCACCAGACGCCGAGCGATGTAGAGGGGGTCTTCCCCGGCCTCGAGCATAACGGTCAACCAATAAAGTGAAGCGTCCGGGTCCGAGTCCCGCATCGATTTGTGCAGCGCCGAAATAAGGTCGTAGTGCTGTTCTCCGGCCCGGTCGTAAAGGACCGCCCGTCTTTGCAGGGCATCCTCGATAACCGAAAGGGCGATGTAACGCTTACCGTCGTTATCCGGCGGTGTGTTCAAGGCCGCTGTCTCCAGGGTGTTGAGGGCCACGCGCGCGTCGTGGTTGGACATGGCGATGAGGTGGCTCATGCCGTCCGCCGAGAGCTCGGCATTAAGCTCACCGATGCCCTGGAACTTGTCTTTGAGGGCCCGTAGGAGCAGCATCTGTATCTCGTCCTCGGTGAGGGGCTTGAGGGGCAGGACACGGGTACGGGAAAGGAGGGGGGAGGTGACCTCGAAGGATGGATTCTCCGTTGTGGCGCCGATGAGGATAACAGCCCCGTCCTCGACGAAGGGCAGCACGGCGTCCTGCTGGGTCTTGTTAAAACGATGTATCTCGTCGATGAAAAGGATGGTCTTCTGCATGTGCACCTTGCGGCGCTCGGCGGCCTGCTGGATTATCTTGCGCAGGTCATTGACGCTGGCGGAGACGGCGCTGACCGGGGCGAAGAAGGCCCCGGTACTGTTGGCGATGATATAGGCCAGGGTGGTCTTGCCGGAGCCGGGCGGCCCCCAGAGGATCATCGAGAAGATGCGGTCGGACTCGATAGCGCGGCGGAGGATGCGCCCCTTGCCGATGATATGGTCCTGTCCGACGAACGCCTGGAGAGTGTTGGGGCGCATGCGGGTGGCGAGGGGGGCGGTCTGGCCCTCCAGTTGCCCGGCCTGCTGCTCGAACATATCCATGCTCATGGTTCACCTTCTTTTGTAATTATAACAATATTTGTCAATTAGTCGATATTTATCTTTTCCTCCCCCGTTTAAAGGAGGGAGAGATAGCTTGTCTATCCACGACCCGGACCTGGTTTCCCCACCACCCCCACATTTATCGCTTCCCGTAATGTGCCCACCGGGATAAGCTCAATACCGTTCGGTACGTGGACCTTAGAGCCTGCCTTCGGGACGATGCAGCGCTTGAAGCCCAGCCGGTCGACCTCACCAAGGCGACGCTCCAGTTGGGCGGCGGCCCGGAGCTCCCCGCTCAGCCCCACCTCCCCGACGCAGGCCGTCTCCGGGGCAACCCCAGCGTCCCGGAAGCTGGAGGCAATGGCCAGGGCCGCGCCCAGGTCAGCCGCCGGCTCGCCGACGCGCAAACCCCCGGTAACATTCACCATTATGTCCTGGTTGCCCAGCCGCAGGCCGGCCCATTTGGTCAGCACCGCCGTCACCAGCAGCAGCCGGTTGAAATCGATGCCGTTGGCGGTGCGCCGCGGCATCCCGAAAGCGGTAGTCGTCGTCAGGGCCTGGATTTCCACCAGCAGAGGCCGGCTCCCCTCGATAACCGGTACCACCGCCGAGCCGACCGCCCCGGCGCCACGCTGGGAAAGGAAGGCCCGCGATGGGTTCTCCACCTCGACCAGGCCGCTCTGTTTCATCTCGAAAACGCCCACCTCGTTGGTCGAGCCGAAGCGGTTCTTGACGCAGCGGAGCAGGCGGTAGGCGCTGAAAGGCTCGCCTTCCAGGTAAAGGACGACATCGACGATGTGCTCCAGGACGCGCGGGCCGGCGATAGCGCCTTCCTTGGTGACGTGCCCGGAGATAAAGGCGGGCACGCCGTGCTGCTTGGCCCACTGCATCAGCCGCATGGTGCACTCCCGCACCTGGACGATGCTGCCCGGGGCCGGCTCCGTGCCCGGGAAATAGACGGTCTGGATGGAATCGACGACCAGAAGTGAGGGCGATAGTGCCTCCGCCTGTTCCAGGACGGCCTGGAGATCCGTCTCGGCGAGGATGAAGAGTCCCCGTCCGTCCAGGCCGAGGCGCTCGGCGCGGAGCTTGATCTGGTGGACGGTCTCCTCGCCGGTGACGTAGACGACGTGGCTGTGTTTATTGGCCAATGAGGCGGCCGCCTGGAGCAGCAGCGTGGACTTGCCGATGCCGGGGTCGCCGCTGATGAGAACGAGGGACCCCGCCACCAGCCCGCCCCCGAGGACGCGGCTGAACTCCGCCAGGGGCAGCGGCCGCCTGTCCGCTGCCTCGATAACTACCCCGGAGAGCTCCTGGGGCGGGGAGAGGGGACCGGCCGAACGTGAGGCCGCCACGGTGGCCTGGACGGTCATCTCGGAGAAGCTGTTCCACGCCTGGCAGTCCGGACAGCGCCCCAGCCACTTGGGGCTCTCCCGGCCGCACTCCCGGCAGACATAAACCACCCGCGAGGACGACTTTTCCTGCCTGCTCATGGAATGAGTTTACGGGATTTTAGCAAGAGGCGCAAGGGGGTTGATTGAAATACAATCTACGCTTAAAAGAATATATCTTATAAGGTATTAGGCATGTTGAATAAAATAACTTGTACCTCTAACCGGGATTCTAATCAAATCCACGATTAACGACTCAGAATTAACCAGTAATTTAAAACGTTTTAATAAATCCATACCGACGAGGCTTTGATACTGATATTTCAACCCTGCCACTAATAATTCATCCATATATTCAGTATGACGCTCATCTCCGTTTGAATCATGACTAACTAATGTTATAAAGACTTGGGGTTAGTGGAAAATCCGTAGCCCTCCTCCTACACCCGATGCATTCCCTGCAGCGCTAAGCTTTCGGCCATTTTGAAGCGGGTAACCCCGACTATTGTAGGTAAGTCCCAAACGTACTGCGTCTGTTGCCGATATCAATGTGCACGTAGCACCAGTATCTATCAAAAATCGGATTGTACGGGCATTATTGGGTGCCGGTGAGCCTATACCTACTATAGCCTCTATGAATAATTGGCACGGCTGACCTGCGTTATATAGACCTCTGCACATTAACTAAACCTAGAGCAGAAGTACCCGAGCATCTGGCCGTAGACGTACCGCAATTAGATCCGGTTGGTTACGGTGTTTCTGTAAATATTGCAAGATGTCTGAATATTTTTCGGCACTGTATACCACCTTACAGCCGGCCACAGCAACAAATTGCTCACTATATTGTGCGCGAATCTCGTCCCAGTGTTCCCGAACCCACTCGTAGTTACCTGTAGTTTGAATGTGAGCTTTGAGTATCCGCTGGGGTAACGGACTATATGATATTGTCATCTCTACCCCCTCTTCCTAAGAAAAAATCATGTGACTTTGATGGTCAAGTCACATAACTACCCTCGTAGTATATGAAAATGATAAACTCTTGTCAATCAGATTTTTACTTGGATGACCTTTGGTCTGGTAAATAAGTACCGCCTCCCACCTTTTTATTTTAAGAGCATTATACACCCCATTGTCAAGCAAATCCATAAAAATGACATAAATATTTCTAAATTTATTAATAACAGCATAAAGTTTGATTTTAGTGAGAATTACGTTAGATAGAAGTAGGAATTTAGAAATAACTCTGCAAATTGATATAACATTCTCCTATTAGAGGGGGCCAAGGGGTGAGGCTGCAATCCAAACCGACGAGATTCCAACGTCGCTTCGCTCCTCGCAATGACATGAAGGCAATGGAGAGGGGGCCAGGGGATGAGGTATTCACTAACGGGCCAGCCGCACTCCCGGCAGACGTAAACCACCCGCGAGGACGACTTTTTCCG
>DAOULX010000068.1:0-8307 GCA_034414775.1 Dehalococcoidales bacterium
CTCTCAGACGTATCTCACGCTGCACTTCTCTGGCCACCGTAGAGTAATAGGCAGATTTCAAGGCTTCCCGGATTTCGCTATCACGGAACTGCCCTTCCATCGCTTCCGGCATCTCGATACGCAGGCGGACAACAGATTCTTTGATATCCTCCGCATGTCTTTCGATGGAACGCAGCACGCTCGTGGTAACGTCAAGGTCATCCGGGTCAGCGCTGACATCGATGGTGAGAAAACGGCGGGCGGCAACGGGCTGGAAGCGGTAAGTGACCGAACGCCGGTCTTTTTGAGGGGAAGGCTGTATTTCCACCGCGTAAAAGCCTTTCTCATCGTTCTCCTCACCGAAGTCGACACGCTCCAGGCTGCCGGCATAGACAACCGGCGGATTCTCGGCCAATACCTGGTGTTTGTGAATGTGACCCAGGGCAACGTAATCGAAGGCGGGATTGGCAATATTGCTCAGCAGCAGCGTATGCTCTTGCCCGATGGTCATCATGCTCTCCGAACCGGCTTTGGCGCCGGTCACCCAGACGTGGGCCGCCAGTATAGCCGGCAGCGACGTATCGAGTTTGGCAGCCATCGAGCCGATGACGTCCGCCAGCGTTTGCTGGAGCTTTTGATTGACTTCTTCCAGGGAGAGGTTACGGGCGTCTTCCCGGCTGAGCAGGGCGCTGCGTCGCAGCCAGGGTAAGGAGGCTATCTGCACGGTCCCGCCAGCGGTGGCTATCTTGTAGATTTCCGGCCGATTAGCCACGTAGACATTTTTCACCGAGAGAGTATCGAATATCTCGGTGGCCGTGGCCCGCCCGACGGCGTTGGGCATATCGTGGTTGCCGATAAGGAGAAAGACCGGTATATCGGCCCGGGACAGGCGGTCGATTCGCCGGGCGAACTCGCGCTGCTGCGTCTGGGTAGGCTCACGAGTCTTGTAGGCGTCACCGCAGAACAGGACCAAGTCGACACGGTTCTCCAGGGCGTATTCCACGAGCTGGTCGAAGGCGGCCAGGAAATCTACCAAACGGGATGATAATCCGGTGGCCGGATCGATGTGCCCGTAGTTCTCAACACCGAGGTGCAGGTCTGAAAAATGGACGATTTTCATTTATCTTATCCTACGGTAAAATTATAACCTGCGGGCATTATGAGGGCAATGTTTACATAATATTCATTCCGCCAGTATCAGTTGAACTGTACCCACGGCATCGTTTAAGATGAAGCCGTGGAGCAACAGCCTGCGAACGCATACGAAATTACCCCTCAACCAATTCCCGAAAAAAGTATCTGGGGACCCTGGGCTACCTTGGGATTCGGGGCGGTGATGTTGCTCGCGTTATTCGCGGTGATGGCGTTTATCGTGGTCGTTATCGCCGTGGCGCTGGCGTTTGGTCAGCCGGAATCTATGTTCAATATAGAAGAGTTGATGGACCTTATTATGGCTAACCTGGGTCTAACGATCGCCGTAGCGGGGATCGGCAGCTACTCTATTGGTACCGCGCTAATACTCGCTATTATCAAGGTTAGAAACGGGAAGAGTATCGGGGAATATCTGGGTTTGAAGAGGGTGGGGTGGAAAGTTGTGCTGCTCCTCCTGCTGATCACCAGCGTTTACCTGGTGCTGGTGTCCGTCGTTGCCAATTTACTGAATATCCCGGAAGACGAGACGAATATTCTTGTCGAGGCCTACCAGACTTCAGTGTGGCCAGCCCTGTTCTGGATTGTGGTAGTCGTTTTCGCCCCGATTTTTGAAGAGCCGTTCGCCCGGGGCTTCCTTTTCGAGGGATTCCGGCACTCCCGGATCGGTCTCGCCGGCGCTATTCTACTTACATCGCTGATCTGGACCGGCCTGCATGTCGGTAATAACCTGTATTCCCTGGGGGCGATTTTTATCTTCGGGATTGTGCTGGGCTACGTGCGCTATCAGACCGGTTCATTGTGGAGTACCGTCCTGATGCACGCCTTTTATAATCTTGTTGGTGTGTCCTTAATTGCTGTAAGTACTGCTTAAAGTTACTCAGTCAGTTCCAGGACTTCTCTCAGGAAAGAGATTGTCGGGCCATCCCAGCCTTCTTCTCTATCGATGAAGTGGGTATCGACTGTCTCACTAGGATCACGGATCATGACCGGGTGCATGCCCACGGCACGGGCGCCGGTAAGCTCTCGGCTTGAGCCGTCTCCGATGTACAGGCAATCCTTCGGGGAGACACCGAGACCGTCTGATGCCATGAGGTAAATACGCCGGTCCGGTTTTTTCATACCGGCCACGCAGGAAAATATGGTTCTGTTAAAGAGGCTGGCAAAAGGTGTTTTATTCCAGATCGCCGGAATTTCCTGGGAGCAATCACTGATAAGGGCCGTCTTGTAGCCCAGATTTCTCAACTTCATCAGCGTTGAAACGGCATCCGGGCGTGGTACGAAAGAACGAAGGGTGAATTCCAGCCGTAGGTCGGCCGCCCGCTCTATCTGCTCCTTTGAGAAAAGGACGCCGAGCAGTTGGCCGATATATTCGATACTTTCCTGGAGTGTCTTATGGGCGCCGCTGACACGTTTCGGGAAAGACTCACGCCAGGCGTGGCCGAAATCGTCTTCAGGGACTTTGAGGACGGACGCTATCTCATGTAGGGTTTTTTGGTATTCAGTAATAGAGAAATTGTCTATCAGCGTCCCGAAAAGGTCGAAAATGACGGCTTTATATTTCATGGCTGTTTTTACCATCGCCGGAATTTGATAAGCAAAAGACCAACACTATTCTTTCTTCTCCACTTTCCATATCTGCCCGCCCTCCGGCAGGACAAAGAGGTCTTCACCTGTCAGCTTGGCCTGAAGGGTGGCCGGCAGCGCCGATATGGAGACGCGAATCTGGTTCATGGAGTCACGTTCGCGGATAGTGGCCATATTGTCCTCGAGCGATTGGAAATCGACCGTAACACAGAAAGGAGTGCCAAGCTCGTCCTGGCGGCGGTAGCGGCGCCCGATGCTTTGAGTGTCGTCATACTGGGTCATGAAATAAGGACGTAATTCCTTGTGGACATCCTTAGCCAACTCGGCGACATTTTCTTTCCGGCTCAAGGGTAGCACGGCCACCTTGATAGGCGCCAGGTCCGGATGAAAGTGGAACAGCACCCGTATTTCGTCTTTGTCCGGCTCTTCGTCGTAGGCGTCGCAGAGAAAAGCCAGCACGGAGCGGTCCACACCGGCCGAAGGCTCGATAACGTAAGGGACGATGTGCTCCTTCGTCTCATCGTCATAATAGTCCAGCACCTTGCCGCTGGCTTCCGAGTGCCGCTTCAGGTCGTAGTCGGTACGGTTGGCGATTCCCTCAAGCTCCGCCCAGCCGTGGGGAAAGAGGTAGGTGATGTCGGTGCAGCAACGGGCGTAGTGGGCGAGCTTGTCCGGCGAATGCTCGTCCAGCTTAAGATGCTCTTTCTTGAGGCCGAGGTCGGTGTACCAGTTCAGCCGTTCCGTCACCCAGTACTCGAACCATTCGTCATCAGTGCCGGGCTTGACGAAGAACTCGATCTCCATCTGCTCGAATTCACGGCTGCGAAAGATAAAGTTCCCGGTGGTTATCTCATTGCGGAATGCCTTGCCGATCTGAGCGATACCGAACGGCAGGCGCTTGCGGCTGGTGTTGACGACGTTGTTGAAATTAACGAACATACCCTGGGCCGTTTCCGGCCGCATGTAAACGACGTTGGCGTCCTCTTCCACCGGCCCGATATGCGTCTTGAACATGACATTGAACAAACGCTGCTCGGTTAGCTCGCCGCCGCAGGCGGGGCACTTATTTTCGGTCAGTTCGTCGGCCCGCCAGCGCTGGTGGCAGTTCTTGCACTCGACGAGCGGGTCCACCATCCTCTCAATGTGGCCGCTGGCTTCCCAGACGCTGGTGTTCATCAGGATACTGGTTTCCAGCCCGATCATGTAGTCCCTATCCCGGACGACGGAGCGCCACCACGCTTCCCTGATGTTCCGCTTGAGTTCCGTACCGATCGGTCCGTAGTCCCAGCAGCCGGACAATCCGCCGTAGATATCGCTGCTGGGGAAGATGAAACCGCGCCTCTGGCACAGCGACACCAGCTTTTCCATCGTCAACTTGTCTGACTTGCTATCCGACATCGAATTACTCCCGCATGGCTATTGATATAGAACGCTCGCCTGCCGGGCGGCCCGGAAAAAGAAAACACCCAGGGCGGCGCCGCCCAGCACCAGGACAATCAAAGCGAAAATCAAGAGGGGTATCAACTTGATTTGATACAAATTGTAAAGAAAAACATCCAGTATTGCAAAGAGGATAATAATTTGAGGCAGGGCGACCATGTTGCCCATGACGGGCAACAGCCTTTGCAATGCGGCATTTTCAACGGTCATGTAACGCGTGCCCAGAAGGACCAACCTGACGAAAACGAGAGACCCCAGGGTGAGAACGGCCTGGCCGACAAGCGTCCAGGTGGTAAAGACAGTCCGGCCGAGCCAGCGGTCCGGCTGGCCATCGCTGAAATGATAGGCGACCTGCTCCGGCAAGAGTCGATAAAAGATAGCTGCCAGGATGACTGAGACCAGTAAAATTGCGGCCGGCACGACGATATACGTCCAGCGAAAAGAGATACGTTTGGTTAAACTGGTCGATTCTGCCGGTGCCGGGGTCGTTATGGGCGGCCTCCTGGCTCAAAGCAATTACGAGTAAAGATTATCAGCTTTAATGCCGGGGTGTCAAAAGAGTTATCTTTGCGCCAGGCGTCCCAGCCTCTGGAAGGCTTGCTGCTTTTCACTCAGGCCGAGTCTTGACTTATTGATTGCTCTGGAAAGCAGCTCGATGCTCTGGTCATAGGTCTTCCTGTCCACTGCGTAAGGAACGCCGTCCTTGCCGCCGTGGGCGAAGCTGTAACGGGCAGGATCCCGGTAGCTGGGGGGAACTCCATAGACAAGCTCGGAAATCAGGCTCAGGGCGCGAATAGTCCGCGGGCCGACCCCCGGCAGGCCCAGCAGCCGTTCAAAGTCCTCCGGCTGGCGTTCGTAGGCGCTCAAGATTATCTTCTTCAGACTATCAGGGTGCAGATCAGATGTAAAAATGGCGTGTCGTGCCGGCAGGTCCAGTGTTTTCAATCGCCGGAGGTCGGCCAATACCTTCTCCGGCGGCTCTTCAGTGGCAATATCATTGATGGTCGTCCGCGCCGGGGCGCTCTCCCCGGCAGTAAGGTCCAAAGCTATTGACGCGCTTTCTGAAAGAATAGCCGAATGCGGTTCGTTGACAAAATCGGCAACGGTCTCGCCCAGCCAGTGGTAGCGGCGGGCGTAGCGGTTGGCCTCGTTCATACCCTGTTGCACAACCGACCAGGCTCCTTTCGAGGTAAAAACAAAGGTGTGTTGATAAATCTGGTAGCCGTCCTGGATGCAGGATGAGTCCACCTTGGCGGACATGCGGCTGGCGTAGACGAGCGGCGCCGGGTCCAGGGATATTTTGTCGCCCCAGCTTTCCAACTCCGAAGGAGTTTGCCGCGAGGTCTTACCTTTTCCCCCGGCGACAAACAGCCCCAGGTCTCGCTCGATGCCCTTGATGCCTTCCTTGAGGGCGCCACAGAGGGTGGTGGTAACGCCGCTGGAATGCCAGTCGAAGCCGAGGACACAGCCGAAAGCCTGGAACCAGTAGGGATGGGAAAGGCGGCGGAGCATCTCTTCCGGGCCGAATTCAGAGACAATGGCGATGGTAATTTCGCGGGCTAACGGCACCATCCGCTGGAAAAGCCAACGTGGCGCTTTCCCATAATGGAGGGGCAGGTTGGCGATGCCGGTTCTGCGAGAAACTGGCATAACTTTACCGAACGGCTATATCAGGAAGAGCAGGTACTACAACTGCCGGAACTGCACCCGGAACACGAGCTACCGGCTCCGGGCACGGTCTTGGGGACGCCACCCATGCTGGCGCTGAAGGCCGAGAAAACGGACATTTTGCGTGTGGCGGGGCGATGGCACTGCGGACATTCGCAAGGTTGGTCCGCCTGGCTCAGTGGCCGCAGCTCCTCGAACTTTGAATTGCATTCGGGGCAGAGGTATTCGTATATAGGCATATCTAGTTCTCCATCTATAGTTTAACCTGTTTCAGCTTCGGGGTCAAGCTGGGAGATATTGCCAGGCCAAGTCAGCAGGGTGTAGGATATACTAGAATTACGGAAAAGGGGTGTCCTTGATCCACAAGATAAGCGTTAAAACAAATTCGCGGGTTGAGTTCCAGGAGATTACCCATAAAGTAGCCGACATTGTCCGGGAAAGCGGCGTCCGAAGCGGTGTCTGCTATGTCTTCGTGCCCCATACCACGGCCGGAGTAATAGTCAACGAGCACGCCGATCCCAGCGTGGCCGTCGATATTGAGGCGCAGCTGGATGAAATGATTCCTCAAAATAAAGTATACCGCCATCTTGAGGGTAATTCCCCGGCCCATATCAAAGCTACCCTGGTGGGTACTTCACAAGTGTTACCTATCGAGGATGGCCATCTTGTTCTGGGTACCTGGCAGGGACTTTTCTTCGCCGAGTTCGACGGGCCGAGGAACCGCAACGTGCTGGTCAAGATAATCACGGACGGTTCCTGACTGTGAGGCCTACCCGAAGAAGTAGTTTTTCCTACGGCTGGGTCATCGTTGGCGCTGTTTCCGTCATCATCGGCGTGTCCTATGGCCTGATGTTTTCCTTTAGCGTCTTTTTCAAGCCTTTGGCCGAATATTTCAGCCTGGACCGGGCTACGGCTTCTCTGATTTTTTCGGCGTCACTGATTATCCGTGGCACCGCGGCTATTGGTATGGGCTGGCTGGCGGACCGCTACGGTGCCCGAAAGATGATGGTCTTCTGTGGCTTCATGGTCGGGGCCGGTCTGGTCCTCTCCAGTTACACCCAGACGCTCTGGCAGCTTTTTATCACTTACGCGGTGGTGGAGGCGATCGGCCTGAGCGGTGCCTTCGGTATCGGGACAGCTGTAGTTTCCCGCTGATTCACGGCAAAACGCGGCCTGGCGATGGGCATAGCCGCTACCGGTTCCGGGTTGGGGACGCTGCTGATCGTCCCCGGGAACGAGCGGCTGGTCAACGCTCTCAATTGGAACGGTGCATTCCTAATATCAGGCATCACCGCCGGGGTCTTATTAGTGGTCGCGGCTTTGCTGCTGCTTCCCGCCCCACAATCTTATAACGACGAGAAAATGAAGGTCCCTTTGGAGTTGCCGGTTGAAAAAGGACTTGGCGCGGCTATAAAAGATCCCCGGATGATTTTGATACTATTAGCTTTTGCGTTTTTCTTTTTCAGCGTCCAGATCATCATGACGCACCTGGTAAACCACGCTACCGATCTGGGCATTGACCCCCTGGTGGCGGCTACCTTTATCAGTATAATCGGGGCGGTAAGTATCGGGGGGAGGCTCTCTAGTGGCATCGGCGCGGATAAAATCGGTATCCACAACACGCTGATACTAACGAGTCTCTTGCTGGTAATATCTTTCATCATCGTTATTTTCAGCCGGCCGCTCTGGTCTTTTTACCTGTTTACCGTGGCCTTCGGGCTGCCCTACGGCGGCGAAATTCCCCAGATACCACTCTATATCAGCCGGTACTTCGGCATCCGCGACCTGGCCACATTGGTGGGTTTGTGCGTATTTGTGACAAATATCGGTGGAGCCCTGGGCCCCTGGATGGCCGGGAAACTTTATGACATCACCCAGAGTTATGACTGGGCTTTCTTTGCTGGCGGCCTGGCCGGACTGGCGTCAATGGCAGTGGTTATCGTGCTTAAAAGGATGGATAGCCCCCAACCCTCCTTGAATACGAGAACGTAAATAGCTATTAAGAGAATTCCTGTGCTATAATACCCTGCAATGACGGTCGTGATAACCGGCGCCAGCGGCCATGTCGGCGCCAGCCTGGTCCGCAGCCTTATCGAGCAGGGCCGCCCGACGCGTTGCCTGGTCCATGTTAGCCAACGGGCACTCGAAGGATTAAATACTGAAACAGTGCCGGGTAACATCTGCGATGTCGACTCGTTGTGCCGGGCTTTTGAGGGGGCTGAAGTCGTCTATCATCTGGCCGCATGTATATCCCTTTCCATGAGAGACTGGACCCGGCTTGAGGAAATTAATGTTGCCGGTACCCGGAACGTTGTCGAGGCTTGCTGGCGTACCGGCGTCCGCCGGCTTATCTATTTCAGTTCCATCCACGCCCTGGAGCAAGAACCCTTTAATCGCCCGGTTGACGAGTCACGGCCACTGGCGATGTCCCGTCGTTATCCTCCGTACGACCGCTCAAAGGCGGCGGCTGATATGGAGGTACGC
>DAOULX010000069.1:0-14697 GCA_034414775.1 Dehalococcoidales bacterium
TGAGGTCCATGAACCAATGGAACCTATCAATGGAGGTGTGGTACAATCCCCATCGTCAACCAGGGCGGGATTCCACCTTAATTTAATCCCTAACCTGTCCTAATAATGGGGACCACCTATCATCTTGCCCCGCCGTTACCAGGTTTTCGAGGACCGGGTACACATCGTACTCGGCAGTCCTTTCGCCTGGAACATTCCACTGAGGGACATTAAGACCATCGGGCCGGCCCCTAAAATCCGCGGGTTTTTCTACGGAGGTGTCCGCTTCGTTACTTCGCTGGCGTCCATCGTCGAAATTACCCGCCGGAACGGAATGGATGTCGTTTTCTCGCCGCTCCACCCGGATATGTTCATCGAGCAGGTCAACCGCGCCCGCTCGCTGCTGCCGTCACAGGGTATCTAAAGCCTCGTGGCATTCGGAGGACTGGGAGTCTGGCGGGAAAGCCTTCACGGATACCTGTAATTGATCAGGGTTACAAAAAAGACGTTAATAAACAAGTGGATGATAAAGGCCGGCCAGTAAGATTTGCCCCGGAAAGCAACGTAACCGAATAATATGCCGGTAAAAACGGTGCTCAAGGTTTCCAATTCCGGCTTCCCAAGGTGAAGCAGGACAAAAGGAATCATCTGTAGTAGAATGCTTCCTTCCCGGAATTTCTCTTTGAGCCCGAACAAAAGAAAGCCCCGGTAAATAAACTCTGAGGCGGACAGGCTCACACAACTCGTAAGGAAATAAACGATAAACCTGAAATCATCAATGCGATAGTAGGTATGCAAAGAGGTTTCGAAAGAAAATACATATAGTATTACCGCCGCCGCCAGGCAGATTATTAACACGTATAGACCCCATATCCTGTGACTGCCCAACCTAATCCCGAAATCCAGGGGATTTTTACGCATGATTAGGATTATTAGTATGGGGAAGACGGCATAATACAGAAAGTTACTGAACCATTCGTTCCAGATGGGATGGTATTTCTCCAGTGTGAGAAAAAGGGTGGCGGAGACTATGATCGTAGTCTCACTCCCGTTCCGTTTCAGGAATCGGAATAAGCCATCGAGTTCTTCTTTCAGGAAAAGTATCACAAACATGGAACCTTCATGACCGGAAACGCTGTGAAAAGAGATGTTTTTAAACTACTATCGAGCCGTTCAAGACCCTGAAACTTGGCCTCTTTATTTAGTGTAAAAGATATACTCACGGAAAGGCAACCAGTTGTCTGCCGGCACGTTGTGTTGTATATTTACAATGGAGAAAAAAATGGACCGCCATGAAGCCCTGGAGTCTATCAGAGAGAACGTCGAAAACCAAAACCTCATAAAGCACATGCTGGCCACTGAGGCCATCATGCGGGCTCTGGCCAGGAAGTTCGGGGAGAACGAGGCTGAGTGGGGGCTGACCGGTTTGTTGCACGATATCGATGTAGAGCTTACCTCCGGTGATATGAGTGTCCATAGTAAGCTCGGAGCTGACCTGGCCCGCGACCTCGGCGCCAGCGACGCTATTGCCAACGCTATCCTCACCCATAACGAGACCCACGGTGTCGCCCCCTCGACGCTCATGGAAAAGGCCCTTTTCTGCACCGACCCCCTGACCGGATTGATAACGGCGGCGGTGCTAGTACGACCGGACAGGAAAATCGCCAACCTGGAAGCGAAGTCAGTCAGGAAACGATTCAAGGAGAAGGGATTCGCCGCCGGGGCCAACCGGGAGAACATCGCTCGCTGTGCCGATATCGGGCTGGAGCTGGACGAGTTTATCGCCATCGGGTTGGAAGCCATGCAGGGGATCGCGGAGGATTTGGGGCTATAGTTTCTAATGTCATCCTGAGCGAAGCGAAGGATCTCAGTTCAAGGGGGTGGTATTTACCAGGAGACACGAGATTCTCACGGTCGCTGCGCTCCCTCAGAATGACAATCAGTTCACGTTTATCGTCGAGCCTTCCGGCGTCTTCACCACGTCGATACGCACCGGGAAGGCATCCTTCAGGTCCTCCAGATGGGTAATCACCAGTATTTTGTCGAAATCATCCTGTATCGAAGTTATCGCCTCTTTCAGCTTCTCCAAGCCGGTGCTGTCCTGCGTGCCAAAGCCCTCGTCAACAATTAAAGTAGGTAGCGGCGCCCCGGCCCGTCTGGCCAGCAGCCGCGAAAGCGCAATGCGGATAGCGAAGTTGATACGAAAGGCTTCGCCGCCGCTGAACATCTCGTAACTGCGGGTGCCCAGCTCGTCAGCGATAGTGATATCAAGAGTTTCCTGGACGGTGCCCTTCTTGGTCTCCTTCTGTGTCTCGAACTTAACGTGCATGCGGTTATCAGTCATGCGGGCCAGCAGCCGGTTGGCCTCGGATTCAATTTCCGGCAGCGCCATCTCGATGAGCAGGGCCTGGATGCCCGCCTTCCCGAACGCCCGCGCCAGCTCACGATAAATGGACTCCTCGGCAGTCGCCCTGGCCCGCCACTCTTCCTTCCCTTTTTTATTCACTTCCAGGTCAGCCAGGCGCTGGAGGCGGGCCTTGACATTTCCGAGGGCTTCCTGGGCCTGGGAGCGTTCCTCAGCCAGTCGGCTGCACTCGGCTTCAGCGGTCGCCAGTTCGTGGCGGAGTTCCGGCAGGCGGGCCAGTCCGGCGCTCAAGTCCTCTTTCTTCCGGCTCTCCAGTTCCAGGTTGGCGCGTATTTCCCGGGCGGAACTTTCGGCCCGGGCAGCCGCTTCCTGCTCCGCCTGGATTGACCTCTCCGCCTCATCGAGGCTGTTCTTGTTCTTCTCGAATCCAGCCAGTTGTTCGAGTTGTCGCCGCGCCTCATCATGTTTACCGGTGTCATATTCCAGAGTGTTTATCTCCGCCTCGACGGACGCCAGGGCGGCCTGCTCGGTGACGGCAAACTCCCTCCCGGTTAATCCCTGCTCGATGCCGCTCAGGGTTTCCCTCAAGCTCGCCAGCTTTGCCTCGTCTTTTTCGATTTCGCCGATATCTCGGATCAGGACGCTTGCCTGCCCCTGGAGCCGGGTTCTTTCCTGGTCCAGGCCGGTTTCGAGTTGGGTGGCCTCCTGCTGCCGGGTATCGTGTTCCTCCTGCTGTCGCGATAGTTCAATCCGGTTAGATTCCAGCGAATTCAATTTCTCCCCTTTTTCACGGGTATACTTGGACCGTATCAGTTCCAGTCCCTCGCGGGTCAACTCCCTCTCGCAGAGCGGGCAGGTGGCTTCGGTTTGAGATTCCAGGTGCGAGGCGATAAGATCGAGTTTCTCTGTCAACTCGGCGATTTCCCGTTCGAGCCGTGTTATTTCGGCTTCAACGTAGGTGATTCGCTGAAGAGCATCCCGGGCGGCTTCTTCTTGCTGCTTCACCGCCGTCTCGGATTCCGCCAGCTTCGATAGCTGCGCCTGGACTTGCCCGAGGTGGCTCTTCAGTTCAGGTAATTTCTTGATGTTATCCTCCAGAGTCGTGATGTCATGCTGGACCAGGGCATGGTTTTTCAACAGCTCGTTTCGCGCTTCATCAATTTTCCGTTCAAGCTGGGTCTTCTGCCTTTCCAGGCTAACCGACTGCCGGAACCGGCGGTCAAGCTCATCATTCAGCTTCTTGGCCTCGCCGAAGCGGTCGTAACCGGCCTTGATTTCATCACGCCGCCCGATGACTTCCTGGTATTCTACGATCCGAGCCAGATGCCGGGCGGCTTGCTCTTCCCAGCGCTGGAGGTCACGAGCTCCAGACGCGAGCCGGGCTTCAAGCTCGTCAGCCTGGGCCTGCCGGGCCTCTAACGCCTCGGCTTCACGGCGTAGTTCGTTTAAAGCGGTTTCCTTTTCTTTACAGACCACTTCGAACCGGTCGAGGGTCTCCTGGGCCTGCCCGAGTTCATCTTCATAATCAGGCCTCAGGGCGAGCTCGGTATCCATCTCCCTGATTGTAATCTCCAGACGGTCAACCTCTGCTTCGTGCTCTCTGGCGAGCGTCCTGGCCCGGTCTTCGAGCTCATCGTATTGAGAAAGCCCCAGGATGTTGCCCAGTACTTCTTTACGCTTGCCGGGCGGCTGGCGGGTGAACTCATCATCATGTCCCTGGCGGAGATAGGCGCTGTTTATGAAGGTATCGTAGTCCATGTGTAACGTCTCGACGATTTTCTGCTGTGTAAGGGCGATGGTATTGCCGGTAAGCGGGCGGAAGCCGTCGCCGTCGCTGACCTGGAACTCCAGTGAAGGCATACCGGCACCGGAGCGCTTTTTGGGGCGCGACCGCTTGCGTACGATGCGGTAAAGCTGCGCTCCGATGGTGAAATCGAACTCAACCTCCATTTCATTCCGTGAAGTGTGGATGAGCTCATCATCGCTACCGGCGCGAGCCTTGCCCCAGAGCGCCCAGGTTATCGCGTCGACGATGGCGGACTTGCCGTTACCGTTATCGCCGGAGAGGCAGGCAAGATGAATGCCGGTAAACTCCAGCGTCGGGACGTTATCCCGGTAGCACATGAAGTTGCGTAGCTTCAGCTTGACAGGGATCATTCTGTCCCCATTTTAACATAACGGGATAGGTGGGGACAGGTGGGACCATTTTCCCCGATTGATTTCCGAGAGGCGGTTGAATAACGAGAAAATCAGCGGTCAGGCCGGTCAGCTTGAGGTTGAAAACAGGTCGTAGACGCCGTTTATAAAAATGACGATGGAAAAACCGGCACCGATGGTGGAGAGGTTCATCCCGTTCAAAAGAGTTACCGAAGAGCTGACGGTGATGTCACTCAGAAAGAATACGACCATCCCGCAAATGCCTCCCAGGACGAGCAGCAGACTGAAAAGTACTCTCATTTTTAATCTTCCACCGCTTTTATTTATACCGCTGTCGGTCTATTTTCAGTTTAGACCCAGTGCGCGCCTGAGTAAATCACCTGTTAGTAATATATCAAGCATCAAGTTGGTAACGTTACTTTTTAGGGAGTGTGCCACTTTTCGAGTTTATCATACCGGCCGCCGGTCACGGTAGTGAAGTGAAAGATGGGCCGGTCGACGCGCTTCAGGATGAGGGGGCAGTGTCTCATTCCCGCCGGGACGAATATCATCGCGGTTCGATTGATGACATGCTTGTCGTCCTCCAGCCAGATCTCGACCTCCCCACCGAGGTCGTAGGGATCGTCGGGATTACTGCCAAAGAAACCGATGATTTCGTCGGTCTCGTGGGTATGGGCCTTCAGCTCGACGGTGTTCGTATTCAGATACCAGGCGGTGTTCATGTGGAATGCCCCCGGAACGACATCTTCGTCCAGCCAGAGGATGCGTTTGGCGAACTTGGCATACTCGGCGGCTTTTTTCTTATTGGATTCGGGCTCCTGAAGTTCGGTGATGACGTATTTGGACGTTTTAAGTTCGCTCATGACTGTATCTCTCTCTGTTTTTATAGATTTAAATTACGTTTCAAGTTGCTGCCTTGATGATGCCGTCTTTGACATACTTGGTGGTAAGTGAGAAGGCGAGAAACAGGAACGGACGCTCGACTTTGGTTACCCGGAGCGGACAGTGTCTCAGTCCGGCGGGAGCAAAGATAAGGCAGCTTTGCGTGAGCAGGTACTTTTCGTCTTCCAACCAGAACTCCACTTCCCCGCCCAGATCATTGACGTTCTGCGGGTCGTTGCCGATGAAACCTATTATTTCATCAAAATCATGGACGTGGGAAGGCGATCCCTCATAGTCGGTGGCCTTCCAGTACCAGGAAACGATGACGCTGGAGGCCCCTTTCATAATCTCGTCTTCCAGCCAGAGGACACGCGTCGCCCGGGAGTTATATTCTTCTTCCCTGTATTGAACGTGTTCGGGGAGCTTGAGTTCGGTCAGGATATACTTTTCATATTTTCGGCCAGCCATCTTTACCTCCCATATTGATTGGCGCTATTATAGCACAATTTTTGACGGCTTGATATTGCGGTGTTGACGTTTGCCGGTGCTGGATTCTAGAATAATAACGTATGTTCGAAGTCCTCAGTGAAAAGCTTGGCAACGTCTTCCGCCTGCTGGGAAACCGCGGCAAGCTGACCGAGAAAGACATCGACGAGGCCTTGCGCCAGGTCCGGCTGGCCCTGCTCGAGGCGGACGTTAACTTCAAGGTCGTCAAGGACTTCACCGGCCGCGTCAAGGAACGCTCCCTGGGTAAAGAGGTGCTGGAAAGCCTGACTCCGGCCCAGCAGATGATTAAAATCGTCAACGAGGAGCTCATCAGGACCCTCGGGGACGGGCAGGGCAGCCGTTTAGCCGCAGCGAAGAAACCCCCGGCAGTTATCATGATGGCGGGTCTCCAGGGCAGCGGTAAGACCACCACCGCCGCCAAGCTGGCCCTGCACCTGAAGCACAGCGGCCAGAAACCCTGGCTGGTGGCCGCCGATAACCGCCGCCCCGCCGCCATCGAGCAGCTGGTGACGCTCGGCAAACAGCTCGATGTGCCGGTTTTCAGCGAAGACCCGAAGACACCCAGCCCGAAAATCGCCGACCACGGTCTGTCCGAAGCCCGGAAAGCGGCGGCGACACACGTCATCGTTGATACGGCCGGCCGTCTCCACATCGATGAGGAGATGATGGTCGAGCTGGAGCAGGTCAAGAAGGCGCTCCAGCCGGACGAGGTGCTGCTGGTGGTGGACGCCATGACCGGCCAGGACGCCGTGCGCGTGGCGGAGGAGTTCCACGGGCGGGTAAACGTGACCGGCCTCATCCTGACCAAGATGGACGGGGACGCGCGGGGCGGGGCCGCCCTGTCGATACGCTGGGTCAGCGGCGTTCCTATCAAGTTCATCGGCGTCGGGGAGAAGGCGGACGCCCTCGAAGCATTCTACCCGGACCGGCTGGCCTCGCTTATCCTGGGCATGGGCGATGTCCTGACCTTCATCGAGAAAGCGGAAAAGACCTTCGACGAGAAGAAGGCACTGGAGCTTCAGCAGAAGATAAAGAAGTCCGGCTTCGACCTGGAGGACTTCCTGGAGCAGCTCAAGGCCATACGCAAGATGGGGCCGATCGCCCAGATAGCGGATATGCTGCCGGGGATCTCCAAGCTGGCCAGCCGCCTGCCGGACGGCACCCAGGAGGAGCAGCTAAAGAAGGTTGAGGCCATCGTCCTCTCGATGACGCCCCAGGAACGGAAGAATCCGGCCATCATCGGGGGGAGCCGGCGGCGGCGCATCGCCAAAGGCAGCGGCACCGGCACGCATGATGTCAACCGGCTCCTCAACCAGTTCCAGCAGATGCAGAAGCTGATGAAGATGGGCGTGCGCGGCAAGCTGCCGAAGAACATGATGGGGATGTTCGGGCAGTAAGGAATCGCACACCACACTGCCCCTCTTGGCGGTGATTCCCTGGAACCAAAATCCCCCTTGTATTCCCCCTTTATGAAAGGGGGAACCGGTCTTGCTTGACCATCATCTCCCTTTGAAAAAGGGAGACAGGAGAGGGATTTTGGGGGGTACCTGGAATCCCCCTTGTATTCCCCCTTTATCAAAGGGGGAACCGGTCTAGCTTGACCATCATCTCCCTTTGCAAAAGGGAGACAGTAGAGGGATTTTGAGTTATTAGCATCTATAGAGGAATTACAAGCAAGAAAATTTTCAGGATTAGCTATTTATTCCGCATTACTGTAGTCCTAGAAGAAAAGATAGGCTATTTGATTGATATATCTTCTCACGTTCAAAATGATACTGCAAAGCAGTTCCTAAAGTTATTAAACCAGCGGCCACCGCCATAACTAATATTATTGGCATTCCGGACCATATTCCTGCCACTAAAGATAATCCCGAAGATGTGCTCATCTTCAATGCGTCTCTCACTATGCGTCTTTTATTATTTTTTAATTTGTTCTGTAAATCATTAATAACAGGTTCTATTTTGTGTTCCTTGATATAATTAATCTGTGGTAAGAATTCCTCACTCCACGTAGATACTTTAATAAATTCACCTAAACTAAATATTTCATGCCTAAAAGCGACTAATTCATCTTTTAAAGCATTCCTAATTTCAAGCACATCATCAAAACTTGACATCTCAAAATCCGGTAATAAGCACATTGCTAAAGAAAACGAAGAAAAATTAGCTTTATATTCTGGGTGATTGAAATACAATACTTCGTTTTCTTTTTGTACCTTTAATGTGTCTAGGTATTTCAATTTTAGTTGAAGGAGTTCATAGAAAACAACGTTGGGAGTAATTGGAATTAGATCATGTCTTCGCGCCGTAGTCAATACATGATTAATGACGAAAGCTGCCCACATTGTGGTTGAAACCGTTCCTGGAAATCCATAATATAAAATTGCTGAGGGGAAGTGCACCCACTCATCTTCCTTAAATCCCGATTCATGACCTAATTGATGAAGCCAATTTTGCTAAGCTTGTCCTTTATATAGGATGATTCTATCATGTCCGAGTTTGTGTGTTATCTTCCTAAATTCTGTGTTTTTTAAATCGCATAAAATACTTCCATAAAGTATGAATGGGCTGTAATTATTTAACTCTTTAACATCTATTCCACTAGCGAGAATTGAATTATATTTTTCGTTAACATGCATCCAAGGATACCGCGAAGGTTCTTCCCAATAAGGTGGTTTAAGCAAATTTTCTCTTGGATTTAGTATTTCAATGATATTTTCTTTTCTTAATATATCTATCTTATCCATAAATTTTGTTATTCTAAAATACCTAGCTAACTCATGCTTTGATTCAATATTGAGTTCCTTTTTTTGCGCCTCACGTATCATTTGTTCTTTTATAGGCCTTACTATCTTGACTAAACCATTAGCTTCATCAACGGGCTGAATATCTTGCCAATCAGAAGCAAAGATTTCCGGAATGATGGCGTAAGTTTTATCAAAATATAATAAGCATTTTTTTAATACTGAGTCTTCTACAGTACAGTCCCATGATTCTCCAGGAAAATAGAGACCATTAAATCCATTCATCTTTACCTGCCCACCCCCACTTTAAGTACCCGTTTTAAATACTGCCCCGTCTGGGAGTCCTCCACCCCGGCGATTTCCTCCGGCGTGCCGGTAGCTATCACGTAGCCGCCTTTATCCCCCGCCCCCGGCCCCAAATCAATAATATGGTCGGCGTTCTTCATCACGTCCAGGTGGTGCTCGATGACGACCACCGTGTTGCCGGCGTCCACCAGCCGTTGCAGCACCCCCAGCAGCGCTGCCACGTCCTCGAAGGACAGGCCGGTGGTCGGCTCATCGAGGATATACAGCGTGCTCCCCGTCGAGCGCTTGGAAAGCTCGGTAGCCAGCTTGACCCGCTGCGCCTCGCCGCCGGAGAGGGTCGGGGCCGGCTGCCCCAGGTGGATATAGCCCAGGCCGACGTCATTGAGGGTCTCCAGCTTGTTCTTGATGCGCGGGAAGTGGTCGAAGAACTCCAGCGCCTGGGAGACGGTCATGTCCAGCACTTCGGCGATGCTCTGGCCCTTGAACTTTATCTCCAGCGCCTCGCGATTGTAGCGCGCCCCTTTGCAGACCTCACAGGGCACGGTGACGTCCGGCAGGAACTGCATCTCGATTTCGATGTAGCCCTCACCGCGGCAAGCCTCGCAACGGCCGCCCTTGACGTTGAAGGAGAACCGCCCCGGCCCGTAGCCGCGCAGACGGGCCTCCGGCACCGTGGCGAAGAGCTCGCGGACGGGTGTGAACAGGCCGGTGTAGGTGGCCGGATTGCTCCGTGGCGTCCGACCAATCGGCGACTGGTCGATGTTGATGACCTTATCGATATGTTCGACGCCGACGATTTCATCACATTCGCCGGCTCGCTCTTTAGCACGATAGAATATCTGGGCCAGCTTGTGGTAGAGGATTTCGTCTATCAAGGTGCTTTTGCCGCTGCCGGAGACGCCGCTGACACAGACGAACTCTCCCAGCGGTATCGGCACATCGATGTTTTTCAGGTTGTTCTGCCGCGCCCCTTTTATGGTAAGTTCGCGGCCATTGCCGGGACGCCGTTTCTCCGGCAGGAGGATTTCCTTTACGCCGCCGAGGTACTGTCCGGTAAGTGAATCCGGGCTTTTTATGATGTCATCCAGCGTACCGGTGGCCACAATCCAGCCACCGTGCTCGCCGGCGCCGGGCCCCATATCGATGATGTGGTCAGCGGCCCGCATCATGGCCTCATCATGCTCGACCACCAGGATAGTATTGCCCAGATCGCGCAGCCGCTGCATCGTTTGAATCAATCTATAATCGTCAGCGGGATGCAGGCCGACGGTCGGCTCGTCGCAGACGTAGAGCACTCCCATCAACCCGCTGCCTATCTGCGTGGCCAGGCGGATGCGCTGCGCCTCTCCCCCGCTCAGCGTCATCGAGGCGCGGTCCGTGCTGAGATAGTCCAGCCCTACATCCTTGAGGAAGCCCAGCCGGGTCCTGATTTCCTTTAGTATCTGTTGGGCGATCATGTTTTCGCGCTCGGTCAGGACTTTCTCCTCGATTTCATCCACCCAGCCCAGCGCTTGCGTCACCGACATGACGCTGACATCCATGATGTTCTTCTCCCCGATGGTAACCGCCAGGGACTCCGGTTTGAGGCGCTTTCCTTCGCAGACCTGGCACGGCCGGAGCACCATGTACCGCTCGATGCCCTGCCGGGAGTACTCGGATTCCGTATCACGATACAGTCTTTTCAACCGGGGGATGACGCCTTCCAGCCCATTGTGGGATTCGCGGACGTGCCCGAAGCGATTGCGGTAGCGTCGTGTTTCCCTGTCTTCCCCGTAGAGAACCAGATCCAGCTGCTCTTCGGTGAGGTCCTCTACCGGCGTATCCAGAGAAAAACCGTGGCGTCGGGCGGTGTTGCCCAGAAAGTAATAATACCAGGTGTGTCCCCGGTAGGGGTGGATGGCGCCCTGGTTAATGGACAGCTTTTTATTGGGTATTATCAGGTCGGGGTCTAGCTCCTGTTTGAAGCCGAGGCCGGTGCACTCCGGGCAGGCGCCGTGGGGACTGTTGAAGCTAAAAGTGCGGGGGGCGATTTCCCCCAGGCTAACGCCGCAGTTGACGCAGGCGAAATGCTCGGAAAAAAGCAGCTCATCCCCGTCGATAATGGACACCAACACGATCCCCGAGCCAACCTTAAGAGCCGTTTCCACGGAATCGGCGATGCGGCTGCGCCCTTCGTCGGCGCTGCCCTGGCCTATCACCAGCCGGTCAACGACCGCCTCGATGGAGTGCTTCTTGAATTTGTCCAGCGGTATGTCTTCCGATAGGTCGTGAACCTCCCCGTCCACCCGGGCCCGGGCATAACCGGACTTGCGTAGGTCATCGAAAAGGGCCTGGTACTCCCCCTTGCGGTCGCGTACGAGAGGCGCCAGTACCATGATCCGGCTGCCTTCCGGTAGTTTCTGGACGGCATCGACGATCTGCTGCACGGTCTGCATGGTGATTTCCCGCCGGCAGATGGGGCAGTGAGGATGGCCTACGCGGGCGAAGAGAAGGCGGAGGTAATCGTAGATCTCGGTAACCGTACCGACGGTGGAGCGGGGATTCTTGCTGGGGCCTTTCTGGTCGATGGAGACCGCCGGGCTCAATCCCTCGATATAGTCCACCTCCGGCTTCTCCATCCTTCCCAGGAACTGCCTGGCGTAGGCAGAAAGGGACTCCACGTAGCGGCGCTGTCCTTCGGCGTAGACGGTATCGAAGGCCAGGGAGCTCTTCCCGGAGCCGGACACCCCGGTAATGACCACCAGCTTGTCGCGGGGTATGACAACATCAATGTTTTTCAGGTTGTGCTCCCGGGCACCTTTGACGATGATGGCATCTGATGGCATGAATACGGCCTCCGTTTAGATTTTAGCACTAATGAGCTTAGAGCAACAAGAACGGTACCTTAATACCGGGCCTATGGTACCAACCGAATAATACTCGCTAACTGTATTGTTGCATACGTTAAGTTAATTTATAATGAAAATAGACCGAAAGGATACTATACTTTTAGTCATTTTTTGGAGTGTACTTGACATGGCTGGTATAATTATATTTAGTCTAATGAATAATATCCGATCGGTCGGGGTTGCCTGATGTATGATCAAAAAAGAGTAGTCATCACCGGCCTGGGGGCTGTTTGCGCCATCGGGCTCGATATCCCGAGCCTGTGGACGTCCCTTATGGCCGGAAAACCGGGGATTGACTATATCTCTAGTTTCGACGCCTCCGGTTTCGAGACCACCTTCGCCGCCGAAGCCAAGGATTTCGACATCGGTGCCTACGTCGACCGCAAGCAGGCCAGGCACATGGACCGTTTCACCCAGTTCGCCGTGGCCGCCAGCCTTGAGGCGGTGGGAGCCGCTAGATTAAATGTCAACAACGGCCTCTCCGATCACACCGGTGTGGTCGTCGGCAACAGCGTCTGTGGCCTGCTTTCGGTCTGCGAACAACAGCAGGTATTGAGCGCGTCCGGCCCGCGGCGAGTAAGCCCGATACTGGCCCCGACAATGAGCGGCGACGCCGCTTCCGTCCAGGTATCTCTGACACTCGGTACCAGGGGCGTCAACTACGCACCTTCATCGGCGTGCTCCAGCGGCAGCGACGCTATCGGCCAGGCCTATGAGATGATCCGCCAGGGAATCACGCCGGTGATAATCGCTGGCGGTACGGAAGCACCGGTCGTGCCCCTGGCGCTGGCCGCCTTCGGTAATATCGGCGCGCTTTCCAAGCGGAACGACGAACCAAAAGCCGCCTGCCGGCCTTTCGACGCCGGCAGGGACGGTTTCGCTCTGGGAGAAGGGGCCGGCATGATGGTCCTCGAGGATGCCGAACACGCCGTAAGTCGCGGCGCCCCCATCCTGGCCGAGATTATCGGCTACAGCAATACCAGCGACTCGTTCCATCTGACCCGTCCTTCACCGGGAGGCGAAGGCGCCACCCGGGCGATCCTTCAGGCCCTGGAACGGGCCGCCATCTCTCCAGATGAGATCGACTACATCAAGGCCCACGGAACAGCCACCGTACTTAACGATGTTACCGAGACCAATGTCATCAAGAAGGTGTTCGGCGACCGGGCTAAAGAGATACCCATATCTGCCGTGAAATCGATGATCGGTCATCTCCTGGGGGCCTCCGGTAGCGTCGAGGCGGTCATCACCGTGCTGGCCATGAATCAGGGTATGGCTCCCCCGACAATAAACCTCACCAACCCCGACCCCGAATGCGACCTCGACTATGTGCCCAACAAGCCCCGTAAAATCAACGCGCGAACGGTCATGGCCAATTCCTTCGGCTTTGGGGGGCACAACTCGGTGCTCATCTTCAAGCAGTTCGAATAGAGTCTGATCGTGTCGCTCCCCACCAGACCTGACTACTTTTTTCTTTTTTACCACCCGTGCTAAAATCAATATAAGCGTGCGTAAAAAAGAATACTATTCGCCAGCGCCGGCCTATAACGAGCTCTGGCTCCGCCACTTCACCGTCGACGAAGCCCTCCCCAGGCTCGATAGTTGCCTTCATGATTCCTTCGTCGTTTGTCCGTGGAACAAGCCGCCGGGCCGGACTCACGATATAATCAGGTGGCTCGTCAAACACGCCCCGTTCCTCGACGGCTTTATGGTGAAGATGGACGATGCCTTTGGTTACAAGAAGGCCGATGGCAAATTTAAGTGGTGGTTCGACATCGAGGAAGTGGACGGCGTCCTCAAGGTCCCCGATAAATAGCAGGTCGATTGAACGGGGCCGGCCTTTCGGCTATAATTGTACTGGCTTCCGTGGTGAGTGTAGCCCAGTTGGTCTAAGGCGTCAGGTTGTGGCCCTGAAGATCGAGGGTTCGAATCCCTCCACTCACCCCATTTTCTTATCCACCCCCCGGCGGTGATTGGCCGTTGTCCAGATCCTGGCCCGCCGGATGAAGTCATTGACCTCCTCATCGGTGCGGAAGCTGCCCGGAACGCAGCGGTCGTTGTGGACCATTTTATCCCCGTCACGCATCAGCTTCTTCGAGGTAAGCTTATAGGCCGGGTAGCCCACCACCATCATATCATAAATTTCCAGCTCCGGCGGGATGCCCAGGAGGTCTTTCGTCAAGCAGTGGGGATAGGCCGTTGCTATGGAGGACGTCCATTCCGTGGCCAGACCCAGGGTATCTGCCGCCAGTGTCATATAGAGGTAGGCGTTGGCCAGGCTGGAGGTATGTATGGCCTGCCGCCGTTCGGCGTCATAACGTATGGCCGTGGGGAGTCCCTTTAGCGTTCGGGTATCGCCGAGGACAAGGATATAGACCGGGGCGATCCTGTAGTCCATTTCCGGGTCATGTGAAGGACGGCGGGGGACGCGTTGCCAGGCCTCACGGGCACTCTCCGTCTTCATGATGAGCCGGTGATAGTCGTGTATCCACCCGGATATAGTCTCCCGGAGCTTCCTGTCCCGGACGACAACAAAGTCCCAGGGCTGCATATTGTAGCCGGACGGCGCCCAGCGCGCCGCTTCGATTATCTTCTCTATGTCTTCATCGGGAACGGGGTCTGGCCTGAAGCGGCGGATGGTACGCCGGTGTTTGATCAGTTCCATGAAGCTGGTATAGTCCATAGCGGCCTCCCAAAAAGAAAATTTGTTCCTAGTATAGGCAAAGGGACGAAAATAAACAAATGTACCGATGGTCATTCTCAATGATATCGGGTATAATTTAGCGTAACCGGGCGCCTGTAGCTCAGCGGACAGAGCACCGGTCTTCGGAACCGGGTGTCGTGGGTTCGAATCCCTCCAGGCGCGCCA
>DAOULX010000070.1:0-35599 GCA_034414775.1 Dehalococcoidales bacterium
CCCTGAGCGCGGCTAATGGTAACAACCTTATCTTCCAGGGGCTGGCGCAACACCTCCAAGAGTGAGTGACCGAACTCAGGGAGTTCATCAAGGAAGAGGACGCCGCGGTGGCTGAGGCTGATTTCACCGGGCCTTGGGAAGTTACCGCCGCCCACCAGCCCGGCATTAGAGATTGTATAGTGCGGGGCACGGAAGGGCCGCTGACGTATCATCGGCGTATCCGAAGGCAGGAGCCCGCTGATGCTGTAGATGCGGGTGACTTCCAGAGCCTCTTCGGTGGTCATGGGAGGCAGGATGGAGGGCAGGGCACGGGCCAGGAGGGTCTTGCCGCTGCCGGGCGGCCCGCACATGACGGTGTTATGCCCTCCTGCGGCAGCTACTTCCAAAGCGCGTTTGACGTGCTCCTGGCCCTTGATATCGGCCAGATCGGTGGCAACCGATAGCTGTGTAGTATCGGCTGGACGATCAGCGATGGTCGGCTCCGGGGCCGGGATATCGCCACGAAGGTAGCTGATAAGCTGGGATAACGAGGCTATCGGAATGATTCGCATACCTTCGACCAGGGAGGCCTCGCGGGCGTCGGCCTCCGGTACGATAGCAGCAGGTATGCCCTCATCGTGGGCGAGGGCCACCAGGGGCATAACGCCATTGGTATGACGCAGGCTACCATCGAGGGAAAGCTCGCCGAGGAGCATGGTGCCGGAGAGGTCGGCGCTGACCTGCTCGGAGCTGAGGAGAATGCCGACGGCAATGGGCAGGTCGTAGGCCGGGCCGGCCTTTTTTAGGTCGGCCGGGGCCAGGTTGACGACGATGCGCTTCATCGGGAAGGAACCGCCGGAGTTACGGATGGCGGCGCGAACCCGCTCTTTAGCTTCCGAGACGGCGGCGTCCGGCAGGCCGACGATGAAGAAATTGGGCAGGCCGGACGAGATATCCACCTCCACCTCGACCATGGCCCCGTCCAGCCCGACGACGGCGCCGGTCCTGACTTTGGCGAGCATTTCAGCCTATTGTAGCTCAAAGCCCGGCCAGATGGCAAAATGGGCTAACCTCACCCCCCTGTGTCCACCTCTCCTTACGAGGCAGAATGAAGGAGAGGTAGAAGAAATTATATGGAGGCTAACGTCCCATTGGGACCCTCATTAAATATGTCATTCCCGCGAAAGCGGGAATCCAGACGGCGAGGTGGGGCCGGAAAGCCGATTCGCCTTGCTACAACCCCCTCATCTTGGTACTCTCCCGCCAGGGGAGGGGATACAATATTTATCCCCCCCTCAGCACCTCACGCACCTTAACGGCAAAATCTTCACTTTCTTGATCGTCGGTGATGATTTCTATCTGGTCGGCGGAGGTAACGCCCAGGCCAAGTTCGGCGGCACGTTTAATCTGGTCCTGCTCGAAAATTTTTCCTTTGGTTACCTCGGGGATCGTTCCCAGCAGACGCAATATCGCCACGCCCACGGCGTCGTTGGCGATGCGGTCGGTCCCTCCCAAGATGACATCCGCGTTAGCGCGCTTGCCGATATGTGGCCCGCCGTCGACGAATGCCTCGACACCGTCCATGACGACCAGGTCCGGCGCATAGGCGGTGTTGATCTCGGCGATCATCTGCCGCTGGTAGGGTGAGCTGTGAAGATCGCTCATGTACTGGTAGCCGCCGGGATCACGCAGGCCGGGCGGCACCATGCCCACGGCGCATTTCAACGCCATGGTGAAGTGGCCGCCGAACTGGTGGGTCTTGAGACAGCAGGTCAGCACGACGGACTCCGCCTCCCGGTAGATTTTCGGAAAGAGGAAGCCGTCCTTCCAGTGGCTGCTCTCGGGTGTCACCTGCACCCAGCCATCCCGGTCCATTTCCTGGAGGTTGAGAATATCGAAGCCGAGTTCCCGGGCCATGGCCGGGACGCCTTTTTTCTCCATGATATTGGCGGTGGTATCACCCGGTCCGCTGCGTTCCGCCAGGGTAATCGGCCCGGCACCCATCTTCTTAAGCTTCAGAACCAGCGCGCGCAGGGTATCGTTGTGGGTGGAACCCGGGGCGGGATCGGCGGTATTGAAGTTAGGCTTCAGGACAATGCTTTTGCCTTTTACAGGATTTATCTTCAATAAATCAATAGCCCGGCGGGTGCCATCGGCCCTGTCTTTCGTGCGTACCAGGCTAATTTTAGTCATGGCAGTCTCTACCCCGAGATTCTTCAGTCGCGTAGTTTACCCTGAGCGAAGCCGAAGGGCTCCTTCAGAATGACAGGTTAACCAGCCTTTACCCCTTAATAATGTTGTAGATTATCTGATTCTTTTCTGCACCTTGGCCCACGAGGGCGTAATGAGGAAGCTCTCTTCCATATTGTCCATCATGCGGGTGAACTTGCCAATAGGCGCCGCGAAAGTGAGGATGTTTTTGGGGACGAAGGGACGCGCCGAAACATCGAACATGCCGATGACGGCCCGCGGGTTGGGCACATTCAACTCAAGGTACGGGTACTGGACGATGGTCGAACACCCGGAACCGAAAGGTGCGAAAACTATGTTCTGACCGGCTTCGTCGAAGCTGGATAAAGTGAACAGGCCGGAGAGGACATCAGGCTCGGCGAAGAAGATGACCACCTCCGGGTTGTCTGCCTCATCCAGGTTGTCCCACCGCTTGAAAACGATGTAGCGGCCGGCGGCCCGGAAGACCGGCCAATCCTTCATGGTCTCTTTAACCAGTTCCGGAGACTTCTTATAGCGTTCACCCTCCATCTGCCCGGGGATGCCGCAGGAAAGGAAATACTCGAAGTTGGGCATAATGTCTGGGGCGAAACCAAGGTAGCGACGGCCGCCGGCGCAGCCGACGGACTCCTTCTCGAAGGCGAGGGACTGTCCCTGGCGGACTTTGGCCAGCGCCCCGATGAAACATCGCGGTACCGAGTCCCGGTCGACCGGCTTGCCGCGACCGGCCTCGTCCGTGTAGTAGAACGTAATCGGTAGCTCCGCTTCGTTGAAATACTTCTTCCAGAGGGAAAGAAATTTGTCTTTAACGGCCGTTTCCATGTTCATTACCTCATTTCTTCGTTAACTTTTTCGAGAAATAAATAAGATCGTACCTGCCCAGTTTCCCGCGGCTGATTTCGGTAAAGCCACAGGTTTTAAAAAGCCTTTGCGCGCTAACGTTATCTTCCAGTGTGTCGAGGACCAATTCCTTGTACCCGATTATGGAAGCCTTTTCCAGGAGACGCATCAATATTGTTTTTCCGTAACCGCGGCGCTGGCAGTCATGGCGTACACGAATACGCTTGATTTCACCGACGGTGTCCGTTTTAGGGCGCAGGGCACCCATGGCCACCAATTGATTTTCCTCAAAACCGAGGAGGAATTCACCCCGGCCGTTAAGATAATGGTTCTCAACGTCATCGAGGTCGGCGTCAGAAAAAGCGTCATCGGCAGGACTCGCATCCGGGTCTATCTGCGCCACACCGGCGTAATGCAGGGCCTTCATGGCCCTGTTATCCCGCGGCTCATAGCGGCGTATTTGCAGCATCGGTTTCAGCCCTCGATAGACTCAGGCTGTTCCTGGCATTGTTTCCTGATGTCGTCGATGCGGGCCTTGAGGGCCAGATAAAACTCCTCGGGTTTCTTGCCGATGGAAAGCTGCTCCATGGGACACAGCTCCTGGCTGTCGTCCCGGAGGATATAGGGCACGGTGCTTGTCAGGTGGCGCTTGATGCCGTATTCTTCAAGCGTCCTGATAGCGAGTTCGCTGCCGAGTGGACTGTATACTTCACGGCAGTTGGCCTTGACAGCGAGGAGGGCGGCGGCATTGCCCATGATTTTATCGAAAATGGTTACCGGCCGGCCCCCGGTAGCTTGCTGGCCAATAAACTCCATCAGGGGCAGCAGCCGGTCTTTTTTCGAACTGAAAATCAGCGTTCCATCCGCGTAGATGCGCAGCGTGTCGTCGCTGGCGAGGAACGCCGGAAACAGGCCCGCCGACATTATTAATCCACCCGATTCCCGGTAAACAGACGCTCCGCAATCCAGAAAGCGACCGGTATTACGGCAAGCTGAATGAGGATGCCGGGCCAGGCCTGGGCGATGGTGTTTCCGACGGCGGCCAGCGGGGTTGCTGACAGGCCGAGGGGACTGTAGACGTTCCCGGTGATAGCCTGGACGGCGAAAACGGCGACCAGTAGCGCGATTCTACCGCCGACAATAGCGCCGAGCAGGGAAAGAACGACATTGAAGTTGTATTTCTGGCGGAGGAGTCCGGCGATTAAACCGTAGGCGGTAACCTCCACAGCTACCTGGGGCAGGATGGTGGCCGGGGGCATTCCGGAAACGGCGAAGCTGGCCAGCGGCGTCATCAACCCGACAATGAGGCCGGCCTGCCAACCACCCGCCAGGGCGGCGACGAAGATAAAGAAGTGCATCGGTAAAAAGGTAGCGCCGGCGAGCTGGAACTGGTGGAAGGCCCACGGCGTCAGCACGCTGAGTACGACAAAAGCAACGATGGTGAGGAAGGTGCGGACATCGGTGAGTTTGAATGGCAGGGGCAGGGGCCGGGCATCGATGCCGATTCTTCTGAGCATGGTTTTCTCCTTTGCGTTCAGGGTCGGTACCAACGATTTACCTTATTGTTAATATGGTATCCAAACCTAAATGAAATGTCAAAAGCGCTACAACCCGGTGGTGGTATTTGCTGGCGGGTGAAATTGGCGTTATAATACCCGCATGTTATACTAGAATCGAAGCCCGTTCCCAGGAGGGCGGTAATGCAAAACAATGCCAGGGTCGGCGGCATACTTTCCATAGTCTCTGGAGCGATAGGTATTTTCTGGATGCTGATATATTTGCTATTTGCGGCTTTTTTCTTTACCATACCGTTTGGCACATTGGAAGAAGGCCCCCCGGACCGTTTTTTCGCGTTCTTCATTGCGATGTGGATTGGCATGGGATCGATTTTGGTAGTCATTGGTGTATTCGCGATAGTAGGTGGGGTACATGCCTTGAAGAAAAAGCAATGGGGTCTGGCCCTGGCCGGATCGATCGCCGGGACGGTTACGTTTTTCCCCACCGGTATCCCGGCCATTATCTTCACCTCGTTGGGAAAGCCGGAATTTGATAGACCGCTATTGCCAGCTGAAAATGGAACAGATCAGTCGGGTATTTAAGGGGATTGCTATGGGATTAATTTCATTTTTTAAAAAGGTGTTCATCGGTGAGAGCGTTGACGAAGAAGAGTTGAGAGCGGCACGGGCCCGGCACAACATTGTCGTCGACGAAGAAAAAAAGGGCGATAAGGAAAAGCGAGAAGATGACAAGGAACCTTATGATCCCTGGACCGAGGTGGATAACATGCGACGTAACTTTTTCATGGGGAGCTGGGCATCTCGGAAGTTCCGCGTCATCGGCGAGGACAAGGTCAAGGCGGAACTGGAACAACTGGAGAGGAAGCGCGAGGAAAAGAGGAAAGCCAAAGAGGAGGGTAAAAACGTTTGAACACATTAAAGTTGGGGTCCTTTGTGATAAGATATTGAGATAAAGCATTTGAAGGAGGATTGGAATGAGGCTGGGAGACCTTTTGAATACCAAAGATATGAAACACCGGCCGGTGGTGACCGTTAAGCCGAACGAGACCGTCTCGGAGACCATTCAAAAGATGGTGAAGCATGACAGGGGCTCGCTGCCGGTCTGCAGCGATAAGGGCGAGCTGGTGGGGATCATTACAGAGAGGGACATCGTGCGGAAGTGTTTCACCGGCAGCGAGGACTGCTCCCGGTACAAGGTGCAGGACGTCATGTCCAGCAAGGTGGTCATCGGCAAGTCGGAGGACGAGCTTGACTACGCCATGAGTGTGATGAAGCGGGAGAGGATACGCCACCTGCCCATCGTGGACGGGACGAAGGTGGTGGGGATGATCTCGATGCGAGACCTTCTGGGTTATAAACTGGAGGAGTCCACGACGCAGGTCCAATACCTGAGCGAATATATCTCGGGGTATGGGAGTTCATAGGGGAGGGGGAGAGGGAAGAGTCACGGTTTAGGTTTGTTCTTAGCCGAATTGAACTGAACTAAAGAATCCCAATTGATTATTCCATTGGTTACAAATAGATCATTGAATTCCAACGTGAACTTGTTTATTAGCTGCGCATAATTTGCAGAAAACTCTTCGTTCTTTTCTTTGGCTGAAAAACCAAGTGGTTTGACAATTTTCAGGTACAAATTTGGATTTCCAGATATGAATTCCCAAAATGTTTGGCCACAGTACTTAAAATAATCACCTCTATCAGGCTTTGTATTCCTGCCATAACAGCAGCCGTTCACGGCGATTATATTCAATTTGGAGTTGCCAGTGCGGATAGTTTTTTTAGCTTTTCTAAAATCATCGACCATTTTCCCTATCTGGCTGCTGTTTCCCCAATTAGGCCCCGATTTAATCGCTACTATGTAACGGATATTATCATTATTAGATTCTAGGTCTATGCCTTGTGAAGACGATTTCCAACCACCGTAGGCTCTCTCATTAATGAATATCGCTAGCCCTTCGAGGAAATTTCCGAAAATAGTCTCTTCTTGTGATGAAAGATAGGCATCAAGTAAGATTTTTACCATGTCTTGAGCGAGGAGAATATTTTTTGCTTTAAAAAGATAGGGATTTTTCCTCTCAAGAATTTTGTTCAATTTCAATTTGTTTAGACTTTCAAGACGGCCATTATGAAAGGTGCCGATGTTATGTTCAACGTATTCACCAACTTCGGCTATTTTAATAGTGACCATAGGTCAGGTTCCCTTAGAATATCACCGTTCCTCTTTTTGAATTTATCAACGGTTTCTTGCGCTAGTTGATGGTATTTATCCATTGTTTCAATGCCAATAAAATGTCTGTTTATATTCATTGCAGATATAGCCGTTGTACCAGAACCTAAAAATGGGTCAAGGACTACGTCGTCTTCCAACGTGAATAATTTAATAAACCACGTAGGTAATGACATAGGAAAAGATGCGCTGTGACCGCGATTAGCGCATTCTGTTGAAAGGTGTAATACATTGGTGGGATACACATACTGTTTCCCTAACCAATGTGAAATATTTTTCCCAAAGCCGCTACCTACTCTTGATTCGTCTCGTCTGCGGTCGGTTTCGCTCAGCTTCTTTAGTCTTTTTTCACTCCAATTTCCTATTGGCACCATAACTGCTTCTTGGTACATTTTAAAATGTTTCTGTTTATTGAACTGCAAACACCTTTCCCATGCGTCTCTAAATCGATTGGGCCATTTGCCTGGATAGCAATTTTTTTTATGCCAGATGAATTCTTCTGTCCAAAGCCATCCATGTTTTTTTAATTCGAGGATCAATTCAAGCACATAAGTTTGTCGCTCTCCGTTCTCGGCTCTTTCTTTGATATTCAAGATAAAGGTGCCATCACGTTTAAGGACACGATACAATTCTGAGGAAATGGGTGAAAACCAGTTCACGTAATCTTTTATTGGGATTCCCTTATATGTCTTTTTCCGGTTGTCGGCATAGGGGGGAGATGTGAAAATGAGGTCTACGCATGAATCGGGTAACGTCTTGAGTATCTGTAGACAGTCACCTTTCAATATAGTATCAAGTTCAAGCATAGAGTCGCCCTTAAAATAAATACTAGGTTGTGTATAGTTTACACGAAACAGGATTGTTTGCAAACATCTTTTTTCTTCCCCTCACACATCCTGCTGTGGCGTCGTTGGTTTCCCAGGCGTCTCGGTGACCCTCAAATTGACCGTCTTTATCTCCTGCCCCTCCAGCAGCCAGCATACGGAATAGTCGCCGTATTTCTTGAAAGTAACTCCCTGTAGCGCCAGGGCTATCCTTTGCGTCCGGTAGAGGAATCCCGGCGGGGGTGGGGCCACGTTGATAGTCGTGTCCAGGGGCGGGACGACGTTCTGGCCGTCTTCATCAATAAGGCGCATCCCGATACGTTTTTGCCCGACCTCCGTGGTGTGAAACTTGAGGCTGATGACCGAGAAAAAGATGGGGTGCATGGCGGGTACCTTGGCCGAATAGATAGTATCAAAGCCGATACCGATAGCGGTCATCTTGGCGCCGCTCTGGTCGGCATAATCACAAAGAAAGGCGAAATTGATTTCCATAATTACCCCTTCAACTAGTGTCCTTCTCTTTTTTCCGCTTCTCTACCGCGTCCCGGTACATCTGCGCCAGGCCCTTGCCGTGCTGCTTCAGGCGCTCTTTTTTCCGACGTAGTTTCTTCGACCTGCGCTCCTGGCGGGTGCCGTCCTCGCTATTTCCGGGCTTTCCTGGGGTAGGACTCCTGCTCATTCTGAATCACCATCTCCCGCCGCAGCTCGATGATCCGATCCCGTATCAGGGCCGCCTTCTCGAACTCGAGCTCCCGGGCGGCGGCCTTCATCTGCGTTTCCAGCTCCTTGACCAGCCGCATCATGTCCTGGCGGGAGGTGGGGGCCTCGTAAGTATAGGTAGCCCGCGATTCGGCTACGGCGGCCGCCCGGACGCGCTCGGTGATGTCGCGGATGGCCTTGCGGATGCCCTGCGGGGTAATGCCGTACTCGGTGTTGTAGGCCTCCTGGATGCGACGGCGGCGGTTGGTCTCCTCGATGGCCTCGTGCATGGACTTGGTAATGGTATCGGCGTACATGATGACGTGCCCGTCGACGTGGCGGGCGGCCCGTCCCATCGTCTGGATGAGGGAGCCCTTCGACCTCAGGTAGCCTTCCTTATCGGCGTCGAGGATGGCCACCAGGGAGACCTCCGGCAGGTCCAGTCCCTCGCGCAGCAGGTTGATGCCGACGACGACATCGTAGACGCCGAGGCGCAGGTCGCGCAGTATCTCGACGCGCTCCAGCGTGTCGACCTCGGAATGGAGATAGTGGGTCTTGACGCCCATCTCCAGGAGGTACTCGGCCAGCTCTTCGGCCATGCGCTTGGTCAGCGTGGTCACCAGGCAGCGCGTGCCCCGGTCGACGCGGTCTTTTATCTGCTCCAGGAGGTCGTCAATCTGGCCCCGCGTCGGCTTGACCTCGATGGTCGGCTCAAGGAGACAGGTCGGGCGGATGACCTGCTCGACGACCTGCTGGCTGTGCTCGTGCTCGTAGTCGGCCGGTGTCGCCGAGGTGTAGACTACCTGGCAGACGTGCCCCTGGAACTCGTTGAAGTCCAGCGGGCGGTTGTCCAGCGCCGAGGGCAGCCGGAACCCGTACTCGACGAGCGTTTCCTTGCGGGAGCGGTCGCCGTGGAACATGCCGCGTATCTGGGGCAGGGTCATATGGGACTCGTCGATGAAAAGGAGGAAGTCCCTGGGGAAGTAGTCCAGCAGGGTCCAGGGGGCGCTGCCGGCGGCTCGGCCGGCCAGGTGACGGGAGTAATTCTCGACGCCGGTGCAGTAGCCGGCTTCGCGGAGCATCTCCAGGTCGTAGTTGGTGCGGGCCTCCAGGCGAGCGGCCTCGAGTATCTTGCCCTGGCCGTTCAGTTCGGCGAGGCGTTGGGCCAGCTCTACCTTGATATCCTCGATAGCCTTGAGCAGCTTTTCATGGGAAGTGACGAAGTGCTTGGCCGGGTAGATATCGACGGAATCCAGCTCTTGGAGAAGCTCGCCGGTAAGGGGGTCCAGCGAAACAATACGGTCGATGTCGTCGCCGAAGAACTCGATGCGCAAGGCCAGCTCCTCGTAGGCGGGCTGTATCTCCAAAGTGTCACCCCGGGTGCGGAAATTACCCCGCGCCAGGTCAAGGTCATTACGCTCGTACTGCATATCGACGAGATGGCGCAGGAGCTTCTGGCGCCCGTAGTCCTGGCCGCGCTTGAGGCTGACGACGAAGGAGCGGTACTCCTCCGGCTCGCCGAGGCCGTAAATACACGAGACGGACGCTACGATGAGGACATCGCGCCGTTCGAAGAGGGAGCGCGTAGCAGCGTGGCGGAGCTTGTCGATCTCTTCATTAATATCGGCGTCCTTCTCGATGTAGGTATCCGTACGGGGGATATATGCCTCCGGCTGGTAGTAATCGTAATAGCTGACGAAATATTCTACGGCGTTTTCCGGGAAGAAATCCTTGAACTCACTGGCGAGCTGGGCGGCCAGGGTCTTGTTATGGCAGATGACCAGCGTGGGTCGCTGGACGCGCTCGATTACGTTGGCCATAGTAAAGGTCTTACCGCTGCCGGTGACGCCCAACAAGGTCTGGTCGCGGTAGCCGTTTTCCAGCCCCGCTACCAGCTTATCGACGGCTTCGGGCTGGTCGCCGGTCATCTTAAAGTCGGATACAATTCTAAATGGCGGCATTATACTTCCGGTTAATTATATCCCGTGGAGAATATGGATACAATGGATAGACTTAAGGGCGTGGAGGATTATTCCGAACGCGGCGACGGGCGCCAAGTAACGATCATCGCCACGAGCAGACCGATGACGCCGCCGAAAACCGCCCCTGACCAGGGATTGCCGGTAATCCCTCAGGTGACGCCGGAGCAGGCATTGATATAGCCGAGAGCGCCGCCGGCAGCTCCCCCAACAATGGTGGCGATGATGAGCCAGTATTTTCTCGCCATACTACTACTGTCCGCCTGTACCGGCAACGATTAGAAAGGCGATGAAAAAGCCCAGGATAGCTCCGCTAATGGCCCCTGACCAGGGGGTGGTGGTGGCGCCTCAGGAAGGGGTGGTGGTGGCGCAGTCCTGCTGCCGGGCGGCCCGGGAGTTGCGACGACCGAGCAGCCAGCCCAAACCTCCCCCGATAACGGGTCCGAAGAATAGCCAGACTTGCATGATATTACCTTCCATTTCCAGTTTAACACGTTTGAAACCGGGAGTATAGGTTAGGCGTGCTTTTTACGGCGGACGGCCAGAAAAATGACGATGAATATGACGGCGGCCGCCACAAGGGCAGCCAGCAGAGGGAGAATCCACAACGGTATGGCCGTCCCGGCAGCTACGGCGGATCGAGTAGTGGTAGGGGTTGGAGAAACAGCCGAAGGTGCCCCCGACGACGCTGAGGCCGGCGCTACCATGGTTCCGGCAGGTGGAGGCGTGGTCGCCGTGATGACGGAGATATTGCCCATCGCCTGCTCAGGGGGAAGATAGCCGGTGACATCGGTCCAGAAGAAACCGATTTTGGCCCTGGCCTCGACGGTCTGCCAGATGACGCTGTAGTCGCCCGGCGCGGCACCCGAAGGAAACTGCAGGTCCAGCGGCAGGTCGATGGTGAAGGTCTCGCCTTTTTTGTTTGGGAAAGGATCGATCTCGATGGTGAAACCCGGATTGATTGTATAGACGGAGCCGTCAGTGGCCTGACGGGCAATGGCCTTTAGGGTAACGGCGGCCCGGCTGACCGGCAGGGGGATGTTCTTACTACAGGTGGCGCGTCCCTTGATGGTGGTATGGAATACCTCGCCGGGGACAACCTCGCCCTTGTTAAAGGTGATGGGGTCATAAGTGAGTTGAAAGTAGTCGGAGGGGTTGATGTTGAGGTCCAGGGCGGCAACCGGGGGGGAGATGGTCAGGCAGAATAATACAGCGAGGATCAGGGCGGGGGCAAGATGACGCTGGATTTTTAGGACGATATTTTGGACAGTTGTCACATGTATAGTATAGCGGAAATTAGGGATAGGGGGAAGGGGGGGTTGGGTATTGTAATCCTGAGCGAAGCGAAGGATCTCGTCTCTTTCTGGATACGAGATTCTTCGGTCGCTACGCTCCTTCAGAATGACATTTAGGGCAAGTCTCCTCCTTTACGAAAGGGGAGAGGAGAAAAGGGCTTACCTGGAATACAAGTATTAGTGGTCATAATCATTTTTTCTCAGTTGTACTTTGCATTTTGGGCAAGATCGTATACTCGTGTTGAATCCGAGGAATTTATGACAGGATGGACAACGCCAATGAAAATAAGTAATAATCACCAAAACAACAAACAGTGCCGAAGAGATACCGATTTCAAGGCTCGAAGGCATACCCGTCAAAGTAATATCACTAATATGACGCCATGAAAAAATAGCGAAGCTTACGCATATAATCATCAGGATGTAGAGAATAGTCTGGATTATTCTCATCCTGGTGAACGATGTGGCAATCTGTTGTTCCTGCCCCGGATACATACCCGTTGACATTCTATTATTACACCTCCAGCAAATCAAACCCACTTTTTTCATCAGGCAGGCGCTTGGCGTCCACCTCCGTAATCTCGTAGATAATCGCCTCGCCCACCAGCCAGGTGGTGACGCCCGGCCTCAGGCAGCCGGTCAGGGACTTGCCGGCCCGGCCCAAGGAGGCGTGGAGGTGCAGGACGGGTTTGCCGCTCTTGTCCGGGGCGATGACGCCCACACCAACCACCTCGTGAGCGCCGTCCACGGGGATGAGGAGGGGGTCGGGGGGCATTTCATCGGAGCGGCGCGGACCGGTGACCACCTGCCCGCCCCCGATTCCCCCCACCAAAACGACCTGCCCGGTCTTAATTGACTTCTCAGCGGCGAATTTCTCGATACAGTCCGGCAGGACGTCGCCGTCTTTCAGCCGCAGCACAAAGACCCGCCCTATTTTCCCTTCGGATGCTTTCATGGTATTTCCTTCCGCCGATTCCCAACGCGATGTACTCCAGGACGTCGATCAGCGTTTCCAAGTCTTATTTTCCCCCGAAATACCGTAAAGCCAGCTTGACCTTGTCTTCCAGTTCGAGGTCGGCATCGGCGGGCAAGGTGGCCGCGGCCTTGACGGCCTCGGCGGCGGAATAGCCCAGCGAAGTCAACGCCGCTAGCACGTCGGTGTTTTCCCGGGCGGCCTGCGTCTCTAGCGGAATCACTAGGCCGGCGCCGATCTTCTCCTTCAATTCCAGGATGATACGGCCGGCCAGCTTCTTGCCGACTCCCGGGACCATGTCCAGCATATCGGCGCTGCCGGTGACGATGGCCGTGGTGAGTTGCTCCGGGCTCAAAGCGGAGAGTAGCGCCAGCGCCAGCCTCGGGCCCAGTCCGGAGACGCCCAACAACGTCTCGAAGAGCCAGAGCTCATCGGCCGTGGCGAAACCAAAAAGCGAAAGATTGTCCTCCCGCACATGGAGATGAGTGAATACTTTAACCTCGTGGCCGGGGGCGCCCAGATTGCTGAGGTCGCTGGTGGGCATGAAGACCTCGAAACCGACGCCGCCGACGTTGATGATAGCGGCATCCGCACCGACGGAATCCAGTCTGCCCTCGAGGCTGGCAATCACCGGGCGTCACCCCGCCCGGCCAGGATATCGTTCAAGTGCATTTCCTGGACATGGCAAACGGCGACCGCCAGGGCGTCGGCGGCGTCGTTCGGCTCGGGGATCTGTGTAAGACCAAGCAGAAGGCGGACCATCTCCTGGACCTGCTCCTTACCGCTGGCCCCGTAATTGGCGACACGCAACTTAACCTGGGCCGGCGTATATTCGAAAGAAGGGATACCTTGGTTAGCGGCGGCCAGTAGGGCGATCGCCTGGGCGCGACCGATCGACATAGCCGACCGGACGTTTTTAGCGATAAACGGCTGCTCTACAGCGACGGCATCGGGGTGATAATGGCGGATAATCTCGATGAGGTTTTCATAGAGGTAGCTCAAGCGCTCCCCGGTACCGGGCAGCTCCGGCACCATGATGGCGCCGAAATCGACCGGGACAAGCTCCTCACCCTGGCTTTCGATCAGGCCGTAACCCATCACTACCGTGCCCGGGTCGATACCTAAAATCTTCATCTGATAACACCGAATCGGAACGTGGTTTACGAGGCACCGTAACTTTCGGCGACTGAGTCCGGGATATCGGCATTGGTAAAGACGTTCTGGACGTCATCAATCTCTTCCAGCCTTTCCAGCAGCTTCAGGGTCTGCATGGCGGCCTTATCCTCGAGCTGCACCATAGACTTCGGCACCATCAACAGCTCGCTGGACTCGATGGCGGTGTTCTGCTCTTCCAGAGCGGCCCGGACTTTCTCCAGCTCCTGAGGATTCGTATATACTTCCACATAATCACTTTCTACTTTAACATCCTCGGCGCCGGCATCGATAGCGGCCAGTGCCAGATCGTCGGGGTCTACATTATCGGCCTTGATGGTGACGACTCCCTTGGAGTCGAAAAGCCAGGCGACGCTGCCACTCTCCGAAAGGCTGCCGCCGTGACGGGTGAAGGTGCTGCGTACTTCCTGCAGGGTGCGGTTGCGGTTATCCGAAAGGGCATTAACCAGGATAGCGATGCCGTTGGGTCCGTAGCCTTCGAGGACCATTTCGGTCAGGGCGCCCCCTTCAATCTCACCGGTGCCCTTCTTGATAGCCCTCTCGATATTGTCCATGGGCATATTGCTGTCCCGGGCCTTCTGTACGGCCAGGCGAAGACGAAAGTTGGCTTCCGGGTTACCGCCACCCTCGCGAGCGGCGATGATGAGCTCCCGTGTCAGCTTGGTAAAGAGCTGGCCCCGCCTGGCGTCGGCGACGCCTTTCTGGTGCTTTATCGAATGCCATTTCGAATGACCTGACATCGCAACTCCCTCCTTGACCTCGTGTCCCCCCTGACTCGTGATAATTCTAACATGTCGTCGCAAGGTGGTCAAAGAAACCGGACTTTAGTTCCGAAAGTTAAACCAGTAGGGCCGTGACAAAAGGCCTTTAGATTGGACATCTGAAAATCGTTTGTTTTTCATTGTTGTCTTTACTATAATTCGTATTGTACTTCCGCTGCCGGAACGGGGCTGGTATCCAAGGGTGGGGAGGTTCTGAACATGGGCAACACATTATTATTTGCGCTGGTTATCGTCGGTATTCTGGCAGCCTCCGTTTTTCTACAATATTTTCGGACCAGAAGGGCGCCGTTAGGCAGGGTTCTGCAGATTTTCCATAATATCCGTTTTGCCGAGAAGCTGTGCCGCGAGTTCGGCTACACGCGAAAGGTAAAGAAATTCCGCGTAGCCGGCTGGGAAAAGAACAAAGAAAAGGTACTTTTTCTCCCCGAGAAATTGCATAGGGACCTGGCCAATTTGTTCGGCATTCTGATGGATATGAACGTCAAGATAGACACCGCCCTGAAGTACAAGTCTGATGCTTATCTGGTGTCTGTCGATGTAAACAGTCTGGAAGAGCCGCTGGCTGATTGCAAACAACAGCTTCGAACCTGGATACAGGATAATATTCACAACCCTGATTATCAACCCAAACGGATTAGCTTTTTACGCTGGTAGGCTATTGTATCAGGGGTGGTTCTGGCAGCTTCTTGGAGAGTTCCTCTCGTTGTATCCGGAGGTTTTGCTGGAATGCCGGTGAAGCGATTGGCTCGGTTGACATAATCATAGCGTCTTCACGATTATCAAGATAGTAATTCCGGCGCACCCCCGATTGGGTAAAACCATATTTTTCATAAAGCTTTTGGGCTACCAGATTAGACATGCGTACTTCCAGGGTCATGAAGCCGGCATTGAGGCTGGCTGCCAGGTCAATGGTGGCAATGAGGAGCATTTCGCCCAAACCGCGTCCCTGATATTCCTGGCGTAAGGCGATGTTGGTAATATGGGACTCTCCGGCCATCATCCAGATGCCGGAAAATCCGGCGATGAATTGAGGGGTAGGTGTGTCGTCTTCGCTTGATGAACCCGGTTTTCGCCATTTCAGCAACCGACGCAGGCGGGAAGCGAGACCTTGTTGTGGTAGTGTATCTGGGAGTGGCGCTTTCCGGGTATCGTCACAAAGGACGATATAGTGAGCGATGCGGTTCTGTAGCTCCTGACGGTAGTTGGGTGAGGGCCACTGAGTGGGAAAGGCCTCGCGATCTATATCGTTGACTTGGAGAAGGTCGTCTTTTTCCATACGGCGTATTACGTACGTCAATGCCTGGTCCCCCGGATGGTCTGGCCAAAGGCGCCCATAGTATATTGTGAAATTTTAGCATATTTCGTTCCAAGATGGCATCGGTAAAAAAGTATATTAGGTGGAGTTGCGAGCCTATCTTTTTGGACATTGAAACGTTATACTATATGCACAGGGTAACGCCTAACTTTTTACCGGGCGTACTACGAATCCGGGTGATGCCCGGCCTTGGACGGGAGTTGTCAGGTGCGAGATGAGGAAAGCCTTATCAGGAGGGCGCAGCAGCGCGACCAGGTAGCTTTGACTCAGTTATATGAAGAGAACTTTGACAAGATCTACCGGTATTGTGCTATCAAGATAGGGGATAGGGCTGAGGCCGAAGATATGACACAGCAGGTGTTTTTGAACGCCATCAGGTCGCTGCCATCCTATAAATTCAAAGGCTTACCTTTTTCCTCGTGGCTGTACCGCATAGCTCATAACCAGGTAGTCGATTACCTGAGGAAAAAGACCAGGTATGCCACGGTCCCCATTGACGAAACGGTACCGGCTCGCAAAGACGATCCCAGCGAGGTCGCTGAACTGAAGCTGGAGATTGAAGAGTTGGCTGCGGCGACGCAGAAGCTAACCGCGGCGCAGCGGGAGGTGATCTCCCTGCGCTTTGCCGGGGAACTATCTATCGCCGAGGTTGCCAAGGCCATGGGTAAGAGCGAAGGAGCTATCAAGGCGCTCCAACACAGCGCCATCGTAGCTTTGCGGAAGGTCCTCATGGCGGGGGCGGTTTCATGAGCAAAAAAAGTGAGTTCGATAATATACTGGACGAGTGCCTGGAACGGGTGCTGAAGGGTGAAACGGTTGAGGCCTGCCTGGCCTCGTATCCCGAGCACGGCACCGAGCTGGAGCCGCTGTTGAGGACGGCGAGTGATGCCAAGACGGCGGCGGCCATTAAACCGCGACCAGAATTCCGCCAAAGGGCCGCCCTAGATTATCAGGCGGCTATCCGGGAAATGCCGGAGAGAAAAGCCGGGTGGCCGGTCTTCTGGCAGCGTCGCTGGGTGGGCGCCCTGGCCGGCGTAATTATCGTACTATTAGCTGGCACTGGGATTGTAACGGCATCCAATAATAGCCTGCCGGACGAGCCCCTCTACGCTGTAAAACTGGCTACGGAGACGGTCCGGTTAGCGCTGACACCTTCAGACCTGGGGAAGGCCGAGCTCTATGTGGAATTCACGGACAGGCGGGTGGAAGAGATAATCGCGATGGCGGACCGGGGCAAGGTGCCACAGATTGAAAAAGCCACCGAGCGGCTGAACAGCCAGATGGTCGCCATGGCTGGACTGACGGTGGCTGATGGTCAGAGTGAAATGGTGATGGATGATGCCGAAATAGCACCGCAGCCGATGCTGGCGGCACCGTCGACAACCGACGCGAGAGGGGCGACTACCCCGACAGCAACGCCGGTGCCTACCACGACGGCAGCCCAATCGCTGCCCGAGCCAACAGCACCGGAGACGACACCTTTGGGGACCACGATTGTGCCTGGTACAGCGGCCCCTCCTCCACCGACCGTGGTTACGCTTCCACCTGACGAGAAGGCGCTTACCCCCGTGCCGGCACCTGCTGAAGGAGGTCTCTTCAGCGAAGCTGACGAGGACGAGCAGAAATTAAGAGACCTGTTGATACAAAGCTCAGTTACCAACTCATTAGCTTTACAGAAAGAACTTGCCCAGGCTCCGGAATCTGTCCGGGCAGCTTTGGAAAAGGCCCTCGAGGTTGCCAATACGGGCTACATACAGAACCTGAGCAACCTGGAACATTAGGTAATAAAAATAAAGTTCCCCGCTGGCTATTACGTTCACTTGGTTTCTACTAACCTGGCGGGGACTTTTGCGTTATATATAGTAGCGAGACAGTAAGGAGGTCAAGCGATGAACAAGATATGGTTAGCAGTGGTTGGAGTGGTGCTCATCCTGGCGGTGGCGGGGCTGGCCGGTTGTAGCGCCGGGGGCGCTTTGGCTGGCGACGTATTCGGGGTTAACATCAACCTTAACCCGCAGCAACAGGGGCTCTGGGTCAGCGCGGAGGGCAAAGTGACGGCGGTGCCTGACATCGCCATATTGAACCTGGGTGTCGAGGCTCAGGAGACAACGGTTGCCGAAGCCCAGGCGGCGGCTACCGAGGCGATGGACAAGGTCGTGCAGGCGCTGAAAGACCAGGGCATTGACGATAAAGATATCCAGACCCAGTACTTTAACATTACCAACGTTACGCGCTGGGTTGAGCAGTTCCAGAATGAAGGCAAAGAGGAAGTCATCGGCTACCGGGTGACCAATACCGTAACCGCCAAGGTTCGTGAGGTCGAGAAGGCCGGGGACGTCATCGATGCTGTTGTCGCGGCTGGTGGCGACCTCATCCGCATCAACAACATCGGGTTCACCATCGATGACCCGAGACCGTACTATGAGCAGGCCAGGGACGAGGCGGTCGAATACGCCGCCGCCAAGGCCGAACAGCTCGCCGACAAGGCCGGAATCAACCTCGGCAAGGTCACCTATATGACCGAGAGCAACTACTTCCCAGGCCCGATCTACCGCAACTACTCCATAGCCGATAGCGCCTTGGGCGTCCCTGCTCCGGCGATCGATACGGCAATCAGCGCCGGAGAGCTGGAGATAACCACCGTCATCCAGATGGCCTACGCTATCGACTGATACCGTCGAACGACAGAACAGGAAGAGGCCGGGATTAATTCCCCGGCCTCTTTTTTATTTATCTTCAGGGAAAGGTCTCATGAGCCTTACGATTTCCGGTGGGGCGTTTCGCCGGCGTAGCGCTCCCACTCGCTGTAGATACAGCCGCAGTACTGCTGCCGGTAAAGGTCCATCGGCTTGGTAATGTGGCGGCTGTCGGAATAGCGCTTGCGGAGGTCGGCGTAAAGGAACTCGACGCCGTACTCCTTCGCCAGCCTTTCCCCGATCTCCATGAGGAGCTCTTGCTTCTGGTGGGGGCTGATGAGGAGGGTGGTGGTGAAGGCCGAGCAGCCCTGCTCGCGGGCGGCTGCCGCCGTCCTGGCGAGACGGAGCTCGAAGCAGTGGCGGCATCTCTCGGCTTCGTGGCCGGCCACCCGGCGGAAGTACTCGGGCATGTCGTAGCCCTCGGCGATAGTAAGCGGCAGGTCCATCCGCCGCGCCAGGGCTTCCACGCTTTCGAGCCGGCTCTGGTGCTCGGTGTAGGGATGGATGTTGGGATTATACCAGAACCCGCCGGTTTCATGGCCCTGCCGCCGCCAGTGTTCCACCGTATAGGCGGCGCAGTGGGCGCAGCAGACGTGGAGCAGAACCCTCTTCATACTTCTTCAGCACCCCCGTGTTTTCCAGTATAGTACAGAATGCATACCAGGTACAGGATGAGGAATCCGATGGCGCTGAAGATTGGAGTGTCTGCATCCACTTCTTTGACCGCCCGCTTTGCCCTGTTGAATATTCCGCTTTTCGTGATATACTGGTGGCATACGGGAGGACAACCTGAAAAGTAAAGATTTTCTTTCCATCTCCGACCTCACCCCGGAGGGCATCCGCTGGCTGATAACCTCGGCGGCCGGTATGAAGCAGCAGGGCTGGAACACCCTATTGAATGAGAAAGTGCTTGTCCTCATGTTCGAGAAGCCTTCGACGCGAACGCGGGTGAGTTTCGAGGTGGCTATGCGGCAGCTCGGCGGGCATTGTCTGTATCTCTCACCGGAAGAGGTCGGGCTGGGAAAACGGGAATCCGTCCCTGATGTCGCCAGGGTGCTGAGCCGCTACGCGAACGCCATCGCCGCCCGCACCTTCTCGCACGGTACGCTGGAGACCCTGGCGGCCAACGCCGATATCCCGGTGATCAATGCCCTTTCGGACCTTGAGCACCCCTGCCAGGCGCTGGCTGATCTATTAACGATTTTTGAAGAAAAGCCCACCCTCGAAGGGCTGGTAATAAGCTTTATCGGTGACGGTAACAATGCGGCGCATAGTCTTATGCTGGGGGCTGCCTTGTGCGGGATGAATTTCCGGATTGCGTCGCCGAAAGGTTACCAGGTCCAGGAGTCCGTGCTGGAGACGGCCCAGCAGTATGCCGCGATCGGCGGTACGGAGATATTGTGCACGGAAGACCCTTGCGAGGCGGTTACCGGCGCCGACGTCGTTTATACGGACGTCTGGACGAGCATGGGTCAGGAACAAGAGGCGGACGAGCGACGTAAGGCCTTCGCTGACTATCAGGTTAATGGTAAGCTGCTTTCCCTAGCCAAGGTAGATGCCATATTGATGCATCCCCTGCCGGCCCATCACGGCGAGGAAGTCGCCGAGGATATTCTGTATATGGAACGTTCGGTAGTCTTTGACCAGGCGGAGAACCGGCTGCACGCCCAGAAAGCATTGCTGGCGGACATAATGGGTGGCCTGGAGATCAGGCTGCCCGAGTACGGCTGAAGCGGGAGGAGCGATGTTCCGTAATATCGTCAACCGGGGCTGGCTTCCGGTACTGATAGCCGCTGTAGCTGTGGTCGGTATTGTCTATGGTATCTCAATCAATATTGTCGTGCCGGTGATGGCCGGTCTCCTCTGCATCGGGCTGGCCGTGTTGATCATAAACACCCGGAAAAACCAGCTCGAATTGCAGTCGGTCAAGCTGACGCAGCTCGCCGAATACTTTAACCGCCGCTTCATGGGCAATGCATCGTTTACCATTTTTTCGGCAATAGAGGGGCTCTTCGGTATCGAAAATCCGACCATCTGGGAATGGGCCCGGTCCTGCGATGTATCCAAACGTATCTTCGACTCCTGGTCTGACAGCTTCGCCAGTCGCGTGACCAGCGATCTGAGGGCCAGGCGGTTTACCAACTTCCTGCAGACCCATCTGAACGAGCTTTGGGCTATCAACAACCATTACTATGAGTTTGTCGAACAGTTCCACGAAGTTGCCTTAAAATATGAAGTGCCGCCGAACGTCATCGAAGACTACCGGCGGTTCGCAGTGGAGTACAACGGCTTTGTGGAGAACTTCCGGGATGCCATCACCGGGCTGAAGCAGGCCGCCAGAACGCACCTGGAGGCCCCGGGTGTGAAGCTGGCCCCCGAGCTACCAGGGAAGAGATGACCACCCATGACCAGGCCCGTTGTCGCCATCGTTGGCCGGCCTAACGTCGGCAAATCCACCCTGCTCAACCGGGTAGTGGGAAGGCCCCTGGCAATAATCGAGGACAGGCCGGGGACTACCCGTGACCGCAACATGGCTGACGTAGAGTGGGGTGGCGTCGAGTTCACGCTGGTGGATACCGGGGGTCTGGACCTGGAACCAGCCACTACGGTCGGTCGCGGCGTCCTGGCGCAAATCGAGACCGCCTTAGATCAGGCGGAGGTCATTGTTGACATGGTGGATGTTACCGATGGCATTACGCCGGTAGACTTCGACGTGGCCGATCGGTTACGCCGGGTCAATAAGCCCGTGCTCCTCGTGGCGAACAAGGCCGACAATGCCCGACGCGAGACCGAAGCTTTGGAATTCTACGAACTTGGGCTGGGTGATCCCATCGCCGTCAGTGCCCACCACGGCCGCGGTGTCGCTGAGTTGCTGGACCGGATCGTCGAGCTGCTACCTGCCGAAACCCCGGCATCAGAGGAAGAAGAGGTAGTTAAGGTGGCAATCGTGGGGCGTCCCAATGTAGGAAAGTCGATGCTGCTTAACGCCCTGATAGGGGACAGGAGGGCCATTGTCGATGAAATTCCGGGGACCACCCGCGACGCCGTGGATACACGGTTTAGTTTTGATGGGCAGGACGTGTTGCTTATTGATACAGCCGGTATCCGGCGGCGGGGGCGGGTAAAGCCCGGAGTGGAGAGATATAGTGTTCTCCGCGCGATGCGTGCCATCGACCGCGCCGATGTCGTCCTGCTGGTCCTGGACGCCACCGAGACGGCCACCAGCCAGGACACCCATATCGCGGGGTATATCCAGCAGGCGGTCAAGGGTATTATAATCGTCGTTAACAAGTGGGACCTGATTGAGGACAAGGATTTCACGGCGTGGCACAAGCACGTTCGGAGCCAGTTCCGATTTGCCTCTTATGCCCCGATATTGTATACTTCGGCTAAAACCGGACAGGGAGTCAGCGAGATTATGCCCCGGGTAAATGAAGTCTACCGGGAGAGATTGAAACGGCTGCCCACCGCCGCAGTCAATAACATCGTCCAGGAGGCGGTGGCAGCCCACAACCGCCCAAGGGACAGGGCGCGACAATTGAAAATTTTGTACGCCACCCAGGCCGAAGTCAACCCGCCTACTTTCGTGTTCTTCACCAATGACGCCAGGATGGTTCACTTCTCCTACCGGCGTTACCTGGAGAACAGGCTCCGCCAGGCCTTCGGCTTTAACGGCACACCGCTCCGTCTTGTGTTCAAAACGAGGGGTGAATCATGACCGCAGGCCTTTTCATCGCCGTCGTTGTCATCGGCTATCTCTTCGGGTCGATACCTTTCGGTGTGCTGATCAGCCGGTTGTTCGCCCGGAGGGATGTCAGGCAGGTGGGCAGTGGCAAAATCGGGATGACCAATGTGATGCGGGCGGCGGGGAAAAAGGCCGCGGCTATCTCGCTGCTTCTGGACATGGGAAAGGCCGCTGCGGCGGTGCTCGTGGCCGGGGCCATTTTCAGCTCGAATGCTGCTATTGCCTCCGATTCAGCAGGCTGGAACCAGGCGGCCCAGGCGCTGGCGGCAATTGCGGCCATCTCGGGGCATAGCTGGTCGGTGTTTCTGAGGTTCAAGGGCGGCCGGGGGGTGGCTACATTTATCGGCGGCCTGCTGGCCATATACTGGCCGGCGGCGATAGTGGGGGGAGGCCTGATGTTGATCGTCGGTTTTTCCACCCGGTACATGTCGCTGGGTTCCATAATCGGGGCAGTGTCCGCCTTCGTCATGACGATGGCCTTCAGTATACTGGAAATCAATTTTTTACGGCCCTATCCCCCGATAGAGGCCGTTACTTATACCATGATATGTGCCATTTTCATCTATGTCATGCATCGTGATAACATCCTCCGGTTGATGTCCGGTACCGAACGGAAAATTGGCGATAAGGCGCCAGCCGAAGCCTCTCCATCATCCGGGCACTTGAAATAATCCGATTATCCGCACAGGGAGCAATATCTAAGAGAAATGCAAAAAGTCGCCATTGTCGGCACCACAAGCTGGGGCATTACACTGGGGATGCTGCTGGCTAACAAAGCATTCGATGTCTGGCTATGGGCGCGGACGGAGAAAGAGGCCGACAGTCTCCGGAAAAACGGTCCGGATCGTAGCCGTTTCCCCGATATCACCCTGCCGGAAAATATCAACATTACGAGTCACATCGCCGAGGCGGTGAAAGATGCCGCGGCAGTAGTCCTGGCGGTGCCTTCCACGACAATGCGGCAAAACATCTCCGTGGTTGAGAGCCACCTGACAAAGTCGACCATCCTGATCAGTGCTGCCAAGGGATTGGAGGCAGGCACCAATAAGCGGATGTCCCAGGTAATCGCCGAAGAAATAAACCACCGGTTCGTTGGCAATATCTGTGTACTTTCCGGACCCAATCTGGCCCGGGAGATTGTGCGTGACCTCCCGGCTGCGGCTGTTGTCGCCGCCGACGATATACACACCGCCAGGAAGGCGCAGAAAATATTGAGTTGCCCCAATTTCTGTGTCTTCACCAACTCCGATGTCATCGGGGTGGAACTGGCGGGAGCGTTGAAGAATATCATCGCCATCGGGGCCGGGATTGCGGATGGCCTGGAATACGGTGACAATGCCAAGGCCGCCTTCATAACGCGAGGACTGACGGAAATCACCGCCCTCGGTATGGCACTCGGTGCCAATCCGTTGACGTTTTCGGGACTGGCAGGACTCGGGGATGTCATCGCGACATGCGCCAGCACGTTGAGTCGTAATCACTACGTGGGCGTGGAGCTGGCCAAAGGCCGTCCCCTGGCGGAGATCGTCGAATCCATGACCGAGGTTGCCGAGGGTATCAACACCGCGATGGTGGCCGGGAACCTGGCGGAGCACCTGGGACTGGAAATGCCGATTACGGAAAAGATCTACCAGGTACTCTACGAAGACGCGGATCTGCATCAGGCGGCGGTGGCCCTGATGGGTGGCAATGCCAGGCACGAACTGGCGGGACGGAGGTGGCGGTTATTCTCGCTGTTCCGGCGAAGGAAACGGACCAGCGGGACATAAGCATCAGGTACTGCTGCCGGCCCCTTTGACCTGCCCCAGGCTCTTCTCCAGCTCTTCGAACAGCTTGCGCTGTTCCTTGCTCAGCGATTCGGGTGTCACGACGCGCAGAACGACCAGTTGGTCGCCGTTACCGCGGCTACGTAAGTGGGGTATACCCTTGTCTTTGAGGCGAAAGACACGGCCGGTCTGGCTGCCGGACGGTACTTTTACCTTTTCCGTGCCGTGTAGTGTGGGGACATCGACCTCGGTGCCCAGGGCCGCCTGGGCGAAATTAACGGGAAGTTCGTAGAGTATATTATCACCCTCGCGTGAGAAGTAGTCGTGTTTCCTGACGGATATGGCGACGTAGAGGTTGCCGGCCGGCCCGCTGCGGGAGCCAGCATCGCCTTCGCCAGTCAGCCGGATGACGTTTTCATCATCGACGCCAGCGGGTACCTTTACCGAGATCCGCCGTTTCTGCTTCTGAATCCCAGAACCCCGGCAATCGGGGCAAACTTCCTTGATAATGGTGCCCTCGCCGCGACATTGGCTACAGACGGATGTATTAATGAATTGCCCAAAGATGCTTCGCTGGACCCGCCTTACCTGGCCGGTACCGCCGCATTCCGGACAGCGGTCTGGTTGGCTGCCAGGCCGGGAGCGTGTGCCGTGGCAGGTAGCGCAGACCTCGGTGCGGGAGACGTCGATTTCTTTTTCACAGCCGAGGGCGGCTTCCTCAAAAGAGATGGCTATTTTAAAGCGGATGTCGCCGCCGCGCCGCGGCACCTGGCGGGCGGCGGTAGTACCGCCGCCGAAGAAGGCATCGAAGATATCCCCGAAGCCACCGAAATCGAATCCCTCAAAGCCACGTCCGAACATGCCATCGGCACCGCTGTGTCCGAAGCGATCGTAAGCGGCCCGTTTATCGGCGTCGGAGAGGACCTCGTAGGCCTCGTTGACTTCTTTGAACCTATCCGCCGCGCCATCGTTGCGGTTGCGGTCGGGGTGGTACTGGAAGGCCAGCTTGCGGAAGGCCTTCCTGATATCTTCAGCAGAGGCGTTGCGGGGAATGCCCAACACCTCGTAATAATCTCGCTTTATTGCCATACGAATTTCTGCCTATTCAACTAACTGATCCTGCGGACACACTTCCAATTCCATAATACTCGCGGGGTGAAAGGCTTGTCAACAAAGCTGACCCTTAGGTTGAGATGACGAGGAAACGACATTTTGTGTTTTCAGATGTCGCTTGGTAATTGTTCCGGTGGTGTCTTTCCCCCAGCGGATTCATCCAGAAATCCCTGGAGGATAACGGCGGCCGCGGCAGCATCATAGCGCGTACCCCGCCCGGTCTTTCCGGCTTCCTCGAAGAGTCGCATGGCTTCGAAGGTGGAAAGGCGCTCGTCCTGGAAGCGGACGGGTAGGTCGGTTCGGCGTGAAAGTGCCGTAGTGAATTCGCGTACTTTTTCGGCCTGGGGTCCTTCACTACCGTCCATGGATATCGGCAGGCCGATGATAATATTTTCAACACTGTGCTCGTGGGCGATGTCCAGAATCGTTCTAATGTCCTCTTCGATGACCTGGCGATTGATAATGGTCAGTGGACTGGCCAGGATACCGAGGGGATCGCTGAGAGCGACGCCTATACGAATGTCCCCGACGTCGAGGCCCATGGTGCGGCCCATCAGATCAGGTCCCTGACGATACGAAGCGCCTCGTCTAATTTGCCGGCGTCGCGACCCCCCGCCTGGGCAAAGTTAGGCTTGCCACCACCTCCGCCCCCGGTAACCTGCGAGACCTTCTTAATGATGTCCCCGGCGTCGTAACCTTTTTGGACAAGGTCCTCGGTGACAGCGGCGATAAAGACCGGTCGGTTGCCGGAAATGGCGCCGAGAACGATAATACCGCTGCCCAGCTTGTCACGAAGGTGATCGACCATATCACGCATGACTGATTGGTTCCCTGAAGACACCCTGGCGGTGAGTAGATCGACGTCTTTGATCTTTTCTACCTTACCGAGCAGTGACTCGGCCTCGTGACGGGCCAATATTTTTTCCAAAGATTGGACGCGCTTGCGCTCTTTTTCCAGGTCGGCAACCAGCGCGGCCACCTTTTCCGGTGCTTCCTCCAGGTTGGCTTCTAGTGAGCGGGCGATGTCCTCCAAGCGGGTAAGGCGCTGGTCAATTAGAGCCTCCGCCTGGCGGCCGGTGACGGCTTCGATACGGCGCAGACCTGCCCCGATACTACCCTCGCTGAGAATATGGAAATAGCCGATCTCGCCGGTGAAATGGACGTGGGTACCGCCGCAGAGCTCGGTGCTGACGGCCGGTTCGCCGATACGCATTACCCGGACGGTATCACCGTACTTCTCGTCAAAGAGGGCGATGGCCCCGGCGGCGACGGCCTCTTTGTAACCGGTTTCCTCGTCGTAGACCCGCAGGTTCTGGCGGACCTTATCGTTAACAACTTGCTGGACGGCCCGGATTTCTTCGGGGGTCATGGCCGCCAGGTGAGAAAAGTCGAAGCGGAGGCGCTCAGGCGCTACCAGCGAACCCCTCTGCTGGATGTGCTCACCAAGTACCTTACGCAGGGCGGCCTGGAGGAGGTGGGTGGCGGTATGGTTACGGGCAATATCATAGCGGCGGCCGATGTCGACTTCGGCCTGTACCTCTTCGCCGGCTGTCAGGATACCCTCTACTACATGGCCTTTGTGGATGATGATGTCCGGCGGGACGCGGACGGTATCCATGACGGTGAAGCGGCCGGACGGCCCGGTTATCTCACCGGCATCACCGACCTGGCCGCCCATTTCCCCGTAGAAGGGGCTGCGTTCGAGGACGACGCTGGCTTCCTGGCCGGCCTCGATTTTTTCAACTTCCTTGCCATCTACCAGGAGTTTGCTAATGTTGGTCGTTTGCTCCAGGGTATGATAACCCACAAACTCGGTAGGGGTGGTATCACCAAAAGATATCACTTCTCTAGCTTCTAAATCGAACTTGTGCGTAGCTCTGGCACGGGCACGCTGCTGCTCCATCTCTCTCTCGAAGCCATCCATGTCCACGGCAAAGCCTCGGCTGGCGGCAATATCCCGAGTCAGTTCCACTGGAAAACCATAAGTATCGTATAACCTAAAAGCTTCTTTGGCAGAGATTTCATTTGATTTTTTAGTAGAAGCTTTATCTATAATCCCATTTAGTAGTTCCAGTCCCTTTTCTAGTGTCTCACCAAATCTGACGCCTTCCTGAAACACCACTTCAAGTATAAAGTTCTCTCTTTGCTTAATCTCAGGATAAACGTGCCCCATCTTATCAATTGTAACCTGTACTATGTCATTTAGGACCGGCCACGCTGGTCGCTGAGGCCGTCCCAAACCTAACATTCGGCCGAAGAGACCAGCGCGGCGTATGAGTCGGCGTAGTACATAACCACGTCCTTCGTTGCTTGGTATCACTCCATCGGCAATAAGAAAAGCAATCCCTCGACTATGTTCGGCTACTACTCTCATGAGATAGTCTACATTTTCATTGACACCATATTTCTTTCGAGACAACCAATATAAACGCTCCAGTAAAGGACTAAAAAGGTCAGTCTGGTAGACCGAATCCTTGCCCTCCATAATCGTTGTTAATCGCTCTAGGCCCATGCCGGTATCGATATTGGGACGGGGGAGGGGAGTACGTTTGCCGGCCTCGTCCTGGTTGTACTGGGTAAAAACCAGGTTCCATATCTCCGAGAAGCGGCCACATTCGCAATTCGGTTTGCAGTCGCTTTTACCGCAGCCTTTGTCCGCCCCGAAGTCGTAGTGGATTTCGCTGCACGGCCCGCAGGGGCCGGAGGAACCGGCCGGGCCCCAGAAATTGTCCTCCTCCCCGAACCGGATAATCTTTGCCTCGGGGACGCCGATTTCCCGCCAGTGCCGGAAGGATTCATCATCATCCAGGTATATGGTCGGCCATAGTTTTTCGGGGGCTATTTTCATACGCTCGGTAAAGAACTCCCAGGCCCAGGCAATGGCCTCTTTCTTGAAATAGTCCCCGACGCTGAAGTTGCCGAGCATCTCGAAGAAGGTCAGGTGGGTGGCGTCCCCCACCGATTCGATATCGGTGGTGCGGAAGCATTTCTGGCAGGAGGCCAGGCGGCGGTTGGGAGGCACGGCCTCTCCCAGGAAGTAGGGCTTGACCTGTACCATACCGGCAGTGGTTAAAAGAAGGGTGGGATCACCGACGGGGATGAGTGAAGAACTGGGGATGACCGTATGCCCCTTTTCCTCGAAGAAATTCAGAAAGGCCGTGCGTATTTCGTCGCTGTTCACGTGAAAAACTCCCGGAACGGTGTTACCTGTAATTTTATGGGTAAGTCAGGGCGCCTGTCAACGAAGCAGTGTCTTAAGGTACTCGCTAAGTTCCGGGCCGGTATCCGGGCGCTGCAAAGCCAGGGCGATATTGGCCTTAAGCCAGCCAGAAGGTGTGCCGGTATCGTAGCGGGTCCCTTCCAGTTCGTAGGCGTAAAACGGCTGCCGTCCCAGCAGCGATTGAATGGCATCGGTGACCTGTATTTCGCCGCCGTGTCCGGGCGGGGTAGCCGCCAACGCCTCGAAAATCTGCGGAGTGAAGACGTACCTGCCGACGATGCCCAGGCGTGATGGCGCCTGCGATGGCTCCGGTTTCTCGACCAGGCTGAGCACCCGGTAGATATTGTCGCCGACCGGCTCCGGCTTAATGATGCCGTAATTACGGGTGTCTTCGTGACTGACGGTTTCGACAGCGACCACGCCCGTACCGTACTTTTGGTATATTTCGATCATTCGTTGCAGGGGCGGTGCCTGGCCATCGATGATATCATCAGGGAGTATCACCGCAAAGGGCTCGTCACCAACAATGCCCCGCGTTGTGGAGATGGCGTGACCGAGGCCGAGTTGCTCTTTCTGGCGAATGTAGCAGATATCGACCATCCGCGCCAGCTCGCGTACCTGGTGAAGCCGCTCGGTATCCCCCTTGCGTTCCAGGAACAGCTCCAGTTCGGGGGAGCGGTCGAAATAATCTTCAAGGGAAGGTTTGCCCTGGGCGGTAACGATGATAATCTGCCCGACACCGGCATTGAGGGCTTCTTCGACGGCGTACTGGATAATGGGTCTATCTACCAGAGGCAGCATCTCTTTGGGGAGGGAACGTGTAAGGGGCAGGAAACGGGTGCCGCGTCCGGCGGCGATGATGACGGCCTGGTTAACTGTCATAGCTGCCTCCCGTTCATTCGCCCGCGAGCGGAGGCGGCTTCCGGCTGCCCCATCTCGGCAACGAGGATGTCGATGGCAAGCTCGCCGTCATACCGGCCGGTCTTTATCGAAATATCAGCCTCAAGGAGGCGGTGGTAGACGTCCCGTATCCGCCGGGGGGAGTACTTTTCCGCCTGGTCCCAGGCCTTACGCAGGACATAGTCGGAGGTCAGGCCGAGGCGGGACTGGATCTCAGCCCGGGCCATACCCCGGCCCCTCATTTCCCTGATCTGGAAAATAATCCTGACCTGCCGGGCCAGCATGACCAGAAGCTGGGCCGGTAACTCGCCTTCCCTCAGGAGCTGCTGGAGCATTTGCTGGGCGGCGCCGATGCGTGATTCGAGGATGGCGTCCACCATGGCGAAGACATTGGCTTCCCGGGCGTAACTTACCACCTCCCGGACGTCCGCTTCCTCGATGTGGCGACCGGCGGTATAAAGGGCCAGCTTATTCACCTCGCTGGACATGACCCAGAGGTCATTACCGACGAACCTGGCCAGCAGGTTGGCCGCCGCCGGGGATATACTGGCGCCGGTGCTGATGGCATGTTGCTCTATCCACGGAACGAGCTCTTTCTGGCTCAACCTGGGGAAGGTTCGGACCTTTGTGACATTGGAAAGGGCACCAAGCAAAGGGTTGCCATTCCTGGGGGACGCGCCGGGACGAATGCCGGTGCCAAGGATAACCAACTCTGTAAACGGTGGCAGGTCTCTTACGCAATCAACGAACGGCTGGTATTCGTCGACGGGGGCTTGGCGGGAGGATTTCTTTCGGGCGGGTCTGGCCCTAGGCTCAAAGCGTTCCAGTAGCCCCTCGACGATCACCAGGCGTTTTTCCGCCAGAAACGGTACCGCCTGGCAGGCCGCCCGGAGCTGGTCGGGGGTCAATGACTGTCCCTCCAGGACGGTGGTATTGGATACCAGGGCGGCAGTATCCCCGATGGTCTTTTTTATCTCATCAAGCGCCTGGCGGATTGAATAATCGTCCTCACCGACGAGTATATACAGCAAGACCGGCCTCATCTATCATTTAACTTACGCCATTATAACATACCTGATATAATTAATGCGGAAACATGGATAAAAGACTGACGGCCGGCCGGCTCGTAATAGCGGTTGTCACCACATCGCTTGAAGAGACCGCCATCTATGTGATATGGCGCTGGCTGTTGCCGGAATACGGCATCGAGCTGCCCGTTTGGGTGCTGCTGACGATAATGGGGGTATGGTTCGCCTTCAGTATCTGGCTTTTCGTCTTTACCACTCATGTTTTGAAACGCCAGCCTACGGCGGGACTGCCGTCAATGGTGGGGACGAACGGTCGGGCCGCCGGCCCGCTTTCTCCTGACGGAATGGTCAACATCAAGGGGGAGTTGTGGGGGGCTACCTCGGTTGACGGTGATATCCAGACCGGGGAGAAAATCGTCGTCGTGGGCGAGGACAGGTTACAACTTCAGGTACGCCGGGCGGGACGCAGCAACGTTACACGTTGAAAAGAAAAGTGATTACGTCCCCATCCTGGACGACGTAGTCCTTCCCTTCGAGGCGAAGTAGCCCTTGCTTGCGGGCCTCGGCGAGGCCACCGCACCGGACCAGATTTTCGAAGCTGGTGCACTCGGCGCGGATAAAGCCCTTTTCCATGTCCGTATGGACTTTGCCGGCGGCTTTGATGGCGGTGGTGCCTTTTTTGATAGACCAGGCCCGGACTTCGTTGGGGGTACCGGTCATAAAAGTAATAAGGTCGGCGACTTCATAGGAAGCCTTGATGGTACGTTCCAGCCCCGATTCCTCGAGGCCGAAGTCGGTGCGGAACTCGGCGGCGGCTTCGCCCTCCAGCTGGGCAATCTCCATTTCCAATTTGCCGCACAGGGCGGTAACGCGGCGTTTCCCGGCGCCGTATCGCCGGTTCAACTCCGTTTCCATTGAGGCTGTTTCGGGTATCTGATCTTCGCCGATATTGACGACAATGAGGAGAGGTTTAGCGGTGAGAAACTGATAGTTATTAATTATCCTGGCGGCGGCCGGTTCCAGCTCCAGCTCCCGAACCGGCCGGTCGTTTTCCAGGTCGGCCTTGAGGCGGAGGAGGATATCCTTTTCCTGGAGCAGACCGGTGCGTTCGGCGGGTTTGGCTCCCTTGAGTGAAACGTCCAGCTTCTCTAGTCTTCTCTCCATGATAGCCAGGTCCGAGAAGATCAGTTCGAGGTCGAGAGTGGCGATGTCCCTGTGTATATCCAGGCTGCCCTGGGGGTGGGGTATACTTTCATCCTTGAAGGCCCGGATAACGCAAATAAGGGTGTCCACGGCACTGAGCTGATTCAGGAGTTCGCCGCCGATTCCCATGTCCCGGGCGAGGTTCTTGACCGAGGCGCCGACATCGATGTACCTGGCTTCGGCCAGGACTGCCTTTTTGGCATGGAACATCTCCCCCAGCACCCCGAGACGAGGTTCGGGGACCCTGGCGACGCCCACGTGGGGGGTGAGTCCTTCGCCGGGGTGAGATATTGTGTCAGCTTGACCGCCGGTCAGGGCGTTAAAAACGGTGGTTTTGCCGCTCTGTGCGAGACCGATAATGCCACTGCTGATGCTCATGGATGGTCACGGCGAAAAGGTCACCGGCCCTTCTTGACTATCTCTTGTGCTCTTTTGAGGGCCAGGACCCTTTCCTCGATGTTCAGCTTGTCATTGGCGGCCAGGTTTAGCAAGACCAGCAGGGCTTCGTGGGTGCCCATTTCCCCAAGCTGATCAATGGCGTGGCTCCTCATTTTACCGGCCATCTGCATGTCCGTAGCGATGCTGGCCAGCTTTCTAAGTTCGTCCGTGACCCGGGTCTCATCGATGTTTTCCGACATCGTCGATCACCTCATATTCGAATAGGGGCAGAAATTTTCCCCCGGCTATGTGGGATTATTCCCTACTGACGGTATTTTGTCAACCTCGAGTGTGGGAAGAGAAAAAGTCACATATTAGTTTACAAATCGAACCGACAAAGCCTGGTTTTGTTGTGTAATACTTGACAAATTGTTAGGATAAGTGATATTATAGTAATTACTGATAATGCCCCAAGTGTTTTTTGTTTCAATTTCCCAAACGTAGCTATTTACGTATCGCCGTATATACGTGCATATTTTTGTCTTGAATCTAGCTGACAGACACAAGAATTGTTGCCTTAGCTTTAAGGAGTAGAGATGGTTTTAGCTTCGCCGGCACCCACACCCGGGTTCACGCATGCCAATCGCAAGTCCTATGCCAAACTCCCCAATGTCCTTGACGTGCCGAACCTGATAAAGGTCCAGCTGGACTCTTTCCAGCGGTTCCAGGAAGACGGTCTGAAACAGCTTCTCGAAGAAATCTCGCCTGTCCGTGACCTCACCGGTAACCGGTTGGAACTCACCTTCATCGCCTATGAGTTCCGTGAACCCCGTCCGGGACATTCCGAGCAGGAGTGCCACGAGCGGGACCAGACCTTCTCTGCACCGCTCTATGTTAAAGTGAGGTTATTGGTCAAGGAAACCGGAGAAATCAAGGAGCAGGACCTGTTCTTCGGGGATATCCCGCTGATGACCGCCAAGGGCACGTTCATCACCAGCGGCGCCGAGAGGGTAGTTGTCAGCCAGCTTTTGCGCTCGCCGGGTGTCTACTTTACCGCCGATGATGATCCGGTCTCCGGCCGCGTTTTGAGCCAGGCCAAGTTGATACCGACCCGCGGGGCCTGGCTGGAGTTCGAGACGAGTAATCGGGACGTGGTCTCGGCCAAAATTGACGGCAAGCGAAAGATTCCCATTACCACGCTGCTGCGGGCCATCGGCTACGGAAGCGACGAAGAACTACTCACGCTGTTTACCAAAGAGGATGGTGAGTCCGACCATAATTATATCCTGGCGACAATGGAACGCGAGCCGGCGATCCGCGATGAAAAAGACGCCCTGCTCGATATCTATAAAAAGCTGCATCCGGGAGAGCTTCCTTCACTGGATAACGCCCGGAAGTTAATCAATAACCTGTTTTTCGATTCCGCCCGGTACGATCTGGGCAACGTGGGGCGCTATAAGCTCAACAAACGGCTGGGACTGGACGTCAACCTCCGGGAGCGCACCCTAACGCGCCAAGACATCGTTGAAATCATCCGCCACATTATCCTGATCAACAACGGCCACGATTCCGGTGACGATATCGATCACCTTGGCAATCGGCGGGTACGCACAGTCGGGGAACTGGTACAGACGCAGTTTCGTATCGGCTTTCTGCGCCTGGAGCAAGTTGTCCGGGAGCGCATGAGTATTATCGGGACGGAGGCCGTAACACCGAGCGCCCTGGTCAATATCCGGCCTATCGTTGCGGCCGTCAGGGAGTTCTTCGGCGGCTCGCAGCTTTCGCAATTCATGGACCAGACCAATCCCCTGGCGGAACTGACCCACAAGCGGCGGCTTTCGGCGATGGGACCCGGCGGATTGTCCCGGGAACGGGCTGGGTTTGAGGTGCGCGATGTACACTTCTCTCACTACGGACGCATCTGTCCCATCGAGACGCCGGAAGGGCCGAACATCGGGCTTATCGGCTCGCTGGCGACCTACAGCGTTATTAACGAGTACGGTTTTATCGAGACGCCTTACCGCAAGGTAAAGAGTGAGATAGATAATAAAGACCCGCAGCTGGCCGGGCGGACAGCCATGGACAAAGTAACGGACGGCCACGGTAAGAGGTTCGTTGAAGCCGGGGGAATTATTACCCCGGAGGCTGCGGAGAAGATTGCCCGGCTGAAGCCGAAAAAGATCAAGGTGGTGCCGTTCGTCTCTGACGAGATAATCTATCTACCGGCAGATGAAGAAGATAAATACGTTATCGCCCAGGCCAATGCGCCCCTGGATGAAAACAACAAGTTCATCGAAAAGAGGATTGAGGCGAGGCTGGGCGACGGCTATCTACTAGAAGAGCCAGAGAAAATCGAGCTGATGGATGTATCTCCCAAGCAAGTGGTCAGCGTGGCTACGGCATTAACACCGTTTCTGGAGCACAACGATGCCAACCGCGCCCTGATGGGCGCCAATATGCAGCGTCAGGCGGTGCCCCTTTTACGCCCCGAGGCGCCGTTAGTGGCGACCGGAATGGAAACGGAGGCTGCCAAACACAGCCGACAGGTCATCTTTGCCGAGCGGGCCGGGATAGTATCCGGGCTTTCCGGCAGTATCGATGAAAAGGATAATACCCGCTACCAGATTACCATCACCCATGATGATGGTAGTGAGAAAACCTACGACCTGATGAAATTCGTGCGTACCAACCAGGGGACCTGCATCAACCAGCGGCCTCTGGTCAACAAGGGGGAACGCGTCGAGGCCGGGCAATTGCTGGCCGATAGCTCGGCCACGGAGAACGGCGAGTTGGCGCTGGGCCAGAATGTTACGGTGGCCTTTATGAGCTGGGAAGGCTACAACTTCGAGGATGCCATTATCCTGAGCAGTCGCATGGTCGAGGAGGACATGTTCACCTCGATCCACATTAACAAGCATGAAGTCGAATCCCGCGATACCAAGCTCGGGCCGGAGGAGATTACACGGGATATCCCCAACGTCGGTGAGGAAAGTCTGCGGGAGCTCGACGAGGACGGTATTATTCGCATCGGCGCCGAGGTCAGGCCGGACGATACGCTGGTGGGGAAAATCACCCCCAAAGGTGAGACGGAACTTTCGGCGGAGGAGAAACTGTTGCGGGCCATCTTCGGCGAGAAAGCCCGGGAGGTTAAAGACACATCCCTCCGGGTCCCCCACGGCGAATGGGGCAAGGTAATCAATGTTAAAGTATATAATCGCAAGGACAGCCGGACCAGCGGCGACGACCTGCCTGCCGGGGTGAACCAGTGGGTGCAGGTCTGGATCGCCCAGAAGCGCCGCGTCTCGGTAGGCGACAAGCTGGCAGGGCGGCATGGAAACAAAGGTGTCATCGCAATTATCGCCCCCAAGGAAGATATGCCTTTCCTGCCTGATGGGACTCCGGTCGATATCATTCTGGATCCCATCGGGGTACCTTCACGCATGAACATCGGGCAGGTGCTGGAGACACACCTGGGCTGGGCCGGCCAGGTGCTGGGATTCCGCGCGTTAACTCCGGTCTTCGACGGGGCTGACGACCTGGCCATCGAGGACGCGTTGTGCCGGTCATGGATAGTGTTACAAGCCGGGGCAACCGATCCCGCTCCCGGCCACAAGACTGGCTATGATAAGGATGTCGCCGGGGCCTGGGTGGACAGCCACGGATACAATGGTAAGGCCGTCTTCAACGAGTCGCTACGTGGTCGAGCCAGGGATATCGG
>DAOULX010000071.1:0-12512 GCA_034414775.1 Dehalococcoidales bacterium
GATAATGCCGGTAACGATAGCGGTCCATACCCAACTGGCCATCATCAGGGTAATCAAGCCACCCAGAACGAAAGCAGAGCCGATAAAGACAAGGTCAAGGCCGGTCTCGATTCCCAGCAGGAGTTCCATGATGATCAGCACCAAGCCGATCGCAACGAAAATAAGCCAGGCCCAGCTATCGAAGAATAAGGTATCAACACTGCCGTTCGTCATCGCTCCTCCCTCCTTCCTGTCGCCGCTGGCAGGGCTGTGAAAGACAATTGATTGTATTAAAACACCAAAGGATTTGTCAACCAACGCGGCTGCAAATGACACCTTTCCGGAATGATGCTATAATGACATTTGGAACCCTCCCAACAAACTCGCGGTACCGGCTATTGTCAAAAAGTGCAAGGAGAACCAGGCTTTGGGGAAAATGACGGCGGTTATCCTGGTGGGAGGGCCCGGCACCCGGTTGCAGCCTCTTACCGACGACCGGCCCAAGTCCCTGGTCCCGGTCCTGAACCGGCCGATGATGGAGTACACCATTGCCTACCTCAAACACTTTGGTATTGAAGACATCATCCTGACTTTGAATTACCTGCCGGACTCCATTACACAGGTATTCGGCGACGGCAGCCGCTACGGAGTAAATATCCGTTATTGCCTGGAGGAGGAGCCCCTAGGGACGGCCGGGGCGGTGAAAAACACCGAAGAGCATCTCGAAGGCACATTCATCGTGCTGAACGGGGATGTCTTTACCGACCTCGACCTGTCAGACATGCTGGCCCAACACCGCGACCACAGCGCTACGGCCACCATCTCGCTGAGCTGGGTAGAGGACCCCAGCGCTTTCGGAGTGGTCGAAACAGCCGATAACAACCGTGTGAAACGCTTTATCGAGAAACCTCCCCGCGCCGAAGCCAACAGCCACTGGATAAACGCCGGTATCTACATCCTGGAGCCGGAGGTTCTGCAACACATTCCGTCCGGACAGCACTACATGTTCGAAAAGGGACTTTTCCCGCGCATATTAGAGTTGGGGGCACCCGTTTACGGTTATCCATATCGCGGTTACTGGCTGGATATGGGTACGCCGGAGAAATATTTTTCTGTGAACATGGACATATTGTCCGCGCGGGTGCAAAGCCCCGGCATCGGTTCTTCAAGTCCGGATGAAGTTACCTATAGCCCCGATGCGGTGGTCAACCCGACAGCAGTTGTTACAGCACCGGCCCTTATCGATAGTGGGAGTCATATCGATGAAGGGGCCAGCATCATAGGCCCAGTCGTGATGGGGCGGGACTGCCGCGTGGAAGCTCGTGCCAGCATAAAAAACTCGATATTATGGGACGGGGTGCGGATCGGCGCCGGGGCCCGACTCAACCGGTGCATCATCGCCAGCGGTATGTCCGTACCGGCCGAAGCTGAAATGACCAACCTGATAATTGCGGCGTCCCGGCGGGCACCTTTTCACGGGGGCGGATAGCCCGAGACACAACTTATATTGAAGGAGTACCCATGGCAGAAGAAGCCACCAAAAATGAGCCATCGAAAGAATCCCAGAAGGAAATACGCTTCCGGTGCCAGCGTTGCGAAAAAGAACGACCCCTAACCGATATGAGGAGTGTGACGCGCTTCCTGCCGGTACTCATCGTATGCAAAGATTGCGCTCAGGAGTTACGTTAGCTATCATTTTACTAGAGACACTGAGGGAGAGGATGAAATGGCCGAAGAACTGGGCAAGATAGAAAAAATGCCGGCGGAAAACTACCAGAAGGGGCGTAAGCTGTACTTTGTTCCCCTCGTTTACGCCGGTACGGAGATGCCGGCAGACTATACCGAAAAGTATGAGCGTTACTGGGAACAGGTCGAAGCACAGATAGCGGACCTGGTTGCCAAGCTCGGTGATGTTAACAGGATATATCATGAGATGGTGTCTATTATGGGGGAATCCGGGGAAAAGACCATTAAAGAGCTGAGTCAAAAAAGCCATAAAGTAATTAAATCACTATTGGAAAAGAAGGCGGTGCTGGAGGCGGTCGAGGATACCGATATTCTGACCGAGTTCATGGACTGGAGCCGGTGCCTGCTCATGGGACTGCAAAATCCCAACGTTGTCAAGAAAGTCTACGATGCTTATCTCGAAGCCGGGAAAAAGAGAAACGAGCACATTTCTCGGAAAATCGACGAGACCCTTAAAGAAAACGAGAGCGCCCTGCTTATCATGCGGGAGAACCACCAGGTGCAGTTCGCCTCCGATATACAGGTGTTTTACGTAGCACCGCCGGCCTTGGACGAGATAAAACGATGGATCCGTGAGCGTGAAGCCGCTTCCGGGGAGCCCAAGGAAGAATAAGTCATCGGCATCTTTGTTGAGGCCTTAGTCGATACTGAGTCCTTATCCGGCGACTGTGCAGCGTAAACGGCCCCGCATTGGAGACAGTAGAAGCAGTTCCCGTCTTCATCACTGTCCAGGAAAAGGTCCCCGCCGCAGCGCCGGCATTCATGGAATTTAACAGCGCTTAACATCATTCGCCCCCTGCAATATATGTGCACTTCCGGCGCAACGGCGCCATTCGCATCGAATGATTCAAACGAGTGTATTGTAAAGCCAGGAAGTCACGCCCGTATCACAGAACGATCGGGAAAGTTCACAGAAATCTCACATTCGTTTCACGTTGACAATACGAAAGCGGATGCACTAGAATTTGTGCGTTCCTATAAGGCTTATTCCAGGAGACAACTATGGCAGGAAAATACGATGAATACGTGATCAATCTCCCCCATATAGAGATAGCCGATGGAACCGACGGGCAGGTGGTCTTTAACAGCAATATGGTCGACTACAAAACGCTGGGATACCCCGTTACCATCGGCCTTCAGTTCGTCAACAAACCTTTCAAGTCCGACAATCCCTGCCACACTCACAACTTCCGGGAGTTTCTGGCCTGGTACGGCGGCAATCCCCGGGACCCGCAGGACTTCGGGGCGGAGGTGGTCATCCACCTTGGAAAGGAGATGGAGAAATATGTCTTTACCCGCCCGACATTGGTCAACCTGCCGCCGGGATTCCCCCACTGCCCGCTGGAAATAACCCGCGTCGACCGTCCGATCATCCAGGTCGAGATCATGCTTACCGGTGAAGGTGGTACCAGGGAACCCTATTACGAAAAGGACAAGGGTTACAAACCCGTCACATTTAAGGTCCTTGGCTAAACGAAGAGCCACTCAACCAACATCACGAATTCTCCACGTCGACGGCATCGGCCCCGTCCGGTTCGAGCGTAGCTCCCGGGCCAAGCGTGTCATCATCTCCGTAAAGCACAATCGGGGCGTCCGGGTGGCCGTTCCGGCACATACTTCCTTCGAACAGGCCCTTGAGTTCCTCCGTCTGAAAAAGTCCTGGGTGCAGAAGCACCAGCTTAGAATCCGGCGTGAGGAAGACCACCGCAGCGCCCTGGCTGATTCTTTTGCCAACATCGACAAAGCTGCCGCCGCGAAAAAGATCAAGTACCGGCTGCAACAGTTGGCCGCGAGACACCGCTTCCAGTACAATCGGGTTTTCATACGGAACCAGAGGACCCGTTGGGGTAGCTGCTCTCACCGTAACAACATCAGCCTCAACATAAAACTGGTGATGCTCGCCCCGGAGCTGATGGACTACGTTATAATCCCCGAGCTCGTACACACCAGGATTCACGACCACAGCCGCCGGTTCTGGGCGGAACTGAACAGGCACGTCGAAGACGCCCGGGCATTGTCCCGCCGTGTCCGACAAAGCGGTATCGACCTTTTGTAGTCTGCTCAGCAAACTCCCGGTCAATTACCTCAATCCCAGCCGTATATCTTGATCAATAATCTCGATACCCTGTACCTTTTTAAAATGTTATTATTTTGTAATTATTTCGCGGAGAAAGGTATTACTTTTTCGTGACCAGCGGATTATATTTATTCATAGAAGAGCAGGACGGCTCAGTGCGGATTGGTAGATGCAAAACCTACAGGTAATCGAAGCCAACGATGCATTGATAGCGGCGCTAGAGAGGAAAAAACCATCCCTCTGGCAGGGCATTTTCACGTGGGCGGAAAGCCATCCACCGCGTTATCCGTGGCGGCGCCTGGAAGATCCTTACCGCGTCCTTATCGGAGAGCTGCTATTGGAAAACGTCCGGTCAGCCCCGGTAGCCGCCAGCGAGCGCTTCCTAAATGTGTTTCCCTCCGTGGATCTCCTGTTGGCCGCGGATAAAGGAATCGTCAATGGAGTACTCGAAAGGCTGCATCTGCAGCGGAACCGGGACGCGATACTCAGGCTAGTCGGCGACCTGGCGATGTACGGCATTGGCGGCCTTCCATGCGATTCGGAGACGCTCTCCCGCATTTCCGGGCTGGGACGACATCACATCAGGGCGGTTTTCTGTTTCGGCTACGGCCTGCCGATTGCCGTTGTCAACGAGTATGTCCGCCGGATGCTGAAGCGTCTTTTTACCAACAGCCTGCCCCACAATCCGTCCACCGGACTCGTTGAGACTATCGCTGAAAGTCTTGTTTCCTACCGGGATCCGCAGACCTATAATGGCGTGCTGTTGGACCTGGCAGAGCTGGTCTGCCTGCCGGAAGCCCCGTCATGCCGTCTCTGTCCGGTGATTTCCATTTGTGATATAGCGCCCGGCCTCCAAATACTCGACAAGACTTCCGGATCCACCATCGAATCAGGTGCCTGTTGAAGCCAGGGCTTAGTAAGCGGATCTTACTACCACAATTCATAATTATCCCACCAGTCGCTGTATGGTTCCCGGACATTTTTGGAGGTATTTGTTGATAGAGACGAGACCTTTACTGCGGATGACCGTGGCGCGTGCCCCGGAAAGAGAGCGCGAGCAGGACGCGGCAGCCGTCCGGGCCTACGACCGCACCAGCGACTGGCTGCCATTCCGGTTGTTGCGGCATATGGTGATGCGTCGTCTGCGGAGATACCGTCCCCAGGGCGCCCTGCTGGATGCAGGCTGCGGACCCGGGCACCTGGCCATTGTCATCGCCGGTGAGTTTTCGCGGTTGAAGGTTTCCGGCGTGGACAACAATACCGATATGATAGAAGCGGCGCGGCGAAACAAAATAAAATCGCCGGCCAGGGTAGATTTCCAACTAGTGGACGTGCATCGGCTAGCCTATGACGACGGCTCGTTCGATTTCGTGGTGAGTACGTTGTCCCTTCACCACTGGCAGGACGCCCGTGAAGCGTTGATTGAAATTCATCGCGTCCTCAAGCCGGGGGGCCGGCTACTGCTCATGGACCTGCGGCGTGACAGCGCCTGGTGGTTTTTTTACCTGCTTATCCTGATGCAGCGGTTCGCGGTTCCATCGGCCATCCGGCGCATCAATGGGCCGGTCGGTTCCTTTTACGCCAGCTACACACTTGCCGAGATCAGAGGACTGCTGGGCTCGGTTCCCTTCCTGGACATAAATATCGAACCGGCCCCCGGCTGGTTTTTCGCTTTGGCGCGGAAAGCACCATAATCCGGATTTCAATATTCCACACCAGGAAAATCCTACCCCTTGTTAATAACGGGTAAAATCAAACGATACTCCCAACGGATATTTTCCTGCTCTAACTCTTTGAGCCGACGAGCCTAGTCCACTCTCATTACGCCGTATTCTTCGCGCCAACGATAATAGATATAGTCACTCACACTGATCTTCTTGCTGACGACGCCGATGGCGGCTCCCTGGTTCAGAAGTATCTCCGCTTCCCTGAGCTTATTAATGATCTGCTCCAGTGTGAATCCTTTCTTGGCCATTTATACCCCCCTTTTACAAGATTATAACTTGTATCGTTCCAGGGGGGCACGCCAATATTACCTTATGTTTTTTTCCATCCAGGTAGTTTCCGGAGACCACCATACCCACTCAAATAACTTCCACAGGTTGTGGTCGTATACTCCTGGCCGCCATGCAGCTGTAGCCCCCGGGGGAGCAAAATCCATCGGGACGGTGATAAAGTTCTCAATGGCTAATCTGTTGACCTTCTGGACCAGTGCAGGCTCAATAGTGAGTGATTCCAGCGATGCTTCAAGTGCTTGCTGATAGTCATCCGGTACCGTGAAACTGTGGTAGGTATGGCCTTCTGACATGGAAAATCTCAAGGTATCGCCAAAATTGGAAGTGCACATTATGGGGGAGATTATCATACCATCCTGAAAGCCCCTATCTCTCAATGTGTTGTAACTTGCCTGGTCTAGGAAGACCAAGTCTGCATCGATTCCCACAGCCTTCAGGTGCTGCTGTACCATGACCGCCGCATCCCGGTCCCACGCAACCGGGTGGGGCCATAGCGTTGTCTTGAATCCATTCGCATAGCCTGCCTCTGCCAGAAGCTGCTTGGCCTTATCAGGATCATATCCTGTCTTCGGCAAATCGGCAACGTACGCTATGTTACCGGGTAAGGCATACTGATAGGCGGGCTGCCAGAAACCGAAACCCCTCGCCTTGACAATCGATTCTCGGTCAATGGCCTGCCATACTGCCTGGCGTACCTTCACGTCAGCATATGGTGAATCTGGATCAAGATAAGCCATGAATATAGTGTCAATCTGGCCGCCGTAGGCCGGCAAGTCGGGTGCTTCGAACCCTTTCTCTTCAAGATCGAGACGCAATTGTCCTTTCATTTCATAACATATTTGCGCCTCTCCCGCCTCGAAGGCTGCTTTCCGCGTCATTGCATCAGCAATAAAGGTGTACTCAATTCCATCCAGATAAGGCAGGCCTTTTTGCCAGTAGTCAGGGTTCCTTTTTAATATAAGTTTAGTGGGCTTCTTATATTCATCAAAAATGAAAGCGCCCGTCCCGACCGGATTCCACTGGAGCCAGTCTTCGCCTTTTTCCTTGTAGGCTTCATAAGAAATCATGAAGTTTCTCACCAGAGAAATTTGCAGCTGGTTGGTATAGGATTTAAGGTTAAGCTGGACGGTGTATTCATCGATAGCCTTGGCTGAATCCCACGATGCGTAGGTTGAGTAACCGGTTTGAATCTCTCTGTTCAGGTTCCAGGCGCAAGCCTCAGCATTGAAATCCGAACCGTCATGGAACTTGATGCCCTGCCGCAAGGTAATTTTAACCGATAAATTATCGGGAGCAAGTTCATACTTTGTCGCCAGGCTCGGTGTCATCTCCCCTGTATCGGCCATTCGGAATAGACTCTCATAAACACCTTGCAGCTCACTGCAGGACCAAGCCATCGACTCTGTATTATAGCCGAAATTAGGTATAAGGCCGGGTATCCCAAACAATATTTTCAGGGTGCCGCCGTATTTTTCGGCGTCTGGTGATGGAGTGGTGGTTGCCGGTGCTGAAGTGGTTGCCGGGGCGGAAGTGGTTGCCGGGGCGGTTGTTTTCGCTGTTGTAGTTGTCGGTGCGACGGATGTTGGTGCCGTGGTTGTCGTCCCTCCACAAGCAACGAGCAATGCCAGTCCAATGATCAGCGCAAGGACAGCATTGAGGACCATAATCTTCTTCTTCCAGTGTTGTTGCATTTACCTTCCTCCTTTAAATAAATTAGAGATTATTATGATTTTCTAAGAATCTAAATAAAATGACAGAGTATCAATAAGGGAATGTGAGATAAAAAGAGAATTAGGCCCATGGGTGCTTCCCCAGAGAGGTGAGCGCCGGGAGGATCTTCTTTGGGGTAACTAATGGCACTCGCTTTTTTAGGCATCATCTTCTATCTGTAGTTCCGGGAGGAAACTTGACATGATCGCATAGCTTTATTTGAATTTGCAATATTGTTGCATAATTAAACAGTGTTGTCAATAGTTCGGGAAAAACAGACGGAGCTTTTTACGCTTGACAATTTTAACTTTCCATGCGACAATGTTGCATTATCACAGAGACAAAACGGATGACTACCCGGCCGATTCGCCATGTCCGGATACTTCTTACACTTGCACTATTAAGAGCTCGGCTATCTGAATTTTGATAATTCATGCTGGTGGCGTTGGCGGTATTAAAGCAGGCTGATTAAGCTTGACGGGGCCGGGCCGTTTTCATAAGGCTGAGGATGATCAATGAACGCTTTATCCTCGATGATACCAATCTTGCGGTCATCAAACTTTGCCACTGGCCGGGGCCGGCGAGCCATCCGATAGTCGGGAAATCACCGAAATATACGCTGAGCGAGATACCCCCTTATATGATGGCGCGCTATTACAGCTTCTCGGCAGGGGCCCTCACCAGGGTTCCATTTATGGGTCAGAGAGATCTGATATCAAGTAGGCTATCGGTGCCGGCAAAGCCAAGAAAGAGTTGGTTTTACAAATAATATACCACATCTTTGTAATAGCAGATATATCTTTTTGACATCATAAAAGGGGAGATAATAGGCAGAATGACTGCATATATTGTGCGCAGGCTGATACAGGCAGCGTTTGTCGCCATTCTCCTCTCTACCATCGTCTTTTTGGTGATGCGTCTCTTGCCGGGTGATCCGATTTATCTGCTCATAAGTGGAAATCAGATTGACCAGTACACAGAGGAAGAGATAAACAAAATCAGGCATGAACATGGACTGGACAAGCCCATGTTCATACAATACATAGACTGGGTCAACGGTGCTATTAGGGGCGACTTTGGTTTATCACTGATCACTTTAGAACCGGTGACGGATGAAATTTGGCTGCGATTACCTGTAACACTGTATCTAGGCACCATCTCTGTTATAATAGCAACTTTTTTGGGTATCCTTGCCGGTACAATATGCGCTATAAGGCGCGGTACATGGATAGACACGTTGGTAACTATTATATCCAACATCGGAATTACAATCCCTATCTTCTGGCTGGGCATAGTGCTGATTTATTCCGTAGGCCTCGAACTAAGGTGGCTCCCTATACACGGTTTTTCCTGGCCTAATGAAGGCTTGGTAACGCATATTAGACAGCTTATTATGCCAATTGTTTGCCTTAGCCTTTTCCCAATTGCTGCGAACGCGCGCCAAACCCGTTCCAGCATGCTCGAGGTACTTCATCAAGATTATATTCGTACCGCCTGGTCAAAAGGTCTGAAGGAGCAGGTGGTAATAACAAGACACAGCCTTAAAAATGCCCTGATTCCCGTTATGACTTTGGTAGGCATGCAGGTCAGGTTCGTTATTGGTGGCGCAGTACTGGTTGAGACTATATTCAATATTAGCGGCATGGGCACACTAATAGTAAATTCTGTCCTTGTACGTGATTATCCGGTAGTACAGGCCACCATTCTACTGATCGGCTTAGTTATAATATTGGTTAATCTTGCTATAGACCTCGGTTACGGCTGGCTCGATCCCAGGATACGATACAATTAAAGGAGAATCACCTGTGTCAGAAAAGACTGCATCCAGCACAGCATCGACGCAAATTACAACCCGCGTCAGCGAATTCAAGCGCTTCAGGAGAGTTTTTTTGGGTCGGGGCGTAGTCGTGTTCGGACTTGTTATTATAATAGCATTCATAATAACAGCCATATTCGCTGAATTTCTCGCTCCATACAACCCGGACACTATGGACGCGAATCAAATATTTGCAGAACCTTCAAGACAGCACATCCTGGGCACCGATACTTTAGGCAGAGATACCCTAAGTCGTATCATCTTTGGTACGCGGATTTCTCTGATGGTTGGCGTTGTTTCGCTCTCTATTGCCGCCGTTATAGGCGTATTAATTGGATTGGCAGCCGGATACCTTGGCGGCTGGGTTCAAACTATTCTCATGAGATTCATTGACGCTTTGATGGCTTTTCCCATGATACTACTAGCCTTGGTTATCGCCTCTTTAATCGGGGGAGGGCTGGTAAACGTCATGATTTCTCTGGGCATTGCTTTCATGCCTGGATACGCCAGATTGATGCAGGGTCAAGTACTATCCGTAAAAGAGAATGAATATATCACCGCTTCACGTTCTCTAGGTGCCAACGATTTTCGTATCATGCTGCGGCATGTTGCACCAAACTGTCTTCCGCCACTTATAGTATTTTTTACAATGAGTATGGGTATGACTATCCTCACTGAAGCTGGCCTCAGCTTTCTCGGTATAGGTATCCAGCCACCTGCTCCGGCCTGGGGCAGCATGGTCAATGACGGCGCTAAGTATCTGGAGGCGGATCCTATACTTGCTATTTCTCCAGGTATCGCTATTATGATTGTTGTATTCGCTTTCAATATGGTAGGGGATGGTCTGAGGGACGCGCTTGATCCCCGGCTCAGAGGAACATTTTGATTTCCTATAATTAGTCTCAGATATGCACTTTTTAAGTAGCTATTGGAATACCTACACCTGACGAGGTATCCTTACTAACAAGCTTACTTGTTTTAAGTTCAAGCTCACGGAAAGTCCAAGTCCACTGATTAAAGTCACGTGTTAACGGGTGTTATTACTACTGGGGGCAGGTCACCAGGTCTTCAAGAAGCTGTCGCCGCCTGCTTTGACGAGGCTATATCGAGCAAGTATAATGACCATAGCAATTCTGACAACAAATTAGTAGCAAATTCGTAGCATAAGGCAATTATGTCAATTATCGGGGAACCATTAAAAACGTTGATTTAGCTTCAAAATAGGCATTTGGAGAGGTGTCCGAGTGGTTTATGGTGCCGCTCTCGAAAAGCGGTCTCCGGTTTTCCCGGAGCGTGGGTTCGAATCCCACCCTCTCCGCTTGTCACAATAATTAGTCAATTCGTTATATTATTAATGCGGAGAGGTGCTGGAGTGGACTATCAGGCACGCCTGGAGAGCGTGTGTAGTCGTAAGGCTACCGTGGGTTCGAATCCCACCCTCTCCGCCATTCTTTCCTAGCGACAAAACACGAGCTGATCTCTAACAATGAAGCTGCTAACAGACTTTCTTAATGACGAGCATCTAAACCGACTAGCCCATCCGTCAGACATACGCCTCGGCCGGGAGATTGTCAACGAGGGCGGGGTCGAAATACTCGAGTTCTCCCCCTCCCGAGTAGTCGCCCATGTCAAGCCCTCCGGCGGACAGAAACGCACCACCGAGCTCTTCGCCACAGGGGACAGTCTCAAATGCCGTTGCACCTGAACATCCAAAGCGGACTCGTTCTGCAAGCACTGCGTTGCAGTCGCCCTGGCAGCCCGGGAAAGGCTTACTTAAAGTAATCTACACCCCACCGGGCCTCACCCTTACATTAGCTATTTTTGTCTCTGTATTCGTGCCGCACGCGTTTATTGTTTTCATCGGCCCTGACGATAAAGTAAACCAGGTAACACTTTATCAATACATAATTCCTGTGTTAGAATTAAACTGCTTTGAAAGAGGACATCAAGTACTGGGTGGGCTTCAATAGCATTCCGGGAATCGGGCGGGTCAGACTATCGCAGCTTGAAAATTACTTCGGCAACCTGGAGCGGGCCTGGAAGGCACCAACCGGTGAATTGAAGCTGGCCGGATTGGACAGCCTGGCCATGCGCGCCGTTACCCAATGGCGGGACAAGATCAACCCTGATGCCGAGATGGACAAGATCGACCATCTCGGAGTGAAGGTACTGACCTGCAACGAACCGGCCTACCCCCTCCGACTCAAGGAAATTTACGATTTTCCCCCGGTCCTCTATGTCCGGGGCTCGCTGCAGCCGGACGAATGGTGCGTGGCTGTAGTCGGTACACGCCGTGCGACTGTATACGGTAAACAGATCACCGAAGAAATCACTGCCGACCTTGCCCGCAGTAAAATATCCATTGTCAGCGGCTTGGCCCGCGGCATCGATACGATCGCCCACCGCGCCGCCCTGGACGCCGGCGGACGCACACTGGCCGTCTTCGCCTGCGGGCTGGACATGGTCTACCCGGCGGAGAACGAAAGGCTGACCCGGGACATCATGGAGAACGGCGCCTTGCTCAGCGAATACCCCCTCGGCACCCGGCCGAGGTCGGAAAATTTCCCACGCCGCAACCGTATCCTCAGCGGATTGAGCCTGGGCGTGCTGATTGCCGAGGCGGGTGAAACCAGCGGTGCCATGATTACCGCCCGCATGGCCCTGGAGCAGAACCGCGAGGTCTTCGCGGTTCCGGGGAATATCCTCTCGCCGGCCAGCCGGGGCACCAACCGCTTAATCCAGGAAGGGGCAAAACTGGTGCGCGAGTATACCGATATCCTGGAGGAGCTGAACCTGATGACAGCCTCTCGCCAGATAGAAATGCGGGAAATCTTGCCCGAATCCGCTACAGAGTCCGTCCTGCTCAAGCAACTCAGCGCTGAGCCTTCCCATATTGATGAGGTCTGCCGCCGCAGCGGCCTGCCGGCAGCCACGGTCAGCGGTACCCTGGCCATGATGGAGCTCAAGGGACTGGTGCGGCAAATCGGCACCATGAACTATGTCCTGGCGCGGGAGCTGCGACAGTACTATCGTGTGAGAGTCGAGTGAATAACCCCCCAGCAAGCTGGGGGGCATCAGGGGTAAGGGAGTAGCCCCACCACCATGTCATCTAAAAGGCCGCTGTCATCCCCCCAGCAAAGCTGAGGGGTATTCAGCGGAGAACTTTATA
>DAOULX010000072.1:0-19655 GCA_034414775.1 Dehalococcoidales bacterium
GAAAGCTACTTCCGCTTCTATAACGCCGAACGTCCTCACCAGGCGCTGGGCTACCGGACGCCGGCTGAGGTCCATGAACCAATGGAACCTATCAATGGAGGTGTGGTACAATCCCCATCGTCAACCAAAGTGGGATTCCACCTTAATTTAATCCCTAACCTGTCCTAATAATGGGGACCACCTATAGGTATGATTTTGTCGATCCGGGCTATAGTCGTACTTTCTACTTGGCCAGCAATATTGGGTGTATCTTTAGCGTATTTAGGAAAGAGTTGGTACCTAGATGGGATGGTTTGGCTATATGAAGATATGAAACCTTTGCCCGAATATGAAAAACGGTCATATTAATCTTCTAGGTCTGATTGGCCTGCTCTTCAAAACAGGTCCATTTATCATCGAATCCTTATTTCACAATGTGGCGCTCTGTGTATCTCTGCCAACCTTAGATACCACTTGTATGCAACGATATTGCAGAATGTCATATTAAAGTAAAAAGTTTCCCAATAAAATAGCGGAATTTCAATTTCTGGTGAGTGTCCTTGTAACATAACGGTGATTGACGGAAAAACACAACGAATATACAATACTCATGCTGATGTATAAAATAGGATGCTCCTTGCGGGGAAAGGGTTGCTGTTCAAATTCTTACCAAATATAGTCCGTAATCCTGAAAGCCAGCTACGAAAGGTTTTCAGAAAGCAGTTGGTCTTATTACTTGCTGTATTGATGGTATTCTCGGTCAATGCTTCAGCCTGCACAGAAGAAGCAACAACTCCACAAAAGGAGGTTGAGTTGACACTGACATTGTCCAGTGCTGCTTTCAAAGAAGGTGACGAGATCCCGGTCAAATATACTTGTGATGGACAGGATATATCACCGCCGCTTGCATGGGTCGAGCCTCCACATAAGACTCAAGCCATTGCTCTGACAGTTGATGATCCGGATGCTCCTGGTGGCGTGTTTACACACTGGGTTCTATTCAACATCCCAGTTCATGTTCGACAACTTGAAGAAGGTATCCCCGTTCAAGAACAGCTTGAGAATGGGGCTTTGCAGGGGAAGAATGACTTTGGCAAGATTGGTTATGGTGGCCCTTGCCCACCGCGTGGTGTTGAACACAGATATCGCTTTACTATTTATGCGCTGGATAACCCCCTGGATTCAAAGGCCGGAGCATCCAAAAAACAGATTCTTAACGCCATGGAAGGGTACATTCTAGCTCAGGGGCAGTTAATTGGTACATACCAACGTTAGCTTAACAAACCATGCTTGGCAAATAAAAGTCCATCTTATTACCTAAGGTCACAAACAAGGCAATTGTTGGATTACTTGGGCTTGAAAAGAGCCTTAGAAGATATTGAACAATTACAAATTTAGGCTGAAGGAAAGTTCAAAGGTTCTGTCTATTGTACGGTACCGCCCACTATACAGGCCCCTCTTCCGAAGGTCACCGAATCGATGGGCACCTCGATATACGTGAACTACTCGAGGTTTTACTGGGGCTGGGGGGAGGTGAAGTCCTTACCATCTCAGTCGCTGGCAGTGGGAGCACTGGTAATCCCTGGACTGCGGCTGTCAAAGTGGCGCTGGAGCCAGTTAACCTGCATCAGGCGCTGAAGTCATATGGAGTTGAAGAAATACCGTTGGATCAATCGCTTGTAATGGACAAAGCTGCCGTAGATCATCTTAAAAAGTTGATTCAAAATGATACTCGACGGTATAAACGTTGAGTCAAACCGCCCGCCATATATAATAATCTGTTTTTGTATTTAACAAACTGTCGCCCCCCTTTTTCTCTTGTTTAACAAAATGGACGATTACGCAGTTTCAGTGAACAATTATTCAGGCGGAACTAACTAATCCAGCCTCCGTAGTCGGGGGACAAAAACTAAGGTCAGAATTGCCAGGAAACATAGAGCGAAGGCGAAGCCACCGATTACCGATTGCACCCCTGTTGTCTCTGTGAGTAATGCCGCACCAAAGGATCCGAGGCTCATCAGGCCAATCTCCATCATGAGAATGCTCATAACGCGCCCCCGGTATTCGGCTTTAGAATAATATTGGAGTAGAGTGTTAGCAAGTGCCAGCCGCCCTGACTGACCTAATCCCACAAAAGCAAGCAAGAGCAGGGACAAATACCAGGACCCGGAGAAGGCAAAGCCAATCAGAGCTATACCGGAGCAGAAGGAGCTGATTACGAACAATAAACCGCGCTTCTTATTAGGTAAAGAGGCGAGTATGAGGGAGCCAATAACGGCGCCGATTCCGGAGGCGCTCATCAGCACTCCCATTTCGGAGGCGCCGACCTTCAGGATATCCTCGATGAAGACCGGCATCAAATGTACATAGGGCATGGCGAGAACGACGCTGATAATAGAAAACAACAGGATGGCAAGGAGGGTGACCTCGTGTCTAACGTAGTTAAGACCCTCTTTGATGTCTGACAGAACACCTTCTCCGGCGAGAGTACTTTTTCCAGTAAGCGGCATTCGGGAAATGAAGACAGCGGACATAAGATACGTGCCGGTCATAAGATAATAGACAGCGGCGAAGTTGAAGGCCTCAATAAGAAAGCCAGCCAGCGCCGGTCCCAGTATCCGGAAGCCATTTATGGCGAAAGTATACAGTGAGGCGGCATTAAGCAATTGCTCCGCTCCAACAATCTCACGAAGAATCGCCTGGCTTGAGGGCATCATAAGAGCCATGACCGTCCCCTGAACTACAGCGGCCACTACTAAAATCCACCACGAGCCGCCGTATTCGGTACTCAGGTAGCCCAGTGTCAAGGAAAGAGCGATACTCAGCGAAACAATAGCTGAGAGTAATTGCCCACCCAGTAACACGTATTTCTTGTGTATCCGGTCAGCAATGATACCGCCAAAAAGCGAAAAGAGAAGCATGGGGCCCGCGAAGGCTAGAGCCATCAGCCCGAGAAGGGTAGGAGAGCCGGTCACGCGATAGATAAGCAGGGAGGCAGCCATTAGCTGCATGTTCATGGCGACCATTTGGCCTATCATACCGCCGAAAAGAAGCCTGTAAACAGGGTTCTTCAGCGAGTCGAATGTCCGCACATTACGTAGAGGCGATCCTTTTCTCTTAACATTAGTAAGGGACATTCATCCGTTGCCATTCAGAAAAGCCAGACTTTTATCATGGGTTTTAATGCCCGGAGTACGTCTTTCCCGTTCTGGTAAAGACCTTTCAGATCGCCTCTACGGTTACGCGTACCCACAAACACCATGATTCAAACACAGTTTACCAAATTCAACCGTCGGTTCAAAGTATGCGGCATATCGGTCAACAATGGATTATAATAAGCATCGGTGAGAAGAGATGATACGCCAGCGGTAATAGTGCTCTTAAGTATCCCCAAATGCTCCAAGGCCCACCGCCGCGGCTTGCCGAACCCATTTCGATACACCGGCAGGCTGTCTACGGTCCGGTGCCGCTCTGATTTTCGCCGACTCAGCAGTTCGGCGATTTCTTCTTCCAGGAGCGATTGAATGAATTCCTGCACTTTACTTCGTACCAATTCTTCCAGGTTGGGGAGGAAGGATTCGAAAGTGGCGCATCTGAGACCTATTGCAGCCATGTTCAGAATTTATACAACAAATCGTTATGTCGGGGGCGACGATTAACCGCTGGTTTTGGAGATAATTTGAGGGATATTCATTTCTTTATTACCCAAAGATACCTGTCGGCCTCACCATGATCAAAAGCATGAAGATTACATAGTAGGTTATTAACGCCATGCTGGCGTCGAAATAGGTCACGATGCTGCCTATGAGGCCAAGTATAAAATCGCCGACGTAACTGCCGGAAATATTACCTAAACCGCCTAGAACGACCACGATAAACACAATAGCCGAATACTCGATACTCATCGTCGGTGAAATTGTCTAGGTGATATTGATAAGCCAGCCAGCTACACTTGCCATTAAAGCTCCGAGACCGAAACACAACGCCAGCCCCCGGTTAATGTTTGTTTCCATGAGGCAGGCGTTCATCCGGTCCTGGGTGGCTGAGTCTAGTCTGAGAAATTTATGGTGGCGTGGCCCCTTGCCCCTGAAACCAGGATTCTGATACCTTAGATAGTAGGGACCTTCTTGGAATACGGAGTGTAACTTTGGCTAAAGACAATCTCGAGTATCTGACTGATCCCTTTCCTGCCATCGATGCCGCGGCTATGGCCGAGATGTGCCGCCTTCTGGAAGCGGCTGAAATCGTATCATGTAACTTACTTCCCCGCGGCTCTAACCACGTATTTATCGTTAAACTGGTAATGGGGAAAAAGACGGTTAAAGCCGTTTACAAACCTCGCCGCGGCGAGACTCCCCTCTATGATTTCCCGGATGGTTCGCTGTATAAAAGGGAATACGCCGCTTACTTGGTAAGCCAGGCATTGGAATGGTTTATTATCCCGCCCACCGGTATACGAAACGGCCCGTTCGGAGTGGGCTCGGTTCAGTGGTTTGTGAATACCAGGAAAATGGTTGTTTTCGAGCCGAAAACGGAGGCGGACTTGTTTGCACTCAAGCAGGTAGCTGTGTTCGATCAAGCGGTGAATAATGCCGACCGTAAGCTCGGGCATTTCCTGGAGGGAAGGGACAGACATCTGTGGGTAGTCGACCACGGCCTGACTTTTCACGCCGTGCCCAAGTTACGCACCGTACTCTGGGATTTCGCCGGTCAGCCGATTCCCCAGACAATTGTGTTAGACTTGTCCGCCCTGAGAAAAAAGCTCGGCCGGGAGAATTCACTGAGAAATGCTTTATATCAGCTACTCAATGAGGCAGAAATCGAGGCCCTTGAATCACGAATTGATAAAATCCTCAAGAACCCGGTATTCACCCATCCTCAATCACGTTGGAGCGTACCCTGGCCATGGATGTAGAATGATTTCCTTAAGCCAGGGTGATAGAATAAAGCAGAAGGCGCATTAAAAAGAGGTTATCATGGGAATCTTTAGATATTCGCAATGGGACGGTAGCCAGGAGCTCTTCGAGCTTGATAAGGACAAGCTCATGGATGAGCTGGGGCGCCAGATGATGCACCACGGCGACCTGTCCCGGGCGCTGCGGGCCCTCCAACGAAACGACCTCAAGGGTCAAAAAGGACAGATGCCCAGCCTCAGCAGGTTACTTGAGCAGCTGCGGCGTATGAAACAGGACCGGCTTCATCAGTACAACCTGGATTCAATCGTTGATGAGATAAGGCAAAAGCTGGATGACATCCTCAAGACCGAACGGGAAGGCATACAAAACAAGCTTGAAGAAGCCAGGCAAAAGGCCCACTCCGGTGAAGGCGAGCTGAATCAGGAAGTACGGGATCGTCTGTTGAAGAACATCGAGAACAAGGCAGCGCAAAATACAGAGAAGCTCGATGGACTTCCCCCGGACATGGGTGGCCAGATCCGGGAGCTATCCGACTATGATTTCATGGATGAGGACGCCCGGAACAAGTTCAAAGAGCTGATGGACATGCTCAAGAAGCAGGCTATGGAGCAGTTCGGCAAAGGCATGGTGCAGCAACTAAAGAGCCTGGACCCGGGTGCCCTGGCCGGTATGAGGCACATGGTCGAAGCCCTCAACCAGATGCTGGAGCAGCGCTTGAGGGGAGAAGAGCTCGACCTTGAAAGCTTCATGCAGCAGTTCGGCGGCTTTTTCGGTGATAATCCGCCCCAGAGCCTTGAGGAGCTGGTCGAGAGCCTGCAGGACCAGATAGCGCAGGCGCAGTCGCTTATGGAAAGCCTTTCTCCCGAGGTAAGGCAGGAGCTTCAGGACCTGCTTGATTCAATGCTCGATGAAGCCACCAAATACGAACTGGCCAAAATGGCATCTCATCTCGAGAGGCTTTTTCCGAACGACCAGGCGCGGCGATTTCCTTTTAGCGGCGAAGAGTCCATCTCCCACCGGGAAGCCATGAAGCTGATGGAAACGCTTCAGAAAATGGACCGGCTGGAACAGCAGATACGAACGTCCCAACGCGACCCCGCGCTGGACGATATCGATAATGAACTGGTCAAGGAACTCATGGGCGAGGACGCCGAACGGGAACTTGAAGCTGTCCGCGAGATTGCCAGGATGCTCGAGGAGGCAGGATACATTACAAAATCCGGCGATAGGTACGAGTTGACCCCCCGGGGGATACGGAAAATCGGGCAGCAGGCCCTCAACAATATCTTCTCCCATTTGAAGAGAGACCGCTTTGGCGGGCACGATATTCACCGGACCGGCCTGGGTACCGAAATACTGGAGGATACCAAAAAATACGAGTTCGGCGACGACTTTCACATCCATATTCAGAAGACGATAATGAACTCCCTGATACGGGAGCCTGAAAAGCCGCCCGTTAAACTCGGTGTCCAGGACTTCGAGGTATTACGGACCGAGGAATTCACCCGTTCGGCAACGGTCCTGATGGTGGACCAGAGTTTATCGATGTTCTTCAACGGTTACTTCGAGGCGGCCAAACAGGTGGCCGTGGCCATGGACAGCCTGATAAAGACCCGCTACCCCAAGGACATCCTGCATGTCGTGACCTTTTCGCAGCGGGCTCGGGAGACAACCGGGAAAGGCCTGCTTTCGATGTCGGCCTACCAGAGCCAACAGGGCACCAACTACCAGGACGCCCTGCGGCTGGCCCGGAAACTGTTGTCCAATCAGCACTGCGCCAACAAGGAGATAATCCTGGTGACCGACGGCGAACCGACCGCCCACTTCGAAGGCAACCAGGTCTATTTTCAGTACCCGTCCAGCTGGCGGACCATCCAGAAGACGATGCGGGAGGTCAGGGCTTGCACTGCCAAGCGGATAGTGATTAACACGTTCATGTTCGAATGGTCTCCGTTTTTCGCCAGCTTTGTTACGGAGATGGCGCGAGTCAATAGAGGAAGGGTATTTTTTACGGACCCCGATAACCTGGGCGAGTACGTCCTTATGGACTACCTGTCCAACAAACACAGGAAAATCGGTTGATTCATAATATGGACGTCGAGCGCCCGGATGATGCCCTGCTCGAGGAGATTGAAGCTCACGCCGTTCATATATCCCGCGAGGCGGGAAAAATTCTACTTAAGCACTTCAACCAGCCGCTGGAAGTTCAATTCAAGGATAAACACAAGCGGGACCCGGTAACTATTGCCGACGGCCGTTCCGAGGAATACCTGAACGAAGCTATCAAGGAGAAGTTTCCGCAACACTGCATTCTGGGTGAAGAGGGGACATTGAATGAGTCTGATTCGCCTTTCGTCTGGGTAATCGACCCGCTGGACGGGACCGTCAATTTTTTAAACGGTCTGCCTCTCTTCGCGGTATCAATCGGTGTGCTGTGGCAGGGGCAGCCTATCGTTGGTAGTATCTACGTACCGGTGAGCCATAGCACGGTTCCCGGCGTCTATCACGCCCGACATGGCAACGGGGCCTATTTTAACGGTGAAAAGATCGCGCCCCGAGCGTCCACGGGGCGTCCGCTTTCGCAATTTCCCCCTCTATTCCATCTGTCAGGGCGGAGCCGGAAAGGGCCCCATGAGGCCAGGAACATCGGGAGCGTGGCTTTCGAGATGTCCCTGACAGTATGCGGGGTTTTTCAGTATGCCGTTTTCGGACGACCGAAAATATGGGACGTCGCCGCCGGGCTGGTGCTGGTAAATGAGACCGGCGGCTTGGCGCTTACCAGGCCAAAGCGCGGGAGCAGCTGGCTTCCCTTAACGAGATTTCACCACGAGCCAGGGGGTGATTCAAAATCGCTGGAAGACCTCCGCGGCTGGTCGGCTCCTCTGGTGGTCGGGGACCCCGATGTGGTTCGACAGGTAGTAAAGGATATCCGAAGCATCCGGCATCCTCTGGCATGGCTTTACAGGTTGCGGCGGCGGCCGGAGAAAAAAGATAAAGGCCGGGAGAAAGTCAGTTAGACTTGGGGCAAACGTGTCCATCGGGGTCGATCGGTCCGCCACAGAGGGGGCAGCGGGGCCGCCCGGCGGCGCATATTTCCCGGGCCTGGGCACCAAATGTTTTCAGCTGGGCCGGGGTAATCCGGCAAAGCAATTCCGACCATTCTGAATCTTGGGGCCCAGGGGCATGTACTGCCAGGTTTAAGGTTGCTCTTTCCTGGTCATAACCAAGGGCGATCTGGTCTACCTCGAGCTCGGCGGCCGGCAGTCCTGCCGGAGCAGTGTCAGCTTCGGCTTCTGGCTCAGCCTCCGTGGGATAATATAGATTTTCTCGGGCCAGGGTGGATAACAACTGGTCGATTGCCAGAGCGAGGGCCTCAAGCAGCTCTTTTTCCAGCCAGGCCCGTATCCATTCCCCCTTCTGTTCCAATATCAGGAAGAAAGTCCGTTTCCCGGGGACTCCCATGGCAACAGCGGTGAGTCTCGTTATTTCGTCTAGTTCGTGGCGTTCTTCCATTAATGGGCCACACTCTCCCTGGATTCTAAAGCCAGCACTACTAGCGCCAGCCACCAGCACCGGCCGTGTTGAATGCCTCTCTTTCAATTCTAGCAGCATTAACGGCCCGCTGCCATAGGTCTAATCATGAATTTTAATCAACTCGTTTTGTCTTGTAAAACAGAGCAAATCCGTGTCTTACGGCACTTTTACATATGCGGCCGGAGAGTACAATAAATCATAAGGATGACGACATTGATTACAGTGAACGGTTTCACTTATAACTAAGTTCAGTAATTCAGTCACTACTGGTTTGAGTAATAGTCCCCGCCCTCATTATTGTCAACCTGTTGCAAGGCGCTTCTACCAATGTGTAAAATTAGATTAAAAAGGTGTTTTCTCCCCTCTTACCTTAAACATCAATCACCCCCGAAGGATATACTCCGGTCAGGAGGACTGTCTTGAATAAAGTCACTGAAATTACGATAATGTCCAATGCCCCCGGCGCCCGGCTCTTCGTGCTGGGTAACGAGGCTATTGCGCGCGGGGCCATCGAGGGTGGCGTGCGTGTCGTGGCATCCTACCCCGGCACGCCTTCCAGCGAGATCACCGAGACACTGGTGACCAACGCCGGGGCCGCGGAAATCTACGCCGAGTGGTCCGTCAACGAGAAAGTAGCCCTGGAAGTGGCCATGGCGGCCGCTATCAGCGGGCTCCGGTCGCTGGCCATTATGAAACATGTCGGTGTTAATGTGGCCCACGACCCGTTGATGTCCGCCAGCTACATGGGACTGGGTGGGCTGGTACTTATCTCCGCCGACGACCCCGGCCAGTGGAGCTCCCAGAACGAGCAGGACAACCGCATCCTCGCCCGGCAGGCCTACGTACCAGTGCTAGAGCCGGCCACCGGTCAGGAGGCCAAGGACATGATGGCCGCCGCCTTCCGTCTTTCTGAGCAGTTCGGGCAGATGTTTATGCTGCGCTCGGTCACCAGAATCGGTCACGCCCGCAGCGATATCGTTCTGGGGGAAATAGATAGAGACAGGAAGCAGGGCAAGTTAGTCAAGGACTACCGGCGGCTGGTCTGCCTGCCGGCCAACTTCCGCAACAACCGCCGCCTGGTGGTCGCCCGCATGGCCAAAATAGCGGCAGCGGCGGACGGTTTGCCTTTTAACGAATTGACGCTGAAAAACGGGGCCAAACTCGGCGTTATCGCGAGCGGCATCTCCTACGGCTATGCCGTCGAGGCTATCCGCTGGCTGGGACTGGAGGACAGGGTCTCGGTCCTCAAGATCGGGACGCCTTACCCCCTGCCCGCCGGATTGACGAAGAAGCTGCTGGAGGCGGTGCCGGAGGTGCTGGTCGCCGAGGAGCTGGAGCCCTTTGTTGAGGATGCCGTCAAGGTCGTAGCCAAAGACAATGATATCGCCGTTAAGATTCACGGTAAGGATATCCTGCCGCTGGTCGGGGAGCTTTCGACGCGAATCGTCACCGAGGGTTTGAGCAAGTTGACCAGCGCCAAGCCTCCCGTTGATTTCGCCGAAATTGATAAGATACGGGCGGAGGTGGCGGGACTATTGCCGGTACGTCCGCCGACCATGTGCGCCGGCTGCCCGCACCGCGGCTCATTTTACGCCATCAACGTCGCTATCCGGCGTTACCAGCAGGCCACCGGCGTCGAGCCGGTGCGCACCGGGGACATCGGCTGCTATGCCCTGGGGGCTAATCCACCGCTTAACGCTGACGATGTCGCGGTGTGTATGGGAGGGGCCTTTGGTCTGGCCAACGGTTTCGCTCATGTCCTGGATGCCCCGGTAATCGCCCACCTCGGTGATTCCACATTTTTCCATTCCGGCATCCCGCCGCTGATCAACGCCGTCTACAATAAATCCAACTTCACGATGGTCGTCTTGGACAACTCGACCACCGGCATGACCGGTTTTCAGCCACACCCTGGTGCCTCCGGGGACGTTGCTACGGACATCAAGATCGAGGATATCGCCCGGGCCAGCGGTATCAAGTTCGTCGAGGTCGTCGATGCCTTCGACCTGACGGGCCTTATCGATGTTATGGAAAGGGCCATCAAGTTCGAGGGGCCGTCCGTGGTCGTGTCCCGCCGGCTCTGTAACATCATCGATGCGCGTGAAAAACGCAAAGAGGGAGTCAAGACCGTCCCTTACGAAGTAGATAAAGATAAGTGCGTTGCCGGCACGGCCCCGGCCTGCCAGGCTACCTGTCCCCTGCACATCGATATCCGGGGCTACGTGGGACTGGTTAAGGAAGGTAAGTTCGACGAGGCGCTGGCGGTCATTAAGAAGACTCTGCCTTTCCCTTCCATCATCGGGCGCATCTGCACCCGGCCCTGCGAGGCGAAATGCGTCCGGGGCGAAATTGAGGCGCCGATTGCCATCAATGCCATTAAACGAGCCGCCGCTGACTTCGGTAAACATACCGAAGACTATGGTATAGCTGAAGAGAAGAAAGAGAAGGTTGCTATAGTGGGCGGCGGTCCGGCCGGGATTATGGCCGCCTATGACCTGCGCAAGGCCGGCTATAAGGTGACGATTCTGGAGGCCCTGCCGAAGCTAGGGGGTATGATGGCGGTAGGTATCCCGGAGTTCCGCCTGCCGCGGGATGTCCTCGAAAATGAGATTGACATAATCAATAAACTCGGCGTGGAGGTCAGGCTGAATACCAAAGTCGGGCGGGACGTTCCGCTGGCCGATTTGCAGGAAGAATATGATGCCGTGTTCCTAGCCATTGGCGCTCACCAGGCCAACCGGATGGGCATTGAAAACGAAAAGACTGACGGCGTTATCGACGGCACCGAGTTCCTGTATAAAGTGAATACCGGCGCGAAAGTACCGATCACCGACGAGGTGGTCGTGGTGGGAGGCGGCAACGTGGCCATCGACTGCGCCCGCACCTGTCTGCGTCTGGGCTTTAAAGATGTAAACATCGTCTACCGCCGGTCACGGGCGGAGATGCCGGCCATCGCCGAAGAGATCGCTGAGGCCGAAAACGAGGGCGTCAAGTTGACCCTACTGGCCAGCCCGAACAAGATTGTCGTGAAGAACGGAAAAGTAGCCGGCCTTGAATGCGTCAGGAATGAGCTCGGCGAGCCGGATGCCTCCGGACGGCGCCATCCTGTACCGGTGGACGGGTCGGAGTTTGTCATTGAAGCTGGACTCATCATAAGCGCTGTCGGCGAGCGGCCCGACCTGGATTTCATGGCCGGCAAAACGGCTGTCGCTGTAGTTGACGGCTTGATCAAAACCGATCCCATCACGCTGGAGACAGGTATACCGGGTGTTTTTGCCGGCGGCGACGCCGTCAGCGGTCCGGCCACAGTCATCCAGGCCGTGGCGGCGGGCCGGAAAGCGGCCATTTCCATTGACCGCTATCTCAAAGGCGAGCCTTTGGATACCGGGCGGGAAGGCGAGGATGTTTTCGAGACCCGGCTGATTATCGATACCTGGGGAGTGGCTACGGATCCCCGGGCCGATATGCCTACACTTCCTGTTAGCGAGCGGGAGGGCAATATCAAGGAAGTCGAGCTCGGGCTGAGCAAAGAAGAGGCTGTCCGCGAGGCCAAACGTTGTCTCTCCTGCGACTGTAAGACATGTATCAACTTGCTCGGCTGCCCGGCCCTGATCGTGGAAGAGGGCCAGGCTTCGGTGGATGAGGCCGGGTGTCCCGGCTGTGGGGTCTGCGCGGCTGTCTGTCCGTTTGAGGCGATTCATCCGGTAGAGGAATCAGGAGGCTAACATGACGGCGTCGAAAGAGATTAACATTATCATCTGCGGGGTCGGCGGGCAGGGCGTCGTCCTCCTCTCCGAGCTGCTGGGCAATGCCGCCGTCAGGGACGGTGTGGCGGTCAAAGGTTCCGAGGTGCTGGGTATGGCCCAGAGGGGCGGCTCGGTGTTTTCCAACATAAGGCTGGGAGGCAATACTCTGGCACCCCTGACACCGGAAGGCAGATGCGATATCCTCATCGCGGTGGAGCCCTCGGAGGCATTGCGGAATATTCAGTACATGGCCAAAGACAGCGTCGTCGTTCTCAACTCGCGCCAGGTCTTCCCTTATACGGTGTTCCTGGGCCAGAGCGGCTACCCGGAGATTGGTGACATTAAAGCCCGACTGGGCAAGGTGACGAACCGCATTATCACACTGGACGCCACGGCGCTGGCCCAGCAGGCAGGCAGCCTTCAGGCGGCCAATGTGGTCATGCTGGGGGCTTTGTTCGGGACGGGGCTGCTGTCGGTGAAAGTGGCGATGGCCAAAGAGGTGATACTCTCCCGCTTTAAGGGGAAGGTCGGCGAGATAAATATCAAGGCTTTCGACCTGGGCTACGAGGAAGTGCAGAAGGCGATGAGGGGGGCGGGGACGAAGCAATAGCGGCTCCAAAAAGAAGAGTCATTGCTAATCTTTCCTGTCGTGGCTCCGGTACTTCTGATAGTATGATTCTTTTGCCCTGCTCTGTACCGCTCCAATCTTCCTCTTTTTCTCCACCTCTGGCAAGTTTACTCCTTGCTTGACCAGATTCTCTCTTAAAGCCGCGTAGTCCACCGCTCGCGGCTGGATGCCGGCCTTGACTGCCATGGCCGCCGCCGTGCCGGCCGCCTGCCCGTAGGTGATGCAGTGCGGGATGATGTTGAACGTTTCGTTGATGGTGTCCGCCGAGGAGAAAGCCCGTCCCGCCACAAGAAGCCCGTCCACTGTCTTCGGCACCAGACAGTGGTAGGGGACGCAGAGGGTGGGGTGCTTAGCCGAAATTTCGCCGTAATCGTTATTGGCCAGCACCGCGATGGTGTCCTCGAAGACCTCGTCGGTCTCCATGTCCTTCTCGGTCAGGGTATACTCCCCGATGATGCGCCGCCCGCCCTGGGTACCGAGTTGCGGGGCAGTTAACATAATGAAAGCGTTCTCGAAGCCCGGCACGTACTTCTTCATGAACGTGAAGGTAACAAGCGCCCGCTTCCTGGCCTGGATGTCTATCCTGGTGAGTTGCTCCACATCCATGGCGTCCGTTCGCTCGGGCTGCGGCTGCATGCAGTGGTACCAGACGACTCCCGGCTGGTTTTTAAGTACCCCCTTGAAAAAATAGGGGTAGCCCCCCATTTTGGCCAGCTCCTGCATCAGTTCCTTATATTTTTCCGGCTGAGAGGCGTGAAAGCTATCGAACTTGCGTATGTTGACGTTGGCCATCCACCAGACGAACGCCAGCCAGGCGGTGCGGCGTTTGTTGTCGCACTCATTGTCGAACTCGGCGCCGGCCGCGGCGAACATGTCGCCGTCCCCGGTGGCATCGATAACAACCTTGCCCAGGACGGCCTGCCGGCCGGACTTGCTTTCGAAGACGACGCCACTGACGCTATTTCCTTCTTTTATCACCTGCGCTCCCCAAGAGTGCAGCAGCAGCTCGGCGCCGGATTCCAGCACCATACTATTGAGCTCATCTTTGAATATCTCGGGGTCGACGACAGCGGTGTAAAGAACCCGTTCCTGATTGGTGTTGTGGTCCTGGCGGATGTAAAACCAGCCGAGGTTGGCATTGAGGTAGTAGTCGACCACGCGGCGGTCGGCCGTGCCCCAGTCCTTCTGGCGCGGATAGGAAGCCCCACCCCTCTTGTCCAATCTGTTGAGCATTTCCATGGTCAGGCCGTAGATGTGTTGCCGGCCGCTGATATCGCTGAGATTGGGGATGATGTTGACCAGCCCGCCGGTGGCCATGCCGCCGAGGTGGCCGTACCGCTCGATGAGTATCGTTTTGGCGCCGTTACGGGCGGCGGCGATGGCCGAGGCGACCCCGCCCGGGCCGCCCCCCACCACCACGACGTCCGCCTCGCGGAAGACCTTGATTTTACGGGACGGTTCGGTAATTGTACGTTCTGGAGACATCAAACACCTCCAATTTCAAGGGGGTAGTTTTAAGCTACCCCCAAGATTTCCATCGTATATCATCCTGAGCGAAGCGAAGGATCTCGGAGTAGGGAGGTTGAAATCCCACAACTCCCGGAGATTCTTCGGTCACGGAGTTTACCCTGAGCGAAGCCGAAGGGTTCCCTCAGAATGACAATCAAAGCCTTAATGCGGCGGCGTAAAAGCAGGACCCACCAGCGCCGGCCCGTCGTATTTATGGTCGACCTTTTTGGTGACGTCCGGTAGCGGGACGCCCTGCTTGGAGAGCTGCTTCTGGAGGGCCTTGATGTCCACGTTCTTGACGCCGACGCCGGCCTTCAAAGCCATAGCGGCGGCGGTACCGGCGGCCTCGCCGAAGGCAATGCAGTGCGGGATAAGGTTGAAGTAGTCCTGGACGTGCATATCCGAGGAGAAAGCCCGGCAGGCCACTAGGAAGTTGTCCACGTTCTTCGGCAGCAGGCAGCGGTAGGGAATATACATATTGGGGTGGTCCAGCGAATCCTGCCCGCGGTCGAGGTCCGGGAAGATAGCGATGGTATCCTCGAACGGCTGGTTGTCGGCCAGGTCTTTCTGAAAGAGCTGGTACTCGCCGATCATGCGGCGACTTGAGCGGGTGCCGAGCTGGGGTCCGGTAAGCACGCAGAAGGCCTTTTCAAAACCGGGCACGTTCTTCCTGAAAAATTCTACGGTCTTTATCATCACTTTGCGGCCGTGGGCCTCGACGCGGGTCAGTTCCTCCAGGTCTACCTGGCTCTTGTTGGGGTAGCGGTTGTGGAACCAGACGATGGCGTCCTGGTCCGGCAGGTTGCTGGGAAAGAAGCTTCCCTGGGCGCCGTGTTCCGTGGCCTTACGTTGCAGTTCCATGAACTCCTTTGGGTTGTTCTGACGGAAGTCCATGACCTTTTTCAGGTCGACGCCGTCTACCCAGAAACTTAGCGCCAGGTTTGCGATGCGGAGGTGCGCCGGTATATCATCTTCGAACTCGATGCCCGCGTAGGGGAAGAGGTCACCGTCGCCGGTCGAGTCAATAACGACCTTACCTAGGATGGCATGACGGCCGGACTTGCTCTCGATGATGACCCCTTTGCAGTGGTTGCCCTCCATAATCGGCTCGGTGCCCCAGGCATGGCAATAGACCTTAACGCCGGCTTCTTCCATCATCTCATTCAGGATATACTTGGAGACTTCGGCATCGATGATGGCGGCGTAGACGACGCGGTCCAGCCGCGTCATAAAGAAACTGCGCTGAAAATAATACCTCACGATCTCTTTGTCCAGAGAGCCCCAGTGCTCTTTCTTGGGATAGTCCACGGCATTGCGGGCGATGAGGCGGTCAATCCATTCCTGCGTAATACCGGCTATCTGCTGTTTACCGGTGTAGTCGGTTAACAGGGGGATAATCGTAACCAGGCCGCCGGTGCCCATGCCGCCGAGATAGCCGTACCTCTCGATAAGGACTGTATCCGCACTGTTCCTGGCGGCACTTACCGCCGCTCCGATACCCCCCGGTCCGCCCCCGACGACGATAACATCGGCCTCGCGGATTACCTTGGTCTCCCGGGCGGGTTCCTTAACCACCTTTCTCAATGGATTCTTTGCCATATATAACCTCCGTGTTATGTTGACCTTCTGGAAAGGTGTTACCAGTCAAAAGGATAAAGGATATCAGAAACGGTGTCAAACGGGAAAAAAGACCAAAATTATTAGAACTTCATTTGTCATTGCGAGACCATCCCGACGAAGTCGGGAGGCGAAGCAATCTCTTCTTCCGGAGGCAAGAGATTGCTACGGGCTCTCGCTTACTATAGCCCTCGTCATTTCAACACGCCGCCCTCGCAATGACATCGGGGGTCAAACATGGAAAGCGACAAAAATCACAGACCCTGTTATGATTGATAAGGTAAACTGCAAACGTAGGTTTAAGGCCGGTCAAAGGAGAAGCACATGCCGATTTATCTTTACTGTTGTCGCGAGTGTGGTGAAGAGTTCGAACAGTTTCGTGGCATTTACGATAGCGACAAGGAAGTGGCCTGCCCGAAATGCGGCACGAAAGAACCCAAGCGTAAAATCGGGCGGGTGTTCGGCGGATGGGCGCCGTCAGACAAGGGCAATCTGACTTTCCCCACCTGAGGCTCCTCCAGTTGTTGAAGCCGTGAGCTTCAAAACATCCCGTAGACCGAGATATTTAGCAATGAACATGACGAAAAAGATGGCACTGCTGGACTTCGAGAAGTGCCGCCCGACGAGTTGTAACGGTGGTATCTGCGCCGCAGCCCAGGCTTGTCCATCCCGGCTGATGAAACAGGAAGCGCCCTACGAGATGCCGATACCGGAGCCGTTCGCCTGCCGCGCCTGTGGTGACTGTGTGCGCGCCTGCCCGCAAAATGCCATCCGGATAATTAGTTCTTGAGGAGCAGACTCAATTGAAATCGATATTAATTATTATTATGGTGCTGGCAGGGGTGGCGCTATTAACAACCTATATTACCGGTCTTGGGCAAGGTGTGGAATCGAATCCAGCCGGCGCCGGCGAAGTGGAAGTTATGGCGAAGCAGGAGCGGGAAATACCGCCTATCGATGTCGACCGGCCGGCCGTGACCGAGACGGCCGCCTTTGCCCTGGGCTGATTCTGGGGTTCTGATGCCCGGTTCGGGAGTCTGGAAGGGGTTGTAAGGACACGCGTCGGATATGCCGGCGGCTCAACGACGAATCCCACTTATGTTAATATCAGCGACCACACCGAGACGGTCGAAATAGAATACGATCCGTCACGAATTTCTTACGGCGAACTCCTCGAGGTGTTCTGGTATGCCCACAGTCCTGCCAGCCTGTCCTGGTCCCGCCAGTATGCCTCCCTGATTTTCTACTACAATGAAGACCAGAAAGAACAGGCCGAGGCAAGTCGTAGCCAGTTGCAGGACGAGCTGGGCCGCACCATCCATACGGAGATTCTGCCCGCCAGCTTCCACCCCGCCGAAGACTATCATCAGAAATACTATCTGCGGGGATCATCCGAATTGGCAAGCGAATACCGGGCGATATACCCGGATGGTGAAGACTTCGTGAATTCGACGGCCACGGTCCGCGTCAACGGCTACGTGGCCGGTTACGGGTCTGCCGAAACCCTGAACAAAGAGCTTGACGAACTCGGGCTGTCTCCCGAGGGTAGAGAAAAGCTTTTGGAAATCGCCAAGCACGGACTTACTCCCGCCTGCCCGGTACTACCTTAACTCAATACCGGCCCTGGCCATTTATTCTAATTCTTCGGTACCGGCAACCGCCCTGGCTGCGGCCACCAATAGCTTGACTATCCTTACGATAAGGCTTATACAGATCCCGATGGCGATTATGATTAGGATGACCGTTACGCTGGCTTGAGTTATCGCAGCGGCGGTGTTACTCGGGATCACGCTGAAATCGAACGGGTAAACGGACAACAGGGTGACGACCGTCGCCAGCCCCATGGTGCCCATGACAATGCGGATCGAATGCCTCAGGATATTGTTTTCCACAAATATGAGTAGTAAATGCCCGATGATACCTATTACCAGGGCCGCGTTTAAAACCGGAAGCCATTTTGAGATATCGCTGGTGAAGAAGGAGTGACTCGTCCAGATAACAACCCCGTTTTCCGTATCGGCGCTCCAGAAAGCGACCAGATGAGAGAGATAGTTAAAGACGACAAATATGACAATCAGAAAGGCAATGGCTACCGCGGAGCCGGCTATCCTGGCCTCACGCCTTTCCCGGCGGTACCGGAGGGCCTCTCGCTCAGCTCTTCGGACGGCAGGTCGCGAAGGTTCCATGGGCTGGGCCGGTGGAGTTTCGGGGGCCACGACCGCCGGTGGGGGTGCCGCAGCCTGGGGGGCTGGTTCGGGTGACGCGGGAGTATATGGTATATCGGGGGCCCGGCCGGCCGGGGCAGCCATCCTATCGGCGATGTCTCCCGCTGCGGCTACCATGTACTTCTCACCCTGGTAGGCCTTGACCATAAGGACTATCCAGAAGATGAAGGCGATGATCGCTATAATGGCGGAGATAATACCACCGACTATCGGTATCCAGCCGACGATGATGATGGCTATGGTAACCGCACCAAAAAAGATGAGTGACTGCGCGGCGTGGAAACGTACCCAGGCATTCTTCTGCTCCAGGATAAAAAACACCAGGCCGGTTACCCACCAGCCGAGATAGCAGAGTAAGGCGGCGACGTTAGGGGCCAGGCCGGTGCTGGTATCGTAAACGGGTGTGCCTTTGTCATGCTCCTGCCGCTCTTCGGTTTCGATGCGGGCTTTTTCTTCTTCGTATATCTTCTTTCTTTCTTCCGGCGAAAGCTCCATGGCTGATACCTCCGCAGGTTAATCGGTGATAATTATACAACGGGGACGGCATCAGGGTAAATATCGGTCCGGCCGGGACGTGATTCCGTCGTTCAGGTAGGCAACTTAATTGAGGGCGGGAATGATGTATTTCTCCATGATTGGCAATATCTTGGTAGCGGACGTGTAGGTACCGCCGGTGGTAACCACCACCGCGTTCGCTTCCGGATAGACGAAAATGTTCTGCCCTCCCCAACCCCCGGCATAATAGATGTCCGTGTTCTCTTTTAACTCTGAATATGCCTTGGTCCACCACGAATAGGAATAACCGACATCTTTCTTTGATGTACCAGGCACATCTATACCGGTGTTATTCCGGTAAGGCACGGAACTTTTTCCCACCCATTGTTTGGATATGATCTGCTGCCCCTTCCAGACTCCTTTGTTCAGGAATGTAACGCCGATCTTGACCATGTCCCGGGGGGTCATTTTTAGGCCGCCGCCGGTTTCAAACACACCATTTTCGAATTGCTCCCACCAGTCAAAAGAATCAATCCCCAGGGGCCCGAACAGATATTTTCCGGAAAACTCGGCGATATTCATTTTGGTCGCGTACCGGATGATTTCACCCAGGACAATCATATTGCCACCCGAATAAGTGAAGCTGGTCCCCGGTTCATCGACCAGCGGCCTTTCCAAAATAAAGGAAAGCGGGTCTTTTTCGGAGTACCATATGCCGACGATATCATTGTTCGAACTGCTGAGAGGCGCGCTCCACTCGTCCCATTTCAATCCCGAGGTCATCGTCAGCAGGTGTTCGATGGTAATTTTGTCTTTTCCATCTGTATTGAGGTGCTGATGTTCCGGTAAATAGTCAAATATGGACTGATGAACACTTTCAGTGAATAACCCCCCAGCAAGCTGGGGGGCATCAGGGGTAAGGGAGTAGCCCCACCACCATGTCATCTAAAAGGCCGCTGTCATCCCCCCAGCAAAGCTGAGGGGTATTCAGCGGAGAACTTTATAA
>DAOULX010000073.1:0-62282 GCA_034414775.1 Dehalococcoidales bacterium
CCTGATGGACGAGTAAGACGCATGCCGCTGGCCATCGAGGATGCATCAGGAGACGCCTACCCCGCTTTTTCGGTAGCTTCGCTGGCTGCCTTATTCGCACAGTCCCTGCCGGCCGATTACGAGCCACAAAACGGAGTTTTGGACCTTCTGGGGCGAGAAATACCGGTGGACAGCGGCCGTGCCCTGAGGATCAACTTCAGCACCGAAACACTCAATTACACCTATCTATCGTATGGTGACATCATCGACGGGAACTTCGATCCTTCGGTGGTGGCAAACAAAGTCGTACTTATCGGCATGACCGCCACGGGAGATATCGATTCCTGGGCCGTCCCCAACGAGGCCGGGAAGGTCCCGGGTTTATTTATCCATGCGGCAACCATGGATACCATCTTCCGCCAGCGTTTCATTACGGATGCCAGCCTGGGCGTGACCATATTATTCATGCTCTTTTTTGTGGCTGTCATCGCAGCGGTTTTACCGCGTCTGGGGACCTTCCACTGGCAGGATGTCGCCAAGGGAACCGGTATTGTGGTGGGTCTCGTGGTAATCTACGTCGTGGCCAGTTCGATAAGCGCTGACCGCGGCTATGTGCTTAATATCCTTTACCCGGTGGCAACCATGGCGGCGATGTACGTCGGGAACAGCCTTTGTATTATCTTCATGGAGCAATCGGACAAAAGGTTCGTTAAAGAGCTCTTCGGACGTTATGTGTCACCGGAGATATCGAAAGAGATCATAAACATGGCTGATACGGGCGAGCTGAATCTGGGCGGTGAGGAGCGAGAGGTCTCGATATTCTTTGCCGACATACGCAATTTCACCACTATCAGCGAGTCAATGACCCCGGAAGCCATCGTGAACATGTTAAATGTCTATTTCACCATCTCGGTAGACATTATTAGAAAGTACCAGGGCATTGTGAACAAGTTCAACGGCGATAATATCATGGCAATCTGGAACGCGCCGCAGTCTCAGCCGGAACACGCCTACCTGGCCGTGAAGGCAGCCTGGGATATTCAGCAGGAGATAGCGCTGCGGAAACAGCAGGATCCAGACCTGCCGCCGGTAGACTTCGGCATCGGGATAAACACCGGTGACGCTTTAGCGGGAAACATCGGGTCTTTCGGCCGCGCGGAATATACCGTCATCGGGGACGCCGTCAACCTGGCTTCACGTATTTGCGGTTCGGCGCCGGGCGGCGCTGTGAACATCGGGCCGGATACCTATCGCCTCATCAAGGACAGAGTTGAAGTAGAAGAGCAACCCCCGCAGACATTCAAAGGCAAATCCGAACCCATCTCCGTTTATATGGTGAAAGGCTGGCGTGATTCCTGATATAAAAAGGGAGTGCTGCGGTTGGTATCAATCCATAACGTATTTTGTGTCCGGATGTATACTCTTCCATTCCGCCCAGGTCGTCTGCGATAGAAACTCGCCCTCAAGAACCCTATCAGCGTAAACTCCGCTGATACCTACCAGGCCGCAGCCGTCTTCATCTATAGGTTCAGGGGTAGTGCGCAACCTTGTTCTCCGGCGGGACCGGCGCAGGTTACTACGGTTAGTGTCCCTATTACTAATAATGCGGCCAGGATTGGGTTTATCTTCAAGGTTGCGTTTCGTGGTTAATCCAGGTTTTTTCTTTTTCGTATTAAGGGGCTCCAGTGTTTGACAACTACCGTTTTTTTATATAGGCTAGTCAGTACACGATATCCAGCCGACCATGTTACATCGGGTAGAGGAGTTGAATGAACGCCCCCGGGACACGTGGATCAAGGGCTAAGCTACAGCTTTCCGAGGTTCTGGTATTAAGCAGGATCTCGGCCGCATTGAGCGGCCTCTGGGACCTTGATGCCATCCTCAACGTGGGGCTGGACAGCGCGCTGGATATCATGAACGGTTCCATCGGTGAAGTGCTGCTTATCGATGAGAACACCGGGGAACTATCTCACGTTACCCACCGCGGCCTGAGTGAAGAGTTTGTCGAAAACGTGCGCTTAAGTCTGGGGGAAGGCATCAACGGTAGCGTCGCTCAAACAGGCAAGGCGGTACTCCTTGAGGATATCTCCTCGGACCCGCGTGTCGCCCACCGCGAAATGGTCGTTGCTGAAGGCCTCAAGGCGTATATTTGCGTGCCCCTGCGGGCCAGGGATAAGGTGCTGGGGGTGCTTAATGTCGCCAGCCGGATACCACGCAAATTCACCACCAGTGACATGCATCTGCTCTATGCCATCGGCGACCAGCTCGGTATCGGTGTGGAACACGCCCGGCTTTACGAACGTCTCAGGAACGCACGCGAAAGGCTGCGAAAACTGGCACGACAAAACCTGGCCGCTGAGGAGGAGGAGAGGCGAAGGATAGCCCGGGAGCTCCACGATGAGACCAGCCAATCGCTTTCCGGAATAGCACTTCAACTGCAGGCGTTGATTGAAATGTCGGCGATCTCCGGTCAACAACAACCCGAACTTGTTGCCGGCCTGAAGAAAGTCCAGTCGTTGACGGTGCAAGTACACAACGAGGTAAGTCGGCTGATATCGAATCTTCACCCTGCCCTTCTGGAGACCCTGGGTCTGGTACCGGCTATCCGCCAGCACGCCGACACCCGGTTGCAATCTCAGGGAATCAAAGTAGACCTGGAAATAAAAGGGAACGAGATCAGGTTTCCATCTGATGTTGAAGCAGCTTTCTTTCGCTTCATCCAGGGGGCTGTCGGCAATATTGTCCAGCATTCCAAAGCCAAGAATGCGGTTATTATTCTCGAATATAAACCCCACGAGTTCCAACTGACTATCAGTGACGACGGCCAGGGATTTGACGTTTCCGAGATCACCGATGTAGAGCAAAGCGGCCGGGGGCGCGGTCTATTCAGTATGCGAGAGAGGATCGGTTTCCTCGGCGGGACCAGTGGCATCGAATCTGAAATCGGCAAAGGGACCACCGTCTGGGCCAGGGTACCTCTCGGACGGGAAATATTGTATGCAGAAAATAAGAGTGCTGGTGGTTGACGATCATACCATCATAAGGGATGGTATTTGCGCTCTGCTGGCCCTGACCGAGGATATCGAGGTCGTGGGTGAAGCTACCAATGGCAATGAGGCTTTGATCAAGGTCAGCGAGCTCAATCCTGACGTGGTGCTCATGGATATAGCTATGCCCATAATGGGTGGCCTGGAAGCAACGCGCCGCATCAACAAGGACTTTCCCAAGACAAAGGTGCTTGTTCTCACGCAGTACGACGATAAAGAGTATTTTTTTCCCGTCATTGAATCCGGCGCCTCGGGTTTTATCAGCAAGGCGGCGGCTTCCTCGGAGCTTACCGCCGGGATTCGCTCCGTGTTCCAGGGGGATTCCTATCTTTCACCTTCGGTTACCAAGCTTATGGTGGAGAACTACCAGCACAGCGCCGGTGATCGTTCGAAGCAAGACCCGTACTATCAGTTAACATCACGCGAACGCGAGATATTCAAGTTACTCGCGGAAGGCCACAGCACTCAGGAAATTGCCAATATCTTAGTCATAACGCCGAAGACCGTAGAGGGACACAAGACCAATCTCATGCTGAAACTCGGCGTTCACAATCGCATCGAGCTGGTTAAGTACGCCCTTCGTAAGGGTATCATAACGATCTGAATCCACTAAAAACCGCGATTCTTTTATCTCACCGTAGTCTTGGGTCTCACTTCAAATCCCAGGCGTCCGCGACTCTCTACCCGGACATTCAGGGGTTTTTCACGTTCAATATCAAGGGAAACCCCCTATTTCCGGTTTATATCTGATAACGTATATTGGACACCAAGGGCGCTTCCGAAAAGAGGAGGCTAGCAATGGTAACCAATCAAACGATTCTGATCATCGATAATGAAATTGATTTTGTCACCGATTTGAAAAGGGCTTTGGAGGAACAGGCCTATGTTATCGTTACCGCCGGTAGCCGGGAACAGGCGGAGGAGATGGTCCGGGCTCATGAACCGGACGCGATTATTCTCGGTACCATTAAGCCACGCGGAGATGCCTTCCTGTTCCATAAATGGATGAAACAAACGCTGGGTTTCGGTAGTCTACCCATTATGATCGTCAATGCACCGCCGGAAAAACAGCTACTCGAAGGCTGGAGAATGGATGAAGGCATGCAGGTAGACGCCGAGGACTTTCTCGCTAAACCCGTTGCCCTACCCGCCCTGATACCGCGCATCCAGGCCTTGCTTGACCGGGCGACGAAGAAGATAAGGGTTTTGATCGCCGACGACCATTCGGTGGTCAGGGAAGGCATCAGGTCGGTGCTGGCTTTACAACGGGACATGCAGGTGGTCGGGGAGGCCGTTAACGGGAAGGACGCTTTGGAAAAGACGATGACGCTTGTTCCGGACGTAGTTGTCATGGACATCGTCATGCCGGAAATGAATGGATTGGACGCCGCCAGGGAAATCTGCCAGAAGTGTAAATCGGCCAGGGTTCTTATGTTAACTCAGTATGACGACGAAGAAAACGTCCTGGCCAGCAAAAAGGTCGGAGCCGTCGGCTTTATCCCCAAGGCCGCCGCCAGCACCCGGTTATTGACGGGTATCCGTTCGGTAGCCCGGGGCGACCAGTCGTGGATAGAGTCGCTCCAACCACAAACAAACGGTCAGGAGACGGCCTAAGTGGGTGCTATCACCATCGTCCTGAACGATGTGGAGGTCAGCGGTTTTCCGGGCACAACGATACTGGACCTGGCGCGTGAATCCGGCGTCTATATCCCGACCCTCTGCCATGATCCCAACCTGGCTTCAGTCGGGGCCTGCCGGATATGCATCGTAGAGGACGAGCGGAACGGGGCCTTACTGGCTTCATGTGTCGCGCCGATCGCGCCCGGTATGGTCATCAAGACCGATTCACCAAGGGTCGTCGAACACCGGCGGAAAATTCTCAAGCTCATCCTGGCCAGCCACCCCGATTCCTGCCTCGTTTGTGATAAAGGGAACCGCTGTCAGTTACGCAAGCTGGCGGCAGAAATGGGCATCGGTCTCGTCGAATATCAAAAGATACCGCAGCTGGATATCATCGAGGATGTCAATCCATTTATAGAACGCGACCGCTCAAAGTGCATCATGTGTGGGAAGTGCATTCGGGCTGACCAGGAGCTTGTTGTGGAAGGCGCAATCGACTATATGAACCGCGGCACAGCGGTCCGGCCGACGACGCTAAATGATGCGCCCCTGGAAAAATCTGAGTGTACCTTTTGCGGCACCTGCGTTGCCATCTGCCCGACCGGAGCTTTGATGGAGAAGGAGAGGGCCTATACCGGCACAGTGCCAGTCACAGTATCGACGGTATGCCCATACTGTGGTTGTGGCTGTACGATATGTCTGGGAGTAAAGGACGGCCAAGTAATTTCCTCCCGGCCTCCCTCCGACGGGACGATTACCAAGAGCGCGTTGTGCGTTCGCGGGAGCTATGGCTATGATTTTATTCACAGCCCGGATAGACTAAAAACGCCCCTGATAAAGCAGGACGGCGAGTTACGAGAAGCTACCTGGGACGAGGCGCTGGCCCATGTCGCCGGCGGATTTAATAGAATAAAAGAAACTAACGGTCCGGATTCCCTGGCCGTTTTTGGCTCACCTCGTTGCACCAATGAGGAGAACTATCTGCTCCAGAGGTTCGCCCGGTGCGTGCTCGGAACCAACAACATCGATAACGGCAGCCGCCTTTATAACGCTGCCAGTCGGGTTGGTCTCGGTACGTCCATCGGCTATGCAGGTACCACCGGCACCCTGGGTTCACTGGAAAAGTCACCGGTGATTATGGTTATCGGTGCCGATCCGGAGATTTCCGCTCCGGTAGTAGCCTATGCCATCAAGCGGGCGGTCAGGTCGAATGGGGCAAAGCTTATCGTTGTCGATCCTCGGTGTAACTCATTAGTACACTTCGCCAGTATCTGGCTCAAACCGCGTGTCGGTACCGATATCGCCCTGTTGAACGGCATGGCCAAGGTGATTGTTGATGAAAAAAAACTGGATACGGAATTTGTGACCCGCATGACGGATAATTTCGCCGGTTGGGCTGAGGGCCTCAAAAAATACGCTCCGAACCATGTGCAGGAGCTGGCCGGCGTCCCTGCACGGGATCTGACGAAAGCCGCCCGGGTTCTTGCCAGCGTGGAACAGGCCTCGATAGTCTATGGGAACGGGATTACCCAGCAGGTTAACGGAACTGATGCCGTTAGCGCTATCGCCAATCTTGCCATGCTCACGGGGAACGTCGGCCGGCGCGGGGGCATCTTTGCCCTGCAGCGGGAGAACAACGCGCTCGGGGCCTGTGACATGGGCACCCTGCCGGATTTCCTCCCCGGCTATCAAGACGTTCAGGACGCCAGGAACAGGAAGAAGCTAGAGGAATGCTGGCGTTGTGAAATGCCGGATAAGCCCGGCTTATCAGCCCCGGAGATGATGGACGCCGCCAGAAACGGAAAAATTAAGGGTATGCTCGTCATGGGCGAAAATCCGGTGGCGAGTTTCCCACGAACAACCGAGATCAGGGAAGCTCTGGCCGCTCTGGACTTCCTGGTAGTCGCGGATATGTTTATGACCGAAACCGCTAAATTGGCTTCGGTAGTGCTACCGGCGGCGAGCTTCGCAGAGAAGGATGGCACCTTTACCAACTTCGAGGGGGTGATCCAAATAGTGAGAAAGGCCGTTGCGCCCGTTGAAGATAGCCTGCCCGATAGTGAGATTGTTATGAAACTCGCTGATTCGATGGGCACCAAATGGCCGTACCGCTCCCAGGAGGAAGTACTAGACGAAATCGAGGCGATGGTACCTTTCTATCATCAGGCTTCGCGTATTGAGGTAAGTGCCGTCGATCCCGACTGGACAGAAGAGGAGGGTAACTCCTGGGGCGAGCGGCGTTTGCATAAAGGGCCGTTTCCCAGCGGGTTCGGCCGGTTTTCATCGGTTGAGTATGTTGCTTTGCAGAATAAGGAAAAAGACAGGTACCCTTTCACTCTTGTAATCGGCTCCAGTCGGTATTACTTCGGCTCGGGTACTAGGAGTTCTCATTCCGCAAGGTTGAGCCGGTTTTCTCCGGACGCATATGTCGAAATCAATGATGCGGATACGAAAGAACTTGGCATCCAAGATGGTGGCAGGGTAAAAGTGACCTCGCCATGTGGTGAGATTATTACCGGCGTCAAGGCCACTGAACTCCTGCCAAAGGGGATGGTTTACATGCCCGTTTCTTCCGGGAGCCCCGTCCTGAAACTGTTTGCAGCCAATCTGGACAATCAGGTCAAAGCCCCGGCGCTTAAGTCATGCGCAGTGAGGCTGGAGAGGACTACGGCCAATGCCTGAAACGAAGCCGGCACCGCCTGTCAATCTGAAACAGATTGATAGGATCATTGCGGAGCACCGAGGGCAGAGATGGGCCCTGATACCACTGGTTCAGGAGATTCAGGAAAAGGTTGGCTACATTCCGCCCGAGGTTATTCCACGTATCGCCGGCGCTCTGGGACTATTCCCCAGCCAGGTACAGGCGGTAATTACGTTTTACGAGCAGCTTTACACCAAGCCACGTGGGAAAAACGTTATCAGGGTCTGCCGAGGGACCGCCTGTCACGTACGCGGGGGTAAAACCATCCTGAAACTGGTCAAGCAGCACCTGGGTATTGAAGAGGGAGAAACCACCGAGGACATGGAATACACCCTGGAGACGGTCGCCTGCATCGGTGTTTGTGCATTGGCGCCGAATATCACGGTAAACAAAGAGACCCATGGCGATATGAATCCGAAGAAAGTAGCCCAGCTATTCTCCAAGAGCGGGAAAGAGTAGCATGCCGCGAAAGCGTAGGGTTTTTGTCTGCCGGGGTACCGGGTGTGTTTCGGGCGGCGGTGACGCTGTCTACATGGCCCTAACGGAGGAATTAAAGAAGCAGAATGTGACGGGGGCTGTGATTGATTTCTCCGGCTGTCATGGTTTTTGCCAGCAGGGCCCGAATGTAGTTGTTGAACCGGATGGTATTTTCTATACCCACGTCGGCCCTGAGGATGCCGCTGAGATAGTCACTTCGCATCTCCGCGATGGCAATCCGGTGGAACGTCTTTTTTACCGTGACCCGGTGACCGGAGAAGCCGTACCGCAATATTCGAAGATTAAATTCTATCTTGAGCAGGAGCGGGTGGTCCTGCGTAACTGCGGGCACATCAATCCCGAACGTATAGGTGACTATATTGCCCGGGGAGGCTATCAATCCCTTAAAAAATGCGTCTTCCTGATGACGCCGGAAGAAGTTATTGACTGGATGAAAGCTTCTGGTCTGCGGGGCCGGGGCGGCGCCGGCTTTCCAACTGGAAACAAATGGGAATTCTGCCGTAATGCTACCGGCGAACCGAAATACATGATATGTAACGCCGACGAAGGTGACCCCGGCGCTTTTATGGATCGGTCGATTCTGGAGGCTGATCCGCACGCCGTTCTGGAGGGATTGGCCATCGCCGCTTATGCCATCGGTGCCAGCGAAGGCTACGTCTATGTCCGCGCCGAGTATCCGCTGGCGGTGGCCCGTCTGCGTACCGCCCTCCAACAGGCACAGGAAAAGAATTTCCTGGGTAAGAATATACTCGGTTCCGATTTCAATCTGGAGGTGCACATTAAAGAAGGCGCCGGGGCTTTCGTCTGCGGGGAGGAGACGGCGCTGATGGCCTCGATAGAGAGCCGGCGCGGTATGCCGCGACCCCGCCCGCCCTTTCCGGCCACCTCCGGCTTGGATGGTAAACCCAGCATTATCAACAACGTAAAAACCCTGGCTACCGTGCCGGTAATTATAGAAAAGGGCGCTGAGTGGTTCGCCGGTCTGGGTACCGAGAAAAGTAAGGGGACGGCTGTCTTCGCCCTTACCGGAAAAATAGCCAATAGCGGGCTCGTCGAAGTCCCGATGGGCACGCCGCTGTCCCACATCATTTACAAGGTGGGGGGAGGTATACCACGGGGACGGCAGCTCAAAGCGGTGCAGACCGGCGGCCCTTCCGGGGGATGTATTCCATCCCGTTTAGTCGATTCACCCATCGAATATGAAACGCTGGCCAAGCTGGGCTCTATTATGGGTTCCGGCGGCATGGTGGTCATGGACGAGGCCACCTGCATGGTCGAAGTAGCCCGCTATTTCGTAGGCTTCACACAGAGCGAGTCCTGCGGTAAATGCACGCCCTGTCGGCTCGGCACCCGGCAGATGCTCGAGATACTCACCCGGATTACCGAGGGCAAGGGACGCGATGAAGATATTGATACACTGCTGGACCTCGCTAAAACAGTGAAGGAATGTTCTCTCTGCCAGCTAGGGCAGACGGCCCCTAATCCGGTTATCTCTACCATAAACTACTTCCGCGAAGAATACGAGGCACATATCAAAGAGAGGAAATGCCCGGCGGCGGTCTGCGAGGCAATGATGATATCCCCCTGCCAGCATACCTGCCCGGCCGGTATTAATATCCCCAAATACGTGGCCGGTATCGCCGAAGGTGATTACAAGACGGCCATCGAGACTATCAGGGAGCGTAATCCTTTCGCCGCTGTGTGCGGTCGTATTTGCCATCACCCCTGCGAGAGCCGCTGTCGCCGGGGAGAACTGGATGATTCCGTGGCTATAAGGACGCTGAAACGCTTTGCTGCCGACTGGTACGCGGAGCACGGTGACGATATGGGGGATGTCCAGCCGTTCCCGAAGACAAAGAAGGAGAAAGTAGCCGTAGTGGGAGCCGGGCCGACCGGCCTGGCATGTGCTTATTTCTTAGCGCAGGCCGGATACGCATCAACGGTGTTCGAGGCCTTGCCGGTAGGTGGTGGTATGCTATCGGTGGCGATACCGGAGTTCCGTTTGCCGAAGTCCGCTATTCAGCAGGATATCGACTATATCATCAAGAAGGGCGTCGAGGTAAAGTACAATACACCCATTACCACTAACTACACCGTGGAGCACCTCAGGCAGGACGGTTTTGCCGCCGTTTTTATCGCCGCCGGCGCTCAGCGGAGCCAGCGTCTCGGTATTCCCGGAGAAGTGGAGGATATTGAAGGGCTGCATTACGGACTGCGCTTCCTTCGAGATGTCAGGCTGGGGAGACCGGTGAAAGTAGGCCAACGCGTGGCCGTCATCGGCGGTGGTAATGTCGCTCTGGATGCCGCCCGTACTTCTCTGCGTCTCGGCGCCGCGGAGACCTCTATCTTCTACCGGCGCTCCCGCGATGAGATGCCGGTATCCGATGTCGAGTATGAAGAAGCCGTTGCCGAGGGTGTGAAAATCAACTTCCTCGTCAGCCCGACGCGGATAAACAGCGATGACTGGAAGGTAACAGGGTTGCAATGTACGCGCATGCAACTGGGAGAACCCGACGAAAGTGGGCGCCGCCGCCCGATCCCCATTTCCGGCTCCGAGTTCACCGCTACGGCGGATACGGTCATTGCGGCCGTAGGACAGGCACCCGACCTCTCTTTCCTGCCCCCCGACAGCGCCCTGGAGCGTACCCGATGGGAGACGCTGGTTACTGATAGCAATACCCTGGCTACGAATATCCCCGGCATCTTCGCTGGTGGCGATTTTGTTACCGGGCCGGACATGGTGGTCAACGCTGTCGCTGCCGGCAGGCGGGGCGCCCTGGCCATCGATAAATATCTCCGCGGGGACGTCTCACGCGTCGAGGTTTATGATCGTAAATCGATGGTAGAGGTAGCGTCCCCTCAGGAACTTGACGAGAAATGGGAAGCGCAGCCGAGGACGAAGATCAAGACACTTCCCTTACCGGATAGGCGGGCGAGCTTTGATGAAATAGAGCTGGGCTTCACTGAGACCATCGCCCAACGCGAGGCGCAGCGGTGCCTCCGTTGCGATCTTGAAAGTTAAATAGCAGCGGCAGGCAACTTGAGTGAAAGGAGGAGTTGGCTATGAAATCGATAACCAGGCCGAAAACCATCGAAGATATTCAGCGGGGACTGCAGGGATTTGACCGGATTTTTATTATCGGGTGCGGTACCTGCACCACGTTAACGAAGACCGGTGGCGTCGACCAGGTCGAGGAGATGAAAGGACAACTCCAGGAAATGGGGAAAACCGTTGTCGGCGGGACGGTCATACCAACCGCCTGCGACGACATGACCGAGGTTTCTCTGAAAGAAAATGAGCCCTATATCCGCAGCGCCGACGGAATCCTATCGATGAGTTGCGCCCTGGGCATACACCGCATGAGTCTTTATCTCGGTAAACCGGTCATTCCGGCGGTAGATACCCTATTCATCGGCGTCGAAGAGACCCCCGGTTATTTCCGCGAGACCTGCGCACAGTGCGGTCAGTGCCTCCTCGGCGAGACTGCGGATATCTGTCCGATTACCGCCTGCCATAAGGGGCTGGTCAATGGCCCTTGCGGCGGTACCAACAACGGAAAGTGCGAGGTCGATAATGAAAAAGACTGTGCCTGGACGCTTATCTACAATCGACTAAAAGAACAGGGGAGGCTCGATCTGATGCGTCGGTACCAGCCGCCCCGAAACCACCATATCGCGCTTAAACCACGGTCCATAAGGATACCATAAGGGGGTGATGAAGATGGCATCGTGTTTCAAGGAAGCCCTTAATTCCGGTAAGTTTGTGATTACCAGCGAGGTTGCCCCGCCCAAAGGTACAAACCTCGAAAAAATGACGCACCACATCGACATCCTCAAGGATAAAGTTGATGCCATCAACGTGACCGACCACCAGAGCTCCGTAATGCGTTACCCGTCGCTTGGCGGCTGCCTGGCCATTAAAGAGCAGGGCGGCGAGGCCATCATGCAGATGACCTGCCGCGACCGTAACCGCATGGCTCTCGAAGCTGACCTCCTCTTCGCCTACAGCCGGGGTGTCGGTAACGTCCTCTGTCTCACCGGTGACGCCGTGCCCGTCGGCGATCATAAAGAGGCCAAAGGTGTCTTCGACCTCGATTCGCTCCAGCTTTTAAATGCCATCAATCAGCTTACCGCCGGTGAGGATCTCGGCGGCAATAAATTGGAAGGTGCTGTTGAATTCTGTGCCGGAGCTATTGTTACTCCCGAGGCAAATCCCATCGAGCCGCAGCTCATGAAATTCGAGAAGAAGGTCGAGGCCGGTGCTGAGTTTTTCCAGACCCAGGCGATTTACGACCTGGAAAACTTCACCAAGTTCATGGAATACGCCCGGGGGTTCAAGACTAAAATCCTGGCCGGTATCGTCTTGCTGTCTTCAGCGCGTATGGCGAAATACATGACGGAAAACGTCCCCGGTATCTTCGTTCCACAGAACCTCATCGATGAGCTGTCCGCCGTGCCCAAAGAGGAGATGCTAGCCAAGGGAATCGAAATTGCCGGTCGGACCATCGCCGAGTTGAAAAAGAACTCGATCTGTGATGGGGTCCATATCATGGCTATTGGCCGGGAGGAAGTGGTACCGGATATACTGGCGGCTGCCGGATTGAATGGAGCCTGAGGTCTCTTAATCTTCAGCAAATATGCCGGTTTCGGCCAGACGGTCAACTATTTTAGGTATCGCATAGCTGGTAGCATTCGACGGTGCGTTGCAGCAGGTCTTGACAATTAACCTACCCCCACAATATTCGTCGGCGACCTGCTTGATAATTTTCGCCAGTCCCGGATAGGCCTTTTCGGTCAGTGCCGCCGTGCCGTAGCTTTCCCGGTGAGTATCCATGCCGCACAGCCAGTAGATCAATTCCGGTTTAAACTCCTTGATCCTTTCCGGGACTTCACGGGTAACGTTCCTGATTTCTTCTTCATCGGAACCGCCGTGCGGAAAACAAAATTTCGTATTGCTTTCCAGCCTGTCCTCGGAATTGTAGACCCAGGTAAAGCTGTCGCAGAAGCAGATATGCAGGACATCATCGTCGCTCTGGTAAAGGTCTCTCACACCATCAGCATGGTGGGTATCGGTATCGACTATGGCGAACCTCCGGCCGAGTGATTTGGCCCGGGCGTGCGGTATCCCCAGTCCGATAACGTTGAAATAGCAGCCGCCCCAGGCGCTATCACGGTGGGCGTGGTGGCCGCCTACCCCGGCGATTACCAGGGCATTATCTATTTCCCCGTGCAACACTTTTTCGGTCGCTCCTATCATCCCGCCCACGGAGTAGAGTGAGACCTGCCACCATCGTGTTTTCTTTACCTGGTCTATCCATTCCCGGCTGTGCAGCCTGGCGATTTCCTCCTCGGTGGCCGGCTGGGACTCAAACCAGATCACGTTCCGGTGAGAGAAAAGCCCTTCCTTATCGATGCTTTGAAATCCCTGTTCCACGCCCATGGCAAGGCTGCTGTAGGCCTCTTTTCCGCAGATATCATGATAGAACACGCCCGTCTTTTTCATTCCGTCTCCTCCTGTTTTCCGCGAACTGGTCATCCCATTTTAACCTGCTTTCAAATACTTCGCAAAAAGTCCATGGTTCGGCTGCCTTGTTTTCCAAACCGATACCCGAAGATTAACGGGGATTGGTCACCGTGCTGTGGTGATCTCTCCAATAGTAACGATGGTTTTGACAAATATATTGGCAAGGGTATAATTATATTACTAAGCGTCTGTTGTCCGAAGCAGGGAGATACCTATGAGAAGCAAATTGCTTATATTAACCGAGGCGTTTTTCATTATCACCTTCGCGGCCGGACTGGCAGGTTGTACCGGAGAGACAACTCCGGCACCATTGACAGCATCCGAGATCATTGCCAGTTCGAGCGAACAAATGCGGCTGGTCAATTCCTTTCACTTCGGACTCGAACAGGTGGGGGGAGGGACTCCCATTGCCATGGGGCTAGAAATGACCGACGCCGTTGGTGATGTCGTTAGACCTAACCGGCTGCAAACAACCATCTCCGGGAAAGTTGCGGGCATGTTCCTGGAAGTACAATTGATTAACGTAGGCGAAGATATCTATATGACGAATCCCTTAACCAAGAAGTGGGAAGCGCTTCCGGCCCAGTTCAACGTCCTCGAGGTCTTCGACGTAAATACGGGTATTGCGGCCATTATGCAGGGTATATTGCAGCTCGAGAGACTTGAAGACGAGGCATTGGACGGAGTGCTTTGTTATCACCTTGGCGGAAATATCATCTCTAATGACCTACGGCCCATAACTATCATTGCCGTGGAAGGGGCCAGCATCCCCATCGAGATCTGGATCGGGCAGGAGGACTTCCTGCTGCGCTCTATCAAACTTGAAGGCAGGATTACCGAGGCCGAAGTCGAAGGTATCGTCAGGACATTAAAACTGTCTGATTATAACGCCGCTGTAACTATTGAACCGCCGAATTTAAATCAATAAATGTGGCTTCCGTTTAGAGCGCGCTTTCAAAAGGCTTCGTCTCCCAACCTTATTCTGGCGGTTGTCTGTCTTGGTATCTTCGTTGCCGCGCTCGATCAGACCGTCATCTACGGCGCCTTACCGGATATGATGACGGATATCCGTCTTTCCGTTATCGACCTGGACCGGGCGGCCTGGATAGTTATCGGCTACCTTCTGGGATATACTTTCGCCATGCCGCTGATGGGGCGCGTCTCTGATGTATATGGCCACGGCCGGATCTATATACTGTCCTTGTTGATCTTCATGGTGGGGTCGGTATTCATCGCCATCGCTTCCGATCTTCGCTGGCTGGTTGGCGCCCGGGTCCTGCAGGCTATCGGCGGGGGTGCGGTGGTACCCATCGCAATGGCCATCGTGGGGGACACCTTTCCTACCAAAAGAAGGTCGGTGGCGTTGGGGATTATCGGTGGGGCCGTTGAGGCCGGCGGTGCCCTGGGGCCTTTTTACGGCGCGGCCCTCGCCGAGTTCTGGGGGTGGCGGTGGATATTCTGGATTAATATACCCATCAGTCTCATAGTTATCGTGGTTGTTCTCCTCTTTTTAAAACCCAGCCCTCGCTTCAGGGGCAAAATAGATTATATCGATGGTATCCTGCTGGCCGCGGCGCTGGCGCTTTTCAGCCTGGGGCTCTCCCAGCAGGCCGGACAACCCTATTATCTTGCTTATCTAATCGGTTATCTGGCTGGTGCCATCATACTTCTCGGCATATTCATATACAGGATTACGCGCGTCTCGGAACCGTTATTCAGGCCGGCGATGTTCCGGGACGTTAGATTTTCCTCGGCTAATATCACCCATCTACTTGTCGGTGGTGCTCTGATTATCGCCATGGTCAACATCCCCCTCATGAGTGACACCATCCTTGGCCAATCACCCCTTGAAGGTGGGTTGAGGCTGCTGCGCTTCACGGTGATGCTCTCTATTGGGGCCGTCATCGGGGGATTTGTATGCCGGCATTTCGGTTACCGCCTGCCCACGATTTTGGGATTGATCCTGAGCGCCACCGGTTTCTTCTTTATGAGCCGGTGGAGCCTGGTCATCACCGATCCCCAACTGACCTTTCATCTCGCTATCGGCGGTTTGGGATTCGGCCTGGTGGTCGCTCCCATTGCTACGGCCGTCATTGACTCGGTTGGTGAGGAACATCGTGGTATTGCCTCTTCGCTTATCGTGATGATGCGGATGGTAGGCATGATAATCGGACTCTCCGCCATAACCTCCTGGGGATCGGGCCGATTCGACGTCATTACGTCCGGGATGTCCCTGACGGATATTCTCTCTTCTCCGGAAGAGCTTACACAGTCGGTACTGGCCCTGTTCCATGATTTCTTCCGGATTGCTGCTGTGATCTGCCTGGTGGCCATAATCCCGACAATCTGGCTGGGAGGAAGGAAGAAACCCTCTTGATAATAATGTAGAATTGTAGTAATATACTATAATACTACAATGGATAAGCAGAACATCGAGAAACGCCAGCGTATCCTGGCCGCCGCCGTTGACCTCTTCCGTCGCGCTCATGACGTTAGAAGAGTCAGCCTGGAAACAATCGCTAAAGAAGCGGGCGTCTCCCCTACCACGATTTATAACCACTTCGGCAACCGGGAAACGCTGGTCAACGAAGTGGCAAAAAAGCTGGTTAAAGAAATCGTAGAGCGCAATCGCGCCCTGATCCGCTCAGAGTTGCCTTTCCCTAAGAAGATAATCAGTGTCATCAGCGGTAAACTGGACATGGTTGGAAAAGTCAGCAGTGAAATTCTTCAGAAAATGGTCAGCCAGGATCAGAACATCGTGCCGTTCATCAATGAGATCATGGAACAAGAAGTCAAACCCCTGTGGCTGGAGATGGTGGCTGATGGGAAAAAAGAGGGCTATATAGATCCCACTCTTGATGACGGACTCTTACTGGCCTACCTGGATGTACTACAAGCGGGTTTCCGGGCCAAACCGGAGATACTTGAGGACATAGCGGACAATGTGGAGTTTCTCGAACAACTTACGCACCTGATGTTCCGCGGAATATTGCAGAAAGATATCGATCTCTTCCCAAAGGAGGATAAATAGTCGCATGGTTGAGCAGTCCATCATCGTCGAGAATCTGACCTATAGCTACGGGAATCTGGTGGCGGTAGACCATATCAGTTTCGAGGTGACCGCCGGGGAGATTCTGGGTTTTCTGGGACCCAATGGCGCCGGTAAAACAACCACTGTTAAAATGCTCACCGGCCAGTTGAGACCGCAAGAAGGGAAAGCTATCCTGCTGGGACACAACATTGTCAGTGAAACACAAACGGTAAGAGCGCAAATCGGCGTCTGTTTCGAGCAGACCAACCTTTACGAGCAGATGAGCGCCATTGACAACCTTAAACTCTTCGCTGACCTTTATGGAGTCGAGGGATTCGACGGCTATGCCCTCTTGAAACGTGTCGGCCTGGCGGGGCGTGAGAAGGACAAAGTCGCCGGATATTCTAAGGGCATGAAACAACGCCTGATGGTGGCACGGTCCCTGGTAAACTCCCCGAAAATCCTCTTCCTGGATGAACCAACCGCCGGTCTGGACCCCGTATCATCTGAGGCCATCGGCAATATTATCTTGGAAGAGCGCGATAGGGGCGCCACCATTTTCCTGACCACTCATGACATGTGGGAGGCCGATAAGCTAAGCCACCGTGTTGCCTTTATGGAGCAAGGGAAGATTGCGGCCCTGGACACGCCGCGCAACCTCAAACAGCAATACGGCAAGCGCTCGCTGGTAGCTGAAGTTGCCGCCGGGGGCGGACTCGAAAAGCGTGAGATCGACATGGACACCGGCGGTACCGCCCGCGCCGTGGAAAAACTCTTCGAAAAGGAGAAGGTGGTCACCATCCATAGCGAAGAAGCTACCCTCGAGGATATATTCATCAAGATGACCGGCCGGAGACTCACCGAATGAACGCCCGCGTCATCATGGCCCTGTTAAAGAAAGACATCGCCCTCTTCATGAGTAATCGGTTTTACATGCTTATCACCATCGTCGGCCTGGTGTTTTATGTCGGTATCTATTTCATCCTGCCAGCTCAACTGGATGAGAAACTGAGTCTGGCCATGTACGCTCCGGTCATACCCCCCGCCTTTACCGAGTTAACGGAGAACGAAGGTGTTGATATAGAATTATTCAACACCGAGGAATCGCTGCGCCAGGCCGTCCTCAACGGTGACTATCAGGTTGCCATCGCCCTGCCTCCGGATATCATGGAGACCTGGATTAGCGGCGGTAAGCCGGAAATAACCGTATACTACGCCTCGACCGCGCCTCCGGAAATAAACGAGGCCATCGTGGCGCTGGTCAAGGAGCTGTCCTATTTACAGACGGGTCAGGCCTTCAACTTCGAGACCATTGAGGAGATTCTCGGCCCGGACCTGCTGGGCAACCAGATAGCCCTCCGTGACCGCATGAGGCCCCTCCTGGCCGTCTTTATCCTCCTGGTGGAAATTCTGACCCTGGCCAGCCTTATCGCGGTGGAGATCGAGCAGGGCACCGCCCGGGCGCTACTGGTAACGCCGTTACGTACCTCCGAACTCTTCATCGCCAAGGGGGTACTCGGGGTGGGACTTGCCTTTATTCAGGCCATCCTTTTTATGGCGCTGGTTGGAGGATTCAGCCATCAGCCGCTTATTATACTTTTAACATTGGCCATCGGCAGTGCCATGGTGGTCGGCACTGGCTTTTTAGTAGCTTCAGTTACGCGGGATGTCATGGCAGTAACGGGATGGGGCATGCTGGTTCTGATTATCTTTGCCATCCCGGGATTCGGCACGGCTATCCCCGGGCTGATATCGGACTGGGCTAAGGTTATTCCATCTTATTATCTAACCGATACGGTCAGCCGTGTCGTCAACTACGGTGCCGGCTGGGGAGACATCGGTGTTAACCTGGTAATTCTAGCCGGTTTTACTATACTGGTTGCCAGCGCCGGGATGATTGCCCTGAGGAGGCGATTTGCATGAGTACCAAACGCACCTGGACCTTGATAAAGAGCGAGGTCTTCCACGGGCCGAAAGATGTTGTCCTGGTCATGGCCGTGGTGATGCCGGTCCTCCTGGCCCTTTTCGTCAGCCTGGCCTTCGGGGAGATCTTTACCGACCACGCCCGGTTAGGGATCTACGATGCAGGAGATTCGCCCCTTACTCAAGAGCTTCTTACTTCCGGCAGCATGAGCGTTGAGACCTACCAGAACGAGGTAGATTTACGGGCGGCCGCGGCCAGTGGCGCCGTGGACATGGGCATTGTCCTTCCGGCCGATTTCGATAGTAGTCTGGAGACTGGCACCGTCAAGCTGAAAGCGTACATCTGGGGCGAGAGCCTGGCTAAAAACCGGGCGGTCATCCCACTGGCGTTGAGTGAATCGATCAGAGGACTTACTGGCTCCGAGCTACCGGTGATTGTTGAAAGTGTGCCGCTGGGTGACGAGTCCAGCCTGCCCTGGAGTGACCGCCTATTGCCCGTAACCGTACTTGTGGCCGTGTTTTTCGGGGGGATGATGCTGCCGGCCTCGTCTCTAATCCATGAGAAACAACAACGCACCCTGGAAGCTCTCAATGTCAGCCCGGCAACCATCGGTGATATCTTTATCGCTAAGGGTGTTATCGGGGCCGTCCTGGCTATGATAATGGGGATACTGACCCTGGCCATTACTACCAGTTTCGGCGGCTCTCCGTTGACACTGGTGCTGGTGCTGGCCCTTGGGGCGATTCTGGCGGCTGAAATCGGCCTCATCACTGGCGCCTACATTAATGACATAAATACACTTTTCGCATTCTGGAAGTTCGGCGGTATATTGCTCTTCGGTCCGGCCATTGTGTACATGTTCCCGCAGATACCGGCCTGGGTGGGTTATATTTTCCCCACTTTTTATGTCATCAAACCGGTGGTCGATCTGAGCGTGGTGGGACTGGGATTCAGCAATGTGGCCCTGTATATCGGGATACTCGTTGCGATTGTTGCCGCGATGGGATTCGCGGTTATGACGATCGTCCGGAGCCTGAGTACCCAGGCTCTGAGGTTGAATCCCTGATAGACTTGAATATCTTAAAGCAGCATGGCAAGCTGTGACAGGTTGTAGCCGACTATTGCCAGGAGCAGAATGACGGCCGGTATGAGCAGCTTGGCCGGTATCAGCCAGGCGATGAGCAACGGTATGAACAGCTTGAGAGCCAGTATCTGGACCGGGGTGTCCAAAGAGGCCCTTATTACCGGATTAAATTCATAAAAACCGGCCGATACTGCGAAGCTGGTCAACAGGATATCGGCCTGATGCAGCAATAGATAGGCTATTTTAATGCCCAGGCCCTTTTTCCACTCGGCCACCGTAAAGTAACGCCCTAATTCGCCGCGGAGTGTCGTCATTGCGCTGTCTATCCCGCTTTGTTGCTACCGCAATCTTATCGTTGTAATCCCAAAAAAGAGATAAAAATACAAGGTGGCGTTGTAAACAAAGCGTGAAAAATTTCTTAGACATACGAGCAGCCGAAGGGCTATAATATATAAGATCGATGTTCTCCGTACTTGGCCGGTTCTCCAACAAGTATCGATATTTCATTCTTGCTGGCTGGGTAATCCTGACGGCTGTGATGGTAGTTGCCGCACCTCAACTTTCTGAGGTAGGCGTTACCGACCAGAGCCAGTTCCTGCCGGAAAATTCCGAATCCACCATTGCCCGTAACCTGCTGGACACCAAGTTTGCTGCTTCCGATGATTCCGTTGAGAGCAGCGCCGTTATCGTCGTCTATAACGAAGCCGGGCTTGGCCAGCCCGACATTGATCGGGCCAGAAGCCTCCATGATTGGCTGATTTCAAGCGAAGGCCCGGCGGCCGTGCAAAAAGTTACCTCGATATTCGGCACCGAGGCGCTTCGTTCTACTCTGGTCAGTCAGGACAACACCGCCATGCTGATGACGGTGGAACTCTCGACGCCATCTCTGGATGATGCCACCAAGCAGGCCGTGGCGGCGATTCGGGCCCGGGTTGCCGACATCCCGGAGACGAATTTCTATGTCACCGGCGATGCCGGTCTGCTTATCGATCTCTTCGAATCCGTGCAGAATGCCATTGACCGGACGACACTGGTAACGATTGTCCTGGTAATCATCCTGCTTCTCATCGTCTATCGCTCACCGTTAGCATCACTGGTGCCCCTGGTTACCATCGGCATCAGCTACCTGGTGACACGGGGCGTGGCCGGATTCATGGCCCAGGCTGGCGTTCCAATTTCGACGGTGGTCGATGCTTACCTGGTGGTAACCGTCTTCGGTGTTGGAACGGACTACTGTCTTTTTATCGTCTCACGTTTTAAAGAAGAATTGAAACAGGGAGATCGTGCCCTCACTATCGATACTACCATGAGGCGCATCGGGCCGGTCATCCTCGCCAGTGCCGTAACCGTTGTCGTCGCCTTCCTTTGCCTCAGCATTTCTAGCTTCAGTATGACCAGGACAAATGGCTGGATCCTGGCGATAGGTATCGTGGTAGTCTTGGCCGCCGGATTGACCCTGGTGCCGGCCATGATGTCCCTCTTCGGCCGGTACCTGTTCTGGCCGATGATGGCCGCACCGACACGTCGGGAACGACGTTTCGGCTGGCGCCGCACTGGACAATGGGTTTCCAGACACCCAATGGCTATTGCCGTACCCATAATCATCCTGCTCGCCCTCCCCTATATTGCTTTCTCGAATTTCAGACTATCGGCCAACCTGCTGGCCCAATTGCCGCAGGAAGTAGACGCCGCCCAGGGTCTGGATGTCTTTCGGGAACATTTTTCAGTCGGAGAACTCGTACCGATTCATCTGGTTGTCCGGTCTAATGAGGGCAGTCTTTTGACATCGGACTCTCTCCGGGGCATCGAAAACGTGGCTACGGTAATGAGCGACGTTGAAGGCATCGCCGGGGCAGATTATTTTTCGGCGTCTAGCGGGCAAATTGCCGAACTCGCCGGACAGGTGCGCGGCGTAGCCGAATCATTTTCGGGGGCTACCAGCTTCGATGTCACCAGGCTCATACCTCTCCAGACGATTCCCGACGAGCTTGAGGAACTGGCGGTGCGTTACTCCGAGATACTTCAGAGCCCCAGTTTCACTGGTGCTGTAGAGATACTTCAGCAGCTACCCACGGCTGTTACTCAACTTCGTAGTACCCCGGCGACCAAACTCCCCGGGGCCTTGCAGCAGTTCCAGGAATCACTCTATGGACTCGGCGACTCCCTGGCGTTACTGAGTGAAGAGTTCAAACTCGAAAGTAACGGGCCTTTCGTCGATTGGTTGAAGGCGTCCTATTTTTCCAGCGATGGTTCTATTACCCGCATAGACCTCATGCTCGACCTGGATCCCTACTCGGATGAATCCTCGGCGGCCGTGCGGATGGCCAGACTGGCAGCGCCGACCGTAATCGAGGCCTCCGGTTTTGGGGACAGCTCATACTATGTCGGCGGCGATCCGGCTATTCGTTACGATATTCTCCAGACCAGCGAATCGGATTTTATCCGCGTCCTGATATTCGCCTCAATCGGTATTTTTTTGGTAATCATCGTGTTGTTGCGTAGCCTGTTGGCACCTTTCTATATGGTCATCACCGTTCTCTTCAATTTCGGCACCACGATGGGAATTACGACCTGGCTTTTCCTGAATGTATTGGATGTGGAGTACCTGGTCTACCTGATGCCGTCGCTTGTCTTCATCATGCTGGCGGCGGTAGGGGCCGATTATAATATTTTCCTTGTTTCCCGCATTCGTGAAGAAGCCGAGCGGTATCCCGTCAAAACGTCGGTGCAGAACGCAGTAGCCCATACCGGTGGGGTAATCACTTCCTGCGGCATCATCCTGGCAGGTACCTTCGCCACGCTGGGAACGTCCTCATTACCGGTGATGTACGAAATCGGTGTCCCCATCGCCATTGGTGTGCTGATAGATACGTTCGTGGTGCGGGCGCTCCTGGTGCCATCGCTGGCTACCCTGACCGGCCGCCGGAGCTGGTGGCCGTCGCGACTATCACGTAAAAGCTAGAAAAAGATTCGTGTTGTTACGCCCCTCTCTTCAAGGTGAGGGACGCAACCACCGACATGACTATCGCAAAACCGACCAGTATCCCCAGCTTAAAGCCTACTTCCAATAAATTCTGGCCCCTTAGCATGATGTCCCGGAGGCCGTCCACGGCATAGGTCAAGGGTAAAAATTTGGCGATCCACTGAAGGTAATTGGGCATCTGCTCCACCGGCCAGAGCAGACCGCAGAGGAACATCTGGGGGAGAACGATCAATGGAATGAACTGCGTTATCTGAAATTCGTTTTTAGCGAACATGGAAACGAAGGTGCCCAGGCAAACCGCCCCGACCCCGATAATTACCTGAAAAACCAGAATTTGCCACAGGTCGCCCTGGTAGTTTACGTCCAGGACGTAGACCATATAGAAAAAGATAATCATCGTCTGCACCAGGGCGAAAAGCAGGAAACCAAACACATATCCCAAGACCACATCCAGCCGTGACACAGGCGAGGCCATGAGTCTTTCCAGCGTACCCTGGGAACGCTCCCTTAAAAAGTTGATACCGGTCAACAGGAAACCGAAAAACAAAATCAGCATGGCCAGTATGGCCGGAGCGATATAGTCCAGCAAGTTTTTATCAGGGATAGAAACACCGACAATACTGGCGACTACCAGTGGTGCGATAATAAGCAGCCCTATGGTGCGGCGGTCACGGACCAGTTGGTTAAAGATCCGGCTGGCGATTGTGAAAGCGTTACCCGGCATTCTGGCGTACCTCATTATGCCTGATAAAGTACAGAAAGGCGTCCTCTAGCGTAGAATCCGCATTGCCGGTGGCGGCCCGGAGTTCTGCCGGTGATCCCAGGGCGATAATTCTACCCTGATATAAAAAGGCCAGCGTACGGCAGTGGGCCGCATCATCCATGGTATGGCTGGAAATCACAATAGTGGAGCCGCTACTGGTCAGGCCTTCAAAATAATCCCAGAAATGTACTCTGAGTTCAGGGTCCAGGCCTACGGTTGGTTCGTCAAGGAAAAGAAGCGGCGGCCCGTGGACGATAGCACAGGCCAGGCTGACCCGCTGCTTCATGCCGCCACTTAATTTCATGACCTGTACCTGGCTTTTCGCCTCGAGTTCGACTAACTTGATAACCTCGGCTACTCTTTGCTTTCTCCTTTTTTTGTCCTTCAAGCCGTAGATGCGGGCAAAAAATTCGATATTTTGTTCAACCGAGAGTTCGGTGTAAAGAGAAGGTAATTGCGGCATATAACCGACGTTTCTCGCGTTGGCCGGTGAAGGTGTCTCTCCCAGGCGGGATATACTGCCGAGAGCCGGTTGGAGTAGTCCGACTAAAAGTCTTATTAGAGTGGTTTTGCCGGAGCCGTTCGGTCCCAACAGGCCGAAACTGGTACCTACCGGAATCTCCAGCGAAATGTCATTTATTACCCGGAGTTTGCCGTAGCTAAACGCTAGATTATCGATAGCAATGGCCGGATTGTTCATGCCGTGTTCTCCTGTTGGCTCTGGTCTTCTGTGTCGGAACCGATCAGGCCGTGCAGTATGAATTCAGTAATATCTTCGGCGACTTTCTCTCGAGGCATCTTACTCAGCGGGCTGGTTTCGCCTTCCATTATCCTGAGCATAAGAAAGCCAATAATCAGCCCACCGACGATTCTCACGCCAATGGTCGGCTCCAGACGCCGTAATTTGCCCGATGCCTTCATAAAGTGGTACATCCCGCCCAGTTGCGATAGGAACGGCTGAAGGAACTCCTCCAGCCACATAGCCTTCAACTCCGGATCACGTTGTATCTCACCGATCATTGATGGCATCCGTGATATCGACTCACTATCGAGAAGGCTTAATCTGTTGATAAGGATATTCTTGAACGTCACGCTGAGTTCTTCTTCAGGTATCTTTCCGATGAGATCCAGCAGCTGAATCGTGATGACGAAATCCTTAATGACGGCTACGAATAACTCCCGTTTGTTGGGGAAATAATTATAAATCGTACCCTCGGCCACACCAGCTTTCCGGGCGATTTCTCCCGTGGTAGCCTTAGCAAAGCCTTTTTTAGAAAAGACATCCAGGGCAGCATCGAGGAGTTGCCGCTCTCTCATTCTGGTGATAGTCTCTTTTCTTTCCTGTCTTGTAGGAACCATAATACTATATCATTATGAATGAGTGCTCACTCATTATTATATTCAAAGTTCATGCTCTTGTCAATATCAATATAGGTTATTTTTACGAGACTTCTTCAAAATCGGACGGCCGAATCGATCACCCCGCTCCCTGGTCTTCCTGGAGCGCCAGCCTGGCACAGATCGTCAAAACGCCGGTGACGTCCGTTTGTGGCGGCGGCGTCCAGGTAGCCCTTCTCTTTTCAAGCTCTTCGTCGGAAAGCTCGACATCGAGCCGGCGCGCGGGGATATCCACGCGTCAGTTCCTTATCGGTAAAGCCAATCGATTTGAAGATAAAGTGGTGGCCGTAGTTCCTTAAGGCATCAATGTTTAGTCTTGTTTTCATGTTTGACCTTTAAATCCGTCATGTTTACCAGCTTACCACTTGACCTTTAAGCCTGTAAAGGTGTTGCGCGTCATGATAAAATATATGACATGAATAAATGGAGTCCATTCAAGGTCATTCTGGCCGTCTTCGGCTTGGGCTTGCTAGTATTTTCCTGGAACTGCGGACCAGAGACCGAGCCAACTCCCGTGCCGGCGCTGGAGGAAACAATGATTCAACTACCTGAACCACGCTATGATAGCGATATCTCCCTCGAGGAGAGTATCGTCCAGAGAAGATCGGTTAGGGAATATACCGGTGAGCCCCTGGCGCTCCAGGAAGTCTCCCAGCTTTTATGGGCAGCTCAGGGTATAACCAGTACCGAGGGCTGGCGTACGGCGCCCTCGGCGGGAGGGACCTATCCTCTCGAAGTTTACGTGGTTGTCGGCGATGTTGAAGACCTGAGCTTGGGCGCCTATCGCTATATACCGAAAGGGCACCGGCTTGTGAAGATAGTGGACGGTGATGTACAGGAAGACATCACCGATGCTGCCCTCGGGCAGGAATGGGTGCGGGAAGGGGCAGCAATCTTCGTGTTCACCGCCATCTATGAAAGGACGACCCAGAGATACGGCGACCGGGGTGTAAGGTATGTCCACATGGAGGTAGGACACGCCGCCGAGAACTTTGTCCTGCAAGCGGTCGCTCTCGGCCTGGGTTCGGTGACCATCGGCGCTTTCCACGATGACCAGATACGTGATATTCTCAACCTGCCCGAATCAGAAGTCCCACTTTATGTCATCCCCGTAGGACGGAAACCTTCTTAAAAAAGACCAGAAATGGCGCGTTGAACAGTTTATGCCCAAGTTCAAGCTGATCGAACACACCGCCGATATCGGGCTGACTGCCTATGGCGCGAACCTGGCTGAGGCCTTTGCCAACGCCGCCTATGGCATGTTTTCCATCATGGCGGAGCTGAAAGATGTCGGGGATACGGAATCTCGCCGGGTCGAGCTTCAGAATACGGATATCGAGACGATGCTATTCGATTGGCTGAACTCTCTTATCTACTATTTCGATGTGGAGGGCCTTCTCTTCAAGAGGTTTGATGTCAGACTTACCGACGGGGGCTTGGCGGCGACGTGTCACGGAGAACAATACGACCCGAAGCGGCACCAGCTTAAAATCGGGGTAAAATCGGCTACTTTTCATATGTTAAACGTCGATAAAGACAGGAACACTGTAAGAGTCATCTTCGACGTATAGGGAGGTGTATATGGGCAAGTGGAGCGGGACACTGGAAAAGGTTGACGAGTACCGCTGGCGGATACCTCAAAGCTACAAAACGGGTATGCGGGTACCGGGACTGATTTATGCCAGCCAGGAGATGATGAAACACATTACGGAGGAACAGGCACCGGAACAGGTCGCCAACGTGGCCTTTTTGCCCGGGATTGTGGGCCATTCTCTGGCCATGCCGGATATCCACTGGGGCTATGGATTTCCTATAGGCGGCGTTGCGGCGATGAGGACGAAGGACGGCGTCGTCTCGCCGGGCGGCGTCGGCTTCGATATCAACTGCGGCGTCCGCCTGCTGCGCACAAACCTCTTAAAAGAGGAAGTACTCCCGAAGATAAGGGAGCTTATCGAGGACCTCTACCGGAGCGTCCCTTCCGGACTCGGCTCCAAGGGCAGGATAAAGCTGCGCGGCAAAGAGATCGACGAAGTACTTAGAAAAGGCTCGCGTTGGGCGGTGGAAAATGGCTACGGCCGACCGGAAGACCTGGAAACGACCGAGGAGAACGGAGAAATGCGCGGCACCGATCCCACTTTGGTCAGCAGCCGGGCCAAGGAGCGTGGCATACCCCAGCTGGGCACGCTGGGTTCGGGGAACCATTTCCTTGAGGTGGCTTTCGTCGAGGAAATTTATGAAGAAGAAACTGCCCGGGATATGGGCATCGACCGGGTGGGACAGGTGATGCTGCTGGTCCACTGCGGCTCACGCGGGCTTGGTCACCAGGTTGCCGATGACTATATTAAAGAGATGATGGACGCCATGAGGCAGTACCGTATCGAGGTGCCGGACCGGCAGCTGGCCTGCGCCCCGGTCGAATCTCCCCAGGGCCAGGCCTACCTGGCGGCCATGAGGTGCGCCGCCAACTATGCCTGGGCGAACCGGCAGTGCATCGCCCACTGGGTGAGGGAGTCCTTCTGCCGCGTATTGGGGAGAAGTGAAGGTGAAGCCGGCCTGGAGCTTATCTACGACCTGGCTCATAATATCGCCAAGATTGAAGAACATATTGTCAACGGCGATAAAGTCAAGCTCTGCGTCCACCGCAAAGGGGCCACCCGGGCCTTTCCGGCGGGCCACCCGGATGTACCAGAAAAGTATTCAAAAATAGGCCAACCGGTCCTTATTCCGGGGGACATGGGGAGGGTCTCTTATGTACTCGTTGGGACGGAACAGGCGATGCGCGATACGTTCGGCTCGACTTGTCATGGTGCCGGCAGGGTAAAAAGCCGGGCCGCCGCCAAAAAGAGTGTCAGAGGGAGCGACGTCCTTAAAGAGCTGGAATCCAGAGGTATTACCGTCAGGGCCGGCAGCTTGCCCGGCCTTGCCGAAGAGGCGTCTATCGCTTACAAGGATGTGGTCTCAGTAGTGGAGGTTACCCACAAAACCGGTATCTCACGGATTATCGCCAGGACCCGGCCGATAGGCGTCATCAAGGGTTAATTCCGGGAGAACTAAACCCAGTTTTTAAGGTCATAATAACCCCGGGCGATGCGGTAGCGGGATATCTGCTGTCCACCCTGCCAGAGCTGCGTTGAGTCCGTCAAACTTGTTATCAAATCCACCCTTGAAGAGAAGACCTTTTGACAGGTAATCAGTTTAAATGCGAAACTGTATGGTATCTATTAATATGAACCATAAGACGATTGCGAGGGTATATAAAAATGGCTTTGAATCCGGACAGCCCTGATATCATCAACGTTTCCGGTTTGGTGAGAAAATTCAACAGCCTGACGGCAGTCGATAATATTTCTTTCACGGTGGAAAAGGGTGAAATCTTCGCTTTTCTGGGGCCCAACGGCGCCGGTAAATCGACGACGATAAAAGTACTCACTACCCTGCTCGATCCTACCAGTGGTAATGTGTTAGTAAACGGTAATGATCCCACCAAGCAGAAGGCCGCTGTGAGAAAATCCTTCGGCATCGTGTTCCAGGACCCCAGCCTGGATGATGAGTTGACTGCCTTGGAAAACATGTACTATCACGCCATCCTGTACAAAATCCCCAAGGACTTAAGAAACAGCCGTACCGAAGAATTGCTCAAGTTCGTCGAGCTCTGGGACCGCCGTAAAAGCCTGGTAAAGACCTTCTCCGGGGGTATGAAACGGCGGCTGGAGATAGCCCGGGGCCTGTTGCACCATCCCCAGATTATCTTTCTGGATGAGCCGACCCTGGGACTGGATCCCCAGACCAGGAACCACATCTGGAACTATATCAAAGATATCAACCGGAAAGAGGGCATGACGGTCTTCTTTACGACCCATTATATGGATGAAGCTGAAAAAATCGCCGAGCGTATTGCTATTATTGACCACGGCCGGATCATCGCCATTGGTTCAACCAAAGAGTTGATAAAAAAGACCAAAACGGACACTCTGGAAGAGGCCTTTATTTCCCTGACCGGCAGCGCCATCCGCGACCAGGAAGCCGGCGCGATGGACCAGTTCAGAGCGATGGACAGGTTGTGGAGGCGCCGGAGATGAGCACAATCTACATCCTCTGGCTGAGACAGATAAAGAGATACCTGCGCGCCAGGTCAAGGATTGTCGGATCCATTGGCCAGCCGTTGCTCTTCCTAGTCGCTTTCGGGTTTGGTTTCGGTGCCGTATTCCGTCAGGCGGGGCAGGGAGACTACATTCAGTATCTCGGCCCCGGCATTACTATGATGAGCGTCATGTTTACCGCCATCTTTTCTGGCATCGACCTCATCTGGGACAGGCAGTTCGGATTCCTCAAGGAGACGATGGTAGCGCCGGTACCCCGATGGCAGATAATGCTGGGGAAGGCGCTGGGTGGGGCGACCGTGGCTTCTTTTCAAGGGCTGATTGTATTCGTGTTGACACTTATTGTTGGCTTCCGGTTCGAAAGTTTCCTGATGTTGCCCGTGGCCGCTTTTTTCGTTTTTCTGGTGGCTTTATTGTTCACGTCGGTGGGTATCGCCATCGCTGCCAGGATTGAAGATTTTCAGGGAGCTCAGCTTATTATGAACTTTCTGGTAATGCCGCTCTTTTTCTTCTCCGGGGCGCTTTTTCCGCTACAAGGCCTGCCTGCGGTAATGGATGTAGTCGTCAGGATCAACCCGCTGACATACGGCGTTGATGGACTGAGAGGGGCGCTGATCGACGCTACAACCTTCGGGATTACCACCGACCTTCTGGTAATGGCAGGCGTGGCGGCTGTCCTGGTCGGTGTCGGAACCTATCTCTTCGAAAAAATCCAGGCTTAGCGAAGCTATTTCAAGTCCCCGATAAACTCATTCGATGTGGTTACCCGGCCGAAAACGCCTGAGAAGTTCCATGGGGACACTCGGTAACTTCGACTATTTCCTCCGGTTTGAAGCACCGACGCCGGGTATTCAGCACCAACAATTTACCCAAGTCTCCCCTGGCAGAGCCCGCCAACTGGACTACTCTTATAACTTTCAATCCCCATTTTTATTGATAATCGAGCTTTACAAAGCTACCTTAAAAATGTCAACCGCATCCTCTTTAGAGCAGATGCGGGAGTTGTTTTTAATGTGGTTAGGGCAGTAGGTAAATAAATGTTCTGTCATTCTTGCGATATTTGCCTCTGTTATTCCAATTTCAATTAGTCGCTGTGGCATGTTCAAATCTGTTGCCAGTCTATTTATTTCCTCAATAACCTTGTTAGCGGTAACCTCCGGTGAGAGATGGCTTATTTCGTGTCCCAAAATTTCTGCTATCCTGCCAAGCTTTTCGAGATTATTCCTCGAATTGAATTCCAAGACGTGGGGTATCATTACTGTACACGATTCTGCGTGGGTGCACTTTACCTCCATCTGAATCACATACCCCATACCATGAATCAGTGTTCCCCCACGAGCCGCCGACATTGAAATCGAGCCCATAGAGGCAGCCACCGCCATATTATACCGTGCTTCCATATCATTTGCGCCGTTGTGATATGCACTTCGCAGATTCTCCATGACAAGTTTTATCACTTTTTCAGCCAACATCTCGGAAAAAAAGTTAGCATTGGTATTCAGATAGCCTTCGAACGCATGAGACAATGCATCCATTCCAGAATCCGCAGTGATTTTAGCTGGCAGATTAAGTGACATCATTGGGTCTACAATAGCAGTTTCAGGAAACAAGTTGTTGCTCAGAATACTCTTCTTACAACCATCAATATCAGTAATCAACGCAGCAAGGGAGACCTCAGATCCGGTACCGGCTGTTGTCGGGATTAATATCGTAGGTATGCCTCGCCCCGAAACTCCAGTCGAGATGTACTTACTTATGTTTTCAAGTGATACTTCATCTTCGACAGCAAGAATCGCTGCTGTTTTGGTGATATCCATTGTACTTCCGCCACCTATTCCGATAAGTAAGTCATGTCTTACTTCCTTTGCTGTTCTTGCACAATCTAGTATATTGGCGACCGGAGCATCAGGTTCACACTTATCAAAGACTTCAAAATTGATTCCATTACTTTTTAAAGACTTTACTGGTTGTTCTAACAGACCAGCTTGAACGATGCCTTGGTCCGTAACGATAAGAGCGTTCCTCGTACCCAATTTCTTTACTATTACGCCCGTATCTTTTACGACTCCTATTCCAACAATAGTGTTTGGAAACCCAAGTGCGATGGTATCTCGGAAAATCATAATATCTCCTAACTATACCGGCTATCTTATTGCTTTATCTATCCTTGCACCAAACCGGGTAAGAAGAGTGTGGCATCATAATTCCCGTTTAATATAAAGTTGAAAACCATGTATTTGGTGAATCTTATCTATTACTATACACGGCTATATACCCGATTTTTTCAGGTAATTTACTTAATAACTAATCAAGCTCGGTAAAAAGGTGGCAATCTGTGGAAAGGCTATAATTATGAGCGCAGCAACGATTATTGCTGTAAGAAAGGGGATTATTCCCTTGAAGATAACCTCCAGAGGCACGTTATCGGCAATTCCTTGTATAACGTAGACATTAACACCTACGGGTGGTGTTATTACCCCCATTTCGGTCACCAATACTATTATCACCCCAAACCATATCGGATCATAAGATAAAGCTACGACAACCGGATAGAAGATAGGGATAGTCAGAACAATCAGGGCTAAGGAATCCATAAAACAACCACCAACTAGGTAAATTAAAATGATCAATCCCATAATAGCCGCCGGTGGTAGAGGAAGCTCACCTGCCCAATCACCTATTGCGAACGGAATAGTACTTACCGCCATGAATCGACCGAAAATGGTTGCGCCACTGAGTATAATCATTATCATGCATGTTATTCGTACAGTGTCTTTCACGGCGAAAAGAAACCCTGCCCAACTTAGCTGACGTCTGATTAGCCCAATGGACAAGGCACCAGCAGAGCCAACAGCACCAGCTTGTGTTGGACTGAACCAACCGAGGAAAAGCCCTCCTATCACCAAGCCAAACAGGATAAACATTTCTATAGTGCCAAAGAGGCCAGTTGTTTTTTCCTTCCAGCTTGTCGGCTTACCGATCGGGGCTATAGAGGGATTGTGCCAGCAAAGAAATAAAATGACAACCATAAAAAGGCTCGCCAGGAGTAGCCCAGGTAAAATCCCAGCTACAAAAAGCTTCCCTATAGACTGCTCGGTCAATATTCCGTAGATAATGAAAGTGGTGCTTGGAGGAATCAGTATCCCTAGACTACCACCGGCAGCAATACAGCCGGTGGCTAATGAGTCATCGTAGTTGTATCTCTTCATCTCCGGTAAGGATACCCTCCCCATTGAAGCGGCAGTAGCAACAGTAGAACCGCATATTGCAGCAAAACCAGCACAGCCAGCGATGCTCGCCAAGGCTAACCCCCCCCGTATTTGTCCAAACATTGTATGGCTGGCATCGAAAAGCCTTCGACCTATTCCTGAGGCAAAGGCAATGGAGCCCATGAATACAAACATGGGAACAACACTAAGAGTATATTGGGAAAGGGCGGCAAACACATCCCGGGCAAGAATGCTAAATCCTGCTCCTGGCGAAACTAAGTAACAGAAACCACCTAACCCGACAATGGCCATGGCAAAACCAACTGGCACGCTAAGGATAAAAACCAGAATCAGAACAGCAATACCTATAACTCCAATAGCGACCGGGCTCACTTATTAACCATCCCTTTTACCGACTTGAGAAATTCCAGCAGTAGTACCAGGCAAACTGGCAAGCAACAGAAAGACACTGCATAGATGAACGGATAATAGGGTATCCCTTCAGCCATTGAGACCTCTCCAGAAACTTGGATGGCACGACCGAAGTCGTAGCTTCGCCACGCCAGCAGGGTAAATAATGCTAGCCCAAGCAGAGAGGTAAAAGCAGTAATATACGCTCTCCACTGCTTTGGAAAACGCATTACGATGAATTGTATTTGGATGTGACCACCTAGGATTTGAGTATGCGCAATGGCGAAGGCAGTTACTACAACGCCTAGAAAGCCAACAATCTCAATAACCCCAGGAATTGGCCAATTGAAGAACTTAATTCCAACCACGTCAGCCAAACTGAGACCGAACATGCACAATAAACCAACACATGCTGCCCAGTTAAGCCATTTGCTAAAAAAATTAGAAAATACCTCTAGTCGCTCTATTTTGTGCCACATAAAATCGTCCTTTTGGGAGATGACCTAGATCGTTACTAAAAATGGTGGGCATCCCCCAAAAGTGCAAATATAAACTGAACTCTATTCTGAGGGCATCAGTGGCACAATATTTTCCTTAGCCCAGGCGGCACTCTCCTCTAATGTTAGTGCTTTCTCTTCCCAGTATGGGATCCGTTCGAGCAACCACTGCTCCATTTCTGCCGCTGGCAATTCCTTGGCCTGTATCTCTGCCAAGTACTCATCAACCACAGGTTTTACGGCAGTTACCCATCTGGCCGACTCCTCGGGGGGCAGTTCAATTATTTCTCTACCCTCAAAGGATAGAAAGTACTCAAATCCCTCTTGGTAACTCCAGTCCCAACCTATAGCATGCTTTATACCCCACTCCTTACTGACCTCGGTAAAGATAGTTTTTATGTCGTCGGGCAAGCTATTCCATTTATCGTTATTCATAACCACAAAGAAAACTACGGTATTACCCACTTCATAAATGATAGTTACGTACTTAACTACCTCGGCTTGTCTCCACCCCTTTAGTACTTCAGGAGCAGTCTGAGCGCCATCCACAACTCCCTTAGCCATAAGTTCATAAGCTTCTGCCTGCGGTGAAGCGTATCCTTCAGCACCAAAAGCCTCTGCCATAACAGCCGCTGTACCAGTAGCCCTAAGCACCAATCCTTTAAGGTCTTCCAATTTTCGGACGGGTTTCTCGGTGGTAAAAATACAATGAGGACCGGATGCGTGTAAGTAAAGAGGATGCGTATCATTAATCTCAGCAGGTTTAAATTCCTCAAGGAATTCATTGGCTACCTTAGTGGCAGCCCAGCCAGTTCTATAACCATGAGGCAGATCCAAAAGCTGCAAGGCAGGGAAACGCCCCATAGTGTAAGAAAAAGGGGCTTGACCAATATCAGCTATGCCCTCAACGACCGCGTCATAGTTCTTGTCACCCGGTGCTAGCGCGCTTGCTGGATAATAGTTGATCTTTACCCTGCCATCGGTGCGCTTCTCTATCTCATTTATCCACTCCTCAGCTAGTACAGAATTGAAATGCGTTGGTGGGAACACATTATTATAACTTAGCTCTATGACTTTAGCTGGAGTGGATGATGGAGTTGGTGATGGAGTTGAAGTTGGTGATGGAGATGCCGTCGGTTCTGTTCCACAAGCAGAAAAGATAACAGCACTCAAGATTATAACAGTTAACAAAATAATCCCGGCTTTCTTCATTATATCTTCCTCCTTTAAACATATCATGCAAACTTGACGGCAATGAAGAGGTTAAATATTACATATATACCTCCTTCCGCATTCTTTAAAAGGGGAGAACCCTTATGAAATGCAAATAAATTCAATTTAGTATTTGTCATAATTCTTCCAAATACTATACGTATCTTCAATTTTTGTCAAGTTACGTTTTTCGGAGCAAATAGGCCATCTTTTCGGAGCAAATCGGCCGGCCTCATCGGCGCGGCGCCGGACAATACAATGGCATGGAATCACCATGGAGGTGATTCGTGCCCAACACGAGATTGTCCGTGCGCAAGATCAAAGAGATATTATGGTTGAAGCTAGATTGTGGCATCAGCGAGCGTGAGATAACCCGGAGTTGCCAGGCTGTACCGGTTCAATAGTGTCTTAACATTCATTTTTCTGGTGAGGCAGGGACCCCCTTTGAAGGTAGAAGAGCGGGAGACGGGACTCGAACCCGCGACAACCTGCTTGGAAGGCAGGGACTCTGCCAACTGAGTTACTCCCGCATAGGTAGTTACGCTTGAAATTCTACGCTAAAATGATTGGAAAAACAAGCTGGAGAGCCCCACTTTTACGATCCCTGGTATAAATAACTATGTTTTACCCTACATGGAGTTGTACTGTTTGTTTGTACGTGTAAGCACTTGTGATATGTAATATGCCTGTATATGAAACTGGGTCATTTAGGTTGAAAGTGAAATTGAAGCTGCACTGAATCTATGGCATTTGTATTTCTAGTATCTTGGCAATGATTACGGATAGTCTCAGATGTGCCTCCCTAGCTTTTTGTACCGTAGTATCATCGCTGGACATCATGCCGAGCAATTTGGACAACTCGGCAATCTGGGTTACAATCTCTCTCTTCAAATCATCAGCATTATTCTGTTGTTCCATAGCTGGCCTCCTAACTGAATTTCATCATATCAAATAGGCGTTCTTTCAAGCAAACCCCGAGTAAAAACAATACTGCCTGATGTCATTTCTTCGGCATCGCCGGAATATTACCCCTAGGCAAGAACCGTTATAATAGATTTCTTTTTTTCTTGGATGAGGGTGCTTGCCCGTGGCCTCGTTGTAAGGTTATAATGAATTATTAATACGGGTCGGGGCACGGTTCTGGCGATAGTATGGCTGAACCTTCAAGACCACACGTAATTGCCGGTTTGCCGGCCTATAACGAAGGCAAATATATCGGCACGCTAGTGCTTGATACCAGGCAGCACGTCGATGAAGTCATCGTCGTCGATGATGGTAGCAGCGATAACACCGCGAAAATCGCCAGCCTGGCCGGGGCGGACGTAATCAGGCACCCGAAGAATCTGGGTTATGGTGCGGCCATTCAGAGCCTCATCAACGCTGCCCGGGAGCGGGATGCCGACGTACTGGTCATCCTGGATGCTGATTTCCAGCACGATCCGCAGGAGATACCGAACCTCCTTCAGCCCATCACCGAAGGCTATGATTGTGTTATCGGCTCCAGAAAGAACGAAGCCGCCAAGATACCCCTCTACCGACGCTTCGGGCAGAGAGTAATCTCGAACTCCCTAAACGTTCTTTCCGGAAAGGAACTGGCGGACTCCGAATGTGGTTTCCGGGCCTTCTCGAGGAAAGCGATATGCGATTTGAATCTGAGGCAGGATGGCATGGCCGTTTCTGCCGAGACCATCGCCGAGGCCGCCCGGCACAATCTGAAGGTTACCCAGGTCCCGGTATCGGTATCCTATCATAAAGACAGCTCGACACTTAATCCCATCAGCCACGGCCTGGGAGTATTTACACGGATACTGGTCATGATCTCGGAGCAGAAACCGCTATTCTTTTTCGGGATGACGGGAGTCTTCCTGATGGTCATCGGGTTGGTTTCGGGTATTTATACGCTCCAGCTTTACTCGATCAGCCGCGTGGTGTCCACCGGCTGGGCGCTTGTATCCGTACTTTTCTTGACCACCGGGGCGGCCAGTTTCATAACGGGACTTCTGCTTCGCGCCATATCAAATATGATCCGGGACGCGGTTTCGAGGGGAAAACGATAAAAAGTTGTCTCCGGTACGACGCCAAATTAGCCCCGGTCGGTAGTTATTGAACATGCTTAGTCTGACGCTCGTAAATCCGCCTCAGTTTACTCAATACCCCCAACCCCCCCTCGGATTGGCCCTTCTTGCCGCTATTTTGGAGGCGAAGGGCTATAAAGTAACAATACTGGATGCCAACGCGCTGAATATTCGGCCGAAGGACATCGTGCCTCTGGTATCGGAGGCTGATGTCATCGGGATAACAGCCATGACACCGACCGTCGCTGCCGCTCTCGAAATAGCCCGCCTTCTCAAGCAGACCAGCCCTGACCGGTCTATCATCATGGGTGGGGCCCATGTGACGCTTCTTCCGGAAGAGACTTTACACTCGGCTCCGGAGATAGACGTAATCGTACGGGGGGAAGGCGATTTCTCCCTTATCGAATATATGGAAGCTTTGGGAGAAGGGCGTCCGGTAAAGGATATACCCGGCCTCAGCTACAGCATAGACGGGAACATTTTACACACACAGGACAGAGAACCTCTCCTGGATATGGACTCTCTGCCCTTCCCCGCGTACCATCTGCTTCCGTGGCATTGTTATCGGCTACATCCACCGCATGGTCGGTCGATGCCTCTGGCGGCCGTGGTCACCAGCCGGGGCTGCCCTTACCGCTGTGCCTACTGTTCCAAACCGGTCTTCGGTAAAAAATTCCGCGCCCAGAGCGCGGAACGCGTGGTGGCTGAGCTTGCCTACCTCAAAGACAGGTTCGGTGTGAAAGAGATCGCCTTCTATGATGATTCCTTTACCATCGATAAAAAACGAGTCCATGAGATCGCTGAAAAAATACTCCGCACTGACTTAAAGCTGACCTGGACCTGCGAGACGAGGGTCAACCTGGTAGACCCGGACCTTTTACGACACATGAAACAGGCAGGCTGTTACTCCGTAGCTTACGGGATTGAATCAGCTTCTCCGGAAATCATCACTACATTATGTAAAGATACTACCCTGGAGCAGGTAGAAAAGGCCGTGGCTGATAGCCGTAAAGCCGGACTCCAGGTGGTCGGTTATTTCATGCTCGGTTCTCCTGGGGAGACTATCTGGACCATCCGGCAGACTATTGAGTTCGCCAAGAGACTAAAGGTGGATTTCGCCCAGTTTTCCCTGACAACTCCCTTCCCCGGCACCGAGTTATACGATATCTATATGAAGGACTATGAGGGAAGTATCCCCTGGGAGAGTTTTGTTTACGCCGGGACAGATAATCCGGCGACACCGATCTTCGAGAGTGATTTACTGGACCGTCAGGCACTCGAATACTGGATGCGGCGGGCTTACCGCGGTTTTTACCTGAGACCGGCTTACATCTGGCAGCGGCTGAAAGGCATCAGGTCCCTTGATGACCTCAAGATGAACTTCAAGGGGCTGAACATGCTAATCAAGAGTACTAGGTAACGCCTGATAAGACCCCTTCTCGGTAAGAAGTCGTTTTATCATGTATCTTGGTTATAATGTCTTTAGTGAACCTTGACAAAATCCAGCTTGTCCAGGCGTTCGAAATTGTGCCGGGAATCCACCCAGCGGATGGTACCGGAGCGGCAGCGCATCACCAGCGATTGTGTCTGGGCGCCGCCGCTGAAATAGCGGACCCCGTGGAGCAGGTCCCCGGTGCTGACGCCGGTAGCCGAGAAAAATACATCATCGCCGCCGACCATATCCTCGGTATTCCAGACACGTTCAATGTCTTCACCTCTGGCTATAGCATCCTCTTTTTCCTTGTCGTTGCGTGGCCAGGCCTTGCACTGGATGGCCCCGCCGACGCACCTTATAGCCGCCGCAGAGAGAACCCCTTCCGGCGTGCCACCTATACCCATAAGCACGTCGACATCCCTTTCCGGTAAGGCCGCATCAATTGCCGCCGAGACATCACCGTCCGAGATGAGCTTTACCCGGGCGCCAGTACTGCGGATTTCATCAAGTAGCTGCTCGTGGCGCGGACGGTCCAGCACCACTACGGTAACCTGGGCAATGTCCTTTTTCTTGGCCAGAGCGACGTTCTTGAGGTTCTCTGCGACCGGGGCATTGATGTCGATAACATCCTTGGCCTCGGTACCGGTAACGATTTTGTTCATGTACACGAAGTGCCGCGGGCAGCTCATGGTGCCCCTTATCGAAAGCGCCACCACGGCAATAGCCCCGGGGAGCCCTCTGGCCGTCAGCGTGGTGCCGTCCACGGGATCGACGGCGATATCCACCTTCGGCTCGGAGCCATCCCCGATGCTCTCACCGATATAGAGCATCGGGGCCTCGTCTTTTTCACCTTCCCCGATGACTACAATACCATCCATGCGCACATAACCCAGGACGTAGCGCATGGCAGTGACGGCAGCCTGATCGACCAGCATCTTGTCTCCCCTGCCCAGGAAACGTGCCGCAGACATGGCGGCGGCTTCGGTAACGCGAACCAGTTCCATGGCGATGTTGCGCTCCAGCGGATGGCGAGATGGTCTTCTTTTCATAATCGTTTACCCCCGACAATTAGTTGTTGTTGGCGGTGTTGTGCTTAACCAACGCCAATATAATCATGGTCGGGGTGAGAGGATTTGAACCTCCGACCTCAGCGTCCCAAACGCTGCGCGCTAAACCAGACTGCGCCACACCCCGCCGGGCTTAGTATCAAACAACCGGAGGGCAGGTGTCAAGAGGAAATTCTAAATACTAAACTCTAAATCCCAAAATCCATCTTTCCGTTTCAGGTATTCAGATATTAGAATTCAGAGTTTTCCCTAGCGGCAATTCGGGCAGACGTCGTAGTCGGAGACGGGCGTCCCGGAAATTTGAGCGATGTACTCGATTTGCTTCTCGGGCACCCAGTAGTCCTGGCAGACCGAGCACTGCTTCAGCTTGAACTCCATTTTATTGTGCGGCCAGCTTAGCGTTCTGACGCCGTCCCGATCATCCATGCTGATGGCGTCCGTAGGGCAGACATAGGCGCAGGAGCCGCAGCCGATACAGGCCTCGGAGAAGTCTTCGCTGAAGGGTGTCGTCATTTCCCGTTCGACGCCGCGCCTGGTCAAACTGATAGCGGACACCCCGACCACTTCCTCGCAGGTACGGGCGCAGAGGGCGCAGAGAATGCATTTATTGTTGCCGGACTGCTTGGTGAGCCGACCCCGCGTGATACCGTGCTGCTCGGCCATCTCCCGGATGACCTCGGAGTCCGGGCACCTGGCCAGTAACAGCTCCAGCAGTACCTTGCGGTTCCTGACAACCCGCTCGGTATCGGTGAGGACGGACAGTCCCTCCTCCACCTGGTAAATGCAGGAGGTGACCAGCCGCTCTCTACCGGCGGCGGTCTTTATCTCGACCAGGCAGAGACGGCAGGCCCCGTAAGGGGCGACGGCCTCGTTTTCACAGAGAGAGGGGATGTAAATGTTGGCCTCGCGGGCGGCGTGCAGCACGGATACGCCTTCTTCAGCGGTGACCTGTCGACCGTTTATCGTCAGCTTTACCATCTTGCTATCCTTCATTCTATTTCTCCGCCCCCAGATTGCAGACGCCGGCGGGGCACTTCTTGTCCTTGACATGGGCCTCGTATTCATCGCGGAAATAGCGCAGCGTGCTCATCACCGGGTTGGATGCCTGCTGCCCCAGTGCGCAGAGAGAGGAGTCCGACAGCACCGCCGCAAGCTCTTCCAGCAGGGGTATGTCCCCTCTCTTACCTTTGCCTTGGGTAATCCGCGTCAGTATCTCGTTCATGTGCCGCAGTCCCTCGCGGCAGGGAAGGCATTTGCCGCAGGACTCCCCTTCCAGGAAGGAGACGAAATACCTGGCGACGTCCACCATGCAGGTCTTGTCGTCCATGACGATCATACCACCGGAACCCATCATCGAGCCGACCTTCGTCAGCTCGTCGAAATCGACCTATAGGTCGCGCAGGCTCTCGGGGATGACGCCGCCGGACGGCCCGCCCGTCTGGACGGCCTTGAACTGCCGGCTCTTGGGTATGCCGCCGCCCAGCTCGAAAATAATCTGCCGCAGGGTGACGCCCATCGGCACCTCGACGAGGCCGGTGTTGGTGATATTGCCGACCAGGGAGAATATCTTGGTGCCCTTGCTGTTTGCTGTGCCGATTTTACGGTACCAGTCGGCGTCGTTATTGATAATAAGTGGGACGTTGGCCCAGGTCTCCACATTGTTGAGGTTGGTCGGCAGGTTCCAAAGCCCGTGCTCCGAGGTATGGACGTACTTGGCGCGCGGTTCGCCGACCCGTCCCTCCAGCGATGCCATCAGGGCGGTGGACTCGCCGCAGATAAAGGCGCCGCCCCCGCGCTGTATCTTGACGTCGAAGTCGAAGCCGGAGCCAAGGATGTTCTTGCCCAGCAGGCCGTGGGCCTTGGCTTGCTCGATAGCCGTCTGCACGTGTCTGACGGCCAGGGGGTATTCGTTGCGGACGTAGATGTAGCCATGGTTGCTGCCGATGGCGTAAGCCCCGATAATCATGCCCTCCAGGGCGCTGTGCGGGTTCCCCTCGATGAGGCTGCGGTCCATGTAGGCACCGGGGTCGCCTTCGTCGGCGTTGCAGATGACGTACTTCTCTTTCCCGGCGGCATGGCGGGTACTCTCCCATTTGTTACCGGTGGGGAAACCCCCGCCGCCGCGGCCCCGCAGCCCGGCTTTCTTTACCTCTTCGATGATACCTTCCGGCCTCATCTTCAGCGCCTTGGCCAGAGCGGCGTAGCCCCCCACGGCCAGGTAGTCCTCGATGGAAGAGGGGTCGATGGCGCCGTTCTGGCCCAGGATGAGACGCCGCTGGCCCTTGTAAAACGGCACTTCATGCTCCAGGGGTATTTTCTGGCCGGTGGCGCGGTCGGTATACATCAGCCTCTCGATGGCATCTCCCCTGCCCACCGCCCCGGCGACAATTTCCGGGACGTCCTTGGCCCTGACCCGCTGATAGAATAGGCCCTGCGGCTGGATGACCACCAGCGGCCCCCGCTCGCAGAAACCGTGACAGCCGGTCGCCCGGACGTCTACCTTGGCGCCTTGCTTCTTTACCTCGTCACGGAAAGCGACGGTAACGGCCACGCAGCCGTGGGCATGGCAGCCCGTCCCGTTGCATATGGTGATGACGGTCCTCGCCGGGTCACGCTTCGAGGTTATGGATTTTCTCAGGGCATCCAGCTCACCCACGGATTTTAGCTTTGCCACTGGTGACATCCTCAACTCCTTAGTTATATTCCTTGAGTACGGAAACGATGCCTTCGGGCGTCATCTCGCCGTGATAGTCCTCTCCGATGATGACCATCGGACCGAGGGCGCAGGCGCCGACGCAGTTGACCGTTTCCAGCGTGTATTTCAGGTCTTTGGTGGTCTCGCCGGTCTTGATGTTCAACTCCTGCTCGATTTTCTCCAGGACTTTGATGGCCCCGCGGACGTGACAGGCCGTCCCCATGCAGACATTGATGAGATGGCGGCCGCGGGGTTTCAGGCTGAAGGCCTTAAAGAAGGTGGCTACGCCGTAGACCCGGCTCTGGGGTACGTCCAGCCCCCGGCTGACCTCTTCCAGCGCTTCCTTGGGCAGATAACCTATATCCGCCTGGGTATCCTGAAGGATATCCACCAGCAGGGACTTATCATGCCGGTGTTTTTGTAATACCTGTTGGACTTTTTCTGCGTACTGATTTTTTGCCATCCTTGACCTTCTCCAGTATCTTTTGGTATTCCAGTTCAACTCTGGCCTGTATCTGGGCAATCATGTCATCGCTCAGGTGGCGGAACCGGCCCTGTATCTTGAGGTAGTCTTTGAGCGGTTTTAACCTGGGCAGGTCCAGACTCATTTTGTACTGACCGTCGATTACCTCGTAAAGCGGGAAAACGCCCGTCTCCACCGCCAGGCGGGCCTGCCGGATGATCGTATCGGTAGCGCTGCGCCATCCGGTGGGACACACCGAAAGGATGTGCACGTAGGCCGGCCCCGGGGTATTGACGGCTCGGCGCACCTTGTCCATCAGGTCGAAGGGATAGCCGTGGGTGGCGGTGGCGACGTAGGGGATGTTGTGCGCCGCGGCTATTTCCGGCATGTTCTTTTTCCAGGTGAATTGTCCGAAGCTCTTTTTACCGGCTGGCGAGGTGGTGGTAACCGCCCCGAACGGCGTGGCGGAGGACCTCTGGATGCCGGTGTTCATGTAGGCTTCGTTATCGAAGCAGAGATAGGTGAAATCGTGGCCGCGCTCCAGCGCCCCGGACAGGGCCTGGAGGCCGATATCGCTGGTGCCGCCGTCACCACCCATAGCGACAACCTTGATATTTTCCGGTACTGGCATTCCCTTTCGCCTCATTGCCTTGTAGCCCGCCTCGATGCCGGAGGCTACCGCCGCGGTGTTTTCGAAGAGGGTGTGAATCCAGGGCAAACGCCATGAGGTAGTAGGCCATTGACAGGCGAAAATCTCCATACACCCGGTGGCGTTAGCCACGATGACGTTGTTACCCAGGGCTTTGAAGGCTATCCTGATCGCTAGGGCTTCCCCGCAGCCGATGCAGGCGCGGTGGCCCGGCGCGAAGTTTTCCCTTTTCTTGACCAACCGGGGGACATATACTGAGTATTTCTCCATTATTCCCTCACCCCGTAGATTTCATATTCGTTCGGGCTTCCCTTTGCCGCAATCTCTATACCTTTTTTAATCATATCCTTGAATCCGGAGACGGTGACATCGCGTCCACCGAGCCCGGCAACAAAGCTGACTATTCTGGGCCTCTTTGACTGATTGTAAAAGGCCGCCTTGACCTCGGAGGCGAGCGGCCCTCCCGGTCCGCCGTAAGATATGGCCCGGTCCATGACGATAACTACCTCGGCGTCCTTAAGTGCCTCACGTAACTCTTCGAAGGGGAAAGGCCGCCACAGACGCAGCCTTACCTGCCCCACGCTCTGTCCATCGGATACCATCTCATCAATGGCTACCGAGGCCGTCTCGCCGATGGCACCCATCGTCATCAGGACGTACTTGGCCCCGTCGCTGTGATGTTTCTCGACGGGCGAGTATTTTCGTCCGAAGGTCTTGGCATACTCGTCCCATACCTCCTTGATAACCTTTTTAGAGTCAACTATAGCCATTTCATGCGCCCATTTTGCCTCGGTGAAGATAATCGGCGCGGCGAAGTCACCCATGGCTACCGGACTGTCCGTATTGAGGGGCAGGGGGAACTCAAAAGGAGGCAAGAAATTATCGACTGCGCTCTGCTCTGGGAGTTCTATCGGCTCGATGACATGCGTAAGGTTGAAACCGTCCAGATGGACCATCACCGGCAGCAGGACTCGCTTGTCCTCACCGATGCGGAAAGCGCAGATGATTTGATCGACGCACTGCTGGCCGTTCTCCGCGATTATCTGTATCCAGCCGGTGTCCCGGACGGACATCAAATCGGAATGGTCGCACCAGATACTCAGGGGTGCCGAAAGGGCCCGGTTAGCCACGGCCATGACGATGGGCAGTCGCATCGGCGCCGCCACGTAGACCACCTCGTTCATCAGCGCCAGTCCCTGGCTGGCCGTGGCCGTGAAGGTGCGGGCGCCGGAGGCCGCTGAGCCGAGGCAGGCGCTCATCGCCGAATGTTCGGACTCTACCGGTATATACTCTGCGTCCAGCTCCCCGTTGGCTACCAGTTCCGCCAGGTGCTCAACAATATGGGTCTGCGGGGTAATCGGATAGGCGGCGACGACATCGGGATTAGCCAGTTTGACGGCATCCGCCAGGGCGATGGAGACTTCTACGCCGACTCTTGTCGTCATTTTTCACCCTCCCCGTCTTCAATCTCCTTCTGCTCGACCATCGTTATCACTCGAGGCCAGCATTCACGGGCGCAGATGCCGCAGCCCTTGCAGTAGAACAGGTCGGCTTCAAAGTAGCCTTCCTCATTAGGCCCGATGCAGCCCTCCGGGCAATAGAGGGCGCACAGGCCGCACTTGATGCATTTTTTGAAATCGTATGTCGGGCGCTGCGACCGCCAGGTACCGCTCTCGTACTGGCGAGCGCTGCCGGGATCAGCGACAATGATGCCGATATTTATATCTTTCCAGGTATATTCACTATCTGGTTTTGCCATTTAGCGCTCCTCGATTTTCACTTCCTGGTAGGCTGTCTCCATGGCTTCAATGTTCCTTTCTCCCAGCCTGCCGAAACGTTTTTGTAGTGGCGCTTCGACGGATTTCTTATCGACGACGCCGGTCGCCTTGATTACCGCGCCGAGCATGGTGGTATTCACAATGGGTACACCAAGCTTCTCCCGGGCGATTTTGGTCGCATCTACCGAAGCCACCGGATATTTGATGCCAAATGCAGACTTGATTTCTTTGGTCGTGCGCATGGTATTGATTATGACCAGCCCGTCCGGCTTCAAGCCAGCGGTGACATCGACTTTTTCCAGCAGGCTCGGATCCAACACAATGACGATATCCGGATTGATGATATCCGAACGGATGCGTACGGGCTCCTTAATATCGATCCGGTTAAATGCTACTACCGGGGCCCCCCGCCGCTCCGGCCCGAAGCTGGGAAAGGCCTGGGCATACTTACCTTCGCTGATAGCGGCCTGGGCCAGTAACTCCGCTGAGGTCACCGAACCCTGCCCGCCCCGACCGTGCCATCTGATCTCCAAAAGGCTTTTTTCTTTCGTCATTTTTTACTCCGTAACGCTGGCAGCGCCCCTGGAGCGACTTGAACGCTCGCGCCCGGCTCCGGAGGCCGGTGCTCTATCCACCTGAGCTACAGGGGCAGCTATATAATGATACAATACAAGGCAATTTTTTCGCAAATATATAGCTTTGGCTTCCCTATGTTTATGAAATGTTTACCCCCTTAACCCCGCTGTTTATGTTCTTTTCATATGTGTCAGGCTACACTGGGACTCGAACGTAGTATAAGCGCATAATAATTCGACCCGGGGGGTAATGTTATGCTGGGTATGACAGCGTCTGGCACACGCGGTATGGGCGGTATTATGGACATCGCGGAAGCTATGGGTGGCGGTATCCGTGAAGGTTCGTTGGTAATCATCGAAGGAGGACCCGAATCCGGAAAAAGCGTGATGTGTCAGCATATCGCCTACGGGGTTCTCCATTCCAGGAGCTGTGCTGTCGCTTATTATTCGACCGACCATAATTCCGAGGCGCTGGCCCAACAAATGGAATCGATGTCCATGGATACACGGCACGAACTGGTTACAGACCGTTTCCGGATTTACAAAATGGGGGCGACCAATGTATTAAGGAATGCCCCGAAAGCCTTACAATTAATCATTGAACATGTCAAGGAGCTTCCGGAAAGATTTAAGCTCATTATTATAGATTCGCCTTCACTTTTCATGAGTCGCGTCAACCCAATGCATAAAATAGAGTTTTTACATTCCTGCAAGAGACTCAGTAAGCCGGACCGCTCTATTGTCCTGTCCCTTGGCAGCCACGTCTTCGAGACAAAGACACTTTCCCGTGCTTATTCCGTTAGCGACTACTATCTGAAACTGAACTCTCAGGATGTGGTGCTGGCGGCCGGTCATCTCGATAATCGTATTGTCAAAGCAATGGAAATCACCAAACTGGCCGGTGCCGAACGTCAAAAACAGCCGAGCGTCAAGTTCGAGATCAAGGTAGGCGTCGGTATCCAGATCCTGCCGTTCGTCCAGATTAAGATTTAAAAACATCACCGGAAACCTTTTACCTTCGGTTCCTGCGTTGTGATATCATTAATGGATGATGGATCCGGATAGGAATCCCTATACTTCCCTCGCTGAAGAGCTTGTTACTCATTTCATCGGCAGGAATATTATCTACTATCCGAGGCTGTCCTCTACCATGGATGCTGCTCGCACCGAGGCTGGTCGGGGGTCTCCTGAGGGTACTGTTATTATAGCCGGGGAACAGACCGGGGGGCGGGGCAGGTTGCAGAGGACCTGGCTGACGCCGCCCGGAAACATTGCCCTCTCGATTATTCTATATCCGACGCTGGCCAGCCTGCCCTATCTCGTCATGGTGGCTTCCCTGGCGGTAGTCCGCGCCATTGACAAAACAACCAGTTTAAAGCCCCTTATAAAATGGCCTAATGACATTCTTATCAACGGGAAAAAGGTCTGCGGCATACTCATCGAGAACAAAGTCAGAACCGGCGAGGTGGCTTTCGCCATCGTCGGTATTGGCATCAACGTTGGCCTGCGCCCGGAAAATGCGGCAGACATCTCAACTACCGCCACCAGTCTTTCATCGGCTTCTGTACGCGAGGTCTCACTCCGGCTGATAGCGAAGTACCTATTCGAGGAGTTCGAGCGATTGTACCTGCAACTGCCGGATGGAGGGGACATCTTTACAGCCTGGCGGGATCGTCTGGTCACGTTAGGGAAAAGCGTCTCCGCCCCTTGGGGAAACAACGATATTACCGGCATTGCCGAGTCCGTTGATGAAACCGGTGCCCTGCTGATACGCCAGTCCGACAATACGTTGATACGCGTGGTAGCCGGAGACGTCAGGTTAGATCGATAGGTAACCGGGGGGAGGAAAAGCTACCGCCCCCCCGGCCCAGAATCCCCTTCTAGGTCTTTTGGGGCACTACGGGCGCCCATATCTCACATTTCATGTCTGGTCCGGAACCTCCCGGAAGGTAGACTTCCAGGTCAGGGGTCCCGGGATGGTCGTAGCCGGTAGATAGGTACCAATCTCTAAAGATTCGTTTGGTGACGTCCTGGAGGTTAGCAAGGGTGCAACCGAACACCGCCCAGGTGGTCGCCTGTACCTCCATTTTGTCGAATTTTCCCACCGAGGCTCCTTCAGGTAGTTCAACAGCGATGCCGTAGTAGAACTCACCGGTATCAGCCTCGCCATAGCAGATGCCGAGCATCTCTCCCCCGGTCATAGCGCCAGGTTTATCGCCGGCCAGAGCGGTCATTGCTCCATAGTCCGGCGAAGCTAAAAATTCCTCCCACCATTTGGGTATTTCCACAAAATTTTGTCCGTTAACGTTGCTAAACTGCCGTGACATCAGGGCAATAGTGAAAGCGGGTTTTTCAATAATCCTGTAATCGACGTCCGTACCTCCTTTGAGTTCGATTTGAAGCGAGATACGCGGAAAAGCTACCAGCGATGTCCCCGGCTCGCGCGCCGCCAGGGGGTTTACGCTGTGCATGGCTCGGAAGGCCCTCCCGAACGAATCCGGCGAGTCATACCCGTACTTGAGAGCGACATCGATGACCTTGGCATTCCCTGAAGACAGCTCCGCAGCGGCTAGGGTCAGCCAGCGGCGGCGGATATAGTCCGCCACGGTCATTCCCGTCACAATCATGAAGAGCCGCTGGAAATAAAACGGTGAACAGCAGGCGATACGGGCGACTTTCGGTATGCTGACATCGCCGGTGAGGTTATCCTCGATATAGTCTATCGCCCTCTTCATGCCCTCAGACCATTCCATACTCGCTTATCTCCTTCAAAATCATTGTAGAGGAACATACGGAGGCTGTCCCGACATTTCCTGCCGGATAATGCAGGACACATAATGAAAGGAGGGGGCGCGATGCCCCCTCCCGAAATACAGGCTCCGGTTATTTCTTGGCTTCGGGACTGCCGCCGAAGGCCTTGAATAGCTCGATGGGTATGGGGAAGAGGATGGTACTGTTTTTCTCAGATGCGATTTCGGTTAGCGTTGACAGATAGCGGAGCTGGATCGTGGCCGGCTCCCGGCCAATGATGTGGGCCGCCTGGGACAGTTTCTCGGAGGCCTGGAGCTCGCCCTCGGCATGGATTATCTTGGCACGCCGCTCGCGTTCTGCTTCGGCCTGGGCCGCCATGGAGCGCTTCATCTCCTCGGCCAGCTCGACTTCCTTGATTTCCACAGTGCTGACCTTGACGCCCCAGGGATCGGTATGCTCGTCGATGATTTTCTGAAGGGCCTGGTTGAGCTTCTCCCGCTGCATCAGCAGTTCGTCAAGTTCGGACTGCCCCAAGACGTTCCTCAGGGTAGTCTGTGAGATTTGTGACGTGGCGCGGATGTGGTCCAGTACCTTGACTACGGAAGCCTCGGGATCGACGACGCGGAAATAGACTACGGCGTTGACGCGGACGGTGACATTATCTTTAGTAATAACTTCCTGGGAGGGGACGTCCATGGTTACGACGCGCAGGTCAACCTTAACCATGCGGTCAATGAAGGGGATAATCAAGAACAGACCGGGTCCCTTGGCGCCGACGAGGCGCCCCAGGCGGAAGATGACGCCGCGCTCGTATTCCGTGACGATTTTCACGGACATCGGTATGAGGATTAGGAGAATGATGACTATGACGATTATCCAGATGTAACTCATATTAATACCTACCTCCTTTACTCTTTTCTGGTTACTGATAGTTTCAATCCAGCGACCTTGGTAATAATCACCTCCTCTTCTGGTTCAGCCCGGCCATTATCAAGTGTGGCTGTCCAACGTTCGCCCTCCACGAGCACCACCCCCGTTGGTCTCAGGGCTATTTCCACCACGGCCGTCCTGCCGACCAGGTCTTCCCGGCCGGCGGCTACCTTTAGCCGATATGTTCTCAGGGTCAACCAGACAACCAGGGCAATGACAGCTATGACGATGATAATCATCAGAGCCAGAAGCCAGCCGGATATTATCAACAGACCCTCCTTTACCGCCGATACTGGCCGATCGGCATCATTCCTTCCTAGTGACAAACAGGGTCAGGCCATCTACCCTGTCGATGATAACTTGTTCACCGGCTTTAACTTCGCCGCTTTCAGAAACGGCGTTCCAGCGTTCGCCGCGGTAATAAACAGTACCTTCTGGATTCAGGGCGGTCTTCACCAGCGCTATCTTACCGATAAGCTCCTCACGACCGGTCCCCGCCTGTTTGCGGTGGGCGGCGATAGCCCGATGCAATATGAAGGCGAATGCCCCCGCCAGGACAATAGTTACGGTGGCAATCAGCCAGGGATCGACACGGAAAATAGGCGGCGCTCCCTGAAAAAGGATTAGCGAGCCGATGACCAGGGATATGATACCCCCGGCCGTAAAGAGCCCAAAGGTCGTGGTGAGTACCTCGGCGATAAAAAGTCCGAAGGCGAGCACGATGAAGAGGATACCGGCATAATTAACCGGTAACACTCCGAGAGAGAAAAAGGCCAGCAGCAGGCAGATGCCGCCGACGATACCGGGGAAAATAAGTCCGGGATTGAATATCTCCGCCATGATGCCGAGCATGGCCAGGCTTAGAAGAATATAGGCGATATTGGGATCGGCGATAGTATAGAGGAATCTCTCGACGGTACGCATCGGGGTATCGATGATGGCGGCGTCCCGCGTGTGCAGCGTAATGACCTGGTCATTCATCAGCGTGACCTCGCGTCCGTCCAGCTGCACAATCAGGTTTTCCAGTGTGGGAGCAATGATTTCGATAACGTTCATTTCAAGCGCCTCGGTAGCGGTAGCCGAGACGCCTTCCCGCACCGCCCTCTCTGCCCACTCCTCATTGCGTCCGTGCTCACGGGCCAGTTCTCGTATCTGTGCCGAGGCATCGTTCAGGATTTTTGCCTGTAGTTCGTCGGATACCTCGACTTCGCCTTCCTCTCCCAGCTGAATGGGCGTGGCCGCTCCCGTCACGGTATTCGTCGCCATAGCCGCGATATCACCTGACTGGAGCAGGTAGAAACCGGCCGAGGCGGCCCGTGCCCCGGCCGGGGCCACGTACACCACGACCGGTACCCGGGAACCGAGAATCAACTGGATGAGTTCGAGGGTGGTATCGTAGAGCCCGCCGGGTGTGTCAATCTGAATGATGAGGGCCTGGGCGCCGGTCCTTTCGGCCTCCTCGATGCCGCGCTCCACGTAGTCGAGAAGCACCGGATTTACGGTCCCTTCGATAGTGATGACGACAACCGTGTCGTTCTGCGCCCGGACGCCGGAGACAAAGGAGGCAACCAGCAGCAAAAGAATGGCAACAGCCAGAAACGCACGTCTTATTTTTACCATAATCCATTCTCATTATAGATTGTCATGCTATTTGGATGCAATTAAAAGCTATCACCCTTGATTTTTATCCTCGCTTCGCTTACAATTTAGATACGATTCGATGGGCCATTAGCTCAGTTGGTTAGAGCACAGTCCTGATAAGACTGGGGTCTGTGGTTCGAGTCCACAATGGCCCACCATTTACTGGCAAGGCCATCAATTCCACGTTACGTTCCATATAAGAACAATCGGCTAAAACAGAGAAGAAACATGCCATCAGGTAACATACTTAAAGAACTCTCCCGGTATGATGTTGGCACTTTCGCCTACATCGTCTATAGACATGCGTTGCTACGCCCGGATAAACCGGCTTATGTGTATGGGGATATACGTCTCACCTATGCCGAGTTCAACGCCAAAGTCAACAGCCTCGTGCACGCTCTACGGGAGCTCGGCGTTAATAAGGGCGATCCCATCGGTATCGTATCATGGAACTGCCTGGATTATGCCATCGTCTATGGTGCCGCCATGAAAGGCGGCTATATTTTATCGCGATTTAACCCTCGCTTAGGCGCTGCCGAGATGGAATACCTTGTGAATTACTCGGAGATAACCACTCTTTTCACCGGACCGGAGCTTGCGGATATCGTAAATACAGTAAAACCGAATACCCCAGGCATTAAGAATCTTATATCTTTCGAAGAGCGCCTTCCGGACCTGGTTTTTATCAACGACCTGCTGGATTCCCACCCTACCGAGGAGCCGGATGTCTTTGTGGAAGAGGACGACGGCTTTTTCATCATCTATACCAGCGGCACTACCGGCGTTCCGCGGGGCGCGTTTTATTCCCACCGCGAGGCCTGGGATGATACCAGAACCTATATTATTGATCTCTGCATCCAGCCGGACGACCGGCATATCCAGATATCGCCCATGTTCCACATCGCCGGGGACACCATGTTCCGCTCAATCCTTTACGTCGGCGCCTGTAATATCATTATCAAGTATTTCGATCCTGCCGCTACGCTCCAGGCAATTCAGGACGAAAAGGCCACGCATATTTCCGTCGTCCCGACTCACGTCGTCGCGATGCTGGCCGTACCGGACATTGAAAAATACGACACCAGCAGTCTCAAGTACATCTGGTATGGCGGTTCACCCATGCCTCTTGAGGTGCTCAAACGCGGGCTGGAGACCTTCGGCAACGTTTTCGGGCAGGGCTACGGTCAGAGCGAAAGTGGTCCGGCCATCTGTCATTTAACCAAGGAAGAGCATCTCGTTTTGGGAAAGCCAGAGGAAAAGATACTTTCCTCGGCGGGCCAACCGGATATCGGTGTGCAGGTCAGGATTGTCGATGAGGAAGGTAATAACCAAGAACCCGGGGAACTAGGAGAAATCATCGTCCGTAGTAAACACCTCATGCTGGAATACTGGAAAAAACCCGAGGACACCGCCAATACGATTATTGACGGTTGGCTGCATACCGGGGACATCGGCTATTTCGATGAAAACGGCTACGTGTACATCGTCGATCGCAAGAAGGACATGATTATCACCGGCGGTGAGAACGTATTCCCACGTGAGGTCGAGGAGGTGCTCTACCGCCATCCGGCCGTCCAGGAGGTCGCCGTTATCGGTATCCCGGATCCGTATTGGGTGGAAAAAGTACACGCCGTCGTCTGCCTCAAGAAAGGCACTTCCGCCACGGCGGAAGACCTCATCGCCCTCTGTAAAAAAAGCCTGGCCGGCTACAAGTCGCCCAAGTCCGTCGAGTTCATGGACGCCCTTCCCAAGAACGCGGTCGGTAAAATAATGAAGCGGGAGATACGCCAGAAATACTGGACCGAATCTGCCAAGAAGTCCTGAAAAGCCACTTCACCCGGCTGATGATTTATTACATCTACCGTTAAGTAACGATCACCATCCTCATATTAATATGACTATTGTCACCGTTAGCCAAGCCCAACCCACATATCATGCAGTATTATTGCTTCATTTCCGGACGATACCTCGTTTTCAAACCCGCCTATAAAAAAATCTTAAATTCTCCAAAATTTTAATTAGTTTTTAATATTTACTTGGTATCTTGTTATTATGAAAGTCTGAGAAAGGAGGTGAAACAGGCATGAAAAAGATCATAATCATCGCTGTTATCACCGTGGTTACCCTGGGTGGTATTTTGGGTGGAGTTGCCATAGCCAGCGCCGACGAGGAAAATCAAGTACCAGAGGAAATTGCACCAATGGCCGATATCTCCAGCCTCGCCGAGAGGGTGGCGGAGAAGTACGAGGAGCTGACCGGTAATCCTATCGACTCCGAAAAGCTGGTCGAGGCGTTCACCGAGGTCAGGAAAGACATCCGCAGTGAAGCCATGGACAAAATGCTCGACCGCCTGGTTGAAGACGGCAGAATAAACGAAGAACAGGCCCAAGAGTTCAAGGACTGGATCGCTGACGCTCCGGATCTCGGCATTGGCCCCGGGCCTGATGGCCGTAACTTCTTTGGTGTATTCGGACAAGGGCCCGGCGGCAGGTTTTTCGGCCGCTTCCATGGTCGCTGTAACATCGGCGACGTCCCGGAGGCCCCCGAGCAGTAATAATATAGATTCCGCGTGAATGCGGTGAATATTACGGGAGGGGGGGATATCCCCCCTCCCTTTTTTTTAATCGTCAGAACGTAACAGCGCTGACTTTCATATTTTATTAACAATTATGTCATAATATTAAAGGAACAAACTTGAACAAAATTAATCTGGGGGAATATGTCCGGTAAAAAGGTACTTGTTGTCGATGATGATGTAAAAACGGTGGAGTTGGTTAAGCTCTACCTGATTCGGGACGGATATCGGGTTATCACCGCCTATGATGGCAATGACGCCCTGCGCCTGGCCCGGGAATACCGCCCGGATTTGATCGTCCTTGACCTTATGTTACCCGGTATGAATGGCCTTGATATCTGTCGTACGCTGCGGGCCGAGTCCGATGTTCCGATTATCATGTTGACGGCTATGTCCGCTGACGATGACCGGCTGACCGGTCTGGACATTGGCGCTGACGATTATGTTACCAAACCATTCAGTCCGAGGGAACTGGCGGCCAGGGTAAGGGCTGTTCTCAGGCGTCTCCCCGGCGAACGTGGTCCTGACAGGATCGAGCATGGTTCCCTGACCATCGACTTTTTAAAGCATGAGGCTTTCCTGGCGGGTAAACCACTGAACCTGACTCCCATCGAGTTTAAATTACTCGGGACACTCGTTAAAGAGCCCGGCCGGGTTTTTAGCCGCGGCCAGATCATCGAAAAGGCCCTCGGTCAGGACTTCGATGGATTCGACCGTACCATTGATGTGCATATATTAAAACTACGCCGCAAGCTCGAGCCAGAACCCCATCATCCCCGCTTTATCAAGACAATCTACGGGGCCGGCTATAAACTCCTGGAGACCAACGGTGATACACAGCCTTAATACCAGGCTCCTAGCTGCATTTACATTTATCATTATCGTTATTATGGGCACGGTCTTCTTCTTTACTTACCTGACTACGCGCCAGGAAATAGGTCGTTTCGGCGAACGTTTCGAGGCTTTACAGGACGCCCGGGTTGAAATGGAACTGTCCCGTTATTTCCTTTTCAGCAGGAGCTGGGACGGTGTCCAGCCGCTAGTAGTCCAATGGGGAAACCTCTACGGACACCGTATTATTCTCACCGATAACCAGGGCATCGTCGTAGCTGATTCCGATACCACCCTTCTCGGGACCACGTATGAGAGTGATACTCCAGGCTATCGGATGAGGCCTATGGCAGGCATGGGCCAGCCCACCGGTGTTCTGTACGTAATTCATGGAGAATTGCCGGATATCAACCGGGCTGCCCTGCAGATTGCCAACGCTACCATCGGCCGTTTTTTCCTTTGGGGCGGCCTCCTGGCTATTATTATCGCCATATTACTTACCTTCCTGCTTTCACGCCGAATCCTGGCGCCGGTCAAAGCCCTCAGCCAGGCCGCCCGTCAGTTCGGCAAGGGAGACTTTTCCCAGCGTGTCGAATCCGCCGACAAAGGTGAGTTGGGTGAGCTGGCCACTTCATTCAACTCCATGGCGGAAGACCTGGAGCGTACTGAGCGTCTGCGCCGGAATATGGTGGCGGATATTGCCCACGAGTTGAGGACGCCACTTTCCAACCTCAATGGTTACCTCGAAGCTATCCGGGATGGTGTGATCCAGCCGGAAGAAGCCACCATTGCGTCATTGAATGAAGAAGCGGCTACGCTGGCCCGCCTCGTCGAGGACCTCCAGGAAATCAGTATTTCGGACGCGGGGGAGCTTAACCTGATTTTCCAGCCGGATGACGTCGGCCGACTGGTTAGGGAAACAACCAACGGCCTGCAAGCCAAGGCGACTGCCAAGGGATTGACAATTAATGTGGATATATCAGAAGACCTCCCCCAAGCTAACATCGATTCTCACCGTATCCGACAGGTACTCAACAACCTCCTGGAGAATGCTATTGCCCACACCGCTTCCGGTGGCCGGATAACCGTGACGGCGCGGCAGCGGGAGGGACGCATTTACGTGAGTGTGGCGGATAACGGAGAAGGTATCCCCGCTGAAGACCTGCCGAATATTTTTGAGCGGTTCTACCGCGTGGACAAGTCTCGTTCCAGGGCCACCGGTGGGAGCGGTCTCGGGCTGACTATTGCCCGACGTATTGTGGAGGCTCATGGCGGTAGGATTGAAGTTGAAAGCCAGATGGGGTACGGCAGCATCTTCACCTTCGATATCCCGATGCTAAATAGGATTCAAAAAACTAGTTAATTAAGGAGTTTGAAATGAAAATCTGGAAGTTCCTACTAGTAGCGTTGGTTCTAGGTTCAGTAATAATCGCAATGGTAGGCTGCGCCTCCAATACGACCGAAACGACGCCCTCCACCATGACAGCTACTGTCTCTCGCGGCGACGTCAGCATCGATATTACTGCGGCCGGTAACCTGGCGCTGTCCCACACCGAGGACCTGGCTATAGACTTGTTCTATCCTGCCGGGACCAAAGGCACCGTCGGAGAGGTATTTGTCGAAGCGGGCGATTCGGTCAGCGAAGGCGATGTGCTGGTAACGGTAGACAGGAGCGAGTGGGATGAACAGCTATCAGACCTGGAGGACCAGGTAACCACCCAGGAGCGTAACCTGCTCCAGGCGCAGATAAATGTCAGCACCTCGGAGCAGAATCTGAAGACCGCACAGGCTACAATTGAGACTCGTGAGACGGCTATCCTCAGCGCCCAGATCAGCCTTCAGCAGGCTGTCGACGATCTCTACGGTGCTCTCCAGGCAGTCGATGACCAGGCGATTATCGCTGAATATTATATGGCCAGAGCCTGGTATGACTACGCCACCACTGTACTCGGAAAGTCCGGCGGTGATGACGACGATATCTTATTGGCTATCGAACGTGCTGAAGACCGTTTGGATGCTGCCAGATTGGCCTACGACAATCTGCTGGCAGGCCGTAGCGGCCAGGAGGCGGAGCTCAAGCAGCAGATAGAAATCGCCCAGCGCAACCTCGAAGCCGCCGAGACCGACCTCAAGAACGCGCAGGACGCAGTGCAACTTTCCGAAAACAGCCTCACGCTTAACCAGGGCAAACTCGAGGACGCCGAGAAAGCCCTCGAAGACGCCAAAACGAAACTGGCCGAGGCCCAGATATACAGTCCTGAAATCAAAGCCCCCTTCGATGGCTTCGTTACCGTTGTAAACGTCGAAGGTGGTGACGAGGTACTCAACGGGACTATCGCCGCGACAGTCGCCGACCCAGAAAAGTTCGAAGCCAATATACTGGTCAGCGAGATTGATATCATGCAGGTACAGGTTGGTGGTCGGGCTACCGTCCAGGCGGATGCCCTGCCGGGGGCGGTTTTCCCTGCCATAGTGACCCATGTCTCCCCCACCGCCACTATTCAATCCGGAGTTGTGAATTACAACGTTAAGGTGGAAGTGGGAAATCCTGACAGCGTCAATTTCACGATGTCCGGAACACCGAGTGAATACCCGAACTCCGGTGACGGCAGCGTGACACTGCCGCCAAAGCTCCAGCAGGCTGTCGATGAAGGGCGGCTGACCCAGGAACAGGCCGAGGAGATGATGCGGAGTGGCCCTCCGGAAGGCTTTACCCCGCCGGAAGGCATAACTTTCCCCGGCGGGTTCGGCAGCCAGGCCCAGAGCCAGCTATCTTCCGGGCTGGATGTCCAGAACGCCCAGCTCCGAGATGGGTTGACCGTCACGGTGACAATCAGCGTGGCGCAGGCCTTCGATGTGCTGGTGGTGCCCAATAGTGCCGTGATGACCCAGGCCGGCCAGTCCTTTGTAGAGGTCATCACGGGTGAGGGTATGACGGAGATGCGTGAAGTCGAGACTGGCCTCAGTGATTGGCAGTATACCGAGATAGTCAGTGGCCTCACCGAAGGTGAGCAGATAAACGTACCCCGTAATGTCGCCCCGGATTCAGAAAGCGAGTTTCGGGGTTTCTTCGGGCCGCCGCCTCGTTAAGGATAAGCCGATGATAAAATTAGAAAATATCACCAAGACGTACCCGATGGGAAACAGAGAGCTTAAAGTCCTTTGTGGCGTTGATCTGGAAATCAATAGCGGCGAGTTGGTGGCCATCATGGGGCCGTCCGGCTCGGGTAAGTCTACCATTCTCAATCTCATGGGCTGCCTGGATAAACCCACGTCCGGCAAATATATCCTCGATGGAAAAGAGGTCAGCCAGTTGAGCAGCGGGGAGCTGGCCAATGTACGGGGCAGAAAGATAGGATTCATCTTTCAAACGTTTAATCTGTTACCACGTCTTTCGGCCTTAGCCAATGTAGAACTTGGCATGAGGTATGTCGGCGGCGCCGACCGGAAGAAGGCCATCGAATCCCTGGAGAAGGTGGGGCTGGGCGAACGTGTCAACCATCGGCCTACCGAGCTCTCCGGGGGCGAACAACAGCGGGTCGCAATCGCCCGGGCCCTGGTGAAGAATCCACCTCTTCTTCTGGCCGACGAGCCAACCGGCAACCTGGACAGTAAATCCGGCGGGGAAATCATCAATATCTTGACATCGCTGCATGCCGAGCAGGGCATCACCCTGGTCATGATAACCCATGATGCCGGCATCGCCCGGAACTGCCAGCGTATCGTCCATTTCATGGACGGGCAGATAACGTCGGAGGAAAGATTATGAAAAAGTGGCTGGACCCGATAACTACTGCCTGGACCGGAGTCATATCCCATAAGTTGCGTAGCTTTTTAACTATCCTCGGCATCGTTATCGGCGTTGGCGCCGTCATCGCACTTATGTCCGTGGGGCGGGGCGCCGAATCGGAAGTCCTTTCCAATATTCAGAACCTCGGTGCTAACCTGGTTACCATACGGCCGGGAGCGGCCATGACCTTCGGGGGTGTGCGGGGTGCCATCGGCGGCGTCAACACACTGACGCTGGAAGACGCCGATGCCGTTGCGGCGCAGATACAAAATATTTCGGCGGTCTCACCGTCCTATTCCAGTAGCTTGCAGCTTAACACCAGTGGTGAAAATACCAACTCCCTGGTTACCGGAATTAATCCATATTATTTCGAGATCAATAACTTGAACGTCGCCAATGGGTCCTTGTTCACCCAAAGCGATTACGACAGCAGGTTAAAAGTAGTCGTCTTGGGCTCGAACGTCGTCGAAACTCTTTTCCCGGATACTGATCCCATTGGCCAGCAGATTAGAATGGGAACGATCATTGTTCGTGTTATCGGTGTCCTGGAATCTAAAGGAGTAACTTTCAATTCGCCGGATGACGGCGTTTTCATGCCCCTGACAGCCATGCAGCAAACGGTTGCCCAACCCAGGACCGCACAGGGTGGGCGCATCGTCTCGTCCATAGCCCTCACCGTTAGCGACCAGGAAATGACCCAGACCGTCATTGACGACATAACCAGCCTGTTGAGGACTCGCCATAATCTGTCCCCCATCACCGAGAACGATTTTAATATCCAATCCGTCCAAGAGTTAGCCGAGACTATTTCCGAGGCTATTGGCACCTTCACCATTCTACTGGGGGCTATTGCGGCTATTTCACTATTAGTAGGCGGCATCGGCGTGATGAATATAATGCTGGTATCGGTACTGGAGCGTACCCGGGAGATCGGCATACGGAAAGCACTTGGTGCCAGGGAAGCGGATATCTGGGGTCAGTTTCTCATCGAAGCAGCCTTTTTATCACTGGCCGGAGGTATCGTGGGGATTATCGGCGGGTGGGGGGTGGCGTATATTATCTCTCAGCTGGGTATCCTGACGACACTGGTCACGGCGGACATCATAATACTCGCGGTATCAGTTTCAGTAGGCATCGGGCTTTTCTTCGGTTTTTACCCCGCCTGGAATGCATCACGACTCAATCCGATTGAAGCTCTCAGGTCCGAATAGACGCCGAAAATAAGAAAGCTGGCGAGATATACTTCTTAACATCGGGAGACCCAGCCGAAATCCCCCCAATAAAAACTGTCCCGCCAGCCGTAAATATCAGTTTTCGCGGTAAACTATCAAGCGATTGGAATACAACGCCCGTCTCGAAACACGAAACCTTCGGGACAATCGGCATCAATCGAACAGGCCATGTCATCGGTTTTTTGCGTATATTCTACAATTTTAATCGGCTGTGGGATAATTAACTCACGCCCTATCTTTTATTGTATTACACCCTATTTACATCGTCGAAAATACCGGTTTTCACGTTATGATGATACGAAAGAGTCATTTAATAATGAAAAAAGCGGATTGATGTTAGACTTTGGCCTTCTGTTCAATCCATTTGTTACTTATCATGCTATAATGTACCGTGAAACACGAAAGAGCGATGATTGATGTACACTAAAAGCCTGGAGATGCTGGAGTTCCCGCGCATTCGGGAAATACTGGCCGGGTACACGTCTTTCTCTACCAGCCGGGAACTGGCTGATGAACTCCGCCCGTTACAGGACTTTGGGGGAATTTCACGGCTGTTAAGGCAGACGGCCGAAGCCCGGGGTTTGCTCGATTTTGACGGCGGCTTTTCTATTGGCGGGGTGCTGGATGTCCGCGAAAAAGTCAAGATAGCCGCCCTGGAAGGGATCCTGGATGCCGTTAGCCTTGTCGAGGTCCAGCAGACACTGGCTGCGCTCCATGAGCTACGTCACTATCTCAAAGGCCTGGCCGAAGAGTTCCCGCTGCTCTGGGAAATCACCGAAGGTATTGCCGAGCTGCGTCAGATTGAAAAGGACATCGGTGACTGCCTGGACCCGGCCGGCGAGGTCCTGGACACGGCTTCACCCGTCCTGGCCGATATCCGCCGTCAGCTCCGGGAGACCCGTTCGCAGATTCTGGAACATCTGGAGGCAATCGTCAGGTCGCCACGCGGCCAGCGCCTACTTCAGGAAGATATCATCACCGAGCGCGAAGGCCGCTACGTCCTCCTCGTCAAGGTAGAGTTCCGCCACGAGATGAAGGGCATCGTCCACGATATATCTAATACGGGCGCTACTGTTTTCATGGAGCCGACGGTTACGGTGGGACTGGGCAACGCGATTCGCGAACTGGTGATTGAGGAGAGACGTGAGATCGAACGTATTCTGGGACTGCTCAGCGCCGAGGTAGGGGCCCACAGCGAAGATATCTCCCGCAGCGTTGAGCTGGCCGCCGAGCTTGACCTGTTGATCGCCAAAGCACGCTACGCCCGGCGTATCCGGGCCGTCGAACCGGAAATAATCGCCCCGGACAGCCCTACTTCCCCATCTTACTTTAAGCTCGTCGATGCGCATCATCCACTGCTCGGCGACAACGCCGTGCCGTTTTCGGTTGAGATCGGCCGCGATTTCTCCGTGCTGGTGATTACCGGCCCTAATACGGGAGGCAAGACGGTCACTCTGAAGACGATCGGACTGCTCAGCCTGATGGCCCAGGCCGGCCTACCCATACCGGCCGCTGCCGAAAGCCAGCTGCCAATATTCGATGGCGTCTTTGCTGACATCGGCGACGAGCAGAGTATCGAGCAGACCCTTTCCACTTTTTCCTGGCATATGGGTAATGTCGTCCGGGTCATCCAGGGCGCTACACGAAATAGCCTGGTTCTCCTCGACGAGCTGGGTACCAGCACCGATCCCGCCGAGGGTTCGGCACTAGCCCGCGCCATACTGCGCTATTTTTACTCCCGGGGGACACTGACGGTGGCTACAACCCACTACAGCGACCTCAAAGCCTTCGCCTACGCCACCGATGGTCTGGAGAACGCCTCACTGGAGTTCGATCCGGTTACCCTGACGCCAACTTATCGGCTGACGGTCGGTATCCCCGGCGGCAGCAACGCCATCGCCACGGCTGCCCGGCTGGGTGTCCCGCCAGAGATAATCGACGACGCCCGGGGCATGCTAACGGGTGGCAGCCTGGAGATGGAAACCTTACTGGCAAATCTGATGGACGAGAAGCAGAAACTGGCTACACTCGAAATCGATGTCCGGAAAGAGCGTGATGAACTTGCCCGGCGCAATGCTGCGCTTAACGAGGAGCAGCAAAGGATAAAATCTGAGACACGGCGGGCGGTCCAGGAGGCGCGTGACGGAGTCATTCGTGAAGCCGCCGAGCTCCACCGGGAAATACGCCAGGCTACAGCCGATTTACGCAAGGAGAAGTCCGCCGCCAGGATTAGCGAGGCCCGTCGTTCGCTGGCCAAAGTCCGCGAGCAACTCGATACTCCTGACTGGCAACAGGTCGTGCCCGAGCCCGAGGCGGAAGATAGCGGCGTCATCAAAGTCGGGGACACGGTGCGTATACGGGAGGCCGGGATAATAGCCACGGTGCTCTCCGTACTGGAAGACTCAGGAGAGGTAGAAATTCAGTCCGGCCGTACCAAGATGAGGCTGAGCCTGGACAGCGTCGTCAAGACGACGGCACCGGTGGACGTTGATGTACCGTCCAGGGGCAGCCAGCCGGAAACACGTCTTGTGTCGCGACAGCTCGACCTGCGTGGTAAGCGCGCCGATGAAGTCGAAGTCGCCTTAGACGCGTACTTAAGCGATGCCTCTCAATCCGCCTACACAGAGGTCCGCGTCGTCCACGGCATTGGCACAGGGACAGTACGCAACATCGTTCGGGAGTTTTTAGCCGGGCACCCGCTGGTGAAATCTTTCAGACCCGGGGAGCGTGATGAAGGCGGCGACGGCGCCACCGTTGTTAGTTTTTAGGTTCAAGAACGAACCGGAGCGTACGCCATGACGTTGACAGCAGAGCGGCGTACCTTCAGCCGTGCCAGGCTGCTGGAATATATCGATGGCTTGGAAAAAACAGCTACCGGTCCTTACCGGTCCTTCTATCTGGCGCCGGACGTATCCGATAAGGAACTCCATACACTGCTGCAAAACACTTCCATCCCGGCCGATACAATTACCGAGGTAGTCAAATATGGTAGCAACTCGGCGACCGGCGCGATCCTTTTCTTGAGTAACAAGATATTGTCCCTTATCCTGCCACCCTTCCCTGTTTCCGAAAGGCTTTTTGCTGACACCTTTGAAACGGGACCGCTACGCTCGATGCTGAATCAAGACTATTGCATCGGCTTGGTGCTGGTGCGTCTGGGATCGTACGGTATCGGCGCCTGCCAGGGAGAGAAACTGGTATCAAGCAAAGTAGGCACCGGGCTGGTCCACAGGCGGCACCGCAAGGGGGGTTCCTCGGCGCACCGCTTCGAACGCCACCGCGACAAACAGATAGAATATTTCCTCACCCGGGTCTGCCAACACGCTCTCGAGAAGCTGGAACCTTATGTAAAATCGTTAGACTTCTTGGTCTACGGGGGCGCGCGTACCACTATCCACCTATTACAGAAACAGTGTCCTTTCCTTGCCAGGCTCGATGTGCCTTATTTACCGCCTCTCTACGACATTGCCGAACCACGCCAGGCGGTTCTGGAAGACGCGGTGAGACGGGTGTGGTCGGGGACGGTAATCGAATGGAAGGAAGTCTAAGAATTGCTGGTAATTAGTTCCTTGAGCCGTGCCACTGCTGCCGGCAGCACATCCCCGATTCTCTCGGAGAAACGCAGTGAAACCTGGCCATCATAGGGGGTTTCGCTCTGATTTAGGATTACCAGACGAGCACCAGCCTCAAGTGCCACCCGCGGCATATCTGCCGCCGGGTAGACCACCAGGCTCGAACCTACAGCAACAAACAGGTCACATCGGCGGGAATGTTCGTAGGACTCAGTCAGGTCTTTAATCGGCAACGACTGACC
>DAOULX010000074.1:0-14018 GCA_034414775.1 Dehalococcoidales bacterium
TATCGGAACAGGAGGTGCCATAATGGTCAAGTTATATTTTGAAACCCTGACATCGGGAATGAAGGCCAGGCTGGATGCGCCGCACCGTGCACATCACGCTACCCGATCCGCTTCCCGCCGGAATGCCGTTCGCAAGATACGGTATCACTCAATCAATTGCATACTGGCGGACGCAGTAAAGATGCCTTTCAACCGGACGCAAGCTTAAATACGGCGAATATCGTAGCACTCCACCTGGCAAACAGTCCCGAAGGCACCGCACAAGAGTGCGGTGAACAGGCCAAGGTGGAGTATGGAATACGTTTATTTTTTTCTTTTCTTAGCACTCCTCGTTGGAGCACTGGTCTTCCTTTCCTGGATGGACCGCCGGGCCAAAAACCGGCACCGGAAAGCCGCCTACAATATGCTGGAGCATCCAGACCCCTCCAGCAAGGAAATCAAACAGGTGCTTAAAGGACTTCGTCTCTACGGTGGGCGCTGGCACAAAGACAAGGAGTTTCTACAGTTGATTGACCGCCTGGAAGAACGGCTGAGAAACGCCAGAGAGTAATCGCCATGCTAACGAATCGGGCGGCGAGTCGGCAGCCCGGGGCGACGGGGATATTCCGCAGGAGTAGTACCAACCTTGTCGATAACCACCAGGCATCTGCGGTCTCTTAATCCTTCAATATTGACCGGCACCATTCCGCTCAATCTGCCTCCCAGCATGGCAATAGCTTTTTTTGACTCCTGGATCTCATTATCGATATTTCCCTTTTTCCAGGCGACCATCCGCCCGCTGGAAGTGCAAAAAGGCAGACCGAGCTCCACCAGCGCCGGTAAGACTGCCACGGCGCGGCACAGGACAATGTCGAACTTATCCCGATAGTCGGGATCGTGGCCCAGCTCCTCGGCGCGTCCGGTGACGATTTCCATATCTTCCATTGAAAGGGTACTTTTCAGGTGTTCAAGAAACCCGGCTTTTTTCCCCGTCGCTTCCAGCAATGTCAGACGGATTCCCGGAAATGCTATTTTTACAGGTATCCCTGGCAGCCCGGCGCCGGTACCAATATCCATGACCCTTAGTCCATCTGATAGCTGTCCGGTCGCCAATACCACCGTCAGCGAGTCCAGGAAATGTCGTACCTGGACATCTTCGTACCCCGTGATAGCAGTCAGGTTTATCTTGCGGTTCCAATTGATCAGTTCCCGGTAGTAAAGTTCGAACTGTTCGAGTTGCCGCATGCTAAGATGCAGCATTAGTTCTCTCACGCCGGACTTCAATTTTTCCATTAGGAGCGCACCATACCGGCAGAAGCTATGTGATGACCAACGTATAGTAAACGTAAACAAACGCACCGACGAACACGATGCTGTCCATGCGGTCGAGCAGGCCGCCGTGACCCGGTAACAAACTGCCGGACTCTTTAACACCGGTGCTACGTTTCAACAAGGATTCAACGATGTCCCCGACCTGCCCGAAGACGCTGATGCCCAGTCCCAATAGAATCGCTTCACTGTATCCAAAAGGAAGCTGGACAGGAGTGTCTAGCGTGAAAAGCAGGCTGATGATAGCTGCCCCGAACAAACCGCCTACGGCCCCCTCCCAGGTCTTTCCCGGACTGATGCGCGGCACCATCTTGTGGCGGCCAAAGGCCTTCCCGATGAAATAAGCAGCGGTATCGGAGCCGAAGGTACCCAATATAGCCAAGTAGACCCAACCCCGCCCCGCCTCGATTCTCAATGCCACCAGCAGGCTTAACAAAAAACCAACGTAGAGAATAGCGGCCATGGTCCAGGCCCAGCCGGTAAAAATCCCCTCCCCCTTCCGCAGAAAAAGTATAAGCGCCAGGGAAAGCACCACCCCGGAAGTGAGCAACATCGGTAGGATAAGAGAGAAATTGCAGTGGGGAAGAACGATGAACAGCAGCGTCCAGACCAACCCAAAAACGGCCAACGGCCGCGTTTTTGAGACACCGGTTATCCGGAAGAACTCCCAGGTGGCCAGCAAGCCCCAAGCGGCCACCAGTAAGGTAAACCACGGTAATGGCTCATCGAACCAGATGGCGAGCAGAACAAGGGGGACACCCCAGAGAGCCGTTATTACCCTTTTCCCAAACACCTGTCCTTCTACTGCAAACCGCCGAAACGCCGCCACCTCTGGCTATAAGCCTCGAGCGCCCGGTCCAGCTCCTGCTCATCGAAGTCCGGCCAGAGAACGGGAGTAAAGAAATACTCGGCGTAGGCGGCCTGCCATATCAGAAAATTACTGGTACGCATTTCACCGCTGGTGCGTATCACCAAGTCGACATCCTGGAAACCCTGTGTATACAGGTAGCGCTCGAAACTATCTTCACTGATATCCTTCGGCGAGACCCCGTCGGAAACGAGGCGTCGGACGGCTTCGAGGATCTCGACGCGTCCCCCGTAGTTGAAAGCGATCCCCAGTGTCAACCCGGTATTGCGTTCTGTCAGCTCTATCGCTTTACGGATTTTTTTCTGCACGTCTTTCGAAAGCCCTTCCAGGTTGCCTATATGGCGGATCCGGACACCTTTTTTATGGAGCTCTTTAGCCTCATGTTCGATAACACCAAGCAGGAGTTCGAACAGGCCATTGACTTCGTCTTGAGGGCGATTCCAATTCTCAGTAGAAAAAGCGTAGAGAGTAACAAAGTCAACGCCACGCTGGCTGAGACGCTCGAGGATAGGACGAATGTTTTTCACGCCGGCCCGGTGCCCATCGAGACGCTCCAGGCCGCGTTTTTCAGCCCATCTGCCATTGCCGTCCATGATGATGGCCACGTGGCGGGGGATACCGGTAGTATTTTCCATATCCGTTGATGGGGCAGACCGGTTGGACCGGGGCTGAGTTCGGATTGTTTAAACCTCGAGGAGTTCTTTCTCCTTGTCCTGGCTGAGCTTTTCGATTTCCGCCATGTGAACATCCGTAAGCTTCTGGAGCTGGTCCATGGCGCGCTTGTGCTCATCCTGGGATATCTCTTTATCCCTTTCCAGACGTTTCAACTCATCCATAGCATCATGGCGAATGCCACGTAAAGCCACCCGCCTCTCTTCGGCGCGGTGGTGCACGATTTTAATGAGTTCTTTACGGCGCTCTTCGCTGAGTGGCGGTATCGGGATCCGGATGATATTGCCATCGTTAGAGGGATTCAGGCCAAGCTCGGAGGTTGTTATGGCCTTCTCGATGGCACGAATACTGCCCTTATCCCATGGTTGAATAACGAGGAGGCTGGCCTCCGGCGCCGATATCCCGGCCAGCTGTATCAATGGCATCGATGTGCCGGCGTAATCCACTTTGATATGCTCCACCAGCGCCGGCGAAGCGTGGCCGGTGCGAATCGTCGCCAGGTCCATCTTGAAACCGTTTATCGAGGCCTTAATTCTATCTTCCATACCCCGCAATGTATCGTTAACCATCTCCACTCTCACTTGATACGAGTGTGCCTATGGGTTCGCCGAGTACGGCCCGTTGCATACCGTCCGGCATGGCCATGTCGAAGACGATAATCGGCAGCCCGTTGTCAAGGCAAAGGGTCAACGCGGTGCTGTCCATGACCATCAGCCGCATGCTTAATGCCTGGAGGTGAGTAATCCTGTCGAACTTCTTGGCCTTGGGATGTTTCAACGGGTCTGCGGAATAGATACCATCGACCTTGTTCTTGGTCATCAGCAGAACCTGGGCCCCTATTTCGATAGCGCGAAGGGCGGCGGCGGTGTCCGCCGTCATATAGGGATTACCGGTGCCCCCCGCCAGGATGACCACCCGGCCTTTTTCAAGGTGCCGTATCGCCCGGCGCCTGATGTAAGGCTCGGCTACCTGGCGGATATCAAGGGCGGAAAGGGTCCGCGTCTCGACGCCCTGCCTTTCCAGGACATCCTGTAGCGACAGGGCATTGATCACGGTGGCCAACATGCCGGCATAGTCTGCTGTGACGCGGTCCATGCCGTCTTTCTCGGCCTGAGCGCCGCGCCAGATATTGCCGCCACCCACCACGATGCCCACACCGACACCCATGTCGACAACCTTTTTTACCTGCCCGGCGATCCGCTCCAGGGTAGGATTGTCGATGCCATAGTCGCTTTTACCCCGCAAGGCTTCGCCGCTGAGCTTGAGTATCACCCGGGTGTATTTGGCTTCGGGCATCACCTATTCCCGTCTTTATTTTCCGATTTATTATTGTGATATTTTACTTTTTACTAAAGCTTCCTGGAACGGCGAATATTCCTTAGCAGCCCAGCTCAAACCGGGCGAACCGGCTCACTCTGATGTTCTCTCCTGTCTTGGCAATGGCATCTACGATGAGGTCGTTGACCGTCCTGGTCGGGTCCTTGATAAACGGTTGCAGGAGCAGGCAGATTTCTTTCGGGTCGGCGGCCTCATCCTCGGGAATTTCTTCTTCGGTGATATACTTCGGCGACAACGCCGCCACCTGCATGGCCAGCGAATGGGCCAGGTCCTTAAAGACATCCGTGCGAGCAACGAAGTCCGTCTCGCATTTTATCTCAATCATGGCCGCGAGCCGGCCGGCGGTGTGGACATAGGCTTCCACCAGTCCCTGTCCAGTGGCGCGCTCGGTCCTTTTCTGAGCTTTAAGTAGACCTTTCTCCCGGAGTATCTCCACGGCCTTTTCAATATCGCCGCCGGTCTCGACGAGGATGCTGCGGCATTCCATGATACCGGCACCGGACCTTTCCCTCAACTCTTTTATCTTATCGGTGGTAATCTCCAAATGCTCCTCCTTACTCTTCGTCCGGCGTGAAAATCAGCGGTTCGTTGGCATCAATAGCCTCCCCTTCGACTTCGGCGGCTATTTTCTCCTCGATGACCTCGGCCGGGACAGCAGCGGTTAGACTGACCTTGCCTTCAAGGACGGCATCGGCGATTTTACTGCAGACTAGCTTGATAGCTCGAATGGCGTCATCGTTAGCGGGGATGGGGTAGTCGATTTCATCAGGATTACAGTTCGTATCCACGATGCCAACCACGGGTATTCCCATCCGCCTCGCCTCCGCCAGGGCAATCCGCTCCTTGGTAGGATCGATGATAAATAGTGCCCCGGGGAGAGTGGTCATCTCTTTAAAGCCGCCCATCTGCCGGTTAAGGCGGTCTATCTTCTCCTGTATTTTCAGGACCTCTTTTTTCGTCAACCGCCCCAGTTCACCTTTGGCCATCTGGTCTTCGAGCCGTACCAGCTGGTCGATACGCGCCTGGATGGTGGCAAAGTTGGTGAGCATGCCGCCGAGCCAGCGCTGGTTGACAAAGTACATGCTACAGCGGGTGGCTTCGTCCTGGACGGATTCCTGGGCCTGTTTTTTGGTACCGACAAAAAGGATACTTTCGCCTTCGGTGACGATATCATGGACGAAGCTACAGGCCTTATCGAGCATAACGGCGGTCTTCTCCAGATCGATAATATGGATGCCGTTACGCTTGGTGAAAATGTATTCCTTCATGCGGGGATTCCACCGGCCCGTTTGATGGCCGAAGTGGGCCCCGGCTTCGAGCAGCTGTTTGATCGTAGCCGTGTCTGGCAAGTTAGCTGACCTCCCTAGGTATATTAATCATAGGTGTTCAGGATAAAGGTCTTTAACCAATTAAGTATAACATATCTGGCCAGATACGGCAATGGCTTATGTTAAGAACGGATGGTCTCAGAGGCCTACCTGGTATTGACAATTACCTAAATAGTACTATAATAATGCTTGACTAAAACGACAAATGTAAATATCAAAAGAGTTTGATAGGTCAAGATGATGGTGCGATATAAGGGCATGGTAACCGCTTAAGTGGTGGTTTCCGGTGCCCTTTTTATATAGCAATAAAGGATAATGAGGTCATAAAAAATGCCCCAGATATTCACAGCGCTATCTTCCGCTATTGTTTGGATTCTCTTCATCAACGGCTGTATATCATTCGTAGCGTCAGGTATTACCCGAATTATCGGTGAGGAACCATGGCCTTCAATGGTTGCCTGGATTGTGAGTATGGTGAGCTTTACTCTGGCAGCTTTGATGATAAAGGTCAGACACCAGATACAGTGAGATCTATCTTAGCCAGTTTTCATTACTGTCTTGGGTATTAAACAAATATAAGTAGGAAAGGACGCTTATGTCAACCAAAGAACTTATTGAAAAATGCATCCTGGCGGAAGAAGACGCCTGGTGTAACGGCGACGTTGAAGCCCTGGACGGAGTTTACGATCCGGATATAGTCCTGCATGTGTATCCCTTTCCTGACGTTAAGGGGCTGCAGGCATGCAAGCAGCGGATTCTTGATAGACGCCCGGCCTATTCCAACATCCACTTTGAATTCAAGGAGAGGTTTATCGAGGGGAACAACGGTGCAATTCGCTACACTATGTTTGTAAAGCACACGGGTACGTCCCCTTCATTTCCCGTACCTCCTACCGGGAAGGAACTGGTCCTGAACGGGTGTGTCATTCTAAGGATTAAAAACGACAAAATCATAGAACAATTTGAATACGATGATTACCTGGGTGTGTACCAGCAGTTGGGCATTCTATCACCGCCGGGTGGAAAATAAGGCCTATTCTCTTGACAAACCCGTTGTTCCATGATAAATTGAAACTAACTAAATTATGTAAAGGCTGTGAACAGGAGTAGTAAGCCCAGAAGCGGGGCTCAGAGAGTCGGGTTAGGTGTGAGCCGACGCCAGCGTTGGGGCTGAATGGACCTGGGAGCTGTAAACCGAAAGTAATTAACGAGTAGGCTTTGCCGCAGGGGAAGCGTTAAAGAATCCCGGGGTATCGTTCCCGACCTTTCCGGGGACCGTACCTGCCAAGATATTACCGGTTTACATCGGGAATAAGAAGGGTGGCACCGCGGTTTTCGCCCCCCGCCCCTTCCAGGGCAGGGGGTTTTTTGTTTGGAGAGATGATGTATTACCCAACTTTGGAGGAAATAAAGAAACTGAAGGACCGGGGCAACCTGGCCCCCGTCTATCGAGAGATCCGGGCGGACCTAGAGACACCGGTATCCGCCTATCTCAAGATAGCCCGCGGCCGCTACTCATTCCTGCTGGAAAGCGTCGAAGGGGGCGAGCGGCTGGCGCGTTACAGCTTCCTGGGGACCGAGCCGGCCCTCGTGCTTACTACGGGTTATGGGAATGCTAAGGACCCGCTAGTACTCATCGAGGAGGAGTTCCGCAAATACCTACTCGTCCCCGTCGAGGGGCTGCCACGCTTTCACGGGGGAATGGTCGGCTACCTGAGCTATGAGGTGGCGCGTTATTTTGAGCGCTTGCCCTCGCCAGAGGCCGATCCTATCGCCTTGCCGGAATCTCTACTGATACTGGCGGACACGCTGCTGGTTTTCGACCACCTCACCCATGTCATCAAGGTCGTCTCTCACGTGCGCCTTGATGGTGATATCGAAAAAAGCTTCCGGCAGGCCACCGAAAAGATCGACCGCCTGGTGGCCCGGCTTGCCAAATCGGTGCCCGGACAGCCGGTAGCTGCTACCTCGGGCAACGGCTCAACGACCGCCAACCTGACCAAAGAGCAGTACGAGTCCATCGTGACCCGCATGAAAAAGCACATCTATGACGGCGATATCATCCAGGGGGTGCCTTCGCTACGGCTGGCCCGCCGGACCGCCGCACCGCCTTTCGCTGTTTATCGCGCCCTACGCTCGGTCAATCCCTCACCTTACATGTATTACCTCCACCTCGATGACTTCCATATCGTCGGCGCGTCACCGGAACTGCTGGTGCGCGTTGAGGATGGCATCGTCTCCAATCACCCCATCGCCGGCACCCGCCCGCGCAGTCGCGACCCGGAGACCGACCAAAAGCTGGAGGAGGAGCTGAAGAACGACGAAAAGGAGCGCGCCGAGCACCTCATGCTGGTGGACCTCGCCCGCAACGACGTCGGCCGTATCAGCCGGCCGGGCACCGTCGAGGTCACCCAGTTCATGGACATCGAGCGCTACTCCCACGTCATGCACCTAGTCTCGCACGTCCAGGGACGGCTCCGCGATGGTCTGACCCAATTCAACGCCCTGCGCGCCTGCTTCCCGGCCGGGACGGTCTCCGGCGCCCCCAAGATACGTGCGATGGAAATTATTGCCGACCTCGAGCCGGACAAGCGCGGGCCCTACGCCGGAGCCGTCGGCTATTTCGATTTTTCCGGCAACATGGACACGGCCATCACCATCCGGACAATCATCGTCAAGGACGGCGTCGCCTACGTCCAGGTGGGCGCCGGCATCGTGGCCGACAGTGTTCCCGCCAACGAGTACCAGGAGTGCCTCAACAAGGCCCAGGCCTTACTGACGGCCATCGAAAACGCGGAGGCGACCGGGCCATGATTCTGCTTATCGACAACTACGACAGCTTCACCTATAACCTCTTCCAGTATCTCAGCGAGCTGGGGCAAAAGGTTGATGTGAGGAGGAATGATGCAATTACCCTCGATGAGATAGAGAAGCTGGCACCGGAGAGAATCGTCATCTCACCCGGACCTGGGTTTCCCAAGGACGCCGGTATCTCCAACGAGGTTATCCGGCGGTTCGGTGGCCGTGTCCCGGTGCTGGGTGTATGTCTTGGACACCAGTGCGTCGGCGAGGCCTACGGGGGCACCGTGGACCACGCCGGGGAGATACGTCACGGCAAGACCTCGCCGGTACACCATGATAACAAAGGCGTCTTCAAAGGATTGGTTAATCCCTTCGACGCGGTGCGATATCACTCCCTGGCGGTGGTGAAAGAAGGACTGCCGGATTGCCTGGAAGTGAGCGCCCGGACGGAGAACGGTATTATAATGGGGCTGAGACACAAAGAGTATGTAGTGGAGGGCGTGCAGTTCCACCCGGAGTCCATCGCGACCACGATGGGGAAGGACTTACTGAAGAATTTTCTGGAGATGTAACAAGTGTCATTCTGAGGGAGCGCAGCGACCGAAGAATCTCGCATTTGGGGGATTACGAGATCCTTCGCTTCGCTCAGGATGACAATGAAAAATGGAGGAATGAAACTAGAACGGGGCGTCCAAGAGGGGCGCAGCCCCTCTTCCCTATCCCCTCCCCCTCTCCTTTGAAGGAGAGGGAGACACAGGGGGTGAGGTTGGAAAAAAAGGGATAAAATCTGAAGTAAGTAATGCCAAGATATAGAGCGACGGTAGTTATAATACGAGATAATAAAATACTTCTTGTTAGAGATAAAGGCAAGAAAGACTATTCTTTACCTGGTGGCGGATTTAAAAAAGATGAAACGACTATTCAAGCAGGGATTCGGGAAGCATGCATAGAGGAATTGGGAGGATTGACGGTTGTCTCTGCTGAAAGATTGTATTTCTGTGACTTGCCAAATGGTAGAAGAGCCAACCATAAAGTGTGTAGACTAACGGTCAAAGGTGATCCATATATTAAAAGAACATACGAGATAGATAAAATCGTCTGGTGGGACATGAATAGTAAAATTCCTATTCAAGGCCATGTAAAATATATCGTAAGCATATTGAAGGAACGTGGTATAGTCAAATCTACCAATATTTAAAAAGCAGAGAATCAAAATGATTAAAGAATCCATTTCCGCCCTCGTGGAAGGGCAGTCGTTAACTTTCGAGCAGGCGTCCGGGGCCATGGAGGAGATCATGGGCGGTGAGGCCACCCCGGCACAGATCGGCGCCTTTCTGACGGCCCTGCGTATCAAAGGCGAAACTCCGGACGAAATCGCCGGGCTGGCCAAGGTGATGCGCGCCCACGCCACCCCGGTCAAAATCTCCGGCCCGGCCATCGACGTGGTGGGGACGGGGGGGGATGGCTCCGACAGCTTTAATATCTCCACGGCCGCCGCCTTCGTCGTCGCCGGGGCCGGTCTGAAAGTAGCCAAGCACGGCAACCGCGCCGCCACCAGCAAGGCCGGCGCCGCCGATGTCCTCGAAGCGCTGGGAATCAAAATAGACCTCCCCGCCGAAAGAGTGGCGGAATGCATCGAAAAGGTCGGCATCGGCTTCATGTTTGCCCCGGTTTTTCACCCCGCCATGAAATACGCCGCCCCGGTCCGCCGCGAGATCGGCATCCGCACGGTTTTCAACATCCTTGGCCCGCTGACCAATCCGGCCGGTGTCGCTCATATGTTGCTCGGTGTGGCCAGCGAGTCTCTCGGCGGAAAAATGGCCGCGGTGCTGCAACGGCTGGGCACCCGGCACGCTCTGGTCGTTCACGGCCGTCACGGCCTCGATGAGATATCCACCAACGGCCCGTCACTCATCTGGGAGGTCACTTCCGACAAAGTGTCCCAACCAAATGAAGTTACACCACGGAGCTTCGGGCTGAACGAATCGCCGGTAACATCACTGGCGGGTGGCACGGCGGCGGAAAATGCTGAAACCCTCCGCCGTATTCTCAATAGTGAAAAAGGACCATTAAGAGACGTGGTCGTCATGAATGCCGCGGCGGCATTGGTGGCCGGGGACATGACGAATGATTTTAAAGAAGCTGCCCGGCTGGCGCAAAAGTCCATAGATAACGGACACGCCCGGGAGAAGCTCGATGCGCTGGTAACGGCCAGCCAGGGATAAACATGGCAACAATACTCGATCGAATAGTCGCCGACAAAAAGCAGGCGCTGGAGCGGAGCAAAAAACTCACGCCGCTGTCCAGCCTGATGAAGCGTACTACCCGGCAGCCGAAACCATTGGACTTCGCCGGCGCACTGCGGGGAAAACGCGTAAACCTAATCGCTGAGGTCAAGAAAGCTTCACCGTCGCGTGGACTGCTCTGCTCGGACTATGATCCCGTCGCCCTGGCGAAGACCTACACCGGGAACGGCGCCGCCGCCATCTCGGTATTGACTGAGGAGAATCACTTCCAGGGCAGCCTGAAACACCTGGAGGCAATCAGAAAGGCTGTCAGAATCCCGCTGTTACGCAAGGACTTCATCTTCGATGAATACCAGGTCCATGAGTCTGCCGCTTACGGCGCCGATGCCCTGCTCCTCATCGTCGCCATACTGGAAGATTCCCAACTGGAAAGACTGCTGACACTGGCCCGCAGCCTGAGACTGTCCTGCCTGGTCGAGACGCACAACGAGGCGGAGCTCACCAAAGCCCTCCTGGCCGGGGCGGAAATCGTCGGCATCAATAACCGTGATCTCAATACGTTTAAAGTCGATAAGAACACCACACGCCGCCTCCGCCTGCTGGTACCGGAGGAAACCATCGTCGTGAGCGAAAGCGGTATCCATAGCCGCGAGGATATCAAAAAGATGAGGGAATGCAAGGTCGATGCCGTCCTGGTCGGGGAGGCGCTGGTGACCGCCGCCGACATCCCGGCTACCATGAAGGAGCTAATGTCATGACGATCATTAAGATATGCGGCATCAAGAACGAGGAGCACGCTCTGGCTGCCGCCGAGGCGGGGGCGGATTTTATCGGACTGGTCTTTGCGCCAAGTCACCGTCAGATATCGCCGGCCGGCGCGGAAAAGATCGTGGCGGCACTGAAGAATGATAAAGCCAACGTTGCCGTTGTCGGCGTTTTTGTCAATATTCCCGTTGGCGCGGTGAGCCGCATCGCCGATACCTGCGGCCTCGATTGGGTCCAGCTCAGCGGAGACGAGACCTGGGAGTACTGCCGTGACCTTTCGCGGCCGGTTATCAAGGTGGTCCGCCCGGAGCAATCCGGTGAAAACCTGGCCTACGGCGCTCAGATGCTCAGGGGTCAAAAGCACATCTTCATGCTTGATACCTCCGATTCCGATAGCTACGGTGGTACCGGTATGACCTTTGATTGGCAGCTGGCCGTTCCCATCGCCCGGCAGTTTCCGGTAATCGTCGCCGGGGGGCTTACACCGCAGAACGTTACCGAAGCCATCCAGACTATCCAGCCCTGGGGCGTCGACGTCTCCAGTGGTGTTGAAACCGGACGGGTCAAGGACATGGACAAAGTTAAGAAATTCATCAAAGCTGTGAGGAAAGCCGATGCCGGCGCTGCCTGATGCCCGTGGCTACTTCGGGCAGTACGGAGGCAAATTCGTCCCGGAAACTCTCATGCCTGCCCTGGCCGAGCTTGAGAAGGCCTACACCGACGCGATGGCCGACCGTGCCTTCTATGAGGAATTCGAACGACTCTGCCGGGACTATATCGGCCGGCCGACGCCCCTCTACGAAGCGCGGCAGCTTTCGGCCCGGAGCGCTGGGTCGTCCATCTTTCTCAAGCGCGAGGACCTAGCCCATACCGGCGCCCACAAGATAAACAACGCCCTGGGGCAGGGACTGCTGGCGCGACGTATGGGCAAGACCCGCATCATCGCCGAGACGGGCGCCGGCCAGCACGGGGTCGCCGTCGCCACCGTCTGCGCCATGCTGGGACTGAATTGCATCATCTATATGGGCTCGGAGGACATACGCCGCCAGGCATCTAATGTTAACCGTATCGAGCTGGCCGGCGCCGAGGTAAGGCCGGTCGAATCCGGCAGCCGGACCCTCAAGGACGCCATCAACGAGGCTATCCGTGATTGGGTCAGCAATGTCCGCGATACCCACTACCTGCTCGGCTCAGTAGTCGGGCCGCACCCCTATCCCGTTATCGTGCGGGACTTCCAGGCCATCATCGGGCGGGAGACCCGTGAGCAGATTCTGGCTGTTAACAATAGATTACCGGACTATCTGGTCGCCTGCGTGGGCGGCGGCAGCAACGCCATCGGCCTTTTCCACCCTTTTTATGATGATAAAGACGTCAAATTTATCGGGGTGGAAGCGGGGGGCGGAGGGTTGAACACCGGGAAACACTCGGCTACGCTGGCAACCGGCCGGCCCGGCGTCCTCCACGGCACCCGGTCATACCTGATGGAAGATGAGAACGGGCAGATCGAAGAGACCCACAGCATCGCTCCTGGACTGGACTACCCGGGCGTCGGCCCGGAGCACAGCTTTTACAAGGACAGCGGTCGGGCGGAGTACGTCTCGGTAACCGATGAGGAGGCATTGGAGGGCTTTCGACTGCTCTGCGAGACCGAGGGCATCATCCCGGCCCTGGAGTCCGCTCACGCCATCTTTTACGCCGCCCGCCTGGCGGCCTCACTACCCCCGGAAAAAACCATCATCGTTAATCTGTCCGGGCGGGGGGATAAAGACCTGGACATCGTCACCAGGGCCCTGGGGATGCAGACATGAGCCTCATATCATCAGTTTTCAAGGAGGGGCGCAAAGCGCTCATCGGGTATATTACAGTAGGTTACCCGGACGTGGCCGCCACGCCCAAGATAGCCACCAAGCTGGCGGCCTCCGGCTGCAACATCATTGAGCTGGGCATACCGTTTTCCGATCCCCTAGCCGATGGAGCTACCATTCAGCAGGCCAGCTACCGGGCCCTGATCGGGGGAACGACACCACAGACCTGCCTGGAAACGGCCGCCCGTATCAGAAAGGAAATCAATACCCCTCTGGTATTCATGACATACTATAATCCGGTATTGAACTATGGACTGGATGAATTCTGCCGTAGTTGCATCGGGGCTGGTATTAATGGTTTAATAGTCCCTGATTTACCGCCGGAAGAAGGAGGTGAACTGGAACCGATTACGCTCAGGCACGGGCTGGACCTTGTTTATCTGCTGGCGCCCACCAGTACCGATGACAGGGTTGCGGCGGTGGCGGCGAGGAGTCGGGGCTTTATCTACCTGGTATCCCTGACCGGAGTAACCGGCGCCCGGCGTTCCCTCCCGCCGGACTTAGAAGACTTCGTGGCAAGGGTCCGCCGCCTGTCCGACCTGCCCCTCTGCGTCGGCTTCGGCATAGCTTCACCTGAGCAAGCCAGGCGCGTCGGGGCTATCGCCGACGGTGTCATCGTCGGGAGCCGCGTCATCCAGCTCGTCGAAGAAGACCGATCGCTCGTTTCGCTCAGGTCATTTATCGGCGGTCTGCGCCAGGCGCTTGATTCTTGATAAAAAACACAGTAGACGCCAAGAGGCGTTTCTGGATATAATGCTTTATAACATAAGGAGGTAAGAATGGACCAGACGAAATACGTTCTCAACGAAAAGGACATGCCTACCAG
>DAOULX010000075.1:0-26336 GCA_034414775.1 Dehalococcoidales bacterium
GGCCAGTCCGGAGGTGTATCCGCGCATCCCCTCGATAATCATGATGCCCGTCTCTACCGGTGTCCGCAGGTGTTCTGTCCCCTGTACCTCGTCGCATTGAAACAGATAGTAGGGACGTACCCTGGCTTTAAGCAGTCCGTGGCAGAGTTCTGAAATCGTTTCAACATTGTCATTGATGCCGCGGAGGAGGACGGTCTGGTTGCTCACGGGCACGCCAGCCCGCAACAGGCGCTCGCAGGCCGCCGACGCTTCCGGCGTTATCTCCCGGGGATGATTGAAGTGCGTATTAAACCATATCGGGCCGTACTTTGAGAGCATCCCACAAAGCTCAGCGTCGATACGCTGCGGCAGCACCACCGGATACCTGGAGCAGATACGTATGATTTCGATATGCTCAATCGCCCTAATCCGCGCGATCACTTTCTCCAGTTGACGCGTCGAAAGGGTCAGCGGGTCGCCGCCGGAGACGAGGACGTCCCTTACTTGCGGGGTCCGGCGCAGGTAGTCCAGCATAGCGTCGATTTCTGCCGGTGTACGCACCCAGCCGCCGTGCCGCCATTCCCTTTTTCGCATACAATGTCGGCAGAACACCGGGCAGATATCCGTGAGTACCATCAGCGCCCGGTCCGGGTAGCGGTGCACTAGGCCAGGCACCACCGATTGGTCTTTTTCAGCTAACGGGTCTTCCAGCCCGAATGATCCCATGGTTATCTCGGGTAGAGACGGTACTGCCTGCCCCCGGATCGGGTCGGCGGGATCATTGGGATCGATGAGCGACAGGTAGTAAGGCGTGACGGACAGGGGATAGCGTTCGGAAACCAGCCTGACCTGCTCCTTTTCTTCGCTGGAGAAAGGTATAAACTCGGCCAGTCTTGCGATCGTAGTAATCCTGTTGCGGAATTGCCATTTCCAGCTGCTCCAATCGTGGTCCGGTACATCTTCAAACGACTTGTGACGGACGATGACCGGGTTATCGCGGGATTCTTCATTCACAAGATTACTGACGGAAGTCCCATCTTTATTGTCCCTCTTAAGCCCATTCTTCGTGATGACGTTTCCGTGCGACAGCATATTTGGCATATGCGTTGCCGTTAAAGGCATTTTTGCTTGCATTATTCACTCCTTTCTTGCCTTCTGCACTCTGAGTATCCCTCCAAAGAAGCGTTAGTACAATATTACATTAATATATTGTCTGATAAAGAGATATCAACATGTCAGGATCGAATTGTCCGGCTAATCTCGTTTGATTATGAAGTCATAGATTCCCGGCAAACTCGCTGTTTCCCAAAAAACCACCGTAATTAAAGTATCTATGATTTCAGAGAGAATATTTTAGTTCAATCTATTGAAATTTAGGTTCATTCCGCGTGATAAATTGCAGGTAATGTATTGCGCAAATCAAAGGCAGAGTCCGGAGGTGATGTTGATGAACGATACCTGAAGCAACGAAAAAGGTATATTGCCGAAGAATGGGAGGTCACATTCATGCGGAAAAATATCTAGGAGCTATCTCTCCCATTAATAATCTGGCCGGCCACTGTCCCGGTCTTGGTACCTGGTTGTGGTTATATTATTCATGCCCAATGGGAAACGTCCAATGCTGGAAGTCAATAATCTATCCACATTTTTCGGCGGCGCCGTTATGTAAAATTACGGGGCTTGACAACCATCCCGGGCCGTGGTAATGTTGATATAGAAGCTCCAGACCCTACCTGAATCCGCTTCGGGAGGTGTATCATGAAGCTTCATGAATTGTACGGAGTCTGGCAAGTCGACAGTTAATGCCCTGCAGAAGGGCAGCCAGACAGCGGACCCGGCTCGATAGTTGAAAAATGGCCCGTTTGAAAAAGGGTCTGTACGGTGGTGATCACCGAAAGTGAGTTGGGACCGTTCTCGAAAGACCTGTGAGTGGAGGTTGCTGCAAAGTAGCCTCCACTTTATTTTTTGGAACAAGGCATCGTACTGAGGAATAAAGGAGTGAAGAGTCTTAGGTAGATAGGTCGATGATAGCGATGGTGTCCAGCTTAAAATCTTGTGCGTGTGGCAGCTTACTGGTCGGGATCGTTCAGCCCGGTGGCTTCCATAAGATCCCGGTAGTACTCGGCGATATCCGGGTCGGTAATCTTGCTTTCCGCCTTCTTGAAGGGCATCGTTAAAGACTCTTTATATATCTTCTCGAAGTCCGGCAGGAGGTTTGCCAGGCTCATTGAAGCGTTATCGGTGGTGGTGCTATTGTCAGCTATGGCTTGTACGGGTATGACGGTCCGTACGCCGATGAGCACCATGGCGCATACGGCTACTCCGGCTATGAAGCAAATAGCTGCCTTTATCATTTATGCCCCCCAAACCGTTGGTACCAGTACGATAGTACTATTGTGCCACAGCGCCATTAACCCGCGCATAAATAATATAAATATTCCGTAAATTTCCACTTAAGTTTCTGTAAATCTTGGCGGCCCGGCTCCTCGGCTTGACATCCCGCCCACCCCACCCCTACAATACCCGCAGTAAACTGTTCAGCAACAGATATCCACAGTATTATTCTGGGGGAGAGTTTTGAATAAAAAGGTCCGCACGGTACCGGCGATCCTTACCAGTGATCCCATCGAACTGGGGAAAATGGTGCTCCAGGCCGAGTCTTTCACTGACTTCGTCCAGCTTGATATCATGGACGGCCGGTTCGTGCCTTCACGGAGTGTTTCCTGCGAACAGGTAGCCGCGTTACAGACTCGGCTTCGCTGGGAGGCCCACCTGATGGTGCTCCACCCGGAAACCTGCCTAGAAGAGTTCCGGGCGGCCGGGGCGGAAAAAATCGTATTCCACTATGAAGCTACCCCCTCGCCGGATGAAGTCATCCGCATGATAAAGAGAGCCGGCCTACAGGCGGGCCTGGCCATTAATCCGGAGACGCCGGTCAGTGTTATCGATCCCCTGGCCGGGGAACTCGATAGCGTGCTGTTCCTTTCGGTCAACCCGGGTTATTACGGGGCCAAGTTCATTCCGGAAGTCCTGGACAAGATCCGGGCGTTCCGCCGGTCTCACTCCCGCCTGGAAACAGGTATCGATGGCGGCATCAAGGAGAACAACATCGGCGAAATCGCCGGGACAGGGGTCAACGTTGTCTATATCGGCAGCGCCGTGTTCCTCCAGCCGGACCCCGCCGCCGCCTACCGCCGGCTGACGTTACTGGCCGAGGCAGCCGTACCCTGAACGTAATCACATCTGGTGCCACCATAGCAAACTCTTCGATAAGAAGGAGCGCCCGTGTTTAAAGTAAAAGCTACCGTGGTCGGTTTCGGCAAAGACGAATCTAAATACCCGTGCCACTTCCGCCATCACATTGGTGACGAGATTATCTACGACGGCGAAAAGATAATCGGGCGATTATGCCCCAACATGCTGGGACCGGTTGGCCAGGCATTTAACGCCCTGTTCGCCTCCGGTGGCCGTCACAAGGAAAATGAGGCCCCGGGTGCCTATTTCCCGTTCTGGCACTCTCCCTTAAGCCTTTACGATCCCGCTTATAAGAAATATGACGGGGTGGGATTCCGCCCGACCCTGGAAAGACCCGATGAGAACTACAAGTATGTCGCCGACGAGACGCTGTTCGACGAGCCGCCGGGCGGGAAATACATCATCGGCGAGGGCACCGAAAAAAATACGATTACGTTAGTCTGTGAGGATAGTCACACCCTGGCGCAGTTCAAGGTGGAAGCCTTCGACCTGGCCGACCATGGCGATGCCCTGCCCTATTACCGGAGGGCGATGTCCATCCTGGCCAAGATAGCCGTAAAGCCGGGTATCCCCGTGGACCAGATCATCGACGAGTTCACCAAGCATGAAATCGAGAACATCTACCCATCGCTCGGCCAGAATATGGTTGCCGCGCTGGTAGGCGAGCTTGAACTGATGCGTTATGTCAGCGTCAAAAAAGGCAAGGTAACCATCACCCCCGCCGGAAAAAAGAAGCTTGTCAGCTTCAAGGAAAGCCTGACGGACGAAGAAAGAAAAGCGTTGCGGCTATAGCATAATTTGATGGTTTATTGACTCGTCACACCGCCATCGATTATCAGCTCCGCGCCCGTAACGAAGCCGGACTCATCCGAAGCCAGGAAAAAGACGCCGCTAGCGACATCCTCCGGCGTACCCATCCGGCCGAGTGGGATCCTCTCGGCGCAGCCCCAGCCTGCGGCCGATATTACGCCGACTACGGGCAGTCGCTCATCGATAAATATTTAGCTCAGGTAGGAAAGCCTCCACTGCCCCTTTTAATCCGACCGGTTTGGCAACTGGCTATTGACCCTGGCTATCGGCTTCTTCATCGCTGCCCCATTGCTGCATGAATTCTTTAAGGCGCTGGGCCAGCCGGGGGCTGGAGCGGAGTCGGGCGATGAAAATGGGGCACCCTTCCAGCAGCGAGTTCTGGGCTGCCGTGGCCATGCTGGAAAGCAGGTTCTGCATATTGATGTCTATCTGCCCGGGTATGCCCATCCCCGGGGCTGCCTGCCCCAGTTGCCGCTGGATATCCTCCGCGGTGAACTTCATCGGTATTACACAGGCCTTGTACCAGGGACACTCCTTGCACTGGACTATCCCATAGGCCTCATCAAGAATATCACTCATTTCCGACTCCCATACCGTTATTCTGCCAGGATCGTATCTTTGATTATCGTCTCGATTTCCTGTTTCGTCTGGAAGGTACCCACCTTGACGTTTTGTATTATACCATCTTTATCAATAAAAAACGTCGTCGGGATACCCCTGATATTATAAAGACTAGCCACTGCGCCGCTGCGGTCAAGTAGCACCCGGTAAGTCATGCCGTTGGCCTCCATGAACTGGCGGACATCCCCCTCACTCTCCTGGATATCAACGGCCACCATTTCCAGGCCCCTATCGAGCCAGTCCGGGTCCATGGCGATGTCCTGAAGAAACGGGATTTCATGCCGGCAGGGGCTGCACCAGGTTGCCCAGAAATTCAGCACTACCGGCTGCCCCCTGAAGCTGCTCAGCGAGACCCTCGGTCCATCCAGGCTATCCAGCTCGAAGTCAGGCGCCGGAAAGCCCGTGATGGGGCGGGCGGGCGGCTGGCTGATCGCGGTGGTGCTTGGAGAACCGCCCGGTGTCGTCGTTGGTGTCGGGCTGCCGGAGGTGGTGGTTTCCTGGCTCCCGCAGGCGCCCGCCGCCAGCAAGGCCCCCAATAACATTAAAGCTAACAGTATTCGAATGCCTCTTACCATAATACCCCCAGATGACTTATAGATTTAACCGGCTACCGAAGAAACCAGATTTATCGTTCCGGTCAGGATGAGTATGCCTACGATTATCAGTAGCAGACCGCTTATGATATGAATAATCCCGGTATACCGATGTATCCGCTTTAGTAAAGGTATCACCCAATCGAACGCCACCCCCACCACCAGGAAAGGAACCCCCAGCCCCAGCGAATAGATTGCCAGTAGATAAGCCCCCTGCCAGGCCGTGGCCTTCGTGGAGGCGATCGCCAGGATACTACCCAGTATCGGCGCCACACAGGCCGTCCAGCTCAGGGAGAAAGCCGCCCCGATGATGAAGGAACGCAGGTAACCGGTCTTGCTGCCTACCGAGGGTGATAGCCGCTTTTCGAAATTCAGCCAGGGTATCCAGTTAGCCGCCAACAGAAAGACCCCGAAGGCAATCAGTAGCCATCCGGCAATTGTTCTCAGTAGTGAAAAGTCCGGGTTGATGGCATAGCCGGTCAACCCGAAGATTGCTCCTAGAATGACAAACACGGCCGTGAATCCCAGCACGAAGCTCAGGGAATGCAACAATGCCGGCACCCTGGTCACCGTTTTCTCGAATAATCCCGGGCCGGTTAACATCGCCAGGTATACGGGCACCATCGGCAGGACACACGGTGAAAAGAAGGAAAGCAAGCCACCACCGAAGGCTAATATCAGAGACACATCTTCAGCCACTACATCCATTTTATAACGCCCCAAAGCTACCGGCAACCAAGAAACCACCCATAACCTGGAAACACGATACCCACCCTATTGTGAATTGAGCCATTAATTCGGATACTCGTTGATATGTAGTGGATGTGGACAAAGAAGATATCGGCATCTTATAATTTTTCTAGATGCACGTTAGAAAATAAATCTTGGTAGGAGGATGCTATGCCGATTTACATCATGATGACAAATTTGACCGATGAAGGCAGAAAAACGGTCAAAACCAATCCCGCCCGGATTAAAGAGGTCAACCAGGAGGTCGAGTCGATGGGGGTGAAAATCATTGCCCAGTACGTGACCCTTGGGCAATATGATTTCATCAATATCTTGGAAGCCCCCAGTAACGAGACTATCGCCAAGGTCGCCACGGAGCTTGGCTCGCGCGGCACGCTGCAGACTAATACCCTCGCCGCCCTGACCTTGGACGATTTCATCAGCTCGCTTAAGTAATACCGTTAAGAGTCTTTAGTCACGACACGCTCCGATCCCGGTCGATGAAGATAAGGGAGGAAAAAACATCAGACCGCTGAGTTACACGCAGATATCCCTCTATCAGTCATGCCCGTTGAACTATAAGCTCCAGTATATTGACGGCCTCAAGCCGAAAGAAAAGTGGTATTTCAGCTTCGGAACGACCCTGCATTCCTGTGCCGAGTATTTTTTCCGGATCGTTGCACCGCCACCACCCTTTCTCGAGGAGCTGCTCCAGTACTATGACGAAAACTGGGTATCCAGCGGCTATTCCTCCCCGGAGGAAGAGGCCAGGTATCGGGAATACGGCCGCGATATCCTGGCCCGGTTCTGGGAGACCAACCACGCCGATTTCCGCATGCCCATCGCCCTGGAGCGCGCTTTCAATCTGGACGTCGATGGCATCAAGGTCAGGGGTTTCATCGACCGGGTAGACAAGCTGGACAGCGGCGGCCTCTCGATTATTGATTACAAGTCCGGCCGGGATCTCTTCACCAAGGACTACCTGGCGGACGACCTGCAATTGACCATCTACCAGATGGCTGCCGAGCAGACCTGGGGCCTCCCGGTGGAACGACTCACCCTTTACCACCTCAGGTCGAATACCCCCTGCCAGTGCCCGCCGCGTGGCCCCGGTGAGATTGGTGAGGCCCGCCGTCTGATCCTGGACACCGCCGAGAACATCGCCCGCGGCCATTTCCCGGCCACCGAAAACCAGTACTGCCCCTGCGACTTCCCGGAATACTGCCCCTATCACAAGCATCAATTCATAAAGTCGGATCTTCCGGCAACCGAAGAACGACAGGATTTACTGCCGGGTATCGCCGCCATGGATGCCATCGAGACGTACGCCGACCTCCAGGCGCGAATTAAAGAGCTGGAGCAGCAACTGGAAGAAGCCCGGGAGAAAATCATCACCTACTGCCAGGCCGAAGGACTGAACCGGCTCTACGGCACCGAGCATGACATTACCTTCAAGATGATCGAAAAGACCGGTTTTGACGGGGACGAGGTGAAAGGCGTGCTCGAACCTGCGGGTCTATGGGAGAGGGTGCTGGGATTCGATCCGTCCCTCGTCAAGCAGCTTCTTGCCGATGACTCGGTCCCCGGTGATATTCACGAGGCGTTGGCAGCGCTCCAGCGCGTCGTCAACACTTACCCGCAGCTCCGGGTAAAAAAACGCGTCACCGAAGAAGAAGCGCCCGAAGAATAGACGCCGGACATTGCCACCAGACTTTCCTTTGCCCGCCGACAGGTTTTTGTATTACACTACTAACGAAAACGGCTACTGGCGGAGGCACTCATGTCAAGGTTACTCCTGGTAAGACACGGCAAGACCAAGTTACACCAGACCGACCGGTTCTGGGGCAGCACCGATGTCCCCCTCAGTGACGAAGGTATCCGGCAGGTAGAGCGGCTCAGCGAACGCCTGGCCAGGGAGAAGATATCCGCCGTGTATACCAGCACGCTGAGCCGGGCGCGCCTTACCGGTGAAATTATTGCCGCCCGCCACCAGTTGACCGTTAGCACCAACGAAGAGCTCTGCGAGTGCAATTTCGGCTTTATCGAAGGGCTAACCTTTAAGGAAATACGCCGTAAATACCCGGACCTGGCCGAGGAGCTGAACACAGGCAGGGCGGTGGCATTCCCCGGTGGTGAGAACATCGCCGACCTGGATAGCCGGGTACGGCAATTCTTGACGCAACTCGAAGACATCAAACCCAAGGAAACGATCGTTATTGCCGCCCACGGCGGCCCGCTGAGACTGCTGATCTGCTACCTCCTGGGCATCGAGGCCGGACACTGGCTGCAATTTCGCCTTGACCATGCCTCCCTGAGCATCGTGGAGACCTCCCCCACCATGTCAGTCCTGAACCTGCTCAACGACGTTTCACATCTCAAGACACAATAGGTATACGACGGAGCGCCTGATGACGAAGATAATCGCCAGAGTAATATCCCAGCAGGGGACCTGCGAGTCCGGCCATAAGGTCGGCGACGAATTCACCATCGACCCGGTCGGTACGCCGGCTGGAGTCTGTCCCTGGGCCTTTTACACCCTGTTTCCTTTCGCCGAGGCCCTTCAATTCGGCGGGTCCTTCCCCTGGGAAAGTGGGCCGGACAAGGCCCGTATCGCCTGCCCGGACCCGGACAATCCGGTGGTCTTTGAACTACGCCGGATGGAATAGGGTGAACGGTAATGTCTTTCGGGGAACGGTCAAGACGGGGCGGGGTGGCGCCGTAGCGGAAATGTCGAAACCGGGCGGACTGGAAGGCTTCCGGCAATTCACCGGGCTGGCTATCGTCCCCGGAACACTGAACATCGATCTTAGCGAAACTATCGATTTGAAACTGCTCTCTTACGTGAAATTCGCAGATATCGGTTGGGAGTTCGACCCCGCCACCCAGGGAATCGAGTACCAGGGCGAAATCGGTATGCATTACCGAAGGGCAGTGGTGGCCGAAAAGTACCCTGCCTGCCTCCTCATCTTTACCTGGGTGACCGATGTACATACCGACGCCGAGTTGGTCAGTCCCTGCCACCTGCGCCGCGCGCTGGGCTTGAATGACGGGGATATCGTTGAATTTACTCTGGAGAGCTGACCGGTTTCCACCTTCGGCGTTTAACTTTTCGCCCCCTATCCTCTATGCTATACTTCTCTCTAGCGGAACACCACCGAGGTTATTATGTCCACCCCCGAAGAAGCCAAAGCCAGGATCGAGAAGCTGCGAATCGAAATCAACCGCCATAACCGGCTCTACTATGTCCTCGATAACCCGGAGATTTCCGACGCCGAATACGACTCCCTGATGCGTGAACTGAAGGACCTCGAGGAAGAGTACCCCGAGTTTCTTACCCCTGACTCCCCCACCCAGCGCATCGGCGCCGAACCTCTGGAGGCCTTCGGTGTTGTCGAGCACCGCCAGCCCCTGCTTTCCCTGGGTAACGTCTTCTCAGACGAGGAGCTCATGGCCTGGTTCACCCGCACCCGCCGCCTGGCCGGGAACGTTCCTTTCGACTTTGTCTGCGAGCACAAGATAGATGGCCTGGCCGTGGCCCTGACCTATACCGACGGGAGTCTCGAGACCGGGGCCACCCGCGGCGATGGCTTCCGGGGCGAAAATATCACCCAGAACTTGAGGACTATTCGCAGCGTTCCCCTCTCCGTCCCCAGGGAAGCCCCACCCCGCTTCGAGGTGAGGGGTGAGGTCTACCTTTCCCGGGCCGGTTTCGATAAGCTCAACCGGGAGCGTGAAGCCGAGGGTCTGCCGACATTCGCCAATCCGAGGAATGCTGCCGCCGGCTCGGTGCGGCAGCTCGACTCCCGCATCACGGCGCAGCGGCCGCTCGGCATCTTCATATATCAGCTCGGCTGGGCTGAAGGCGGGCCGACCCCGCCGACCCACTGGGAGACAATGGACTGGCTTAAGTCACTCGGCTTCAAGGTGAATCCCAACAACAGCCACGTTGAGACTATCGATGAGGTGACGGATTACTATCAAACCTGGGTCGACCGGCGGGAAGACCTCGATTACGAGGCCGACGGCATCGTCGTCAAGATAAACCGGCTCAGCCTCCACGAGGAGCTGGGGGACATCGGCCGCGAGCCGCGCTGGGCCATCGCCTACAAGTTCCCGGCCGTCCAGGGCACCACCGTCCTCAAGGACATCGGCATCAGCGTGGGCCGGACGGGCACCCTCAATCCCTACGCGATCCTCGAGCCGGTGGCGGTGGGCGGGGTGACCATCAAGCAGGCGGCCCTGCACAACGAGGACGATGTCCGCCGCAAGGACATCCGCATCGGGGATACGGTCATCGTGCAGCGGGCCGGCGAGGTGATACCGGAAATCATCGGGCCGACCCCCGCCAGCCGGGAGAGGAAAGAGCGCGGCCCGGAATTCAGCCTCCTGGAAAGGCTGCCCCACAACGAGGCGGGCCGCCCGGTCTGTCCTTCATGCCGAAAAGAAAGTGTCTTCCGGCCGGAGGGGGAGGTCATGTACTACTGCACCAACGCGGCCTGCCCGGCCCAGGCGCAGCAGCGCATCGAGCACTTCGCCTCGCGGGGGGCCATGGACATCCGCGGCATCGGGGAGGCGATGAGCGTCGTCCTGCTGCGGGAAAAGCTGGTCAACGATTTCGCCGACCTTTACAAGCTGACGGCGGAAGACCTTGCCACTCTGGAGAGGATGGGTAAAAAGAGCGCCGCAAACATTATTAATGCTATTGACGACACCCGAGAGCAAAAAAGGCCGCTGAGCCGGATTATCTACGCCCTGGGCGTTAAGCACATCGGCGAGGAAATGGCCGAAATCCTGGCTGCCAGGTTCAAGAACATCGATAATCTGCTCAACGCCACGCGTGATGATCTCGTGACCATGCCTTCCGTCGGCCCAAAAATTGCCGATAGCGTCACCGCCTTCTTCGGGCAGGACAACAACCGGGACATCATCGAACGGCTGAAAAATGCCGGCGTCTTCCCCGAAGAGGAAACGGCTATCGGCTTGCAGGAAATGCCCCTATCGGGCAAGGAGTTCGTCCTCACCGGACGGCTGGACACCATGTCGCGTCCGCAGGCGGAAGCCCGTATCAAAGAGCTCGGCGGCACCGCCAAGGATAATGTCACCCGCAAGACGACCTTCGTCGTGGCGGGCGCCGACCCCGGCTCCAAGCTGGCCCGCGCCCGGCAACTGGATATCAAAGTGCTCAACGAGCAGGAATTCCTTGATATGTTAGGAAAAGCAGATTGATGAAACTCATAGTCGGGCTGGGCAATCCCGGTTTTCTCTACGCCCGCAACCGCCATAACATCGGTTTTATGTGCGTCAGCCACCTGGCCAGGATGCGCCGCATCCGCTTCGACCGCAAGCAGGGCTACGCCCGTACCGGTATCGGCAACATCGGACCCAACCGGGTGGTCCTGGCCCGCCCCCAGACCTTCATGAACTCCAGCGGCGATTCCGTCCACCGGCTGGTCCAACTCCTTAAAATAGACCCGGCCGATCTTATCGTCATTCATGATGACCTTGACCTGCCTCTCGGCAAAGTCCGGCTGCGTCTGGGTGGCGGCTCTGGCGGGCACAAGGGTATCGAGTCCATCATCGCCCGCCTCGGCACGTATGACTTCTACCGTGTCCGCGTCGGCATCGGGCGACCGGAGATTAACGGTGGGTCTCCGGCCGAAAAAGAAGAGGCCGTCATCGCCTACGTCCTCTCGGACTTTACCCGAGAGGAAAGAAAGCGCGTCGAGGAAGCCCTCCCCGATGTCAGCGGAGCGGTAATTTCCCTGCTTACTGAAGGATTGGCCGCCGCGATGAACAAGTACAACTGATGCACAACACAAGAATAACGGTTCTTAAAGTAATCCATTCGGTCATCTTCTGGATTATGGTGGCCTGCCTGCTTTATATCCTTTACTGCGCTATCGCCCGCCGTTACGACTGGACACTCGGTGGGGCGGTGGGCTTTATCCTTGTCGAGGGCCTGGCCCTGGCCGTCAACCGTTTTCGCTGCCCGTTGACCACTCTGGCGGAGCGGTGGGGGGCCGATCACGGCGCCATTACGGATATCTTCCTGCCCGCCTGGCTGGCCCGCAATACCTTTAAGATATCGACCGTCGTGTTCATCATCGAGCTCATCTGGCTGGCATTAGGCTATTTCATAGTGTAAAAATCTGCTCGAAGATGTCATTCTGAGGGAGTGAAAACGACCGAAGAATCTCGGGGCGGGGAACACTGCCCCGCCTGCCCCGGGACACTTTGCTTCGCTCAGTGTGACATTTTCTACTCTTCCTTAAACGGCAAGGTCAATCTCGTGCCCGAGTTGTTCTGGAAAAACCTGTTGCCGAATCGAGCCGCCAGGTAGGCCGAGGCCTTGAATCCAGTACAATGAGATACACCCAGGTACTGCACACCGATTTCCTCCAGGTCGTCGGCCGTTCTTTCCAGGCGCTCTGGGGAGGCATGCAGCAGATGCGTCCCCCCGATGGCCGCATAGACAAGCTCCTTGCCCGTCACCTTTCGAGCCTGGATTAGCGTGTTGACAATCCCCCGGTGGGCGCAGCCCGAGATAACTACCAGCCCGTATTCGGTATCGATAATTAACGCGAGGTCGTCGGCCAGCGGGTCGTGCTTGAGCTCGTTGCCGTCCCGGACGCGCAGATTGTCCTCGATGATCTCGTAGTCCGTGACCATCGGTATCTCACCGGTGGTCATGATTCCTGCGGCGATCGTTGCTGGCTCGCGGGAGAGATTGAAAGATGCCCCCGCCGCCTCCAGAGCCTCCCGGAGGTAGGGTATGCCGACGAAACGAGGCGGTGATTTTTCCAGGCTACCGTACTTGGGCGTCCAGATATCCGGGTGGGCGAAGACCTCCTTCTGGCCTCCCCGCCACAGCACCCCCCGCAGCCCGCCGGTATGGTCATAGTGACCGTGGCTCAATACGATGGCATCGACCGCAGTCAGGTCGACCCCCATGAGCGGGGCGTTGTGGACCACCGCGGCGCCGCCTCCGGTATCGAAGAGTATTTTCCTGCCGCTAGCTTCTATGAGCATGCTGAGACCCCACTCGCCGATACTAACGCCGATAGCCGAGTTTTCACTCAGAGTTGTGATCTTGATTTCCATTTTCTCCCTCCATATTGATATTTAGAAAGGCGCGACCAGAAGCCGCACGGCAACAATGGCCAGTCCGATAGCCAGAATCCGGACGATCAAGATGCCGGTAACACGCTGCGACAGCCTGGCCCCGAATTGCGCCCCGATGACCGCTCCTGCCGATAACACCAGCACCCGCCCGACATCGGCCGTAAACGTACCCGAGATTATATGAGTAATGACCGCCGCAAAGGTGGTTATCGCCACTGTAAAATGGGAAGTAGCCGTGGCGACGTGAGTCGGGAACCCCAGCACCTGCGTCAATGCCGGTACGTGTATGATGCCGCCGCCGATACCGAGCATGCCCGATATTACCCCCACGAAAAAGGCGATAAGCATCCCCATGGGCAGATTGAATAAATAGGCATAGGTATTCTGCTGGCTATCCGTAATGACACGGGCCGCCGGCCACTTCACCAGGAAACGAGCCTTCATACGCCGGTCAGGGTGCAGTAAAAGGTAGCCGGCAACAACCAGGAGAATGGCGCCGAAGATATACTGGAAGACACCCCTGCTCAACAGGCCGGTGATATAAGCCCCCAGTATCGCTCCCGGTACCCCTGTTACGGCGAAATACAACCCGGATCGCCAATCGACACGTCTCTGGCGACCGTAAGCGATGGACCCTGAAAGGGCGTTAAAAAAAGCCACCGTTAGCGTTGTACTGGTGATGGCCGCCGGGGAATCTTCCGGGTAGAGAAAAAGCAGGAGGGGAACCAGCAGGAATCCCCCGGCCACCCCGATCAACGTGCCGAAGGCGCCGATAAAAAGTCCGATCAAGGCCAGCAACGCCCAGAAGATAGCCCCGACCTCCTGACTCAATAGTAATACCGGCCAGCCGGGCCGGTCGTAGACTCCGATTTGCCGTGGAGCTCAATAAAATCGCGGGGACCGTGTTCCGATATACCCTCAACCCCCGAGTTTCTCTTTAACCGCCGCTATCTTGCCCGGTATCGTCAGAGGTTTGTCCCGACGGTCGTCGACCCTCATGGTCGTGACCACCCTCACGGCCCCGGCGTCGAAGGCAGATTGGTGCATACGCTGCGCCAGTGAGAAGAGCTGGCTTAATTCACCCTCGATGATGGTATTCATCGCTGTCAGTTCATATCGTATTCCCGGCTCGTTTTGCAGAATCTTGACCGCCCCGGCCACGAACTGGCTTACCGAGGGCGACTGCGTTCCCACCGGTACTACGCTAATATCGATTATTGCCATCTTAAGTACCTCCAAGAAGATAAAACTCTAAACTTGAAATGTCATTCTGAGGGATCCCTTCGACAACGCACAGGTTAAACTCCGCATCCGAAGAATATCGGGGTAGAGGAGGCCCCCCACCGAGATCCTTCACTTCGCTCAGGATGACATTTTAAAGCCTATTCAGTCAATCTTTTTCTTAAGTCTCCGGTAATAGGTTTCCGAGGTGTAGAGCGCTGCCAGGGGATTGTGACCCAGCACCCGGTCCTTAACGGCCAGCACCGTCAGGGGGACACGGCAGTACTTGAGGAACAGGGTATCGTGGCCGATACACAGTCCCAGCATAATAGCCAGGTCGACGCCAGCGTGGTTCATGATAATGGCCTGGGCGATGGGATTACACATGGTCTCCCAGGCCTCCGGCCCGGCAATCTTTTCCTCTGCCTTGATGCCGATTTTCTCCTTGGGAACGGCGCCGGTCTTGCACTGAACCGAAACCACTTCGAAACAGTTGCCCTCCAGTATCTTCGTCAACATGGCGGCCTCGTTCGCTAGCCCCCCGCAGTGGGCCAGGCCAAGTCTCCGGTAGCCGCACTTCCTGGCGAACTGTATCAATTCCTCGATACGTGGCAGCTTCGTCCTCATCCCACCCGGCAGGCGTTCGTAGCACTGGAACTCCTGCAATGAAGCCAGGCGGGCGAACTCTTTCACGTCAACTTTTTCGTACTCCTCCTGTGCTTCGGCGAGCGCCTCCGGCATAAGCTTCATGGCGCAGAAAGCCGGTGCCTTTTCCAGGGAAGGCGCGCCGTCACCGGCCTTGCCTCCCCAATTCTCACAGACCTTGGTAACGCAATCCGCGCAGCGCGGATATCGCTCTTTCGCCATGTTGTGCCTCCTTTGCCTTTTCCGATAGCTCTCCAGAGGGACGCATCGACCGTAGAATCTTTAGATAGAAAAGCCTTTGCTTAAGGTTTGCATACGAAATAGTCCCAAGAGCGGGAATAACTACATCTCATGTTATTCTAGTTTTTTAAACATGAAAAGACAACAAAACGCACCCGGTTGAAGATAAATCCACCACTGGCTGAGTCCCTGCCCCCGGTATGACTTTTCTTGACTTTTTTTACTCTTATAATATAAACTATTTGCTTGGGTAGTGAGGCAGACTTCCCTCCGGATACTTAGTGCTTCCCCTGAAAATACCTCACTTAACTGTGCCAGAAACAAGACTGCATGAAGATTGCGATAAGCGGTAAAGGTGGTGTAGGTAAGACCCTTCTATCAGCTTTTCTTTCGCAGATATTCGTCGAAAACGGCTATTCCGTGATCGCCATTGATGCCGACCCCGACGCCAACTTGGCCGCTACCCTCGGTTTCACCGAACCCGAAAAGATCACCCCGATATCCGAGATGGAAGACCTCATCGAGGAGAGGGTGGGCGTGCGTCCCGGCACTTCCGGTTCCTTTTTCGCGTTGAACCCCAGGGTGGATGACCTGCCGGAGGACTACTCCGTAAGGAAAGACGGCATCCGCCTAATGGTGATGGGGCGGATCAAGCGGGGCGGTACCGGCTGTTACTGCCCGGAAGGCGCCCTGCTCCAGGCGCTCCTCAAGCACCTGCTCCTGCAAAGAGACGAAGTAATCATCCTGGACATGGAAGCCGGCATCGAGCACCTCTCCCGCGGCACTACCCGGGCCGTGGACAAACTCATCATCGTCGTCGAGCCGGGCCGCCGCAGCATTGAGACGGCCCAGACCATCGATAAGCTGGCCCGTGACCTTGGTGTGGATAACCTGGCTGTGGTCGGTAACAAGATACACCAGGAACAGGACAAGGAGTTCATCAAATCAAGCCTGCCTGGCATGGAAGTGCTGGGCTTTATTTCTTACGATTCCGCTATCAACGAAGCCGACCTTGCCAATCGCCCTCTTTTCACAGCCAGCCCGCAGACTACCAGGGAAATCCGGGACATTTACACCAAACTGGTGTCTGCCAGCGCCAAGCCGGGCACTAAAAGCTGATGCTGGCACTAGAAAGGTAAAGGATAAGTGGATAACAGCTGGCAAGATGTCCTTCCGGTGAAGGACAGTATGGAGATTCTACCAGGTCTGCGCTTAATCTTTTCATTTTCGGGCAAGTCCGCGGGAGTGACCCGTAATAGAGAATATTAAAACAAAATTTTCAGGAGGTTATACGTGGCCTACGACGCTGTCAAGATGAAGGACTGGCAAATTTCGGAAGCGGCAGAAGCAAACATGCCGACCCCCGAAGAGTGGCGGGAAAAGCTGGGACTGGAAAAGGATGAGGTCCTGGCCTACGGAAGGATAGCCAAGCTCGATTTTTTGAAAATAATCGACCGTCTCCAGAGCCGGCCGGACGGTAAATATGTCGAGGTTACGGCCATCACGCCGACCCCCCTCGGCGAAGGTAAAAGCACCACTTCCTGCGGTCTTTTGGAAGGTCTCGGCAAACGCGGCAAGAATGTCGGCGGCGCCCTTCGCCAGCCCTCCGGCGGCCCCACCATGAATATCAAAGGGACGGCCGCAGGCGGCGGTAACGCCCTGCTCATCCCCATGACCGAATACTCCCTGGGCCTTACCGGCGATATTAACGATATTATGAACGCCCACAACCTTGCCATGGTAGCCCTCACCGCCAGGATGCAGCACGAGCGCAACTACGACGACGAACAGCTGGCCCGTCTCACGCGGATGCCACGCTTAAATATTGATCCCACCCGGGTTGAGATGAAGTGGATCATCGATTTCTGTGCCCAGAGCCTGCGCAATATCGTCATCGGCCTGGGCGGGCGCATGGACGGCTTCACCATGGAATCCGGATTCGGTATTGCCGTCAGCTCCGAGCTGATGGCCATGCTTTCCATCGTCAATGACCTGGCCGACATGCGCAAGCGAATGGATGAAATAACATTGGCTTACGACCGTAAGGGCAAGCCGATAACCACCGGCGACCTTGAGGTAGGCGGCGCCATGACCGCCTGGATGCGTAATACCATCAACCCTACCCTGTGCTGTACCGCAGAGTACCAGCCCTGTTTTGTTCATGCCGGGCCCTTCGCCAATATCGCTGTCGGGCAGTCTTCCATCATCGCCGACCGCATCGGCCTCAAGATGTTCGACTATCATATCACGGAAAGCGGCTTCGCCGCAGACATTGGTTTTGAGAAGTTCTGGAACGTCAAGTGCCGCAACAGCGGCCTTAAGCCCCACGTCTCCGTGCTCACCACCACCATCCGGGCCCTCAAGATGCACGGCGGCGGACCCAAGGTTGTCGCCGGCATCCCCTTGCCCGAAGAATACACCAAATCAAATGTGGGCCTGGTGGAAAAGGGCCTGCCCAATATGCTCCACCTTATCGGCGTTATCCGCAAATCCGGCATCAATCCGGTCGTCTGCATCAACGCTTTCCATACCGACACTAAAGAGGAGATTGAAGTGGTCCGCAAGGCCGCCGAAGCCGCCGGCGCACGCTGCGCCCTCTCGACCCACTGGGCCGATGGCGGTGATGGCGCCCTGGAGCTGGCTGACGCCGTGGTCGACGCCTGTAACGACGAAAGCAAATTCGAGTTCCTCTATCCCAACTCGATGAAGCTGCGCGACAGGGTTGCCATGATCGCCAAAGAAGTCTACGGCGCTGACGGCGTGTCCTGGACGGCCGAAGCCGAAACCAAGGCCAAGGCCTTCGAAGCCGCCCCGAAGTACGATGAGTACGCCCCCATGATGGTCAAGACCCACCTCTCCCTCACCCATGACCCGACCCTCAAGGGCGTACCCAAGGGCTGGACGCTGCCCGTTCGTGACGTCCTTATCTACTCCGGCGCCAAGTTCCTGTGCCCCATGGCCGGCACCATCACCCTGATGCCCGGCACCTCGTCCAACCCGGCCTTCCGCAGGGTGGATGTGGACGTCAAGACAGGTAAGGTTAACGGAATATTCTAGCCTCGGGAAATTTTAAAATTGAGGCTGAGGCTGCTAAAATAGAAACAGGAGGCTTGTTAGGATGTCATTCTGAGGGAGCTTTGCGACCGAAGAATCTCAGGGTTGGGATTACAGCCTAATTCCACCCGGCCGAGGTCCTTCGCATAGTTTGCCCCGATTTTATCGGGCTCAGGATGACAAACGTCCCCGACAGGAACAGTATATTGAGCTTTAACATCGCCGTAGCCGGAAAGGGAGGTACCGGCAAGACCTCGGTCACCAGCTTGGTTATCCGTTACCTGCTGAAAAACGACCTGGGCACGGTGCTTGCCGTTGATGCCGATCCCAACTCTAATCTGGCCGAGAACCTCGGACTGGAGGTAAGGCAAACGGTCGGGCGGATACTCAACCAGTTTCAGGGTGATAAGTTGAGTATTCCACCCGGTATGACGAAGGAAGCCTACCTGGAGTACCAGTTGAACGGTGCTATCAGCGAGAGTAAAATGCTGGACCTCATCACGATGGGGCGCGGCGAAGGACCGGAGTGCTACTGCTACCCGAACGTGGTTATCCGCAAGCTCATCGATGACTGGTCGAAAAACTATACCTTCACCGTTATGGATAACGAAGCCGGCATGGAACACCTCAGCCGGCGTACTACCCAGAACATCGATGAACTGCTGATGGTCTCCGATCACTCGGTCAAGGGACTGCGGGCAGTGGCGCGGGTCCGTGACCTGGTCACCGAACTCAAGCTAGTGGTGAAAAGGCAGTCTGTTATTATCAACATGGTGCCGGGCGAGATAGATCCGCTCCTTAAGGAGGAAATGGCGCGACTCGACCTCACACCGGCCGCCATTATCCCGCTGGACGAGGAACTGCGGCGTTTCGACCTGGAGCAGCGCCCGCTCTTCGACCTGCCGGATGAATCATTAGCGGCCAAAGCGGTCAACGAGCTGATGGAGAAGTTATTGAGCAAAGCGGGGGCCGCTAGATAGAGCAAGGAGTGATTATGTCAGGACCGAAAAGATTGTCCATAGTAGCTATTTTTGTCATGGCACTCCTCGCCTTGTCTCTGGCAACAGCATGCGAAGGTGAGCCGACGTCGCCTTCGGCAAAAGACACTTCTCCGCCACCAAGCGCCTCCTCTACGGAGACAACCCCACCGGCTTCACAACCCGCTACAACGACTTCCGAACCAACCTCTACGGCGCCGGAAACGACCATGACAACCACACCAACCACTACGACGACCACATCGACCACAGCCACGACGCCGACGGCAGAGCAGCAGGAATACCGGGATCTCCTGGCGAAGGCTGTGAAGAATATATCCAGCGTCAATTCCTATAAATTTACCATGGATATGAATATGGTTACCGTCGTGACCGGGGGCTCCAACCCGGGAAGCTTTACTATGCGGCTGACGGCTGATGGCGTCTCCAATTCGGCCGACAAAGAACTCCAGATGAATATGAATATGTCCATAGACTCGGACGCGCCGGACTTCCCGGAAGACATGGAAAACATAAATATGCAAATGTATAAGGTTGCCGACTGGCTCTATATCAAAATGGATATGCCTTTCTTGGGGGAACAGTGGATTAAAGCTCCCGTCGATGAAGACATCGAAAAAAACTATGACCTCAACCTTATCGACGAGCAGTTGGCCCTGCTGGGCTCGCCGGGCAAGATAGAGCCGCTCCGCGAGGAAACTATAGATGGCTCGTTGTGTGAAGTCATGAACATTTTCCCGGACACCGAGGCACTGTTTGAGTGGATCCAGGAACAAGACTCCTCCGACGTTGAAATGGACCTGGATAAATTGGACATGATGGCGGAAACCTTTAAAGACTTCTCCTTCCTGGTCTGGATCACCAAAGACACCAGGCAAATTAAGAAGATTACCCTGGATATGACCATGGAAACCGGCCCTGACCAGCTTGGTAATGGTAAAGCCGACTTCGATCTGATGACCATGGACATCAGCATGAATATGAGAATCTACGATTATAACGAACCAGTTACCATCACCCTGCCGCCGGAAGCCGAGGATGCTATTGAGATATCCGGCGACGGAGAGTTGCCCGGTGTCTAATACATATGGATATAAGAAAATAGAAAGGGGGTAATATGACAGCCATACTCATCAAGGGCGCCGAAGTCGCCGCGCAGATACGCGAAGAGCTGAAACAGGAAATCGCCGACCTCAAGGCCAAGCACAATATCGTACCCGGCTTGGTCACCGTTCTCGTGGGGGCGGACCCGGCCTCCCAGGTCTACGTCGGCGCCAAGGAAAAGACCTCCAAGGAATTGGGCATCTACTCCGAGAGGTACGACCCGCCCGCCGAGACCTCCCAGGCGGAACTGCTCAAGCTGATCGATAAGCTGAACAAAGACCCCAAGATCAACGGCATCCTGGTGCAGCTTCCCCTCCCTAAGGGCCTCAACGAGGAAGAGGTCCTCTACGCCATCGACCCCAAGAAGGACGTCGACGGCTTCCATCCGGTCAATGTGGGCAAGCTAATGATCGGCGAGCCGGACTACCTCCCCTGCACTCCCGCCGGTATCCAGCAGCTACTCATCCGCTCCGGCACCCAGATAGAAGGCGCCGAGGTGGTCGTCGTCGGTCGCAGCAACATCGTCGGCAAGCCCATCGCTAACATGCTCCTCCAGAAGGCGCCGGGTGCCAATGCCACCGTCACCGTGTGCCACACCCGAACGCGGGACATGGCCTTCCACACCAAGCGGGCGGATATCCTCATCGTCGCCGCCGGAAAGCCCAAGGCCGTCACCGGCGACATGGTCAAGGAAGGCGTCGTTGTCATCGATGTGGGCGTCAACGAGATCGGGAAAACGGCCGAGGGCAAGCGCATCCTCGCCGGCGACGTCGACTTCGAAACGGTCAGTGAGAAGGCCAAGGCTATCACCCCCGTTCCCGGCGGCGTCGGCCCGATGACGATAACCATGCTTATGATGAATACGGTACGGGCTGCCAAGGTGGCGGCCGGCCTGACATAGTAAAGGAGGACGAATATGGACTACAAGACCGTCAAGAAGGATGCTCCCGGCCGCGGTAAGATGGATATCCTAGCCGAGACTTATGAACCCGGCAAGCCGGAAGGCGAAGAAGTCGGGCGGTGGCGCCAGAAACTCGAGGACCGGGAGGAAAAGATGAAGTACCTGAAGTCCGGTGAACGTTACTGGTACAGTGATGACTGGTTTGGTAGTGAAAAACGGAAGAATCCGGCCTGAGCAAAGGAGGTAAAATGGCTTTCGAAATTCCAAAGACTGCCTACAGTGGTAAGATCAAGGAGATAAAGCTCGGCAAGGGCGATAAGGCGATAACCGTCGGCGGTGAAACGGCCTACCCGTTCTACCTCTTCGAGGGCCAGATGCCGGACCTTCCCCGAATCGCCATGGAGGTCTACGACATGCCTCCGGAGGAGTGGGCGGAAGCCACCCTGGAGCCTTTTGCCGGTGTGACCGATGATCCGGTCGCCTGGGCGCAGAAGTGTATCAATGACTACGGCGCTGAGATGATTTGCCTGCAACTCCTCAGTACCGACCCCAATGGCCAGGACCGCCCGGCGGATGAAGCCGCGCAGGTAGTTAAGAAGGTCGCCGACGCCATCGATGTGCCGCTCATCGTCTGGGGGACGGCCAGCCACGATAAGGATACCGAGGTACTGCGAACAGTCGCCGAGCTCTGCCAGGACAAGAGCCTCATCCTCGGCCCGGTAGAGGAGGCCGACCACAAGAAGATCGGCGCGGCGGCTATCGGCTACAAGCACACCGTCGTCGCCTCCTCCCCCATCGACATCAACCTGGCCAAGCAGCTTAATATCCTGCTCGGCAACCTCGGCGTCCCCGATGACCTGCTGGCGATTGATCCTACCGTCAGCAGCATCGGCTACGGCATCGAGTACTGCTACTCGGTGATGGAAAGGATGAGGATGGCGGCCCTGACTCAGCAGGACACCAAACTCCAGTTCCCCATTATCTGTAACATCGCCAAGGAGACCTGGAAGAGCAAGGAAGCCAAGATATCGGAAAAAGAAGATCCCAAAATGGGAAATGCTAAGGACCGGGGCATCCTACTCGAAGCGATGTCCGCCCTCGTGCTGCTCCTGGCCGGGGCCGACGTCCTGATCATGAGGCACCCCGAAGCAATAAAACTGGTCCGCGAAATGATGGCGGACCTTACGTCCGACAAATAAGCGAGGTAAACAACAAAAATGGCAGAAGAAAAAGTCACCAAAAGCATCGACCAAGCCGCGCAGGAAATGCTGGCCAAAGCGGCCGAAGACAGCTGCACCACGGCCTTCGACCGCGCTGAAAAAATGAAGCCCTGTCCCATCGGTGCCGACGGCTCCTGCTGCAAGAACTGCGCCATGGGGCCATGCCGCATACCCCTCCCCAAGGGTAAAGAGGAAACCCCGGAAGAGCACGCCAAGAGGGTGGGCGTTTGCGGTGCCACGGCGGAGACCATCGCGGCCCGCAACTTCGTGCGCATGATCGCCGGTGGCGCGGCCGCCCACAGCGACCACGGCCGCCGCGTCGTCGAGGCCTTCAAGCTTATGGCAGAAGGCAAGACCAAGGACTTCCAGATAATCGACGAACAGAAGCTGCTCAAACTCGCCCTCGACCTCGGCGTCGACATCGGCGAGCGGAGCAACATGGAAATCGCCCTGGACATCGCCAAGCTCTGCGAAGCCGAGTTCGGCAAGCAGGAAGGCGAACTCCTCTTCGCCAGGCTGGCCCCCCTCAAGAGGCAGGAGCTCTGGCGTAGCGTGGGTGCCTACCCGCGCGGCATCGACCGGGAGGTCGTCGAATTGATGCACCGCACCCACATGGGCGTAGACCAGGACTACAAGAACATCATGCTCCAGGGGTCCAGGGCGGCCCTGGCCGACGGCTGGGGTGGCAGCATGATCGCCACCGAGATCCAGGACTGCATGTTCGGTACGCCCACCCCGACGTTGAGTGAGATTAACTTTGGCGTATTTAAAGAAGATATGGTCAATCTGGTAATCCACGGCCACGAACCGGCCCTGGCCGAGATGCTGGCCACCGAGGCCCAGGACCCGGAACTCGTCGAGTACGCCAAGTCCAAGGGCGCCAAGGGCATCAACCTAGCCGGTATGTGCTGCACCGCCAACGAGGTCATGATGCGGCACGGCGTGCCCATCGGCGGTAACTTCCTCCAGCAAGAGCTGGCCATCATTACCGGCGCCCTGGAAGCTATGGTCGTCGACGTGCAGTGCATTATGCAGGGCCTCCAGGAAATCGCCCGGTGCTACCACACCAAGCTCATCAACACCGACACCCGCGCCAAGATAACCGGGGCCGACTGGATGCCCTTCGACGAGCACAATCCCAGGGAGTCGGCCAAGGCCATCATCAGGGCCGCCATCGATAACTTCCCCAACCGGCAGGCCGATAAGGTGAGAATTCCCCAGATAAAGACACCCCTCGTCGCCGGCTTCTCCCACGAGACTATCAACTACTTGCTGGGCGGGCTCTTCCGCGCCTCCTACCGGCCCCTCAACGATAATATCATTAACGGGCGCATCCGCGGACTGGCCGGCGTCGTCGGCTGCAACAACGCCCGCACCACTCACGACAGCGACCACATCATGATGATCAAGGAGCTACTCAAGAACGACGTACTGGTGCTTTCCACCGGCTGCGCAGCCATGGCCGCCGCCAAGTACGGCCTCATGGTGCCGGAAGCCGCCAAGGAGTTCTGTGGCCCCGGCCTGGCCGAGGTCTGCGAGACGGTCGGCATACCGCCCGTCCTGCACATGGGCTCCTGTGTGGACAATAGCCGCATCCTCATCGCCGCCACGGCGGTGGTCAAGGACGGCGGCCTCGGCGACGACATCAGCGACCTGCCAGCCGCCGGCGCCGCCCCCGAGTGGATGAGCGAGAAGGCTATCTCGATCGGCCAGTACTTCGTCTCGTCCGGCGTCTATACCGTTTTCGGTACCACCTGGCCGACCACCGGCAGCAAAGAATTCACCGACTACCTCTTCAAGGACATGGAAGAGATTTACGGCGGCATGTGGGACTTCGAGCCCGACCCCGTCAAGGCCGCCCAGAAGATGATCGCCCATATCGATAAGAAGCGCAAGGCGCTGGGTATCGATAAGGCCCGTGAGAGGGTACTCTACGACATGGAAATGAGGCGCGAGCTGGAAGGCTAGGCCATCGTTGAAATAAGGAGGAATAACTGATGTCCAAAATAATCGCATCGGCGGCCATCAACGGTGCCCACAAGATTGTCGGCCATGCCGAAAAAGATTGGCAGGAAGCCATGGACAAATGGGGAGCCAACGAACTGGTCGGTTTCCCCAACACCGCCTACTACCTGCCGATAATCTATGGTATCACCGGCATGAAGGTGGAAAAGCTCGGTGATATGGAGGCGGTGCTCAAGAAATGCAAGGCCCTGCTGCCCCCGCCTGTCAGGGCGGAGCACCACCTGCCCTTCCTGGGCCCCACTCTCGATGCCGGCATGATCACCTTCTGGGCTGAAGAGATGATCGAAGCCATCCGGTACCTGAAGGACCCCGATTTTTACCTCCGGGGTGAAGACGTTACCGAAGACAAGATCTGGCTCGGGGCTGCCGATGACGTTATCATGAGGAAGAGGGGCGTAGAGTTCGTCGATGGCACCGCGCCCGGCTTTGCGGCCATACTCGGCGCCGCGCCGACTCCCGATATTGCCAAAGACATCGCCGAGGAGCTTCAGAAAAAGAACCTCTACGTCTTCATGGCCGGCGAACATCAGGGGGTCAGGTTCTCCGAGCAGCTCGTCGAAGCCGGCCTCCAGATCGGTTGGGGGACCCGGCTGGTCTCCTTCAGCCCGGATGTCAGCGGGGCGGTCTTCGCCATGGGCTTCGCCACCCGGGCGGCCATGTCCTTCGGCGGCATCGAGGCCGGCGATTACCGGAAAATCCTTATCTACAATAAGGACCGCGTTTTTGCCTTTGCCATGACGCTGGGCGACGTCACCGACGAGTGGTACGCCAACGGTGCCGGTGCCATCAACTGGGGCTTCCCCGTCGTCGCCGATACGCCGATACCGGAAATCCTGCCCACCGGCGTCTGCACCTACGAGCACGTTGTCTCCAACATCGACCACGAGGATATCGTCAGCAAGTCCATCGAGGTCCGGGGCCTTAAGGTCACCGTCACCGAGGTGCCTATTCCGGTCGCCTTCGGGCCCGCCTTCGAGGGCGAGCGTGTCCGCGGCGATGATATCTACCTGGAGGCCGGCGGCGGCCGCACCCATATGGTGGAATGGGTCACCTCCAAGGACATGGATGAGGTCGAGGACGGCAAGGTTGAGGTTATCGGCCCTGAGCTGGCGGATATCGAGGCCGGCTCCCGCCTGCCCCTAGCCATCGCCGTCGAGGTTGCCGGCCGCGAGATGCAGGACGACTTCGAGCCTATCCTGGAGCGGCAAATCCACCACCTCATTAACTACGCCCAGGGCGTCATGCACATCGGCCAGCGGGACATCGCCTGGCTGCGCGTCAGCAAGCAGGCCGTCGAAAAAGGCTTCGCGTTGAAAGATATCGGCGTCATCCTGCACGCCAAGCTCCACCAGGACTTCGGCCGTATCTTCGATAAACTCCAGGTCAAGCTCTATACCAAGGAAGAAGATGTCAACAAAGTTCTGGAGCAGGCCCGTGAGGTCTACACGACCAGGGACACCCGCATCGAGGGTATGACCGACGAGACCACCGATACCTACTACTCCTGCACGCTGTGCCAGTCCTTCGCCCCCAGCCATGTCTGCGTCATCAGTCCGGAAAGGACCGGACTCTGCGGCTCCTACAACTGGATGGACTGCAAGGCCGCCTATGAGATTAATCCCACCGGCCCCAACCAGCCCGTCCCCAAGGGTGAGACCATCGACCAGAAGCTCGGTCAGTGGAAGGGCGTCAACGAGTTCGTCACGACGGCCTCCCGGGGCAAGATAGACCACTATAACTTCTACAGCATCGTCATCGATCCCATGACCACCTGCGGCTGCTGCGAAGCCATCGCCGCCGTCCTGCCCATGTGCAACGG
>DAOULX010000076.1:0-6908 GCA_034414775.1 Dehalococcoidales bacterium
TTATCAAAAATCGTTTTATAATTTTCATTCGATAGGTAAATCGGCATCGGATTCGTGGCAGTCAATTCATCGGTTGCGCTGGATACAGCAATGTTTCCCATTGAACCTTACCTTTCAAGGAATCTCGCCAAATTGTCCATCCCGTAGAAACGCATTGACTTTATAGCCGTCCCTGCGGGGTCAATATCGTACTCCTACTTGATACTACTAATATAGTAAACAAAACATAAACATATGCCATAGAAACAAAAAAATATATAAATAAATCGTAGATACCTTGATATTTACTTGGCGGGTCATAATCAATAGCCTCTAAGAAAACGAGGCAGTCTCGACCTGGTTCACAGAATGATATAAGCAGTAATCTGGGAAAAGGGTAATAAAGTAGTCGAGAGATAGTTTGCCCGGGTAAAGACTATCAGCCGATAAAAAAGAGCTAAGACATACCTACCCGACTAAAAGTTGTTTCAGGTGGAGTTCGACTCTCCTCCCGTCTTACCGTCCCATTAGTTGCCATAGTAATAAGTAGACTCGTAACCGAAATGATTCCAGGACTGGTGCAGTTACTTACTGCTATCACGATGAAATGGTGATCAACGCCTAATAGGGATATCGTAAGACTAATCGAGGTAAGTAGTTATTGTATCAATTACCCTCATTCGGCATATATGTAAATTCTTCCCTTATTCCTAGGGAAACCACATAGATAAGTGTAGATACTATTGTTTTTATTGATCATTGTGCCGCACCGGCGTTTAAATTAATGGCTCATTTCCAAAGACTGTCACTTTCTTGCTGGTTGGACGACCGCGATATTACATCAAAACAGAAAAGGGTGCGCCTAGTCAGCGTGTGTAATTAACCTCGACGTGTTGTTTGAGAGCCTGGTTCATCTGATGGTAGCCTTGCTCCGTCGGTTTGAACTATATTGGCAATCTTATGAACTCATACATTCTCAAGAATCGGCTTCGGGAAGGGGGTCAGGGGGATGGGGAAACAAGGAAATACAAGGCTGTATTCATAAGACCCCACCCCGATATCCTTCGCTTCGCTCAGGATGACAAAAGACGCTCAGGATGACAGTCTTGCTAGGTAGTCTTCTCCGCCTTCGGCTTTTCCACGACCGGTATCGGCTCGTCGGGGACTTCAATGATTTCGCCGGAGACTTTGGCGATGGCGCCAAAGCGCTCCGGGCAGACCTCCAGGCAGGTGCCGCACTTGATGCACTTCTCCTGGTCGATGATGTGCACCATGCGCTTGTCCCCCCGGATACAGCCGGCGGGGCAGGCCCGCAGGCAGATGCCGCAGCCCTGACACTTGTCCGGCAGGATGAAGAAGGAGGTCAGGGCGGTGCAGGATTTGGCCGGGCACCTCTTTTCATAGATGTGGGCTTCATACTCGTCACGGAAGTAGCGCAGGGTGGTCAGGATGGGATTGGGGGCCGTCTGCCCGAGCTGGCAGAGCGACCCGGCTTTAATATGGTCGCCCAACTTTTCCAGCAGGGGGATGTCCTCCGGTTTGCCTTTGCCGGCACAAAGCCGTTCCAGGATATCGAGCATCTGCTTGGTGCCCACGCGGCACGGCACGCACTTGCCGCAGGACTCGGCCTGCGTAAAGGATAGGAAATAACGGGCCACATCGACCATGCAGGTCTCCTCGTCCATGACGACCATGCCGCCCGAACCCATCATGGAGCCGGCGGCCGCCAGCGATTCGTAGTCAACGGGCTGGTCGAGATTGGATTCCGGCAGGCAGCCGCCCGAAGGACCGCCGGTCTGAACGGCTTTGAACTTGTTGCCGCCCGGGATACCCCCGCCGATCTCATAGATTATCTGGCGCAGTTGGATGCCCATCGGTACTTCGATCAGGCCGCTGTTGGCGATCTTGCCGGTCAGGGCGAAGACACAGGTGCCTTTGCTCTTTTCGGTGCCGGTATTGGCATACCAGTCCGCCCCCCGGTTGATGACCACGGGAACGGTGGCCAGGGTCTTGACGTTGTTGATATTGCTGGGCTTGCCCCAGAGGCCGGAGGTAGCCGGGAAGGGGGGACGGGAGCGGGGCATGCCACGCTTGCCCTCGATGGACGCCATCAGGGCTGTCTCTTCGCCGCAGACGAAGGCACCGGCCCCTTCCTTGACATGGACATGGAAGCTGAAATCCGAGCCCAGTATTTTATCGCCGAGGAACCCCCTTTCCTCGGAGTGCTTGATGGCCAAACGGACGCGCTTTACCGCCAGGGGATACTCGGCGCGGATGTAGATATAACCTTCCGAAGCGCCGATGGCGTAGGCGGCGATAGTCATTCCTTCGATGACGGTGTGGGGGTCGCCTTCCATGGTGCTACGATCCATGAAAGCACCGGGGTCGCCTTCGTCGGCATTGCAGATCATATATTTCTGGTCACCCGCGGCGTTATGGCAGAACTCCCACTTGGTGCCGGCGGGGAAGCCGGCCCCACCCCGGCCCCGTAGCCCGGAGCGTTTGACCTCGGCGATAACCTGCTCCGGGTTCATCTCCTTGAGGACCTTCTTCAGGGCTTCATAGCCATTAACGGCTAGATAGTCATCGAGCTTTTCGGGATTGATACGGCCGCAGTTGCGCAGGATGATTCGCTGCTGCATGCTGTAAAATTTTATATCCTTGTGGTAGGGTATCGCCTCACCGGAGACCGGGTCTTTATAGAAAAGGCGCTCGACGGGCTTTCCATTCTGAAAGTGTGACTCGACGATTTCCGGGACATCGTCCACCGAAACGTGCGTATAGAAGATGCCTTCCGGTTCGACGATAGCTACCGGGCCCTGTTCACAGAAACCGTGGCAGCCGGTATAATCGACATCGACCCCGGTGATGCCCTGTTCGGAGACGGCTTTCCTGAGGGCTTCGGTTATTTCCAGCGACTTGCCGGAGACGCAGCCAGTACCCTGGCAGATATATATCGTCCTCTTTCCGCCGTTACTCCGCTTTGCTTCTGTCACCGAGTACCTCCGCAACTTTCTTGATCGTCATTTTGCCGTAAGTCTCTTTATCGAATGTCATCGTCGGGGCTAAAGCACACGCCCCGATGCAGGCTACCGTCTCCAGGGTGTACTCCAGGTTCTCGGTGGTCTCGCCGGCCTTGATACCTAGCTGTTTCTCCATCTCGGCTAGGACTTTGGAAGCACCGCGCACGTGGCAGGCCGTACCCCGGCATATCCTGATGATCTTTTTACCAAGGGGTGTCAGCTTGAATTGGGCGTAAAACGTGCTGACACCGTAAACGGTGCTCTCGGATATGTTGAGAAACCGGGCGATTTCCCTGAGGGCGGCCGCGGGTAAATAGCGGAAGGCAGCCTGGGTATCCTGGAGAATGGGGATAAGCTCATGCTTTTCGCCTTCGTAGTTAGCGAAGACCTCTTTCAGTTTTCCTTCGACGTCCGCTTTGGTCAGATTATCAACGGCCAGGGTTGTCACCTCCTGTCTTGAGCAGTCTCACCAGTTTCCAGGCAATTACCTCGCAGAGTACGGTAACGTCTTCCGCGGGCAGGTAGTCGGCAATAGTGCTGTCGAAGAGGATATTCCCGTCGGAAGGAAACTCATCATCGCCGTGCCAGAGGACAAACGTAATCGGGACGTGGGGAAAGGCATTGAACTTAACGGCGGTATCGCCAAAGTCGGCTTTGGTCCCGCCCAGCGCCCTGGCTGTTTCCAGAAGTTTTTCCGGCGCGTCTTTGAAGTTGTTGACGATGGGCTTTAAAGCTCTCTTGAAGAAGGTGGGATAATAGTTAAGGCCGTCCTGGAGTTCATTATAGGTGAAGAAATTACCTAACAGAGGCGTGCCGGCGGCGCGCTGGAAATAGTGCAGTATCAGGATTCTATCTCTTACGGGCACATCTTCGGTACTTTTTTCCAGCGTTATTTCGCCGTCGGAAACATCAATCCGGTAAGTACGATTCAGGTATTCAATCAATATGGCTTTTTCAGCCGGTACGTAATGAGCGCCGCTTTTAAGGCACTGTTCTTTATAGTCCTTGATTCCGGTAAACAGCCCGAGGGCGATTTCGTATGCCTGTTCGTAGGTGTCTTTACGCTCCGGCAGCGACTGAAGTAAAGGATGTTTTTTTGTCATTAACCGTATACCGTTAAGATTATTTTTATACCTCCAGCCATGAGTGGGAGTAAAGCGACTCTCCCATCAGAACCCTGGTCGTCTTGTAGTAGCTTGCCATTTCCTGGTTCAGAGAGGCAGGATCGGGCGCGTTTCCGTCCATCACCTGGTGCACCAGATCAACGATATCGGGTCGCTGGCCGCGCGCGATAGCCCGCAGGTCTTTGTCAAAGGCGTCGACGATGGCCGAATACAGCCCGTTGCGCTCCAGCATGATCATATAGGTCCGGTTGAGCCAGGGACGAAGAAGAGTGGGCGTGCCGTTTGATATGTTGGAAAGTCCTACCGTGGACTTGCAGCCGGGCGCGATTTCCGCCAGCATCCCCATGAACTCCACGCAGGCCTTGACCTGGTTGATCTCTACGGATATCGGGCTGGCGATGGGGTCTATCCATATTTTTTCGTTGGGAATACCGGCGGCGTTGGCCTTGAGGCAGAAATCGACGGTGTGCATGGCGCGTTCGTTAACGTCGCGGGGCATGCCGTCATTGCTCCACAGCAGGCCGATAAGCTCTGCATCGTATTTTTTAGCCAGTTCCAGACCCCGGTCAATCCGGCTGGTCTGGAGTGAGACTGAGTTGATTAATGCCGGTCCCTGGCGTGCCTTCAACCCGGCTTCCATGGCGTCCAGGTTGGTCGTGTCCAGGGCCAGCATTTTGTCGGTGACTGCCTGCACCGTATTTATGACCCAGCTCATCAGCTCGTCGCCGCCCTTGCGGGCCGGGCCGATGTTGAGGTCGATCAGGTCAATATCGGCCTCGGTCTCCGCCTTGGCCATCTCCTCAATCGGTTCGGCGTCTCTATCACGCAGGGCCGGGCCAAGTGTCTGTGATATAACGTTTAGGTTTTCCCCGATAAGGATCATCGTTCCTCCTTATATGTCTTTAAGGCTTCCAAGACTTGAGATAGGCGGGGAGGTGGGCGGCCTCCCTGGGACCGACCAGAATTTCCCAGTCCGGCAGCTCCTCCTCCAGCCCGCCGCTCTCGGCGGCAATATAGCCGGGGATGATGAGCTTGCGGTGCTTTATCTTGTCTTCCATACCGCTCTTCTTGATGGCCGGTCCGATGATATCGGCGGAGAACTTGCCGGCCGCCCAGGAGGTCATCACGGAGAGCCCCTCGGTGTCCTTGACGTAGAGGAAGCTGGGCACCTTGCTGTTCTCGATCTCCCCCGAGACTATGAAGTAAGTCAGGGAGAAATTGGAAGTGACCATCAGCGGGGAGTTCTCGGTGGGATTATTGATCTCATAGATGCCCTGGGTGGTAGCCAGAGGGCGCTGGGGGTCGGTATAGATATTAAGGCGTTCCACCAGGAGCGGGAAGAGGCTTTCGCCCTGGAAGTCCGAAAGGACGATGATACCGGCGTACTTGGCGATGAACATGGCGGCAATCATGGCCTCTTTAAGCGGATTATCGGTCATCTCACAGGGGAAGACGATGGTGGGATAGCCGAGGGCGCGGAACTTTTTGTTCAGGGCGGCGCTGCGGATAACAATCTGGTCCTGGAAGGCCTGGCGGACGGTCCGGGAGCCGGAATCGATGACGATGTTCTTGAGTCCGGCCGCAGCCAGCTTTTCGGTCAGGGCGGCCAGTTCGTCCAGGCCGTCGGCTTTGGCGGCAACCGGACAGCCGTTTTCCTTGGCGAGAGCGGCTACGGCATCAGCATTGTCCTTGGTGGCGGCGTAAAGCAGCGGTTTTTTATCGGTGCAGGCCTTGAGACCGGCTGCCAGGACATCGGTATTGTCGCTCATCAGGATGATATTGGCGTCGCTACCGGAACTGACCTTGCCGGCCAGGGAGGCGAATTTAGCGGCATCGCCGGACTCGGCCTTCAGGGCGACGAGGTTGGTGCTCAGGGTAAGGCCGACCCTTTCATAGGTCAGGTCCTGTGCTTTCTTAAGGCGGGCGCTGACCTCGGCGTCGGGCATCGTGTCGCTGATGAGGATGGCGATGCCGGGCGGGTTTTCGAACCGCTTTTCATGGCGGAACATAACCGTTTCCCCGCCTACCTTGAGGGCCTTTTCTCCAACGCCAATCGTAACCGGTAAAATAGGCGGCGCCGATGCCTCCGAGAGCTGATTCTTGGCCTCTTCGGAGACGTGTGGACATTGCGTCAACTCCGCCTTGCCGGCGGCCAGGCTCATGGCGAAGGCCAGGCAGGTGGGCACACCACAGTCGCCGCAGTTGGTCTTGGGCAGCAGTTTAAAGATTTCTATTCCGGTTAGTGCCATAGTCGCTTCTCCTTTCCCGGTGTTAGAGTCCGGTCAAGTCATATTTCATATTCATCCCGGCGGAGCGAAGGGCCTCGGTTCTCGGGAGGGATTTTAACCCGGGTTCCGAGGTTCTTCGGTCGCTTCGCTCCCTCAGAATGACATTGCTATGTTTATCCCAGTATCGGGTCCATGGTCAGGGCGGGATGTCCCTTCTCCGTGAGGAAGGGCAGGATGGCGTCCTCGGTGACGCCCACCGTTTCATCGGCGACCTTATCGAGAAGGTCGGGTACGCCGAGCTCTTCGGCCCGGGCGTTGAACCGTTCGGCAATCTCCTCCTTGAGTATCTTGGGCATCCAGACCATCCTCAGCAGGCCGCCCTCGGCGGCGAGGAACTTCCGCTGGGTGATGTTATATTTGCCGTGGCCGACAAAACCAGGCGTGCTCAGGCCGCCGCCGATGGTCCCGGCCAGGGTGGTGAACTTCATACCGCAGGGTGTCTCGCCGGTATAGTCGCGGTTGACGGTCATCACACCGTTGCACATGGGCAGGAC